>JAHDQE010000048.1 GCA_018433975.1 Ornatilinea sp. | reverse complement strand
GCCAAGGGGGAGGTTGCCGCGCTCGCCGGGGAAAGAACCCGGCGGCTCGCAACGACGCAGAAAGGGGAAATGTACTCACGCTAAGATGTTAAGAGCGCAAGGGTTTTGTGAGAAATTCTTTGTCTCACGCTAAGACGCTAAGATCGCAAAGAAATTCCCTTTTTGTTTATTCGCCTTTTCGAGGGACCCAGAGATTCTTCGGCCTCAGAATGACATTTTTAGGGGGATAGATGTGGCGCCTGGGGGGGGGTTGCCGCGCTCTCCGGGAAAAGAACCCGGCGGCTCGCAACGACGCAAAAAGGGGAGATGTACTCACGCTAAGATGCTAAGAGGGCAAGGTTTTTGTGAGAAATTCTTTGTCTCTCGCTAAGACGCCAAGTGCGCAAAGGAATTCCTTTTTTGTTTATTCGTTTTCGAGGGAACCAGAGATTCTTCGGCCTTGCGGCCTCAGAATGACATTTTTGGGGGGATAGATGTGGCGCCTGGGGGGAGGTTGCCGCGCTCGCCGGGAAAAGAACCCGGCGGCTCGCAACGACGCAAAAAGGGGAAATGTACTTATGCAAAGATGCCAGGTGCAAAAATTCCTTTTTTGTTTATTCGCCTTCGAGGAAGCCAGAGATTCTTCGGCCTCACGGCCTCAGAATGACATTTTTTGGGGGCAAGGGTTTTGTGAGAAATTCTTTACCTCACGCTAAGACGCGAAGACCGCAAAGAAATTCCTTTTTTGTTTGAAACGACTTTGTGGCATGATGAACGGTATATCTGGGCCGGTGGGTTCCGGGGTGCCGGCAGTTTATGGGGAATGCTCTGTTCACCACCCCTGCACCCACCCGACCGTTGATCCGGCATTTGTCATGGTGTACCGGAGAGGGAGGTAGTACACTGTCATTCCCGGCGGCTCGCGATGACATGCGGGTTTTCATACTTTGCGCGTCTGCTTCGTGATATACTCAGCCTGAAAATCCTTAGAAATGGACGGCAGTATGTTATATCTGGTTGCGACACCCATTGGAAACTTAGGCGATATCACCCTGCGGGCATTGGAAACCCTCAAAACGGTGGATATCGTTGTCAGTGAAGACACCCGTAAGACGGGGATTCTACTCAAGCATTTTGATATCAAGAAGCCACAGATCTCGTTCTACGAGCAGAATGAGAAGCGCAACCTGCCGCGGATCCTGAGCGCTCTGCAATCGGGGCAGTCGGTGGCGCTGGTCACCAACGCCGGCAGCCCGGCCGTTTCGGACCCCGGTTATACCCTGGTGCGGGCGGCGATTGAGGCGGATATCCCCATCACCTCCATCCCCGGGCCGACCGCGCTGATCTCGGCGCTGATCCTCTCCGGTCTGCCGGTCCACAGTTTCACCTTCCGCGGCTTCCCGCCGCGCAAGTCCGGCCCGCGCAAACGCTTTTTCGCCGAGGACCAGGAATCCGCGCACACGCAGATTTTCTACGAAAGTCCCTACCGCCTGATAGCCTTCCTCAAGGATGCCCTGACGGTGTACGGCGACCGCCAAGCGGCGGTTGCCAATGACCTGACCAAGATGTTCGAAGCCGTCGACCGGGGTTCGCTTTCCGAGTTGATTGCCCATTTTGAAGAAACCACCCCGCGCGGGGAGTACTGCATCGTGATTTCCGGGCTGGACCGGAATGCAGCGCGCTCCGGGTCGGAAGAGGACTAGCTTTTATGGAGGACCGCTAACCCCATGCAGCGTTTTTTTCTGACCCCCGACCGCATCACCGAAACGACGGTAACTTTCCCGGAGGATATTTCCCACCAGATCCGGCATGTGCTGCGAATGCAGCCCGGCGAGCCGGTGATTGTGCTGGATAACCGGGGCAGTGAATATGAGGTGACCCTGCTGGAGCCGTCCGGAAAACAGGTTCAGGGGCAGGTTACGGCGAAACGTCCCGCGCCGGGCGAGCCGGAGGTTGAACTTACCCTGCTGCTGTGCCTTTCGCAGCGGGAGAAGTTCGAATGGATGCTCCAGAAATGCACGGAGCTGGGCGCGGGCGGGTTCCTGCCGGTGATTTCCAGCCGCAGCCTGGTGCAGTCCGGCAAGGATTTTGACAAGAAGCTAGTGCGCTGGCAGCGCATCCTTACCGAAGCGGCCGAGCAGAGCGGACGGGGGCGGGTGCCCACCCTGCAAGCCCCCGTGAAGCTGGAAGAAGCTCTGCGCTTCGCCGAGGGCACCCCCATCCTGCGGCTTATCCCCCACACTCAGGGGAATTCGCATAGCCTTCGCCAGGCGCTGGGCGCCAACGAGGGAAGCGGGGCGGGATGCCGGGCTGCGGTCCTGATCGGCCCGGAAGGAGGGTTTTCGGAGGCAGAGGTAGAATCGGCCATCCAGGCCGGGTTTACACCCGTGACGCTGGGCCCGCGCGTCCTGCGCATGGAGACCGCAGCCGTGGCCGTTACGGCGCTGGTGATGTCCCACTTTGGCGAGATGGAATAGCTGCCCTCTCCAGATAAGAAACCGCATGATTGTTAAAGAAAAACGCTCCGCCCAGGCGAAGCGTTTTTATGCTGTTTTTTTAAAAGAAGTTTATTCTTTCACTTCCGGTTGTTCCGGTTCAGCGGCCTGTTTTTTTGCAGTCTCTTCTACGGTCTTGCCGAGGTATTCCGGCAGTTCCAGGCCGACCATTGCAGAAATGTCATGCAATGGGGGGATGGACTTGACCAGTCCGGAGACGAAATTGGCGGTTGAAGACCCTTGGCTTCCGCCCGAATCCCAGACGGTGATCTTATCGATTTTCAGGTTGCTGATGGCTTCGACTTGTTTGGAGACGAGCTGTTCCATCTTCTCGATCAACAACAGAGTGGCGGCTGCTTTGGCGTCGCCATTGACGCTCTTCACCAGCGAGTTGTAGCCCTGCGCTTTACTTTCGAGCAGCTTACGCTGACCTTCGGCTTCCGCCATGTATTTCAGCAGGATGCCATCGGCTTCACCTTTGGCCTCGCGCCGGGTGCGTTCCGCGGTAGCTTCGGCGTTGATTTCAATCTTCTGTTTTTCGATTTCCTGCTGGACCACTTCAGCGGCTTTCAGGCGTTCCTGTTCGGCCTTGTACTGCGCTTTCTGGATCTGTACTTCGGCTTCTCTCTGGGCCACTTCCGACTGCTGTCTGGCCATGGCCTGCTGGACGGCCAGTTGAGCGTTGGATTTCGCAATATCCACTTTAGCGGTGTTTTCACCCATCACAGCGCTGGCTTCACGTTCCTGAACATAAATACGCTGATCTGCCAATGCCTTTTTCCGACCTTTTTCGGCAGAAGCCAGGTTCTCCGCAACGCGGATCTCTTTCTCCCGGTCCGCTTCGGAGGCGCCGATGGCACCCAGTTTTTCCTGCTCGGCCACGTCTACTCTGGCTTTGTTGATGGCTTCGGAGGCGGCTTTCTTACCGATGCTGTCGATATAATCCGATTCATCGGTGATGTCGGTGATGTTGACGTTGATCAGAATCAGACCAATTTTGTTTAATTCGGGATCGACATTCTTGCGAATCTCCTCCAGAAAACTTTCGCGGTCCTGGTTAATCTGTTCAATGGTCAGAGATGCCACGGTCAGACGGAGCTGGCCGAAGATGATTTCCTTGGCCATATCTTCGAT
The DNA here is from genome assembly GCA_018433975.1 of Ornatilinea sp. Classification (GTDB taxonomy): domain Bacteria; phylum Chloroflexota; class Anaerolineae; order Anaerolineales; family Anaerolineaceae; genus SM3-B121. The sequence goes on along the minus strand of JAHDQE010000048.1, from coordinate 82,693 downwards.
TTCCGCCCCTTTCAACCCCAAAAGACGCTCGGCCGCGTTGGTCATGATATCTGACTGGGTGCTGATGCCGACCGTGAAGGTGCTGGGTACGTTGATGCGGATGTTCTGCTGTGAGAGCGCGCCCTGGAGCGGGATGCTGATGGTCATCGGTGTCAGGCTCAGATAAGCGTAGTCCTGAACCAGCGGTAAAATCAGTGCACCGCCGCCATGCATACACCGGCTGGAGCGTCCTTCTTCGACCTTACCGTAAATCACCAGTATTTTATCGGAAGGACATCTTTTATAGCGCCCTGCCAGAAATAGAACCGTGGAAAACAGCAGAACGACCAGCGCGCCAATTGCGATGATCCACAAAATTGTAGAACCCATGTTAACCTCCTATTTGGTTTATTGGATTTTACTTACAACGAGAATATTCCCGCTGATAACTTTTTCAACCCGGATATTTTCTCCGGTCTGAATTTCCTGTCCATCGGCCGAGGTGGCATCCAGGACGCGTAACGACCCCTGAACAGATACCCGCACCTGGCCGGTCCCGCCTTTGGGAATCTTGAGATAAACGGTGCCTTCTTTTCCGGCCGCGTTCTCGAACTTCAAAGTGCCATCGGCCTGAAGGTTTTTCATGCCGCTGTAGATTTTGCTGATGATCCACACCGCGATCAACCCCGAGGCGAGCCCGCCAAGCACGGAAAGGAAGGAGTTTTTCACTCCGGTAGAAACTGCCAGCCCGACCAGCCCGAACATCATAAAGAAAGCCGTGATGCCCTGCAAGGAAAGGATGCGGAAACTGGAATCGGTGTTGGCGAGGTCATGCTCCATATCGCCATGGAAATCGGCGTCGAAATGCCCATCCAGATCCAGGTCTATGCCGCCCGGATCTCCATCCAGGTCGGTGTCTCCAATTCCACCCACAAAGAAGAGAATGGTCCGCACCAAGAACAGCGTGCCCCCAATTACTGCGCATACTAAAAAGAATACATCAATCGAACTCAGGTTTCCCATTTTTTAGCCTTTCTCGAACGGTCCAATGTTCCGGATACAGAATAATTGTAGCCTCTTTTTAACTTTACAAAAAAAGAGGTCCCGGCTTTGTAAACCAGAACCTCATCAAAACGTGCTCAAAAATTTCCGGTTTACTCTTCAACAGGCGGAGCCATGTCCCCATAATCCAAGACTTCTCTGACCTGGGTATGCGGAAGGGTCGGGCTGATGATGCCTTTCTCTTCCAGATGGTCGATGATCCGTGCAGCGCGGGTGTAGCCGATGCGCATGCGGCGCTGGAGCATGGTGATGGAAGCGCGGCCTTCGCGCCGTACCAGTTCAATCGCTTCATCGAGCAGCGGGTCGCCTTTTTCCTCCGGCTCCATCTCCTCAAACAGCGCTGCCTGAGTGAGCGGTACGCCCGGCGGCAGAGGCATATCAATGGGGCCTTCCGCTCCGGAAGACATGACGTTCTGGAAAGCTTCCGCGGCGACGATTTTCCAATAATCGACCAGACGCTGGATTTCACCCTCGGAGACGAAAACACCCTGCAAGCGGACCGGAGCAGCGGCATCGGGGGCCTGGAAGAGCATATCTCCACGACCGAGCAGCCGTTCCGCGCCGGGCTGGTCGAGGATGACCCGGCTGTCGATCCCGGAGGCGACGGCGAAGGCAACCCTTGCCGGGAAGTTGGCTTTGATCAGGCCGGTGACGACATTCACGGAGGGGCGCTGGGTTGCCAAAATCAGGTGGATACCCGTGGCGCGTGCCAGTTGGGCCAGCCGGGTGATGGCCCGTTCGGTTTCATCCGGGGCGAGCATCATCAGGTCCGCCAGTTCATCGATCACCACCACGATGTAGGGTAGATGTTCCTGCGACTGCCGCCGGTTGTACTCGGTGATGTTGCGCACGCCGAGTTTGGCGAACTTGTGGTAACGGCCATCCATTTCGCGCAGCATCCACTGCAGCGCGCCGATCACGCGGTCGGTCTCCACGATGACGGGGGCTAACAGGTGGGGAATGCCGTTGTATCCGGTCAGCTCCACCCGTTTGGGGTCCACCAGCACCAGCCGCAGGTCCGCGGGGGAGTTGTTCATCAGAAAAGAACACAGGACCGAGTTGATGCACACCGACTTACCGGAACCGGTAGTACCGGCGATGAGCAGGTGGGGCATGTTTGCCAGGTCAACCGCCACGGGTTTACCGGCCACATCTTTCCCGAGGGATAAGCGCAGCGGGGAGCGCAGTTTCTTGAAAGATTTGCTTTCGATGACTTCCAGCAGCGAGACCTGACTGATTTCGGCGTTGGGGACCTCGATGCCCAGATAGCTGTGCCCCGGCACGGGGGCCTGGATGCGGATTCGGGTGGCGGCCAGCGCCAGCGCGAGGTCATCGGCCAGGTTGGCGATTTTGCTGACCCGCACACGGGTACGGCCGTTACGGGACTCGATGTAATCCGGTTCGATGCCGTATTGGGTGATGGTCGGCCCGCGCTGAATGGAAACCACATGTCCGGGGGCCCCAAAGGAAGCCAGGGTATCTTCAATCAGCCTGGCGCGGTCATGGTCCACGTTTTCCTGAATCATGACCGGAGTGGCCGGGTCGAGGATATCTCCAACCGCGGGCAGTTTCCAGTTCTTTGCCGATGCGGTAATGGTCGTATGCGGGATATGGGGTTGGGTTTCAGAAGCGGAATCAGAACGCCTGGTCTGAGCCGTTTCATTTTTTGTTTTTGAAGCAGCGGCAGCGGGTTCTTTTTGTGTTTCTTCCTGCGCGGGATGCACACTCACTTCCTGAAGGGGGGCATGTTCCTCAGGGGTTATCTGCTCAACCGGATGCGGCATTTTGCCGAAGGCTTCGTCCGGCTCCTGTTCTTGCTGCTGACGTTTTTTCTCGAAGAGGTTCTGGATGGTGCTCAGGAGGGGTTTTAAGTGCCGAATCAGCTCGGGAATAGATTTATCGAGGGTCAGTGCGGCTGCGATCAGGAGCCAGCCCAGAAGGGCGATGACCGTGCCCAGTTTTCCAATCCCCAATACCAGCGCGCGTTCAAACATGCCGCCGATGTGGCCTCCACCCTGTCCGGCCAGTGCCAGATCCCATCCACCTCCGGCTGCGAGGTGCAGCCAGGTGAGAATATTCCCGAGGAGCAGGAAAATGCCGGTAATGCGTTCCGGGGAGAGGCGGGGCAGTTGATCGATGTTGCGGAAAACCAGCCAGAGGCCGGCCGCGATCAGCACTAAAGGCAGCGCATAGGTTCCCCAGCCCACGGCCCAGCGCAGCGCGTTAACCCACCAACCGGTCAGTTGGCTGCGCTCTGCCGAGATGAGACTCAGGAAGGTTAACAACCCGATCAGCGCCAGAAACACGCCGATAATGTCCAGCTTGCGTTCCGGAGAGACCTGGCCCAATGAAAAGGACGGTATCTGCTTGCTTTTTGTGGTTTTAGAGCGGGTGCGTGTCGTCCGAGCGGATGTGCGTGTGGTCTTTTTTGCGGGACGCGCCATTGTCCGGCGGGTTGACGCAGGTTTTTTTGTGCTTCCGGTAGATTTAGATCGCGAGCTTGAATTCGTTTTTGCCACGTATTTCTTCCTGATCTTTCAGGGTATTATCAGAACAAAAGTCCAAACTAATTTTATTTTATCAGAAAAAATGGCCATTCCAGACAATTTTAATGAAAAAGCAGATGCCAGCTTCTTCTCAGAAGAGGTTCCGGGTGTTTTCAGGATCAGTTTGCAGAGAGGGATTATTCTTTGCCCAACACGATACGGGTCGCCCGGAATGCCAGCGGAGGGAGTTTTTCGAGGTTGAAGAACCTGGCGTCTGCCGCGTCGTCTCCCGCCTTGAGGGTTCCGCCGGTAACCTGCCCTTCATATACCAGCACCATATCGGCCCCTTCGGGATGTTCGCGTCCGGATACGACCGTGAGAAGGCCGGTGACAGCAACTTCTAACCCGGTCTCTTCGAGACATTCCCGGCAAGCCGCTTTTTCGGGGTCTTCAAAAGCGTTCATAAACCCGGCGGGCAGGGCCCATTTACCCTGATCCGGTTCATAGGAGCGTTGGGTTAACAGAACCTGCCCATCTTTCCTGACCAGCACGGCTGCGGCAACCTTGGGGTCGGGGAAATAGATCCATCCACAGGAAGGGCAGGTGGGGCGGTATTCTCCATGTCGCAATTGGGATTGAACAGGGGTCCCGCAGTGCGGGCAGAAATGAATGGAGCGGTGGGTGTGGGTCATGACAGATTTTTGCGATGAATGAGCAGGGCGGTTATTCCACTGGCGAGGGCCAGAGTTCCCAGAATAATTTGCAGGACGGGTATCTGCCGGGGTGCTTTCTGAGGCTCGGGCTGAACCGCACTACTGTAGCTCTCTTCCGGAACCAGCATTTGTCCTTCTTCTTCGGAGGGAATGCCCAGGATTGGGCCTCCACCATCCAGTGCTTCCGGACTGCTTTCCTGGGGCGGGACTTCCCTCATTTGGGCCGCGTTCTCATCGGCCGGGAGGGATTCGGTTTGCGGCGCGGCTTCTTCCATCATGGAGTCTTCCGGGACAGCATTTTCTGCCTGCGGCATTTCCAGCGCGGGAGCAGTGGACCGGTCTTCCGGCAAGCCTGCACCTGCTGCTGATTCCTCTTCCATCATGGGAGCCATAAGTGTTTCCGGAGCTTCTTCCATTGCCAGAGGCGCAGGCTCGCTTCCACCTCCACTACCGCCTTTTCCGGTGGCGACTGCTCCAAAGCTATCCTGCTCTCCCCACAGGATAATGGGCGGGGTAGGCTCTTCTCCGGCGGTCATCGATTCGGCATTTACCTCTTCGGTAGTTACCTCATAAGCTGAGGCCATATCCGCAGATTCCAGTTTGGCCTGCATTGCCTGCGAAGAAGTTCCCAGGCCCCATTGAAATACAATGCTGATGACCAGCAGCACACTTGCCAACGCAGAAGAGAAGCTGAAAACCGGAAACAGCCGTCCCGCAACGGATGGTCCGGATGAAACCATCTCGGGCGTGAGCGTGAAATTGTGTGGAACAGGGCGCTGCGGCATTCTGCGTAAGAGGGCTCTGGTTTGCAGCAACTCCTCAAGGGCTTTCTGAATTTCCGGGTCCGTTGAGAGGCGCTTTTCCACAGCAGCTTTTTCTTCGGGGGAAAGCTGATTATCAATATATGTGGAAAGTACCTGCCACTCTTGCGGTTTCATGATAGTTCCTCGTTATCAAGACGGAACATAGCGGGCAAAAGTTCCCGGTATCCCTGAAGGCAGTCCTTGAGGCGGGTGCGAGCGCGGTATAACCGGCTCTTGATGGTTCCAAGAGGTTTCCCAATCGCCTGGGAGGCCTCATCATAGTCCAAGTCCTGGACATCAACCATGACTACAACGACGCGAAAGTCATCCGGAAGCTGCTGGATGCAGTCCTGGATAGCCTCTTCAAGGGCCATGGTTTCCGTTTGATCTTCGGGTGAAGGGGAGTCGTCCTGAATCCATTCAGGCGATTCGATTTCTTCATTGGTGTCCGGATTAACCGGTTCGAGAGGTGTCTGGGGGCGGCGTTTCTGCCTGCGGAGTTCGTCGTAGCATTTATTGGTGACGATTCGCATCAACCAGGCCCGGAAAGACCCTCCGCGATACCTTTTGAGATTTTTGTATGCGGCAATGAACGCATCCTGGGTAGCATCATCCGCGGCGTGCGGGTCGCCAAGAATGCGATAGGCGACATTGTAAGCAAGCCCCTGGTGGACCAACACCAGGCGGTTGAAGGCATCCAGATCGCCATTTTGTGCTGCGTGCGCAAGACTGATCTCGTCCATAATGGGATTATAACATCGGATGATGCGAAGTTTTCATGGTAAGCGTTCGAATATGAAATGTGACGGAGAGCGATATTATGCAGATTGAGCGAGGGTCATCAACCGGTCTGCTAGCCCGACGAAATCCGCTTCGCGCCATACATTTCCCGAGTTCAGCGGCCATTCTCCCTGAAGGGCACTGCGCCAGCGTTGGGGAATGGTTTCAATGCCATAAGCCGCACCTGCCAGAGCACCCACTACCGCACCTACGGTATCCGCATCCCCGCCCAGGTTCACGGCCTGGACCACGGCATCTTCAAAGGAGGATGTGTTGAGGAGTGCCCAAATCGCGCTTTCTGCTGTGTGGCGCACCCATCCGGTGTTTTTTAATTCCTGCCGGCTCCGCTGTGGGGCAGCGTTCAACATTTTTCGAAAATCTTCGGGAATCACAATGGATTGAAGGCTGGCATCGAATGCCTGGAGAGGCGAGGCCCCTTTGGCAAGGTCAACAATCATCAGATTGAGCCACTTGCAAGCGGCAATACAATCCGGGTGGGGGTGTGTGATCCGGCTTTGGAGGGTGCTGTCGGCAATACGCTGTGAGCGGTTGTTCCACCACAGTACTGCGATGGGCCAGCAGCGCATGATAGAACCGTTGCCTGCGCTATCCGGCATTTCCCGCTCGATGCGCTCTGAAACAGTCTGCCAGCTTTCACCTTTCTCCAGCCAGCTCAGCACACGGGAGGTTTGAAGCCCCTCATCGGGGGGCATGGATTTATGCCACTGTACGAAGCGTTTTGCCAGATCGTCCCCATCCAGGGGGTGTGCGGCGAGCAGGCTCTCTGCGACGGCAATGGACATTTCGGTGTCGTCCGTGAACCGTCCGGCCGGTAACCGTCCCGGCAGCATTTCGGTGATCAGACGATTGAGTGGGCGCGGCTCTCCGAATTCCAAGGGCATACCGAGCGCGTCCCCAACAACTGAACCCACTGCGCACCCTATTAACCGGCTGCGCAGGTTTTGATCGGATAAGACTTTCAACGATAACCCCTTATAGGTGAATCAAAGTGCTGTAACATTGAATTGTTGAACCAGTGCGGGGACGATTATTTCCCTCTTAATTGGTTCAAAGCCTCCCGGAATGAGGCGACATTGGGTGGATCCAATGAAATGATCTTTTGCAGGACAGAAATTGCTCCAAAGCGGTTATTTGCATTCAATAACTCGTCTGCTATGGCGTCGAGCTGGTCAACGGCCTCTAAAATTTGACCATCCTGGATATACAATTCGGCCAACCGGTTGCGGAGCTCGGCAATGTTGGGGTATTCGGTAATTAACTCCCCCATGAAATCAATGGCGATGCGGCGTTTGGACTTTCCGATGAGCAAAGAAATATATTCGTCAATGTCCTGCAAGGCTTCTTTTTCCTTGCCGAGGCGGATTTTCAAGCTGGTCAGCTGTGCCCGAGTCTGCGGGTCTTCCGGAACAAGTTTGCAGATCTGTTCGTAAATTTTGATCGCTTCCCGCCAATCGAGCTGCTGCTGGTCAATATCTGCGATCTTGTAAAGTATCCGGACGATGGTTTCGCGCTGGGACGGAGTAGATTGCGCGAATTGCAGCGCGTTTACGTAATTCTTGCGGGCCAGATCCAATTCGGCCTGATGATAATGAATGTTTGCCAGTTCAATATATTGTTCGATAGCCTCTTCACTTCTTCCCTGGTCTTTCAGGAGGTCAATGAGGCGGGAACGGATGGAAACATCCATCGGCATTGCTTTTGCTAAATTCATCAATAATTGAATGGCCTGGCTGGCTTCTCCCCGCAGGCTGTACAACCGGGCAATTAAAATGTATTTATCGATGGCTGCCTGGGTATGTCCTTCGCGAAACAGGATATCGCCGATTTGGACGTGCAGAGGCAGATAGGTGGGTGCTTCCTGCAGGGTACGGTAAGCTTCTTCCATTGCGGAACGGAACTTATGCTCCTTGGTCAGCTTTCGGATATGCGCCAGAGATTCCACTACTTTTCCGCCCTGCGTCTCAAGGAACATCTCCGCCAACGGCAGCGGAAGACCATTTTCTTCCTGCTGGGGAAGCTGCTGCCGGGCAACCTTTAAGTAGCTGCGCCAATCTTTCCGGAGCAATTGAGAGGAGACATTCCTGCAAATTTTTTCAAGATCTTCTCCGTGATTCTGGTGGCTCTGGAACTCTATGAGGGGTTCATAGACCTGGCGGATGCTGTCTGCCTGGTGTGACGGCACGGTCTGTGCGTCGGCCAGGCTGAGCGCGCGCAGGTATGCAGAAGCGGCCTCACCGAGATGCTGTTCCTGTTCATAAATTTGTCCAATTAACAAATAGGAAGCCAGCGCAAATTCGGGATTCTTAACGGATTTCTGTAAATAGCTCAGGGCGTTATTTTTGTCCAGGTCTGTTTTTAACAGGCCCAAATCAAAGTTGGCGGCGGGGTTATCCAGGCCGGCCTCGACAGCCCGCCCCAATTCTTCTTCTGCCTGTGCGTTTTGCCCCTGAGTCTGGGATTCAATAGCCTGCCCGAGGTGAAGCAGAATCTTGCTGTAGTTTGCCGAATTTTGAGGAGATACACTGGTCCCCCGTGCCAGCGCGTTCAGGCCGCGGCGGTTGTTATTCAAGTCCAGATTCAGACCGTCCTCCTGATCGAAGAGCAATCCGGCCAGGACCTCCAAAGCTTTCTGGCGGGCCTCTTCAATGGGATCCATTTCCTTGATGGGTTCAACTTTGGGCATGGCCAGCTTAAGGACATGTTCTTTTGAAAGCGGCCCGGTATCCACTTGCGGACGTTCCGGCAGGGGAAGTTCCTGATTGGTGGATACCAACATCCTGGATTGTTGGGCATCCACGCTGTCCGGCATGATTTTCAATGCGTAATCGATCACTTGCAGGGATTTCTCTTTTTCCCCTTTGTGTTGAAGCAAACTGGCAATGGCCATGTATTCCTGCACTGCTTCAACACGGCGCCCAAGCCTTTCGTTCACCATGGCCAGCTTGGTGTGAGCGGTCTGGTTTTCAGGCTGCAATTTGAGAACCTGATTCCAGTTCTGAATGGCTTTTTCTACATCACGGGTTTTCAGGTGAATTTCTGCGGCCTGCATGAAGTTCGCGATTGCATTGGATAATTTTCCCTGCCGTTCGTATATTCTGGCAATTTTCTCCAGCGGGATCGGATCTTTGGGCGAAACTTTGGTGGCAAGAAGATACAATCTCAAAGCTTCTTCGTATTCTTCTATTTCAAACAGTGCCAGCCCGAGGCTGTTCAGAGCCATTGGATGATCCGGGAATTCTTCCAATGCCAGGCGGTAAAACCCGGCTGCTTTTTCCCAGGATTGATCCCAGGCCGCCGAATGCCCTTGATTCATCATTTTTTGAAATCGCGATTGATCTCCAGCCATTGATTTTTTCCCTGTAAGAAAACTATGAATTTGAAATGGGTTTGAGATTGCCCCAATTTTTACCGGCTTTTGCTTCGGTTAAAAGTGGGATAGAAAGAGTATAAGCGTTTTCCATGATATTCTGTATGGTTTTCCGGGAGGAATTTAACTCGTCTTCCGGACATTCAAAGATCAGTTCGTCATGCACCTGCAGCAGCATTTTTGCGTGGAGTCCATTTTGCAACAGGACATCGGGGAGACGGATCATTGCCAGTTTGATGATATCGGCTGCCGTTCCCTGGATCGGCGCGTTAATGGCTTCGCGTTCCTCCCGGTTCCGAAGGTTTGCGTTTCGGATGGTCTTCAGGTTGGGAAAATATCTGCGACGCCCCAGCAAGGTCTCTACATATCCCCGCTGGGCGGCTTCTTTTCTCAGATTGTCCAGGAAATTCTTTACGCCGGGGAAACGCTCAAAGTAGGCTTTTACAAAGTTTTCCGCTTCTGCCAGGGTCAGATCGGTGGTCTGGGTCAGCCCGAAGGGGCTCATCCCGTAGATCAACCCGAAATTGATGGCTTTGGCATGCCGGCGTTTATCCGGAGTGACCTCGGCCAAAGGAATATCATACACTGCGGCCGCCGTTGTGGCGTGAATATCCTGGCCGGCGCGAAAAGCTTCCAGCATGGCCTGGTCCCCAGACATGTGGGCCACAATCCGCAGTTCAATTTGTGAATAATCTATCGCAAGCAGGACGTTTCCGGGCCCTGCTACAAACCCTTCCCGCACCTGTTTCCCGATTTCCGTCCGGGTGGGGATGTTCTGTAAGTTGGGATCCGAAGACGCCAAACGCCCGGTTACCGAACCGGTCTGGTTGAAGGAACTGTGAATCCGGCCGGTTTTGGGGTTGACCTGTTGAGGCAGTGTGTCGACATAGGTCGATTTTAATTTGGAGAGCTCGCGGTATTCCAGAATCCGTTCAATGACCGGGTGCTGCGAGCGAATTTGTTCCAGGACGGAAGCGGAAGTTGAATAGAAGCCACTGCTCGTGCGCTTGCGGCGGTTGGGCGGATCCAGAGCCAGAGATTCAAACAAGGCTTTCGAGAGCTGCTGGGTTGAATTGAGGTTGAATTCATAGCCGATTGACTGGTAGATTTCATCTACAATTTCGCTGATCCGTGTTTCCAGTTGTTTGGCAAGCGTGCGGAAGAATTCTTTGTTCAGCGCAATCCCGTTCTGCTCCATCTTTGCAAGTACTTTGATCAGAGGCATTTCAATTTCAAAGAATAACTTCTCGCTGTTTTGCTCCTGAAGAGCCTTTTCCGTCAACGGCTTCAGGCGCAGGGTTACTTCTGCATCGGCTGCGGCATAGGGTGCCACTTCTCCGATGCCGACCTCGGCCATGCTTTTTTGCGATTTCCCTTTGCCGATCAATTCTTCGATGTGGATCATCTGGATTTGCAGATATTTATCGGCCATATCTTTCAACCCAAGATGTCTCGACCCGGGATGGGCCAGCCATTCGGCGATCATCGTATCAAAGCTGTATGGAGAGACTTCCATGCCATTTTGAGAAAGCACAAGACCATCATATTTCAGGTTGTGTCCAATCTTACCGATTTTGAGGTCTGAAAAGATCGGAGCGAGGTGCTCAACGACAAGGCTTAAAGGAAGTTGTTTCCCTCCGGTCTGATGCCCTACAGGAAGGTAATATCCTTTCCCCTCTTCAAAAGCCAGAGAAATGCCGACCAATTGGGCCTGCATGGGGTCCGTAGAAGTTGTCTCGGTATCCAGAGCAAACTCTTTAACTTTCTGCAACTGCTCACAAAGCTTTTGCAAGCTCTTTTCCGTATCGACGATCTCTACCGTGTCCGGCTGGTATTTGCTGTCGGTCCCGACCCGGGTGATGACTTCGCCGAACAGGGAAAGCTGTTCTCCCGGAGGCTGCACTCCGGGTTTCTCAAAAATCTCTTCCAATTTCCGGGTAAAAGTGCGGAACTGCAATTCGTAGAAGAGTTCTTTGACCGCCGGAATATCGATGTTTTTAATATTGGCCTTTTCCAAATCCAGAGAGATTGCGACATCGGTGCGGATCGTTGCCAATTTATAACTGAGGTAAGCGGCTTCCCGACCCGGCTCCAGGCGATTCTGAACCCTGGTGGGCAAGTCTTTGAGATGCGCATAGATTTCGTCGAGGTGATCATACTCTTCCAACAAAGTTGTGGCGGTCTTCTTCCCGATACCCTGGACTCCGGGGATATTGTCCGAAGAATCCCCTGCGAGGGCCTTGAAATCGACTACCTGATCGGGTCTGACGCCTAAATATTCCTTGACATCCTGGATGTGGTAATCTCTGGCATCGGAAAGCTGTTTCCCGGGCAGATTCACAATGATCCGGTTGTTGACCAACTGCAGCAGATCGCGGTCTCCGGTGTAAATTTTTACGCCAAACCCTTTTTCCACGGCCTGATAAGCGATGCTGCCCAGTACGTCGTCGGCTTCAAAGCCCTCGGCCTCCAACCTTGGGAAGTTGAAAGCATCCACAAGCTGGCGGATGCGCTCAATTTGGGGCCGCAGATCTTCGGGCATTTTCTCGCGGGTCCCTTTGTATTCCGGGTAAATTTCATCCCGGAAGGTCTTCCCGGTGTCAAAGGCCACCGCGATGTATTCCGGTTTCTCTTGTTCCAGCATGCGTAACAGAACGCTGGTAAACCCATAAATTCCGGCGGTAGGTTCGCCGGTGCTGGTCTGGAAACGGTTCCCACCCGCGGCAGAGAGGGCGTAGTAAGTTCGGTAAGCAAGCGCGTGGCCGTCAATTAAATGCAGGATAGGAGGCATTCGATCATCCTTATAATACGATTAAAAATTTTATTCTAGTTGTGCTGTCTGGACTTTTGGATGAAGCTTTCAATCATCTCCGGTGTGGGAGAATGTTCTCCACTGATAATCAGTTGGCTTGGACCCCAAAAATCTTCGGGACTGCGGTGTTTCAGCTCGGGGAAATAGTCATAAATGCGTTGGGAGGTGTGGATGCGGATGCTGTGGACCAACCTGGCAGTCGATACGGTCTGGGGCACCTCGACCGTCCATTGTAAATGGGAGGGCCGGATGGTGATTTTATCCAGATGCCAGCCGAAACTTTCACTCAGTTGGGGGAGCCATTCTCCCAGTTTCTTCGCGAGAGGGCCTGCCAGGATATTCTCGGGCAGGTTGGGGACCAGTACGCAGGTGTAAGCAGACTTTTTCCCTTCAGTTCCATTTTCTCCCGTCTCAACCGGTGCAGTGGGATGGATCCAGTTAGGACGGGTTTCAGACAGGCTTTGTTCGGGGGCTGCATTTGGGAATTTCCGCAGGGTGGAAGGCGTAATAGGCAAGTCCGTTCCGGCAGAATCCGCTTCAAAGCGCAGTGTCCCGAGCGGTTCTTCCAAATCTTCTTCAGGAGCAATCTCCGCGGCGGCTCCGGACTCTTCCAGGGCATCAAGAGGAAGAATTGTCTCAGACTCTTCCTGTGAAAGGAGCCCCGTGGCCTCTAATGCTGCCAGGATTCCTTCATCTCCGAAGCTCAATCCTTCTTCTTTGAATGTATGATCGAGAATATCCGGGGGGATTTCTTCAGAGAGAAATGCTTCTCCGTTTGAAGCTTCTATGGGGGGAACAAGTTCTTCTTCGAAAGAGAAAACGGGCGGGTCAGGTTCATTTGAGCCGGGGGAGGAAGACCGGTCTTCCTGAGAGAATGGTGCCAGCCATCCAGTCCCATCCTCCGGGAGGAGGATACCTTCCAAATCATCATCCAGAAAATCCAGGAAATGATTTCCCGGCGCCGGATTTCCCGAAGGTTGGTTTTCTGTGATGGGGGGTTCGGTTTTGGCTTCCGGAGCAACCAGCTCATCCGAACCTTCCTGCGATTCATTTTGAGCGTTTAACGGAAAGCGTTCTTCGTCTTCCATTTCCCAGGGGAGGATCAGATCATTTTCCAGAGAAAACTCAGCGGAGAAGGATTCATCTTCCGAATCCGTCTCCGGCAGTCCGGTTTCTTCCTCTTGCTCAGGATGTTTTTCCTCGATGCTATCCGCGTTTGCTTCCGGAGCTGTTTTGGTTTCCTCCCCTGTGTCTATATTTACAAAAGGAGAGACTTCATCGGGGTTGTCGTCACTTAACAGCCCGGATATTCCCATCTCAGCGACCGAATCGGAGGGTAAATCATCCTCTTTGAACAGGGCCTGGAAATCTTCCTCCGTGTCCGAATCCGTTTCGGGCGTTTCGGATTGCTCGGAAGGGGGGATGAAAAAGGCGGGAATGGCCGAGGGATCATTCAAAATGGCTTCTTCTACAGGGAAGCTGTCAACTTCCTGAAGCTCCTGCCGGGTGGGCGTTTCCATCTCCGGGTCCGGCGAAGGCATGTGAATCAATAAGTCGGTGATATCGATATCCGGGAAGTCTTCATCCTCTCCTTCGTTTTCCTCATCCAGGTCTTCGTCCAAAAAATCTTCGCTCCAAAAGTCTTCGTCCGGACCGGGGCTGCCGGTTGCGCCGGTCGTTGACGGGGCCGCCAGAGGTGTCGTGATCAAGTCTTGAAGCAGCTGTTTGGAGTGAGAACGTACCTGGCTTAAGGGATAGGAGGGATCAAAAAGTACTGCCAGAACAACATCCTGCGTGAAAGACAGTGCGAATAACAGGTAATCTACCTGACTGGGTTCGAGGGTGATGAAGCGCGCAATCTCGCTGCGGTGTTCTGCATCCCAATGACAGGAAACCGTATCGGCGATTTGATGGGCCGTTGATTCAATGATATCTCCCGCATAAGATATGGATTGTTGTGACTGTGAAAAAAGGATGGCTCCGCATATCTTTGGGTCTGTAATTTGCGCAGCGAGATGCCGGGCAGAAAGCTCCGGGTCCGAAACCCATTCGAGCGAATTGGATAGAGATGGCTCCGAGCCCGGATCGTGATGAATTGTGTTATTATCGTTTTGAAATTGCTTCAACATAGCGGTTTTGTCCAGTGAGCAAATGGTTTATTGGAGAAATCCTTCCTGTGAATGTTGTACGGACATTTTACGGATGATTCCAATTTTTATTTGATGACAAAAGTGTTTTTGCTCAAGTGGGCTTAAAATATGACCTTGAGCAAACCTTAAACGATTGATTCGCTTAATTTCTTAAATAAGAATAGCAAAAACTGTGCCTGTTTTATTTTAAACTTATTGCGTTTTTACGCTTAAATTTTGTCGAAACAATCTGTCCAGCTCTGTGGAACGACGGTTAAAATCCACTTCCGGACATGTTAAGAGTGTATCATGGTGATCGATGTGAAGCAAGTAGCACAAAAAGTCTTCGCAACACTGTTCAGTTATGGGATAATAAAATACTATTTTATTCCCTCTACGAGGAGTGATAGTGAATTTTGAAAAAATTTGTGTCTTAGGCCTGGGGTATATTGGCCTTCCTACTGCCAGTACTTTTGCGACTCACGGCCTGAAGGTTGTAGGGGTTGATGTTAATCCGAAAGTGGTCCAGGGACTGCAAAATGGACAGCTGCATATCTATGAACCGGGTTTAAGAACATTGGTTCAGGCAGCGCTCCGTTCCGGGAATCTGGTCGTCCAGGATCAGCCGGAAGAGGCCGATGCTTTCATTATTTCTGTCCCCACTCCTTTTTTGACGGATAAACGGGCAGACCTCAGCTTTGTGCGGGCCGCCACTCAGGCGATTGTTCCCCATTTACGGAAAGGGAACCTGGTGATCCTGGAATCGACTTCTCCTCCCAGAACCACAATGGATGTAGTGGCTCCAATTCTGGAGCAATCCGGGTTGAAAGCGGGGGAGGATTTCCATCTGGCGTACTCTCCGGAACGAGTCCTCCCGGGACAGATTTTGCGGGAGATCGTTGAAAACGCCCGGGTGATTGGGGGCGTGGACCCGACTTCTGCCGAGGCCGGCAGAGACCTTTATCAAATCTTTGTGCTGGGAGACATCATTCTGACCACTGCCACTACCGCGGAAATGGTCAAGTTAATGGAAAATACCTATCGCGATGTTAACATCGCGGTTGCCAATGAGTTTTCCCGCCTGGCGGACCGCTTTGGCGTGGATGTATGGGAAGCCATTGACATTGCAAACCTGCACCCGAGAGTGAATATCCTTCGTCCGGGGCCCGGGGTGGGGGGACACTGCATCAGTGTGGATCCCTGGTTCTTTGTTGAAGCTGCGCCGGATATCACCACGCTGATCCGCGCGTCGCGGAATGTGAATGACGCACAACCCGATTTTGTGGTTGAAATCCTCAAGCGGATGGCCGGCGGTGACCTTGCCCACCGGCGGATCGCAGTGCTGGGCCTAGCATATAAACCGGATGTGGATGACTTAAGAGAAAGCCCGGCCGTTGAGGTGGCCCAACTGCTGTTAAAAGCGGGGGCCGAAGTGCTGGCTTATGAACCCTATAAGCTGGATTTTCAGCAGGGCGATTTGCGCGTACTACCGTCTCTTGAAGAGGCGGTCGCTCGGGCGGAAATGCTGGTCCTGCTGGTGGGGCACAAACTGCTCAAAGAGATTTCACCCGAAAAAATCTCGGGCCTTACTCCAGCGCGAATCGCATTGGATACCGTGAACGGCTGGACTGCATCCGATTGGGAGCAAGCCGGTTTCAAGCTGTATAAATTAGGCGTTGGAGAAATAGAGCCGTAATGAGCGGACTGAAGGTGCTGTCTGTTTTTGGCACACGGCCCGAGGCTGTTAAAATGGCACCGGTGGTAAAAGCATTAAAGAATACCCCGGGAATTGAGTCTGTGGTCTGCGTTACCGCACAGCACCGGGAAATGCTGGACCAGGTTCTGGATCTGTTTCAGATCCGGCCTGATTTTGATTTGAACCTGATGCGCCCCGACCAGAGCCTTTCGTCCCTGACCGCGCATATTTTAGAAAATTTAGCACCGGTGATCCAAGCCGTTGATCCGGATTGGGTGCTGGTACAGGGCGATACGACCACGGTGATGGCGGCTGCCCTGCTTTCTTATTACCAGCATGTCCGGGTTGGCCATGTTGAAGCGGGCTTGAGGACCGGGGACAAATGGCAGCCCTTCCCGGAAGAGATGAACCGGAAAATTGCCGGTGTTCTGGCAGACTTGCATTTTGCGCCCACCCAGCACAGCCGTGAAAATTTACTGCGGGAAGGGGTCCCGGACTGGCGGATCAAGGTGACCGGAAACCCGGTGATCGATTCTCTGCGGGAAATCACACAGCGCCCCGCGCCGCCGGAAGTCACCGCGTTCCTCCAAGCCAACCAGATATATCCGGGTGGAAAACAGCTGGTTCTGATCACGGCGCACCGCAGGGAAAATTTTGGAGCGCCGCTGGAACAGATCTGCGCGGCTTTACGTTCCCTTGCGCAGCAAACCGCAGACCGTTTGCATTTTGTTTATCCGGTCCATCTGAATCCGAACGTTATGGACGTGGTTTACCGTACCCTAGAGGGGATTCCAAACCTGTCACTTTTACCTCCATTGGGTTATCTGCCATTGATCCATTTAATGAAGAATGCGGTCCTTGTGCTCACCGATTCGGGGGGGATTCAGGAAGAAGCAACTGCGTTGGGCATCCCCACCCTGGTATTGCGGCGAACAACGGCGCGTCCGGAAGGGGTGACCGCCGGCGTTTTAAAGCTGGTGGGAACAGACAGAGAAACGATTGAAAAAGAAGCCATGTATTTACTGGATAATGAGCAGGCTTATCAATCCATGTCCAAAGCAAAGAACCCCTTTGGCGATGGACATGCTGCCGAACGGATTGTTACAGCATTAAAAGAATTTGATGATCTCGGATCATAAGACAACGGAGTAAGATCTTATCTCGTGCGAAAAGCTGGAAGTGTTTGTCTCTTACCACAATTAAAAGGCCGCGGCGGCCCTGCCTCGTTTCAACACCGCCTGAAATCAGACCTCCTGGATCAGGGGATTGCAGTGCACCACAACCCACTGGACCCATCGTGTGCGGTAATCCTGATCAGCGGCGGAACCCGGCAGATCGGGGCGGTCTGGAAAGCACGAAACCGAGGCGTGAAGATCGTCCAACGTCTGGCTCAAGGCAACTGGGTGCACCGGGCCCGGTTCAGCGGAGGGGGGCATTTTTACCGCTCCGTTCGAAACAACCTCCTGCTGGCTTTTATCCGGCGATATCTGGCGCATGGGGTCGTTTATCAAAGCGAATTTGTCCGAAACTTCTGGCAGGAACGTTTTGGCGGCACAACGGCCGAACAACAGATCATTTATAACGGTGTCGATTTAAACCGCTTTTCACCGGGTGATCCTGCCGCCCTGCCGGGCGATCCTATCCGGCTGATCGTGGTGGAAGGCAACTTCGGCGGCGGAAATGAGCCTTATCTGGAAAACGCCATCCGTCTGGGCGAAAACCTTCAAAGCAAACTGACCCAACCGGTTGAACTGGTCCTGGTGGGTGGAATTCCCCGGAGTCTGCAAGAGCATTGGAAAAACCAGACACAGCTCCGGATAAACTGGATGGGGGTTGTGGACCGCGAGCAAATCCCCGAAATTGACCGCTCGGGGCATGTGTTTTTTTCCGCGGAGTTAAATGCGGGCTGTCCAAACTCGGTGATTGAAGCACTGGCCTGCGGGCTGCCGGTAGTGGGCTTTGAGACCGGCTCGCTTCCGGAATTGGTTTCGGAAAGAGCCGGAAAAACTGTCCCTTATGGAGCGAATTACTGGGAATTGGAACCACCGGACATGGAAAGCCTTACCCAGGCAGCGCTGGATGTGCTGGAACACCAACCAGCCTACCGCACGGGAGCCAGACAACGTGCGGAAGAAGCTTTTAATGTCCATGAAATGGTGAATCGATATTTGAATTTGATGCTGGAAATTTAAAAGCCGTTCAGCAGTACACCTTTTGGCCCGCGGTTGATTTCCCAGGGGTAAACAATGTGGGCATCGGTAATTGCCGCAAAGTAATCCGGCCTGGCGTTCCCAAAAAGATTGCGATAGGGGTTGAAGTGCAATACACAGGTATAAGGAATGCCCCCGGCACCCGATATGCGATTCTTTACGGCGGTGATGGTCCTGCCGGAGCCCCAAACATCGTCAATGATCATAACCCTTTGCCCCGCCAGAAGGGTGTTATCGGGGAACTGGATGAATTTTGGCCAGGCCAGCAATTTGGAGCTTTTTCTTTCCTCTTCCATTTTTACTTCGGCCGGAAAATCCACAGCGGCAGTCAATAATGTGGTCAGGTTCAGAGCTTCGGCAAGCATCCCACCGGGGACAATGCCCCCACGGGTAATCATTACCATCGCTTCAAACTCATTTTCAAACTGGGGGATTAAATGATCGATCAATTGATCAACATCGTTCCAATTTAAAACTTCTCGCCGCATTTGTTTTTTCCTCTACAGCTTATTAGAATTATGTTTCTCATTATAGCAGGTTCTAAAAATTTTTGAACAAACAGGAAACCGATTTTTCCCGGAAAGAAACAGGGCTGTTTTGGTGAAGCGTTCATTCTAAAATAGTTTCCTGCAAGAACCGGCATGGAACTATTTTAACCTTTACAATGTCCGGGACAAAATATTTCCTTTTGGGTACTATTAAAGGAGTATTATGGAGAGTAAACAATCTCAGGATGGAGGCTGCATGCAAGGACAATTTGATACATGGCTCAAGGAAATCAAACAATCTAAAATGGATGGGCTGAATCTGAGTGGAAATGTCATTTATCCCCATTATCAGGGCCTTTCTTTGTTGAATATTCCCGGAAGCGTGTGCCGCTGGCTTTCGGCAGAACCGTTTGGCGCGAGCCCGCTTACCGATTCCCTGATGAGTGAAATCGGCGGTCCTTTTCAACATGTTGTCTTACTGCTGATGGACGGGTTTGGACTCGATCTGTACCAGAAAATGCTGGCAGGGGATTTTGGAGAGATGGAAGGCAGCGCCGCCTGGCAGTCTATTTCCGAACGGGCTATGCTGGCCCCGCTGACCAGCGTGCTGCCCAGCACAACCTCTGCGGCTTTGACAACTTTGTGGACCGGTAAAGCGCCGGCGGAGCATGGAATTATCGGGTATGAGGTCTGGTTGAAAGAATACGGCATGATTGCGAATATGATTTTCCACGCGCCATCCGTATTCTTCGGTGAAACAGGGTCGTTGAGCCAGGCCGGTTTTTCTCCAACCTCTTTTCTGCCCGTGCCCACTTTAGGCACCCATCTGGTGAACCAGGGGATTGAAGTCTCCTCGCTGATGCACAACTCTATTATGCATTCCGGCTTATCTGAAATGCATCTCCCGGGAGTGAAACAGTATGCTTACCGTTCTGTCAGTGACCTGCTGGTTACACTGAAAAATCTTTTGAGTACAAAGACCCATCAGAAAACCTATACCTATCTCTACTGGAGCACGGTAGATACCTTGTCTCATCGATTTGGACCGGAAGACGAACGCGTGGTCTGGGAGGTTTCGCGCTTTGGTCTTTCTCTGGAGCGTTTTCTGAAAGAACAGGAACAGCAGGGAAGCGGTGACACCCTGTTCCTTATTCTGGCCGACCATGGGCAAATCTATACGCCTCCAAGAGAGACTTTTGAATTAAGGCGTTATCCTAAATTCCTCTCTCATTTGATCATGGTCCCTACCTGTGAGAACCGGCTGCCTTTCCTGTTTGTCCGGTCCGGGCATGAGGAAGCCCTTCTTCATGACATTGAAACGATCTGGCCCGGGCAATTTGAGGTTGTTGATGGAAGAACGGCGTTGGAGTCGGGGGTGTTTGGGGACCCTTCCAGCTTCCCGGAAATCAACGACAGGGTAGGGGACTTTGTGGTATTCCCGAAAGAGGATCACTATTGGTGGTGGGCGGATAAACCGAATCCTCTGCTTGGACGGCATGGAGGATTAAACCCCCGGGAAATGCTGATTCCCCTCCTGGCGATGAAGCTTTGATCCTTATAAATTTAAAAATCTCCGGCACACAGGCCGGAGATTTTTTGATAGGGTGAAGGTTAATTATTCGACCGGTTCTTCGCCCGGTTCGGATAATGTTGTAACTACTTCGGGTTCTCCTCCTTCTTTGCCTTCTTTGGAGGAGTTCCGCCAGTTTTGATATACCAACCACATGGCTCCCAACCCAATTACTGTGACGACGGCCCCAAACAACCAGCCAATGAAGGGGATGCTGCGTAAAAGCGTGTAAACAAACACACCTAAAACCATTGGCCAGATTTTACTTTCAACCGGTTTGGAAGAAAGTTTGTTGAGCA
Source organism: Ornatilinea sp. (assembly GCA_018433975.1). Taxonomy (GTDB): domain Bacteria; phylum Chloroflexota; class Anaerolineae; order Anaerolineales; family Anaerolineaceae; genus SM3-B121. The sequence goes on along the minus strand of JAHDQE010000048.1, from coordinate 62,278 downwards.
TCCAATCCCCAGCCAGATAGGCCACCACGAGTTTGCTGCCATAAGAGACCATGAGCAAGAAGACAGAGAATGCCAGGCCAAGGCCGGAGAAGCTGATCCCGAAGAAGGCTTTGCTAAGCCCTCCAATTGTGACCAGGCTGAGGAACAATCCTACCGAGAGGATGACCAGACCGGCAATGAATACCCCAATATACCCAATCAGCCATGCAAGGAAACCGTAACCTGCTGCCGGAAGCGTTTCTTCACCGGCTTTTTTGGATGCTTTTACGAGCAGGGAAGGAATCAACCAGATTGCGATTCCGCCCAGGATCAACAGACTGATCAGGTTACGTGCCCCATTTTTGATCCAGCGGAGAGCGGTCCGTCCGACTCTGTTCGCCCAGGGGCTTGAAGGTTTCTCAGTCTCTGAAACCGTGGTGGTCCCCGTTGATTTTTCATCCGGCACGGGTGTTTGGAAGACAACTCCACCCTGAGGTTGGGTTTCAATCTGGCCTTGCTGGTTTTCCGGGCTAGTGTAAATTAATTTTCCCGCAATCTGAGCGGATTCTGCTACACGGAGGCCCGGCTGGATCATTTCTGACATACCGACCTGATATTGAGGCGGCATGAACTGAGCGGGGCTGAAAAACATAACCTGTTCGCTGCTGGAGGCTACATCGAGAGAAGCGTTTCGCCCGATGGCCCCGTTCAATTCAATGGCGCCTGCGCCAATATTGGCATCCCGACCAATACTGCCGTTCAGGATGGCCTGATAAACCCCGGCAAAAAGATCCCTTTCTATGGAGGCTTCCTGGTCCGTTTGCAGACTATATCCGCCATAATACATGTTTTTACCTACAGAAGCGTCATTTTCCAGATAGATGCTGGAGGAACCACTTGCAATGCTTCCGGTTACCTTGCCTGAGACGGTTACACTGGCGGCTCCGGCAAACAAATTGCCATCAATGACGGCATCTTTGGCAATATCGACGACTGCGCCAAAGGCAAACACATCTCCATGAACGGTTCCATTAATTGTGATGGTCTCTCCATTTGCAACGAGGATGCCATTAACGGTCCCGTTCATCTGTACGGTGGAACTGTTCAGAAAAAGATCGTCATTGATCACTTCATCCGAGCCGACAAAACCATCATTGTCAAATTCTGCAGCCTGAACCGGATAGACTACCCCTGAGACAAGGATCAACAAAAGGGAAAATAAAACTCCCCACTGCAGCCATGAAAAACGGTAATTTGATTTCATTTTTAAATCTCCTTAAATAAAACTTTAAATCCTGTATTAAGATATACGGAATATCAACGTTTTGGTTGCAAGTATCCGGTTATTTTTAGCAAAAGAGAAAGAGAACTTGTTTGCCCAAATAAAAAGCAAACTCCTTGCTGCTATTCAGAAACAAGGAGTTTGTCCAGTTGGAATGAAAAGAATATTATTCTTTGTAGGTATTTTTATTCTGGCGAATTGCATGGTAAGTTCCGCCGATAACAATCAGGACCAAAAGAACACCAACCAGAACGATATCATTGGTATTTTCGCTGTTTTGGATCCACTCCTGCGGAAGGGGTGAAGGTGAGGGGGTGGGGGGTGTTCGACTGCCGACGGTTGGCGTGATTTGGAGGGATTGAAGACTGTTATCCGGGAACAGATTGTGGGTGATGGGTTTACTCCAGGCGAGTGTTGTGAATAAAACCAGCAATACGAGGATGATCAATACCATTTGCTGGTTTAACCAGGCCGGTTTTGGACGGTCTAAAATATTCTGGATAATCTCTTTAATCGGTTTCATTGCGCTGGTTGTTCGGTTGGAATCAGACGTTGGGCTGCGGCTTGAGCAGCTTCGAGGGGGTCGATTTGGCGTTCAATAACGTCAAGGGTAGCATCTTTTAATATTGGCCCAATTTCGCTTAATAACTCTTCGTCAGGCTGGATCGTTGCTGAAATCACGGTTTCGCCTAACAATGATTTTAAGCTCTGATTCTCCCAGGTGGATAGAACTGTGGGACGGGTGGGCAGATAGCCTATCTCAGACATCCAGGCACTTAAAAAATCACTGTCTGTCAAATATTCTGCCAGGCTTGCGCTCAACTCTCGCCTTTCGGGGACGGGGTCAGAAAGCGTCCACATCCAACCATTTGCAATTGTAATGTTTTCGGACCCCAGAGAGGGGAGAGGAATTGCGGTTGTGTCAACCGGAAAATTGCTTAAATACCGGGAACTCCATGTTATGGCCCAATGTGCGGTTTGATCCTGGTAAGCCTGCCAGGACTGCGAATCGGTCTGGTATTGTGATAACGAGCTTGGAAAAGCGCCTTGTTTGGCCCCTTCGGAATAGAGCGCAAGAACTTCCGCCAGAGGGTCCGGCTCGAGGATGGCCCGGTTTTGTGTATCCACAATGTTCCCTCCGGCCGATAAATACAGAGCAAGGGTTACCAGACTATCCGGGTCACCAGCGGGGAAAACCAGCGGCTGGCCCCGGCTGAGAATATCTTCCCAACCTGTTGGAGCTGCGCCAATCTTTGACGGACGGTATACCAGAAAAAGCGCGTCGCCGACAAAAGGTGCCCCAAAGGTGCTGCCCTGGATCAATGCCAGTTCTTTGGCATAATCGTACCAGTCCGGTTCGTCGATCAATGAGGTCAGCTCATCCATTGGAAAAATCAGCCCTTTCAGCGCAGCGGCTTCCATTTCCGGGCGGGTTAGAGCAACCAAAGCGGGTAAGGCAGAGGGTTCCAGAACAGTGCTGGCCGTTGAAAGGGAATTCAACAGACTGCTGGTCCCAGTGGTCGCTTTCACCCGCACTCTGACCTCGGCGCCGGGGTTTTCAACACTGAAGCTGTCCAGCCGCCTTTGCAGCAATTTTCCGGCCGGGTTATCGCCTTCCGGATCAAATTGAGGGGGCACCCAAATGGTTAATATCTGGGGGCCTGTTGGAGTAACGGTGACAACGACTTCAGATGATGTGCTTTCCGGGGAAGGGGTCAGGACATTCGGTTGTTCCGAAGTACTCTCCTGAGTCGACACTTCAGGGAAAAGGATATCCTGTACCTGTGAGGGGAGTTGAGCGCAGCCGTATGCCGTCAGGCTGATCACTCCAATTACGAGCACCAGCCCAATAAGGTTTTTCATATTCAGGTTCCTTTTCCGGGAAGGAAGTGGAACCTGTTCTCCCCAAAAACGAGTTTGTTTTTTCATTTTTAAGTATCGTAAGTCAACTGAATCGGGTTTGTGATCAATTCCTGTATAAGCCGGACGCTCTGCCGGACATCCTGAAAGTCGACCATCTCGGAGGGCGAATGGACATAGCGGCAGGGGATTGATACAACGCCGGATGGGACCCCAGCGCGGGAAATTTGAATGGGTCTGGCATCCGTCGTCCCTTTTTCAAGGACTTCTAACTGGTAAGAAATACCGGCTTTTTCGGCAGTTTCTTTCATCCACTTCACAATTCCGGGATCGCAAACCATTCCCTGATCGCAGAGTTTGACAGCGGGACCTTTGCCAAGGCTGACCTCCATCCGCAAGCCGTTGGGCGTGTCACCGGTCGCGGTGACATCCACAACGATTGCAAGGTCCGGTTGAATGCCATACGTGGCTGTAACTGCGCCGCTTTGCTGCATTTCTTCCTGAACCGTAAAAACAAAATACAGTTCATGCGGAGATGCAGCAGTTTGTTTAATCAATTCTATCAGAACAGCAACCCCCAGGCGGTTATCCAGGGATTTTGCCGTAATTTTATCTCCCAGGTCGACAAAAGGCCCTTCAAACACAGCCATATCCCCAGGTTTTATGGATACGGTGGATGCAGAAGACGCGCCTGTATCGATGAACATCTTTTCCAGAGGGATTTGTTCGTTGTTTTTCGGATTCCGTTCGCTGTCAATGATACCCCGGGTGCCATCCAGAAATCTTACTCTGCTGCCCAAACAATATTTGGGGTAAACCCCTCCAATATTGGTAAAACGAATGAATCCATTTGGGTCTACATGCGTAGCAATAACCCCAATTTCATCCATGTGGGCGGAAAGCATGATCCGCAGCCCGCTATTGGATTCGGCGTTTTTTCGAACGATCAGGTTGCCCAATGAATCCGTCCGGATTTCCCGGATATAGGGTTCAATTTCTGCGCGGATCGCGGCGCGGATTTCGTCCTCGCGCCCGGAAGGCCCGGAGGTTTCTACCAGCTTTTTTATTAATGCTTTCATAAATTCATGCTCCCGATCAAGATGCTCCTGCGGATCGCGAAATTCTCAGGGCTGTGTGGTTTTAAATAATGCGGGTGAGATTTTGCAAAGGCCGCTGTGCACTAATTTTAGTGTATTTTTCCAGTCTTCCAGACGGACCACCAGAGTTGTAGTGTGGGCATAGCGCCCCGGAACCGAAATGGACAAACTGGGTATTCCCTCCCGTTGGCGATGGATTGCTCCGGCGTCGGTGCTTCCGCCGCCGGCCTGCCTGAATTGAAAAGGAATATCCTCCGTTTGTGCGGTTTTGACAAAGTGTTCAATGAGACGCGGGCTTGATATGGTAGAACGGTCGGCGATGTAAAGGGCCGGACCCATGCCCAGCCGGGTATTATAGCGCGTGTTTTCGGTGCCATCCCAGACGGGCATATCATTGGAGGGTGTGCTGTCCAGGGCAATGGCCATATCAGGGTTGAAACGGTAAGCGGCAATGTGAGCTCCCCGCAGTCCGACTTCCTCCTGGACGGTGAAGGCGGCCAGGAGTTCAATGTTGGGTGGGGCGTGTTTGAGGATTTCAATCAGGGTCGCAACACCGATCCGATCATCCAGGGCTTTGCCAAAGAGGCTGTCCCGACTTTGATAGAATTTTGTGGCAAACACGGCCCGGTCACCCGCTTCAACATTCTTCTCATTTTTGATACCCAGGTCAATCCTCAAGTTGGAGATGGAAACGGACTGTTTTCTTTCTTCTGCGTTCATCAAATGGATGGGGCGCGAGCCAATCACTCCCGGAACGTGTTCTTTCCCAATCCACACGGGTTTTCCAACTACCTGACGAGGATCAATCCCGCCAATGATTTCAAACTGAAACTGGCAGTCCCCATCTTCTTTTAAGAGCATAAAACCAATTTCATCCATGTGCGCTGCCAGCATCACACGCAGAGGGTTACTTTCTCTGGCTTTGCGGACAGCCAGCACATTGCCCATTGCATCGATGTTTATTTCATCGGCGTAGGGACGGATTTGATCCAGCACAATTTTACGAACTTCACCCTCATCTCCTGAAGCTGCGCAGGCATTTGAGAGCGTTTCTAAAAGCCGGATTTGTTCCAAACCAATGGAAGGGATGTCTTTTGAAGGAATCGTATTTAGCATAGGTTTATTCATCCCAACTTAGATTTTTCAGGAAGTCAGTGGGCAGTTTTGCGATGAATTCTGCCAGCAGACGGCCTGTTCGGGTTACATCTTTGAAAGAAACCATCTCAACAGGAGTATGCATATACCTTAATGGGATGCTGAGCAGCATGGTGGGGATACCTTCGGCGGTTGTCTGCAGAGCGTAAGCATCCGTCCCTGAATGCCGCGGTAAGACGTCTTTGCTGTAGGGAATTTCCAACTCTTCGGCGATCTTTTTGAATTCATGGAATAAGGCCGGATGAAGGTTGGGCCCCCACCCTAAAGCGGGACCGGATTCCAATGGGAAGGCATTGTAATCTGCCGTCCCCGGACCGGTTGCAAAGGTTACGTCAATGGCAACGGCCAAATCGGGGAGGATCTCGTATCCCGAGGTGTAAGCACCTGCAAAGGTGATCTCTTCCTGCACGGAGGCGACAGCCCAAACATCCCAGCGGTGCTGTAAGGTCTGGAGTTGTTCCAGGCAGACTGTCAATGCCGCTACCGAAGCGCGGTTATCCAGGCTGTGTCCGACCACGATCCCACCGGGAAATTCTAAAGGTTCCTGCGCAAAAGAGACCAGCGTCCCGACGGATACGAGTTCGGTTAATTCATTCTTTGAAAGCCCGGTATCCACCAGAAGATGTTCAATTTCTACCGGCTTCCCGGACCCGTTTTCAGGGAGCAGATGATCCGGCGGTTTAATGATGATGCCCGGCAGGACTTCTTTCCCGTGTACTTTTACCGGCTGTCCGGGGAGAATCCGGGGATCTATTCCACCGATGGGTGAGATGCGCAGGAAATCATTCTCAATGCCCACAACCATTAAGCCAATTGCATCCATGTGTGCAGCAATTAATATTTTGGGCCGGGGCTCGTCTGCCGAGCCTTTTTTGAGACCGTGAAGGCTTCCCAGTTTGCTGAGGCTGATCTCATCTACGAGGGAAGACCATGTTTTTTGTATGACGTTGCGCGTTTCAGCTTCGTAGCCAGAAAGACCTGATGTTGAGATCAGCTCTTTCAAAAAAGATAAAGTATCTGTCATGCGCTTCCTTTAAGGTGTCTCTGTTGTTGGGACAGGAGTTTGTGTGATCACCGGGACCGTTAAAGTCGCGGTAGGGGTTGAAGTTGGAGGAACCTGAGTGAGGGTCGGAGAAGGAATTTCCGTTTCGGTAGGGATTAAAGTCTCCGTACTGGTTGGAGAGTTGGTGAGGGTGGGCGACATAAAAGGCGTAAAGGTAATGGTGGGCGTCCAGGTTGTGGTGGCGGTGTTCCGCGGGGTTTCCGTTGGCAGCGGGGTGTCTGTAGGCACCAGGGTGCTGGTTTCAAGGGTTGGGCTGGAGGTGAAGGTCGCCGTGAAGGTGGGGGTAGGTATTGCCAGCCGTGACGAGCGGGTTGCTCCAAGCAATACGATACCCATACAGTAACAAGGCAGCGTCGCCAGAATAATCATCATCAATGTAGAACGGGTTCGAGCGCGTTGATTGCTAATGGATCCCATTTTCCACCTCAGTGCCCATGATATCACCTTGCCCATTGAATGACAAGGGAAGGTGAAAGGGGGCGATTCGAAATTTTCTTCTAGAATATATTATAACGAAAAGCATTCCTTGGCGAATGGAATACCTTCCAGGCTATTTTTTAGGCCCGGGATGGTTTGAGGGCATGCTCTGGTAAGAATCCATTTCCTGGCGCACGGTGTTGTAAAGGCTTTCTGCCCTGAGATCGCTGATGGAATAGCAGGGCGCTTTGAGGTGCTCCGCGAGGGCCGCGGCAAGTCCCTGGTCGAAAGCCGGGCTTTCCATGTTGATGACCACGCTGTGAATCTTTTCGTTGGCAATATTTTCAGCCAGGAAGTTGGCTTCTTCCTGTGGGGGAAGGTTGCCCATGGTCACATTCCCCGCGCCGTCCGTGAGCAGGGTCAATAAAGGCATTACGTCGGGGTGCAGCATCCTTTCCCGTTTAAGCACGATCAATGCCATGTTCAACCCGGCAGAAAGAGGCGTTTTTCCGCCGACCGGGATATGCTCCAGTGCCTGCTGGGCCAGCTCCACCGAGTTGGTGGGAGGCAGCACCAGATTTGCCCGGTTTTTCTGGAAGGTGATCAGACCAACACGGTCTCTTCTTTGATAGGCATCGGTCAGCAGTGAAAGGATTGCGCCTTTGGTGGCATTCATCCGTTCGGTTACGGCCATAGACCAGGAAGCATCTACCAGGAAAAGGATGAGGTTTGCCGCACGGCGCACCCGGATTTTCTTGTGATAATCGCCCGGCCGCACAGCGAAAGCAACGTGCTTCCGTAATTCTTTGCGGCTTTTCTGAAACGGGGCAGCCGCGCGCAGGGTGGCGTCGAAAGCCAGATCTTGCGCTTTTCCAGCGGAGGGCCTGGCCAGGACATAACGGCCTCGTTTCTGGTCTGTGCGGGTATGCGAGCGTCTTCCACCCCCGCGGCGGCTAACCTGGTCCAATGGGGTGTTCAGCCGGCGGGTATCAAACGCATCGCCGGTTGCGGTATGCTCTCCGCCATCCCACCAGATTGCGTTCTGGGTTTCAAAAATGTTTTGTGGGGCGGGTTCTGCGTCTTTCTGATCGGGGTCTCCCTGGTCTTTTATATCAACGGGAGTTAAGTTTTTTTTTCTGCGGAGGCGTTTTTATCCGGACGGGCTTCGGGCTGCGTTTCGCTGACAGCCGTCTGGGCCTGAAGCTGTTCAATCCGCTCGGTGAGCTCCGTGGTGGTCATTTGCATTTGCTGGAAGGGGTTGCGTTTGAGGCGGTGCGGCAGGGCAAGTTCCGCTGCAAGCGCGATATCCAGTTCACTAATGGATTCCCGGCCATCAAAAGCGGCCTGAGCACGGGCGGTTTTTAAAATCACCAAGTCGGCTCGATGCCCATCTACTTCTAAAGAGGCGGTCAGGGAGGCGATGGTGATCAAATTGCGGCTTGAATAAACGATGTTGTTGACCTGCAAGCGCGCACGTTCGATTTGTCTGGAAATTTCTTGTTCTCTGGGGAGCCATTCTTCCCGGAAGCCTTCGGGATCTGCTTCAAAGGCCAGGTTGCGCTCCATGATTTTGACACGATCCCGGGCATCCCGAATGCCGCGAATGTCTACGGAAAGGGCAAACCGGTCCAGAAGCTGGGGACGCAGATCGCCTTCTTCGGGGTTCATGGTTCCGACCAGGATAAAGCGTGCCGGATGACTGAAAGAGATTCCTTCTCTTTCGACGATGTTCATGCCCATTGCGGCAGAATCCAGCAGGATATCTACAACGTGATCGTCGAGTAAATTAACTTCATCAATATACAGCAGTCCACGGTTCGCTGCGGCCAGCACACCGGCTTCAAAATGCCGTTCCCCTTTTTGAATGGCTTTTTCAATATCCAATGTGCCTACCACCCGATCTTCGGTGGCCGAAACGGGGAGGTTTACGAAGGGCGTGCTGCGGGTGGAAACCGGTAATTTCTCTCCGTTTTTTACCCTTTCCTGACACTCCGTACACCAGGCGTTGGGATTGTAGGGATCGCATCCGAACCGGCAGTCGCTTACCACCTTGACCTCGGGTAATAAAGCGGCTAAAGCCCGGGCAGCAGTAGATTTTGCGGTTCCCCGTTCTCCGCGAATTAATACACCACCAATTCGAGGGTCGACTGCGTTAAGGATTAACGCACGCCTCATTCGCTCCTGGCCGACAATTGCGCTAAATGGGTAAATGACTGTCATGTGAAGTTTTCTGTGCTCTTTCTTTAGAAAATAAAAGTTTGTTCGCAAAGTTAGTTTACCATAATGGCTTCAATGTGGATAACTTTTGTACGCAAAATGTAGCAGCAGATTTTAAGGAGGTTAATGGTTTTATTGGATGTACTGTGATCTGGTGTTGAGTGTTGTGATGCCGAAAGGGAGATCGCCACGCCGCCGGAGAGCCGTCCGGCAGCTCTCGATGACACGGGAGAGGGGGAGGAAGACCAAAAGTTTTATTCTCACACAAAGCCGCCAGGGGCGCAAAGTTTTTGGATGTGGTCCTTCCGGTGTTGGGTGTTGTGAAGCCGAAAGGGAGATCACCACGCCGCCGAAGAGGCGTCTGGCGGTTCGCGATGACACGGGCGTGGGGCGAGAGGGAGGAAAATTAAAAGTTTTATTCTCACGCAAAGCCGCCAAGGGCGCAAAGTTTTTTGGATGTGATCCTTCCGGTGCTGGGTGTTGAAGCGCCAAAAGGGAGATCGCCACGCCGCTGGAAAGGCGTCCGGCGGCTCGCGATGACACGGGCGTGGGGCGAGAGGGAGGAGAATCAAAAGTTTTATTCTCACGCAAAGCCGCCAAGCAACTGTGTTAAATGTCAAGTAGTACCAGACAACTCAGGTGCTTGCCAAAGGCACATATCCCGAACCATAGCATTAAGAATAATAAGCAGCTTATGCATACAAGCTACGATGGCAACTTTAGGCAACTTACCGCGACCAATGAGTTGCTGATAATGAGAGCGGATAACCGGATTGTAACGGATAGCAGACAAGGTAGCTAAATAGAGTGTGCAACGCACACCAGATCGGCCGCCTTTGATCTGGCGTTTACCACTAGAGCGACCGCTGTCTTTGTTGAATGGAGCAACACCCACCAGCGCGGCAATTTGCTTATGGGAATAATCTCCCAATTCGGGAAGCTCAGATTGCAAGGTTGCACTCAGTATGGTGCCGACACCTTTGACACTTTGTAAAACCACATTCTTCTCATGAAACTCAGGCTGAGAAGAAAGTGTGACTTCAATCTCAGAGGTCAAATGATCGCGTTCTGCTGTAAGCCAAGCAATATGATCATTCAAGGATTGTAGTTGGCTGGCAGGGCAGGTTGAACGGCGGTTCCGTTCTGCGGTGAGCATGTCAATAATTTGATTTCGGCGGCGGACCAGCTCAGAAAGGCCTTCACAAGCTGGATTTGGTTGTGGTTTTGGGTGGGGACGGGCTGCAAACCCAAACCAGGCCAGCAATCGAGCATCCAGCTTATCGGTTTTGGCAAAAAAAACAATCCCGCCCGCGAATTTACGGACCCGTCCAGGGTGGATCACGGCGACTGGCACTTGTGCAACTTGTAAAGCCTTAACTAGGGGCTTTTCTAAACCACCAGTTGATTCAACCACAACCAGACGAGGTTGGTAAACCACCAGCCGTTTTACAGTGGCGAGGATTCCATGGCTCGTATTGGTTGCCTGCCAAAATTCACCTTCCATTCCGATGGCAATATCCAACTGGGTTTTGTTGACGTCGATTCCAACATACAGCTCAGGGTCATACAGGGGATTCATTTTCTCTGCTCCTGGGTACAATAGAGAAGCCCGTTCTAGCAGAATACGGACTCGTGGTCCACACAACTGTTCGGGCATTGATTCGGTGAGGACACAGGGCCTGTCGCTTTACGTCGGTTTCGAGAACCACAGCGCTACGGGCTTACTGTGTCCTTACTATTATGACAGAAACACGGTTCCCACGCTTTGCGACGGTGTTTTCACTAATACGCAATCGGGATACCGTGTTCCTCTGATCATACTAGGGCGCAAAGTTTTTTGGATGTGATCCTTCTGATGTTGGGTGTTGTGATGCCGAAAGGGAGATCGCCACGCCGCCGGAGAAGCACCCGGCGGCTCGCGATGACACAGGTGTGGGGGATTGCCGACAGGAACTTCTGCGTGAACGCTCCCCGATAGCAGGGTATAATGTAATTGTATTCAGATCATCAAGATGCCTGGAGAAAAAGATGGCAGAACGTAAGATTCGAGTGCTGGTTGCCAAGCCCGGCCTGGACGGCCATGACCGGGGTGCAAAAGTAATTGCGCGGGCGCTACGCGATGCGGGCATGGAAGTGATTTACACGGGGCTGCGTCAGACTCCTGAAATGATTGCTGAAAGTGCATTGCAAGAAGATGTGGATGCTGTGGGAATTTCGATCCTTTCCGGGGCCCACATGGCGCTTGTTCCGCGCGTCCTGGAACTGCTTCGAGCGAATGGGCAGGAGGATGTCAGTGTTTTTGTGGGGGGAATCATTCCTGAAAAGGATGCAGCCCTGCTGCTGGAAATGGGCGTCTCCGCGGTTTACGGCCCGGGGACATCCACTACACAAGTGATTGAAGACATCCGGCGTTTTGTGAATCAAGAGGCGGTTAAATAGAGGGTTTTGTTCTATGCAGCTTGTAGAGGGCGTTCTGAAGGGGAATCGCCTTGCATTGTCACGGTTGATCACCGGCGTTGAAAACGATACCCCGGAGGGACGAGACGCCCTGGATCAACTGTTCCCTTATACCGGCAAGGCACATTTAATCGGCGTGACGGGCGCACCGGGGACCGGAAAATCTTCTCTGGTTAATCAATTGGCGGGGCTGTACCGCCATCCTGTGGACGGCTCTCCTGCACTTCGCGTGGGAATTGTTGCGGTGGACCCGACCAGTCCTTTTACCGGCGGAGCGATTCTGGGGGACCGGGTCCGGATGCGCGACCTGACAGGGGACCCGGGAGTCTTCATCCGGTCGATGGCAACCCGGGGCGCGCTGGGCGGACTGGCGTACCAGACATCGGCCGTGGCCCAGCTTCTGGACGCTGCCGGGTTTGAGGTGATCTTTATTGAGACTGTGGGCGCCGGTCAATCGGAAGTAGAAATTGCCCGACTGGCGCACACGACACTGGTTGTGGAAGCCCCCGGCCTGGGGGATGATATCCAGGCAATTAAAGCGGGCATTCTGGAAATTGCAGATATCCTGGTCGTCAACAAGGCAGACCATCCCGGGGTGGAAAATACGGTGCGGGCACTGCAATCCATGTTGAATCTGGGCTTTTCTGATGGACGGTCCAGCGGCAAACATTTATTGTCTTCGCAAAAAACGGACTGCCCCGAAGCGGATGCAGACCCGGAACTGTGGACTCCGCCGATTCACCAGACCGCTGCCATCCACAAAACGGGCATTGAAGATTTATTCTGCTCTTTGCAGGAACATAAAGCCTATCTAGAAAGAACACAGGAATGGGAACGCCGGGGAAAAGCGCGCTTACGCAGGGAGCTGGATGAATTGCTTCAAGCCACTTTATTACGCCGCTGGCAGTCGCGCACCCCAGAGGCTATTTACCAAGCGACTCTGGAGAGATTGGAGAGGCGGGAACTCTCTCCCTATCGGGCTTTGGAGTATTTAATGAAATCCGAATGGATTTCATGAGAAAAAGAGAAATATTGGTCGAATCCAATGAAGAAAATGGATTAGAATTAACCCCGCAAAAGAAATTATCGGAGTTGTTTTTTTGAGGAGAGAATCAAGTATGGAAAGAACGCCAATTGGGAAATTATCCGAGTCAATCGGGCAAAAAGTAAAAATTCAGGGGTGGCTGCAGAAACTGCGCGACCAGAAACGAATGCAGTTTTTGATCATGCGAGACCGGACCGGATTGGTCCAGGTCGTGCTGGAAAAAGCATCCAACCCTGAAACCGCTGAATTAATTTCCGGCCTTGGGACAGAGAGCGCTTTAACCATCACCGGTATGGTGGTGGGTAACTCTATCGTGAAATTGGGCGGGGTTGAACTCCAACTGGAAAGCATTGAAGTTGAGAGCAATGCAGAAATTCCTTTGCCTTTTGAACCATTTTCAAATGTCCTGCCCACGCTGGACTGGCGGCAGGATTGGCGTTTTATGGATTTGCGCCGCAGAGAGAACTTGTTGATCTTCAAAGTCCAAACTACAGCCGAGATGGCGATGCGGGAATATTGGCTTCAGCATGATTTTATGGAGATTCATACCCCGAAAATCGTGGGAGCACCCAGCGAAAGCGGCGCCGAACTCTTCACACTGGAATATTTTGACCGGAAAGCTTATCTGGCCCAATCGCCCCAATTCTACAAACAGATGGCGATGGCGTCCGGTTTTGAACGGGTCTTTGAGATTGGCCCGGTTTTCCGTGCGGATCCATCCTTTACTTCCCGGCACATGACCGAGTTCACCGGCGTGGATCTTGAAATGTCCTGGGTTGATTCTCATGAAGACGTGATGGCATTCCAGGAACGCTGGCTGCAATATACTTACCAAAAAGTTGCCGAGAAACACGGTGAGGAAATTCAGGAAGTTTTTGGATTTGAGTTTGAGGTCCCGGAAGTTCCATTCCCACGGATCCCCATGGCCGAAGCAGTGGAAATATTGAAACAGGTCGGCTATGAACTTCCTCCTGAAAAGAAGGGCGATATTGACCCCGGCGGAGAACGTGCTCTGGCGGACTATGTCAAAGAGAAATACAACCATGATTTCCTGTTCCTGACAGACTGGCCGATCAGCGTGAGGCCTTTCTACCACATGCGCTATGAGGATAATCCCAAACTGACCCGCAGCTTTGATTTGATCGCGAAGGGCCTGGAGATCACCACCGGCGCTCAGCGGGAACACCGATATGATGTCATGAAGAAACAGGCTTTGGAAGCAGGTTTGAGTTTAGAGCCTATTCAGTTTTATCTGGACTTTATGCGGTATGGCTGTCCACCTCACGGCGGTTTTGGATTGGGGCTATCCAGGTTGTTGATGGTGATGTTAAACCTCAGCAATGTGAGGGAAGCGGTATTCCTCTTCCGGGGACCCAACCGCTTGAACCCCTGATGTAAAGTAGGAGTTTTTTGGATGATCCAGGATAGCAACATTCGTTTGCGAGCGATAGAGAAGGAAGATTTGGCACGTTTTGTGGGTTGGCTGAACGACCCTGAAGTTCACCAGCATCTCGAAATCATGCTTCCATTATCGTTAGCTCAAGAAGAATTGTGGTATCAGGATCTTCTGAAGAAGCCAATGGAGGAACACCCTCTGGTGATTGAAATCGACACAGCGGAAGGTTGGTCCCCTATTGGCAATATCTCATTTATGAACATCAACTGGAGGGACCGATCTGCGGAGGTCGGAATCTTTATTGGTGAAAAGAAATTCTGGAATCAAAAATACGGTCAAAAAGCCATGCGCACAATGTTGCGCCATGGCTTTTTCAATCAAAATTTCAACCGAATTTATTTAAGAGTGTATGAAACCAATCCACGTGCGATTCGAGCGTATGAACAGGCCGGTTTTGTTCATGAAGGACGTCTCAGACAGGCTAAATTTCAAAATGGAAAGTATATTGATGTTTTGATCATGAGCGCCTTGCGGTCCGAGTGGCAGAATCGTGGAGAGAATATGGAGTGTCAGGATGCCAATTTCATTTCAAAGACATGAGCGAATGCTTTATGGAGATATCAAACTTTATACAGGCTCATCTTGTCCCGAGTTGGCCGGAAAAATCGCCAACTATTTACAGGTTCCACTGTGTGAACGAGAGATTATCACCTTCCCAAACCATAATATTTTCGTAAAACTTCATTCCAGTGTGCGCGGACAGGATTGCTTTGTTGTCCAAACAGCCACGCCGCCTATTCACCGCAATCTGATGGAGCTGTTGATCATGCTGCAAACCCTGCGGCTGGATTCCGCAGCAAGAATTACCGCGGTGATCCCCTATATGTGGTACGCGCGTTCGGATAAAAAAGACCAGCCCAGAGTGCCCATTACTGCGCGCCTGATTGCCGACATGATCGAGGTGGCTGGTGCCGACCGGTATATCACCATTGACCTTCACGCGGGCCAGATTCAAGGTTTCTTTACAGTTCCGGGCGATGTTTTAACTTCGTTTCACATTTTGATCGATTATATGCTGACGATCCAGCCGATGATGCACGAACCGGTTGTGGTCACAGCAGACCTTGGGTTTGCAAAGAAGGGCCGGAATTTTGCCCAAAAGCTAAATACCCCGATGGCTTTTATTGAAAAACGACGTTTGAGAAACGATTCCAAAGCCCAGGCCTGGACCTTGATCGGGGATATTAAGGATCATGATGTCATCATTGTGGATGATGAAATTGATACAGGCGGTTCGATGGTGCAGGCCGTGAATCTGCTTAAAAGCAAGGGCGCACGCGACATTTATATGTCTTTTGTGCACCCGATCCTTTCTCTGAATGCTTCCGAGCGGCTTGCTGCGCTGCCAATCAAACAATTCATTACCACCGATACACTGCCAATCTCGAAAGAAAATCGGCTCCCGTTTGGGGACCGCCTGAAAATTTTATCCGTTTCTTCTTTGTTGGGTGAGGTGATGCTACGAGCTCATGAAGGGCGGAGCGTTGGTGAAATGTTCAACGAATAACAATGCCTGAACTGCCAGAAGTTGAAACCATGGCACGCGCTTTGCGCGAAGGGGGGCGAGGCGGTGTTTCAATTGTTGGGAAAACGATTGAGCATGCCCAGATTCTCTGGCTGCGTACGCTTGAGGAACCTTCTCTGGCCGATTTTCAATCTCGAATCGCCGGGCAGCGCGTGATGCGCGTTGGACGGCGCGGAAAATTTCTGGTGATCTCGTTGGAACGGGATACGCTGTTGATCCACCTCAGGATGAGCGGCGATTTAAGGGTGGAACCCTCCCGGGAGGATAGTGGGGCGTCCCTTCCGCTTGAAACGCATGACCGGGCAGTCTTCAATTTTTTGGATGATTACCGTCTGGTGTTTAACAATCCCCGGAAATTTGGGCGGGTCTGGTTGGTGAGCGCCCCCCAAACCCTGTTGGGGAAACTCGGTCCGGAGCCTTTGGAGGAAACATTTACCCCCGAAGTTTTCTATCAACGACTTCATTCCCACCACCGGCAGATCAAAGCACTTTTATTGGACCAGACTTTTATAGCCGGTCTTGGTAATATCTATACGGATGAGGCGTTGTTTCGGGCGAAAATTCACCCCAGGCAACCTTCGGATATCCTGGACCCAACCCGGTCGGTCCGTTTATGGAGCTCCATTCGGGAAGTACTGCAGGAGGGAATTTCCCGGAACGGTGCCAGCATTGATTGGGTTTATCGCGGCGGCGATTTTCAGAATACTTTTCAGGTCTATCAACGGACCGGTGAACCCTGCTCTGAATGCGGTCATCCGATTGAAAAATGTGTGGTTGGACAAAGAGGGACTCATTTCTGTCCCCATTGCCAGCCTTTAATAACTCAAAAGTAAGGAAATTGTAATTTATTTAAGTCAAAAGTTTTATATAATTATTTAATAGGGATAAAGCGTTCGGAAATTTTAAAGATGACGGTCATCTGTAAAGAGAGGTAAAACTATGCCATCTTTAGGAAGTCTCCTGTTACTGGCACTTATCTTTGTCACAGTCGGTTTTATAGGTGGAGCCCTGGTCAGTCTGCTGTGGTTAGAGCGGGACCAGGAGGATACATCGCCGGTTGAACCGGAGGAAAAATCTTTCTCTCCGGTAAAAGGCGCGGATGAAATTGTCAGTATCTGGCGAGAACCAGCCAGCGAAAAATTGATTTTTAAGATTGGGAAAGATCAATACCAGAATGCATCTCAACTTGGAGATCAAAAGCGACAGGCTTTGGAGAAAGTGGCTTTGCGCTGGGTTTCGTGGCTGCGCGCTTCAGCGGATCAATTGACCGAACCTTTGCCGCGGAGCGAATACGTTTTCAAGACGGAAACCGAGTCCAGATTGGTTCAGGTTACGGCCCCTGCACAGCAGGCTGAAGATGAAAAGAAAATAGAACTTCCGGGTAATCCCAAAATCAGGGTGGAAGACCAACCTGCTCCGCTGTTGTCCCAAAAACCGACGGTCCAACCTGTAAATGCTACGATGCTTCCAAATCCTCCGGCGTTAAACAATAAAGAGGTGGAAAAGATCCATTCGAAAAGCATTGTCGCTCAAATCGATGATATCCTTCAGGAAATGATCTTGAAAATGCACGACGCTCCGCGGGGAGTCCGTCTGACAGAGGACCCGAAAGGCGGGGTGATCGTCTGGGCCGGTACCAAGAGTTTCTCCGGGATTGATATGGTGGAGGACGCTTCGATACAGAACTTAATCCGGAGTGCTGTCGCTGAATGGGAAAAAAGGGCAGTGCATTAGTTTTTACGGGTATATTTTAATTGTTGGGAAAGGCTTTAAGGAGAAGGCATGGCTACCTCAGAGGAAAGATTAAAAATCCTGAAAATGATCCAGGAGGGTAAGATAACCGCTGAGGAGGGAATGCAGTTATTAAAAGCTTTGGATGAGCCCGAGAAAAACAAGCCGGCAGAAACGCCAGGCGGTTCAGGTATGCAGGGAGGACGGTTCTTCCGGGTAAAGGTGACCGATACGGATTCCGGTAAATCGCGTGTAAATGTCCGGCTTCCGATTGGCGTGGTTTCCGCGGGGGTTAAAATGGGCGCGCGGTTTTCGCCCCAGGTGGAAGGGCTGGATGTTGATCAATTAATGGGCTTTGTCCGTTCAGGCGCAACCGGAAAGATCGTCGACATTTATGACGAGGATGATGGGGAACATGTGGAAGTCTTTATCGAATAAACGGCAAAAGACAGTTAAAAGAAATACTCACATCTGGCTGATTTCAGCCAGATGTTTTTGAATCTAAGCTTTTTTGATATTTTCGATTTCGGGGAAAAGTTGTTTGATGGAGCCGGCTACCCATTTGTAACCAATTTCGGGCGAAATAGGGCATTCCTCGCAGGCGCCTCCCATGTGGATCTCGGCTGTTTTTCCATCGAAAGAAATGAGTTCCACACTACCACCGTGATATTGCGAAATGTAGGCGTCCAGGTTTTCGATTAATCCCTGCAATTGTTCTTCTAACGAATAATCTCCAGGCTTTTTATCAGTCATCTTGACAGGTCTCCTTTTGGTCCTCACCGTTTAAATCTATGCCTTGTGTAAGAATGCTTAGAATTTGAGTGTGGGTGTTGTTTAACCGTTCCGCAATGACACTCGCCAGACGTTCCAAGAGAATTTTTCCGGTAATTGGTTCCTGAATACAAAATTTTTGAAGTTGACAGCCGCTGATCCGATAGGCTTCGCATTCCTCAATAGTATGGGCGGCAGAAGTATAGGTCTCCCGGTTTAAAGCCGTTGACCAACCAAAAACGCCCCCGGGCTCGATGCGGGTAACCGTCAGGGGGGGACCATCATAGGGTTTAAAGCGCACTTCTACTTTCCCACGCAGCAGAATGTAGAGATATTCCGTGCGCTGTCCCTGATCAAAAACGATATGTTCAGGGGGAAAGCAACATAATTCCAGCATTGGATCGAGCAAACTCAACTGGCGGCTGCTTAAACCTTTAAATATAGATAGTTGCCCAAATTCTTGTTTGAACATTGATCCTATGTTAACAAAAGTTGCGTGGTGTTTGTAGTGGCAAACTTCCTGAAACAGGAGACAATAATCATCCTGTCTTTTTGCACTTTCATGGATCAAAGGTGATGGGCATCATACCTGGTTTAATCATGTAACTTTTTTGTAGGAATAACATCTAAGTAGTTGTAATCAAAAAAATATGATTAAACTGGGAGAAATAATAAAATGGAAATTATGGTTGACTTTCCGGGTGGCGCACGAGTAGACGCGCATTTTGGCCCCTTTACTATTCATACGGATCAGGATGGATCCGCTCCATCTCCATTCGCTACATTTTTAGCTTCAATTGGTACCTGTGCGGGCATTTACGTTCTGGGCTTTCTTAAACAACGCAATTTGCCCACGGATGGGGTGAGAATTGTTCAAAAGCATTATTCCAACCCAATGACCGGAATGATTGATAAAATTGATATGGAAATTCAGGTTCCACCTTCTTTCCCGGAGCGATATTACCCGGCACTGGTGCGGACAGCGGAACTGTGCGCTGTGAAGAAACACCTTGCCAATCCGCCGCAGTTTGATGTTTACGCAAAAGCCGTTGAGGCAGCATAGAAACAGACAATATTTTCCATCAGACCGATCATTTCATGAGGCAGCTTCAAAACTGAAGCTGCCTCATGTTTTACAGGAATGAAAGTTTTCTGTAATTTAGCCGGATGCTATCCATCCGCCTTTTTTGGTAAAATGGTCTGGATGGTCATTAACATCTCAGGGTTGGGGTAAGTGTTCTGGTATCTTCTCCAGAGACATTTTGGAGTACTCCCCCGTATTTTTACGTAGTTCTCAGGGGATTCATCATAAAACCGGTTCAGAGTTTGATGGGAGAGCAATTATGCCGTTCATTCCAGGAGAGAACATTGGTCCTTATCGTTTGATGGAGCAGCTTGGGCAAGGGGGAATGGCAACCGTTTTCAAAGCTTATCATTCGGCTTTAGATCGTTATGTGGCTATCAAAGTCCTTCATGTTGCCTTTCAGGATGATCCGAATTTCCTGGCCCGTTTTCAACGTGAGGCCAGAGTAGTAGCACGTCTCGATCATCAAAATATTGTTCCCATATATGATTATTCGGAATACGAATCAAGACCCTATCTTGTAATGAAGTATGTGGATGGGGAAACGCTCAAAGCGCGCCTTTCAAGAGGGAAGCTGTCTCAAAGTGAGATTGAGCGGGTTGTGGAGGCAGTGGGGGCAGCTCTGGCTTATGCGCATAAACAAAATATTCTCCACCGGGATGTAAAACCCTCTAATGTGCTCCTGACCGAAGATGGACAGATCTATCTGGCGGATTTTGGGCTGGCACGGATGGCGCAAACCAGCGAAACCAGCCTGACAGCAGATCGAATGGTCGGTACGCCGCAGTATATGTCCCCGGAACAGGCCCAGGCAAAACCGGATTTAGACGCACGTTCCGATATTTACTCGTTTGGCGTGATGCTTTATGAAATGCTGGTGGGCAGAGTCCCATTTAATGCGGATACGCCCTTCGCAGTGATCCACGATCATATCTACACCCCCTTGCCGCTTCCCAGAACCGTGAACCCGGATATCCCCGAACAGGTTGAACGGGTTCTGTTGAAGGCATTAGCAAAAGACCCCGATGACCGATTTGATCAGGTTGACCAAATGGTCAAGGCGTTTGGCAGTGCTTTGCGGGGTGAATACCTGCCTACGGGCGATTTCGTCCCGTTGGAATATGCGGAAAACACCCTGGTTACTGCTCCGGAAGAGGAAACCCTTGTTCCGGCCGGGGCCGGGAATCTCGTCTCAGCCTTTGCAGAAGTGTCTGATAAAGCCGGAACGGATAAAACTGAAACCGATAAAGCACCAAAAGTTCAAAAGAGGAGCTACATATTTTGGATTGTTGGGGGACTGGCGGGCCTCCTGGTGGCAGGGCTTCTGACGGTGATGCTGGTGAACAGGATGCAGGACAGAAACCCGGATGAGGAAAATTCTCTTGTTTCTGTTGAAGAGAATATCATCCCGGAGGAGCCTGCTGCTGCGAACCCGGAAGAGGATGCGGGTCGGGCCGAAACCGCTTTGGAAGAATCCATTGCTGCCTGGAGGACCGGAGATCTGGATGTCGCAATTGATTCGTTGAAAAAGATGGTGATATTCGCCGGGCGTGACCGCGATTTTTATCTGGGTGCTTACCAACAGATGATGGACCGCGGCGCCTGGCTGCTGATTGCGATTTCTATTTATGATACGGACCGGCCCCTGGTCCTCAATATCCTGACAGAGAATTCCGAAGCAATGCATGAGGTCCTTTATTACGCGGCGGAGGACCCGATGGCGAGAGATTTCTTTATGCGCCATAAGGACCATCCCATGTTTGTTGTGGCGAGCGCCAGGTTTGAGCTTTATAACGGTGATCCCTTTGTTGCCAAGGAAAAATTAGGTGAAGTGCTTTCTACACCGCGGCTGCTGGAAAAATTCCCCGAGGCGGATTTACTGGAAGTAGAAATTTTCGCGGTTATGGAAGATTATGTCCGGGCGAGACAGGAGTTAGGAAATTTGCTGGAAAACAACGATCTCCCTCAATGGATACGGGATAATGGAATTATAATAGGAGAAGAAATAAACTTCTAATCTATGGGAGGTAAAGTTATGCGAAAACCTTTTGTTGCAGGAAACTGGAAGATGAACAAAACTGCGGCCGAGGCACGTGAATTGGTTTCTGCCATGCTGCCCGAATTGCAATCTGTCACCAGTGTTGACCGTGTGATCTGTCCGACAGCCACCGCTGTGATGGCTGTGTCCGAAATCCTTTCCGGGACCGGAGTTGGAATCGGTACCCAAAACATGCATTGGGAAGAAAGCGGCGCTTATACCGGCGAGCTCTCCCCCGCCATGGTGAAAGAATTCTGTGAGTATGTTATTCTGGGCCATTCGGAGCGCAGGGCCTATTTCTGCGAGACTGATGAAACGGTGAACAAGAAAGTTAAAGCAGCCCTTGCTCATGGTTTGATCCCGATCGTTTGTGTTGGAGAAACTCTGGAAGAGAATGAGGCCGGCAAGACGGATGAAGTGGTGATCCGGGAGATTAAAGAAGGCTTGAAAGGGCTCTCTAAAGCGGATGCCGCAAAAATCATTGTTGCCTATGAACCCATCTGGGCTATTGGCACCGGAAAAGCAGCCACCGCTGAGCTGGCGAATGATGTGATTGGGCGGACGATTCGGACCCCGCTCAAGGAAATGTTTGGCGAAAATGTGGCCGAGCAGGTCCGTATTCTTTACGGCGGCTCCGTCAAAGGCTCCAATGCAGCCGAATTCTTCACGCAACCTGAAATTGATGGCGCTCTGGTGGGCGGGGCCAGCTTGAAAGCGGATGACTTCCCGAAGATTGCAAAAGCAGCTGCGTAGTGATCCCAGTCGCATTCCATGGTATTCTGTGGTTTCTGGTTAGTTTTCTACCGTTTCTCTTTGTGCAGCGGTGGATTCATCGGGAAATTCAAACTATATTTTTGCTGCTGACCCGAAATGAATCCATATCACTAGGTCTGTTTTCTCTTTTGTTTTTTCCGGGTGTGCTGCTTCACGAAGTCAGCCACTTCCTGACCGCCAAGCTGCTTGGAGTACGTACCGGACACTTTTCGGTTGTTCCACAGATGACAACCGATGGACGAATGCGATTAGGGTATGTAGAAACAGAAAAAGCGGATTTGGTCCGCGAGGCGTTGATTGGCGCTGCCCCACTTTTAACAGGTGGGGCAGCGATGGTTTATCTCGGAACGCATAACCTGGGGGTATTGGCTTTATCCGAAGTGGTTACACAGCAAGCATGGGGCGGGCTGGCCCCGGCATTGAAAGAAATGTCCCAGCAGCCTGATTTTTGGATCTGGTTTTATCTGGCTTTCACCATTTCCAGCACGATGATCCCGTCCGAATCGGACCGTAAGGCGTGGATTCCAATGGCCGGGCTGGTGATTGTAGTTTGTGCAATCGCGTTTCTGGCCGGAGCAGGTGGGTGGATGGCAGACTATCTCTTCCCCCTGATGCAGGGAGCATTGGGCGCGCTTACGGCCGTTTTTGGGATCAGTCTGTTCGTACATTTGATTCTGGCTATTCCCATCTGGTTGATTCGGGTTGGTATCAACCGGGCAACGGGATTGGAAATCGTCTGAATCCGGCATGATGATTCTTTTCTTATCCCGATTCTTAACGATCCAGCAACTTTAGAAGGGCATTTAAATCTAATTCTAATAATCTGTTTATTTAAATTAGATGAACATCCCCTACAATTGAAAGTGAAATTAAATGCGTTAAATTTTTAAGTTGTTGAGGAGGGTATTAATGAATCTTGATCGTTACACCCAAAAAGCACAGGAAGCAATCCTGCAGGCACAACACGTGGCCATGCAGTTCAGTCATCAGAATATCGAACCTGCTCACTTGCTGCTGGCGTTATTGCAGCAGGAAGAAGGGATTGTACCCGCAGTTGTTACAAAAATATCCGGAAGCGTCGCGGCAATTCGAGAGGATCTGGAAAAAGAACTTGAAAAACGACCCAAGGTCTATGGAGGCAATACCGAAGTGGGGCTTGCCCGACCGACCGCGGAAGTTCTAAATGCTGCCGAGCGGTATGCTAAAGGGATGCAGGATGAGTATATTTCCACCGAGCACATCCTGTTAGGTTTGACAGAAAGCGTTGAGGGAAGACGTCTCAGTGAATTTGGACTGACAAAAGACGCGATTTTGAAGGCTCTGGCCAGTGTGCGCGGAACCCAACGGGTGACTTCTCAGAACCCTGAAAGCACCTATCAGGCTCTTGAGAAATACGGCCGCGACCTTACTGCAATGGCCCGGCAGGGAAAACTGGACCCGGTGATTGGCCGGGATGAAGAAATCCGCCGGACGATTCAAATCCTTTCCCGGAGAACGAAAAATAACCCGGCACTGATCGGTGAGCCTGGCGTTGGAAAAACGGCCATTGTGGAAGGTCTTGCGCAGCGGATCATCAATGGAGATGTCCCGGAAGGTTTGAAACGGAAGCAGTTGGTCCAACTGGATATGGGAGCGCTGGTGGCCGGCGCGAAATATCGAGGCGAGTTTGAAGAGCGCCTCAAGGCTGTACTCAAAGAAATTACGGACTCGGCGGGCGAAGTCATTTTGTTTGTGGATGAAATGCACACGGTGGTGGGAGCCGGCGCCGCGGAAGGCGCAATGGATGCCGGAAATATGCTGAAACCAATGCTGGCCCGGGGTGAACTGCACATGATCGGCGCCACTACCATTGACGAATACCGCAAGTATGTTGAGAAAGATCCGGCGTTGGAGCGCAGGTTCCAACCGGTCCTGGTGAAAGAAACCACGGTGGAAGAAACCATCAGTATTTTGCGCGGCCTGAAGCAGCGCTACGAAGTACATCACGGCGTGCGGATCACGGACGCGGCGGTTATTGCCGCGGCAACTCTTTCCAACCGTTATATCCCCGACCGGCACCTCCCGGATAAGGCCATTGACCTGATCGATGAATCCGCGGCCCGGTTACGTACGGAGATCGATTCCAAGCCTCAGGCTCTGGATGAGGTTGACCGCCAGATCATGCAGTTGGAAATTGAACGCCAGGCGCTGCAAAAAGAAAAAGATAAGGCTTCAAAAGAACGACTGGCGAAGCTGGAAAAAGAACTGGCCGACGCGCGGGAGCATTCCGTTGAATTGAACACGCGCTGGACCACAGAAAAAGACGCAATTGCCGAGCTTCGGGCCATCAAAGAACAGGTTGAACAAACGCAGCTTGAAATGGAGCGGGCGGAACGGCAGTCGGATTTAGAGAAAGCTGCCCGGCTGCGATACGGCACTTTGCCTGAACTGGAAGGAAAAAGAAAAGCAGCGGAGGAAAAACTTAAAAAAATCCAATCCGAAGGCGCTTTGTTGAAAGAAGAGGTGGATGCCGAAGAGATTGCCGAGGTCGTCGGCAACTGGACCGGAATTCCCGTCTCACGGCTGCTTGAAGGCGAAATGCAAAAGCTGCTGCACATGGAAGAACGGCTGCACCAGCGGGTTGTCGGGCAGGATGAGGCAATCCGGGCGGTCTCGAATGCGGTCCGACGGGCCCGGGCCGGGCTGCAGGACCCCAACCGGCCGATTGGTTCTTTCATTTTCCTCGGACCAACCGGGGTAGGTAAAACCGAACTTGCCAGAGCACTTGCAGAGTTTCTCTTTGACGACGAACGGGCCATGATCCGGATTGACATGAGCGAATATCAAGAAAAGCATACAGTCTCCCGACTGGTTGGCGCCCCTCCCGGATATGTGGGCTATGACGAAGGCGGTCAATTGACCGAGGCTGTGCGCCGCCGCCCTTACAGCGTGGTGCTGTTTGATGAGATCGAGAAAGCACATTCTGAAGTATTTAATGTCATGCTGCAAATGCTGGATGACGGCCGTCTGACGGATGGACACGGGAGAACCGTGGACTTCAAGAACACGGTGGTGATTATGACCAGCAACCTGGGCAGTGAACTGTGGATGAACGACGCGGCTTCTGTAACCCGAGAGCAGGTAAACCGGGTTTTGCAAGCTCATTTCCGCCCGGAGTTTTTGAACCGGCTGGATGAAATTGTGATCTTCCACTCGCTTTCACGGGAAAATCTGGCAGAAATCGTGGGAATCCAATTGAAGCATGTTGCTCATCTGCTGACGGAACGGGGCTTCGCTTTGGAGATTACCCCGGAAGCGGAGAATTACCTGGCCGATGTCGGATATGACGCAGACTTCGGCGCACGGCCCCTCAAGCGGGCTATCCAGCGCGAGCTGCAGGACCCGCTGGCAGTAAAATTGCTGTCCGGAGAGTTCCATTCCGGAGATATTATCCGGGTGGACCGCGGTGCAGATGGATTGGCATTTAGTTCGCTTGCTCCGTCTCGCAGCGAGCAGGAGAGCTGAAATTTGCGGAAGTAATGGATTAAAAAAAGAAGGCGCTTCTTGCGCCTGTGCCGGACCCGGTTTTCTCAAAGCCGGGTCCGGTTTTTATTTAAGGCTCTGTCACATCAAATGGTTGATTTTTGCCAGAAAATGTAGAATAAAAATAGTAGAAAGATAGCACTTACAAAGGAGTGTGACGATATGCCTACTATTAAAGATGCACTGGATATTATCAACAAATTAAGTCGTAAAGAGCAAGAAAGCCTTAAGTCCTACTTTCGTTAAAACTCTGAATATTGAGGAGTTTGTAACAAAAGAAAGATTTTCTAATGGTCGTGTTTATCCTTTGTGTTGGCAACATTAAAAACAGACAAATGTAGAGATTTGTCAAATAGACCAGCGATTCCGTTGGTTGCATAAACTTGAATTTGTCGAGATGATGAATTGCAGTTGAACTGAAATTTTGCGGTAAAGACTAATTCGCAGTTGTCATAGTCATGAATTTGCGTTTTTAATAACATTTACCAGAGGATAATGGGGGGTAAGATTGAAATGTTAAAATGCGTTGCTTGTAGCAACGGGGCGCTCTTCATATAGTAGTGGTATCAAACTAGAAAGGAGCATATGAAATGCTAAACGAAAATATTAAAAATGCCAGAAAATCAAAGGGACTTTCACAGGATGAACTTGCTATTAAGTTAAATGTGGTTCGTCAAACCATATCAAAGTGGGAAAGGGGACTATCGGTTCCCGACTCGGATATGCTGATTTTTATTTCAGAAGCGCTTGAAACTCCAGTACATATATTACTTGGTGAATCTGTTCCTGAGCAGGAAGCTGATAGCTTAAAAGTGATTGGTGAAAAGTTAGAAGTTGTCAACTTGCAGCTTGCGCAAAGTAAAGCAACAAGACGAAAATTGTTACATTGGTTTTTTATTATATTATGTGCTGTGACAGTATTAATTATTGCGATTTTAATCAAATCAAATAGTGCTTATTTAAACTGGGATTATAGCGACCCTGAAACTGCAGTTATTGGAGTTGGACTCCATGCATTTGAGTGGGTTTTTGCAAGAGCAGCACCGTTTGTTTTTATTGGGTCAATTGTTGGGATTATTCTGACACGAAATAGAAAATAACCCCAAAAGTTTATTAAGATGAGGGGATTGCCGTTAAATCCTAATTTTGTGTGAAAGATAAACTTCAATCTGTCGATGAAAAAATAGGAGAGTGCTTCACTCTCCTATTAAAAACTAATATTATCAACTTTATGTTGTGACATAGCCTTATTTAATCCGAGTCATGAAGGGGACCGGCCCGATTCACTTTGCGAATCCTCTGGGAGGACCCATTTTATTATAAAAACTCGTTGTTGCAATCTGTTGCAACAACGTCTAATTGTGCTATAATTCACATGTTCGAAAAATTTGTTGCAAGCTGTAAACAAGGAGATTTTTATGTATTCTTCACAAATTTTTTCGCCGGAAGCAATGCACATTCCAGATGGTTTCCTTTCGGTTATCGTGTCTGTCGTGTTCTGGATCATTTCTCTGGTTGTAATTGCGATTGCTTTGCGTAAGACCAGTGGACAACTTGGCGAGCGAGAAGTCCCGCTGATGGGAATCCTGGCAGCCGCTATTTTTGCCGGGCAGATGCTCAACTTCAGTGTGTCGGGGGGCACCTCAGGGCATCTGGTAGGCGCTGCCATTGCCATGATTTTGCTTGGCCCCTGGCCCGCAATTCTGGTGATGACCTCAGTCGTTTCCGTTCAGGCCCTGCTGTTCCAGGATGGCGGCCTTTTGGTGTTGGGAGCAAATATTTTCAATATGGCAATTGTGGGAGTCTTTGTTTCTTATGCCGTTTACAAATTGTTGAAAGGACTGCTCAGTAAACAATCCTGGGGAATTTATGTGGCGGGATTTTTATCCGCATGGGCGTCGATCTTTATTGCTTCATTGTCCTGCGGGCTTCAACTGGCGGTATCCGGCACTTCGCCTGCGAATATTGCCCTGCCGGCCATGGCCTCGATCCATGCCGTGATCGGAATCGGCGAGGGTCTGATCACCGTTGGGGCGCTGGCGTTCCTTCGAGCGACCCGTAAAGATCTGCTCACACTGGATAAGGCTAACCCGGGCGGAGAGAAAGCTATTTTGATTGGGGGCGGCTTGATTTCATTGATCCTTGTGATCCTTTCTCCCCTGGCTTCCAGCCATCCGGACGGCCTGGAATGGGTGGCAGAACAGCACCAATTTCTTGAGGCAGCCCAGGATGCATTGTATAATATTGTTCCCGACTATGCCATACCGGGTATGCAAAACCCGGCCGCAGCAACCATCGCCGCAGGTATTCTGGGCATCATCGTCGTGTTTGGGGTAGCTTACGGTGTGGGGCGCGCCGAACAGCGCGAATTGGTGCGGGAGGACGTACAGAGGTAAGAATTTGCAGGATTTATTTGTACAAAAAAGCAGCCCGATTCATAAGTCCGATGCAAGGGTGAAGGTTCTCTTCACCCTTTGTTTTGTCCTGGTGTTGAACCTGACAGCTTCCCATGCCTGGCCGGCTTATATTTTATTCTGGACTCTGATCCTTTCCCTGGTGCTGCTTTCACGGCTGCCGGTTGGTATCGTGTTGAAACGATCTTTATTGGTAATTCCATTCACTCTGGCGGCCTTTCCATTGATCTTTACAGGCCCACCGCCTTACAGCGTACTGCAGATAACCCCGGCAATTCAGGTGCCGTTCAGCCCGGAAGGTTTTGGAAGGTTTGCGAGCATCCTGATCAAATCCTGGATTTCGGTGCAGGCGGCTGTATTGTTAACCATGACGACCCGCTTCCCCGATTTGCTGCTGGCGTTTAAGCAACTCAAAATGCCGGACCAATTTGTGGAAATTATCGGGTTGATGTGGCGTTATTTATTTGTGATCCGTGAGGAAGCCAGCCGTATGCTGCGGGCGCGTGCCAGCCGCAGCCCGGTCTTATCCGGAAAGCAGCATAACGGCGGTACGTTGTTATGGCGTTCTAAAGTAACAGGCGGAATGGCAGGCAGTCTGCTGCTGCGCTCCCTTGAACGGAGTGACCGTGTTTACCAGGCGATGCAATCCAGGGGATATAATGGGGAACCGGTTGGATATGCTCCGGGCTCCCTGACGCAAAAAGATTGGGTAGTACTGGTCTTGAGTCTATTTCTGCTGACCCTTTTATGGGTAATCGGCCTGTTGACCGGAGGGTAAAGTTGGATCCAATTATTGTTATTGATAACCTCTCATTCGCTTATCCGGATGGACACCAGGCGCTCTGCAACGTTTCTTTCAGTGCCACGCCGGGGGAAAAAATTGCCCTGGTGGGGGCCAACGGGGCGGGAAAATCCACACTGCTGCTGCACCTCAACGGGATTTTCCTGGGGGATGGAAGTGTGGTGGTTAACGACCTGGAAGTAGAGAAGAAAACCCTGGGAGAGGTCCGGGTGATGGTGGGGGTTGTTTTCCAAAATCCGGATGACCAGCTCTTTTCATCCACGGTTTTTGAGGACGTGGCTTACGGACCGATCTATCAGGGTCTGGAGAAAGATGTCATTGAGCAGCGAGTGGATGAAGCTTTGAATGCTGTGCATATGATTGCGTATAAAAACCGCAATCCCTATCACCTGAGCAGCGGTGAGAAAAAGCGGATCGCGATTGCGACCGTGTTATCCATGCGTCCACAGATCCTGATGTTGGATGAACCTACCGCGGGATTAGACCCCCGCGCGCGGCGGGAATTGATTGAACTGCTGCAGGAGCTACCGCAAACCATGCTGATTGCCACGCACGATCTGGATATGGTCAAAACGCTGACGCCTCGGACGATCCTTATGAACCAGGGGAAAATCGCAGCAGACGGCCCCAGTATGGAGATCCTTTCCGATGAGGCCTTGCTTTATGAGAATGGGCTGTTGTAACTCCTGAAATGAGTTGAGGAAGATACGGTATTCAACATAAAGACCGGACCTGTTCAAGTGGTCCGGTCTTTATGTTTCCTGACAGCAGGACTGTATTTTCAGGGAATGTTTTCAAAAAGATCAGTCGAAATTTTCCCTTCCTGGGGTGTGGGGTATGCCTGCATAAAAGTTTCTTTGGGGGAGAGCCACTTCATCAACTTTCTGTTAAGGCTCTGTGTTGCCCCTCCCTGGCTGATATGGCAGGCACTGGCATGGTCCCGCACCTTTGTGACCGACCGATAATTAATTGCGGCGTGAGTCGGGAAGTTTATTTCGGTCAGTGACAGCAGATCGATATCGTGGTTGCGCCCATATTTTCGCGGATCCCTTCCAATGATGCGCATCAGTTGGACGGAAAGCCGCAGATAGGTTTTGGAGATGGAATGAAAGAACAATTTTTGCGGAGCGAAAGGGGGCAGCTCATCGACAAATTGAGGATCGGAGGCGGCGAAAAAAGCGGCGGTCGCGGCCTGGTGAGTTGTAATATGGTCGGGATGTTTATACCCGCCAATGGGATCATGCGTGATGACGACCTGGGGTTGAAGCTGGCGGATGAGATGCGCAATTTTCCGGGTCACTTCGTCCAGCGGAGCGTTGATCAGGGCGCCGGGGTGCAGGTTGTCCGGTGTTCCGGCCATACCCGAATCACGATAACCGAGCAAATGCACGCCAGCCAGCCCAAGCGCTTCTGCCGCACAATGCAGTTCATGCTGTCTGCGCTCTGCAATGGACTTGAAGCCCTCCAGTAATCCGGCGGGCATATCTCCGGCATCGCCATTGGTGGTACAAACCAGATGGATTGCTACGCCTTTTGAGGCGTACAGTGCCAGAGTCCCGCCGATCCCAAAAGTTTCGTCATCCGGATGGGCAAGAACTGCAAGTAAGGTGTGCTCCGTCATTAAAACCTACCGTTAATTAAGAAATGCGTTTAAAGGGCTCTCGGGGCCAATCTGATCTCTCAGAACTTCATAAGGGACCTCAACCAACTGCGGACCGGCCACGTAAGGCGCAACCTGATAGACATCAAAAGTAATCAAAATGCCGCCTTGCTGGATATTCCAATTACGGTAATTATCGGCAGTGGGTTGGGCATATTGTTGGAAGTCCGGGAAGACATATTCGTTATTTTGAAGCTCGTTGATGCAGTAGTCGGAGATTTTCCGCAGATAGTCCGATCCGAGCAGGAATAAATCTTCCATTGAAAGCTGCTTCCCTGTGGAAAGATCGAAATTGTACACGATTGAGTAAGGGTTAGGGTGTGCAGCTCCTGCGGTATAAACGGAAACGTCAAATTTGATACTGACCAGGTCATGGGAAGAGTTGGTAGTAGTATAACTGATGTACAGACTATTTTCAGCTTCCGGCAGAGTCTCTTTACGCCAATCTTCAACTTCTTGAGCTGATTGGATGAACTGGCTAATCTGAGTATCTATTTGGGCCTGTATGGCCTGATTGAAGACTTCTCCATTTTCTCCCCCATTTTCTATAAACGGGTATGAGATTTGCAGGAGATATTTAGGGTCTTCAACTTCCTTATTAATTTCTTTTGAGCTCAGCACCAGAACCGGATTAGATTCGGGGGTTTCCGTTGGGGGTGCAATGGTCGCAGATGGAACGGGGGACGCTGTCTCAGTGGCTGCCGTTTCAACGTCCGGGACGGCTGTTGGGCTTGAGGCGGCAAGGCCGGGAATTGAACAGGCAGTGGACCCCAGTAAAATGAATCCCAAGAGGATAACTTTCCAATGTTTTGTTAATGGGTTCCTTTGCATCGTGTTATTTAACCTTTCTACAAAAGAGTTTTTTATATGGAAGTGATTTTGGGGTTTTCTCCACAAATTTTGCAATGGGGATTTTTGTGGATGCCGACCACCTGAAAAGTCATTTCTAAGGCGTCGTAAAGCAACAACCGTCCGATCAGGGGAGTACCGACTCTGGTAATCAGTTTGATCGCTTCAGTGGCTTCAATAGTCCCAATGGTCCCCGGAAGAGGGGCCAAAACGCCGAGCGGAGGGGGTTTTTCGGATGGCGGGAGGTTGGGGAATACGCAGCGATAGCACGGGCCATTGTCCGCATTAAAAACGCTGGCCTGACCTTCATAGTTACCGATTGCACCAAACACGTAAGGTTTCCCGGTCAAAACGGCGACATCATTGAGAAGATAACGTGCTGCAAAGTTGTCCGTTCCATCTATCAGAATGTCATAATCTTTGGAGATGCGCATGGCATTCTCCTGGGTGAACCGTTCCTGATAGGTTGTAATCCGAATCTCGGGATTGATATCCAGCATACGCTGACGGGCGGAAAGCACCTTGGGCGTCCCGACCTTATTGGTATTATGGATAACCTGGCGCTGGAGATTGGAAAAATCTACCACATCCTGGTCTACAATCCCGAGATGTCCTATCCCGGAAGCTGCCAGATACAGGGCAACAGCAGAACCCAGACCGCCTATCCCCACAACCAGAACGGATGAAGCTTTGAGCTTTTGCTGGCCCCGCAGACCCAGGTCCGGCAAAATCAGATGCCTTGAGTAGCGCTGCATTTCTTGTGAAGTCAATTCGGGAAGCATATCATTCTCCTCCCGGCCCTGAGGCCGTATTTCCAATCATACTCCAAAAGGGATATTCCAG
The DNA here is from genome assembly GCA_018433975.1 of Ornatilinea sp. Lineage (GTDB taxonomy): Bacteria > Chloroflexota > Anaerolineae > Anaerolineales > Anaerolineaceae > SM3-B121. The sequence goes on along the minus strand of JAHDQE010000048.1, from coordinate 30,237 downwards.
AGCGTTTTGTATCAAGCCGAAAGCAGTTTTCTTATTAAAAATTAATATTGCAGGGCATTTGCAGCATTAATTTTTGCCCCTTAAAAAGCATAAAAATGTGTTGATCTTAAGTTGTTTTACAAAGAACTCTATTGACAGTACATGCTCAAAACCAATAAATTGTCTGATTGAATTGGTCACTTAGCAGTTAAAAAGATAATTTTTTTTGCAATTGGGCTCGGAAAAAGTGCTTTTTGTATTTATCCGGATATCCGATACAATTGTTCCGGTTAATGTTGGAATTTTTGGCGATGGTGGTACAATCACAATGCCAAAGAGACGTTCTATTGGGAAATTTATTGTTTGGAGTTACACGTGGATATCAATGAGCAGGGGAATCTCAAGGACCAATTCGGTCGTGAAATTATTTATTTGAGGGTTTCGCTCACCGACCGCTGCAACCTGCGGTGTGTGTATTGTATGCCCGAAGAGGGCGTGGATTACCGCCACCACGAACAGATCATGCGCTACGAGGAAATCGCAGAGGTAATCCGGGTGGCAGCCGATCATGGGGTCCGCGCGGTTCGTCTGACCGGTGGAGAACCGCTGGTCCGCAAAGATGTCCCGCGTTTGATTGAAATGATCGCCGGTATCCCCAACATTAAAGATATCAGTATGACCACCAATGCCATGCTGCTGGAAGAGATGGCAGCGCCGCTGGCTGCCGCGGGCCTGAACCGGGTTAATATCAGTCTGGATACTCTGAAGCCTGAAAAATTCAATAAGATTACCCGCTTTGGGAATTTTGAAAAAGTATGGAGAGGCATCCTGGCGGCGGAGAAATCCGGCCTGGCGCCGATCAAGTTGAATACGGTGGTGATTCGCGGCATCAATACGGATGAACTGGTGGACCTTGCCAGCCTGAGCCTGGAACATCCCTGGCGCATCCGCTTTATTGAATTAATGCCGGTGAACAATCAAGTGCCCTGGGGCCCGGGCTTCCCTTCGCCTGAAAATGCGTATTATTCCATTCAGGAAATGAAAGAAACACTGGCTCCGCTGAAATTAGAACCGGTACCTACGGATATTGGTTTTGGCCCGGCCCGTGAATTCCGGCTTGAAGGCGGAGTGGGGACAGCGGGTTTTATTTCACCGCTGGGAGAGCATTTTTGCCATGAGTGCAACCGGCTCCGTTTGACTGCGGACGGCAACATCCGCCCCTGTTTGTTGAGCGATATTGAAGTGCCGGTTTTACCGGCGTTAAGAGCGGGAGAACCGGTCCTTCCATACCTGCGAAAGGCGCTTGACCTTAAACCCGGCAGGCACGAATTGGCGGAGAACCATCTGCCGCACCAACGATGTATGCTTGAGATTGGCGGATAAATTACTCTTAAAACTAAAGGCCAGCACCTTTTTGAGGTTGCTGGCCTTTTTATATTCTCGGGAAAATTTTTCGCCAGGCTACGCAGTTCCAAACTGCCGGTCTCCGGCATCTCCGAGGCCGGGAACGATGTATCCATTTTCGTTGAGGTGGTCGTCAATGGCAGCCAGGTGAATGGGAACATCGGGATGGTGCTGCTGGACAAGCGCAATTCCTTCCGGCGCACCGATCAGGCCAACAAATTTGATTTTGCGAGCACCCCATCGTTTTAGAATGTCGATGGTGGCTACGGCAGAACCACCGGTTGCCAGCATGGGGTCTAATATCAGACAGATGGATACGGTGGGGTCCAGTGGAAGTTTATTGTAATATTCGACCGGCTTGAGGGTGTCTTCGTCCCGATACAGGCCGATATGCCAGACCTGGGATGAAGGCATCAATTCCCAAACGCCCTCGACCATGCCTAAACCGGCCCGCAAAATCGGAACCAATCCGACGGTATCCGCCAGGTGTTTTCCCCCGGTCTTCGTCATGGGCGTCTGGACTTCAATGGGGCGTAAGGCAAGATCCAGCGTGGCTTCGTACGTTAATAACGCGCCCAGTTCGCGGACCAGCTCGCGGAATTTCTGGGGGTTGGTGTTAACGTCCCGCAGGACGGATAATTTGTGAGCTACCAGAGGGTGTTGGGAAACAAATACATTGGACATTATGCACTCCAAAATGGAAAGGATTGATCGAAGAAATTATAGCATAATCACCGACCTGAATTTTTGAGACGCAGGCCTAAATTCAGTGGTTAAGATTAAGGTATAATCACCGCATGAGTGACGAACAAAACCGATGGGTGGCCCCGGAACGCCGGCCCGATGACCGCCTGGACCAGGCTCTCCGCCCGAAACGACTGGAGCAGATCATTGGACAGGGTCAGGTGATTGAAAACCTGTCCATTCTGCTGGACGCCGCAAAACAACGCAGCGAACCCCTGGACCACGTCTTGTTTTATGGCCCTCCGGGATTGGGCAAGACCACACTGGCACATGTCCTGGCCAATGAAATGGATGTGAATATCAAGATCACTGCCGGTCCGGCGGTGGAACGCGCGGGGGATCTGGCCGCGGTTCTGACGAACCTGCGGGCAGGAGATATTCTTTTCATCGATGAGATTCACCGGCTGGGAAAGACCGTTGAGGAAGTCCTTTACCCGGCAATGGAAGATTTCGCGCTGGACATTGTAATCGGGAAAGGCCCGGCGGCACGTTCGGTGCGGCTGAAGCTGCCCCGGTTTACCGTGATTGGTGCCACCACCCGCCTCGCGCTGATCAGCGCGCCACTGCGGGCCCGGTTTGGAGTGGTGTACCGCCTGAATTATTACGGGCTTCCTGCCATGGTTGAGATCGTACAGCGCGCCGCGAAATTACTGAACGTGGAAATTGACCCGGATGGGGCCAGAGAAATTGCCCGTCGGGCACGGGGCACCCCGCGGGTGGCTCTGCGGCTGCTTCGCCGGGCGCGGGATTTTGCCCAGGTGCGGGCGGACGGCAGCATCACCAGTCAGGTTGCAGCCGATGCACTTTCCCTGTTGAATGTGGACGAACTGGGTCTGGATGAAATGGACCGCAGAGTGCTATCAACAATTATTAAAAAATATAACGGCGGGCCGGTTGGCCTGAGCACCATCGGCGCTTCGATCAGTGAAGAACCAGACACCATTATGGATGTGGTGGAGCCGTATTTATTACAGTTAGGATTTTTAGACCGTACACCTCAAGGAAGGGTTGCGACAAAGCTGGCGTATGAGCATCTTGGATTGCCTTTCGCCGACACGCAACAGCCCAAATTACTTTAATAGTGAAAACATCTGATTTTGATTACAACTTACCCCAGGAATTTATTGCACAAAGTCCAGCAGAACCCCGGCATTCCTCCCGGCTTTTAGTGCTGCGCCGGGACCGCCCGGAACTGGAACATACCACGTTCTGGAACATTTCCGATTATCTTCAAAAAGGTGACCTGCTGGTGATCAACCAGACCCGGGTCATCCCCGCGCGGATCGTTGGTAAGAAAGAGACCGGCGGAAAAGCGGAGCTCCTGCTTTTACGCCGGGTGGACGAGGTCACCTGGGAATCGATCGTGGGAGGTAAAAGGGTGCTGGTGGGGCGCCGAATATTGTTTGAAAACGGCCCCACGGCGACCGTTGTGGAGGACCTAAACGGTCCCAGGCGTCTGGTGCGCTTTGACCAACCCGTCGAGAAATATCTGGAAGAGCGGGGGCAGATGCCGCTCCCGCCGTATATCCACGAGAAACTGGAAAACTCCGAGCGCTACCAGACGGTTTACAGCAAAGTGCCGGGGTCTGCTGCCGCGCCGACGGCAGGTTTGCACTTCACTCCGGAACTGATGACGCACCTGAACGCGCTGGGGGTGGAATTCGCGAACGTTACCCTGCATGTGGGCCTGGATACCTTTGCCCCGGTTAATGAAGAAGATCCTGAAGAGCACCATATTCATACCGAATGGTGTGAGGTCTCTCCGGAAGCCGCAGAAAAAATCAACCGTTTTCACACCGAAGGCGGACGGATCATCGCGGTGGGCACGACCAGCGTGCGCACCCTGGAAACTGCCGCGCGTCATGCCGGAGCGGGCCAGATCGTTGGAGCATTCTCTGAAGCGACGGATTTGTTTATCCTGCCCGGATACCAATTCCGGGTGGTGGATGCGATCATCACCAACTTCCATTTGCCGCGCTCCACACTGCTGATGCTGGTCAGCGCCTTTGCGGGGCGAGAACGGATGCTCAACGCCTATCTTGCCGCCATGGAAGCCGGTTACCGGTTCTATTCTTTTGGCGACGCTATGTTGATCCTGTAAAGGGGAAAGGGTGACAGATGAGCAGTACGCGTGAGGAACTCCATCATTCCTGGCAGGAACTGGAAGAGCGGATCGTCTCCTGCCGCCTTTGCCCGCGCCTGGTGAAATGGCGGGAGGAGGTGGCTTTGACCAAGCGCCGCGCCTATCAGGATGAGGTGTACTGGGGGAAGCCGGTGCCGGGGTTTGGAGACCCCCGGGCGAGAATCCTGGTTGTGGGGTTGGCGCCCGGTGCACACGGATCCAACAGAACGGGCAGAATGTTTACCGGGGACGCTTCGGGGGACTTCCTGTTCCCGGCGCTGTACCGCGCAGGTTTTGCAACCCAGCCTGAGGCAATAAGCCGGAACGACAGCCTGGAACTGCGCGATCTGTTCATCACGGCAGTGGGCCGCTGCGCACCGCCCGCAAACAAACCTAATTCCGAAGAACTGCGGAACTGCCAACCGTTCCTCCTCTCTGAGATCCGGCTGCTGGCTCAATTACAGGGGATTGTAGCTTTAGGGCAGATTGCTTTTGACCGGGTGCTGCGGCTGTACCGGGAGCAGGGGGCCGACATTCCCAGGTTGAAGTTTGGGCATGGTGCCTTTTATCCACTGGGAGAAGGCCTGCCCTGGCTGCTGGCCTCGTACCATCCCAGCCGCCAAAATACCCAGACCGGACGTTTGACCCTTGAAATGTTTGATCAAATCTGGGAAGCGGCTTCTTCCAAACTCACTTAAGCACAAGAGGAAACTTATCATGAGGGGATTTGCGGTCTTCTTTTGGGCGCAATATTTCTATAAATAGGATAATTTATACAGATATTATATAAATTGTTTCTTGTGAATGCGGGGGGAAAGGGATAAAATTAACAAAGATAATCTGGCAAGGAGATATTTTTAATGAAGCGAAAATGGGTCCGGTTCGGTTTAGCAGGGATATTGCTGCTTTCCGTAGTGGGTTTTCTGATCTGGGCGTCTTCTCCTCTGGGACCGATGCCGGAAGCGATTTCTGCTCTGGACGGTGACGGCGCGGTGGAGGTTTTCTCGATGCCGGATATGGTGGTGTTTATCCCCCGCCAGCTTCAACCGAAGACCGGGTTGATTTTTTATCCGGGCGGACGGGTGGATTACCGCTCTTACGCGCCCGTGCTGAAGCGCATTGCCGAAGCGGGATATTTTGTCGCGCTCCCCCGCATGCCGCTCAGCCTGGCGGTTCTTGATGCAGACCGGGCCGGAAAAATCATCGCTGCGTATCCGCAGATTGAAAACTGGGCTGTCGGAGGACATTCTCTGGGCGGGGCGATGGCGGCCCGTTATGTTTATGAGAACCTGGGGTGGGGATACGGCCTGGTGTTGTGGGCATCGTACCCGGCTGCCAGCAACGATCTGTCGGAAGAAGAAATCCCCGTGTTATCGATCTATGGGACGCGAGATATGGCAGGGGATAAGCTGGTGAAAAATCAGGCGCTCCTCCCAGATTCGACCCGTTGGGTGGTGATCGAAGGCGGAAACCACGCCCAATTTGGGGATTACGGTCCCCAGCCCGGGGACCCGACGGCAGAAATTTCGGTCCAACAGCAGCAAGGGATCACAGTTGAAGCCACTGTGGATTTTCTGAAGGCTCTGGAAAATGGGGATTGAAGATTGCTCCTTTAAACATGGGCCAGCTTGAATTTTTGAAGGAAGTGGAAAATGTCAAACCGATTAGAAATGAATATGCCAGCTCCCGACTTTGAATTGACGGATACGCAGGACCGGACCGTGCGCCTTTCGGATTATCGCGGGAAGCCGGTTGTCCTGGCCCTGCTCCGTGGTTTTATGTGACCGTACTGTCGTGAGCAGTTGGCTCACTTACGGGATGATTATGCCCAATTCACCGCGTTGGGCGCGGAGGTGATTGCGATTGGGCCGGATGGGCCGAGAGCTTTTAAGAATCACTGGGAGATCAACCGGATGCCTTTTGTTGGCTTATCTGACGTCAAATCTAAAAATGCAGAGAAGTATTATCAGGAAGTGAATTTGCTTAAGCTGGGCCGGATGCCGGCGGTCTTCATCATTGACCCGGAAGGAAGAATCCGCTACGTCCATTATGGGGATTCGATGAAGGATATTCCCGAAAATTCCGAGCTGCTCGCGTTTTTAAAAAAAGTTATTGACGAAAAAGAGTGATTTGAGAATATAAGTCAGCGTAATCTGCGGCATGGAGGTTGAAAATGAAAAAGAGGCTCTGATTTTTGGTCGGAGCCTCCTGGTTTATTCCGGGAATGATAAGAATTTTAATCCAGCCAGCGATCGGCGTAACATGAATAGGTCCCCCAATCGAATTTGACGAATGAGAAGAAAGGGTTGGAGTTATCAATGATAATGTACTTTTCCATCAAATCCGTCTGTTCTGCAAGCAAGCGCCTGGCGGTTGCCTCGGAAGGGTTATAGGATATCCAGGGCATGACCTCTTGTTTGGAGAATTTATAGTTCCGACAGGCCAATTCAGCTCCCAAGCGGTCTTTTGTTTTTGTATCCAAGCCGGGGAGATCATAAGACCGGATCAGTTGAGGCACGGCGTCGGATGTCATGCGGTTGATGTAATTGACATCCAATTCCTGCGAGAGGTAGGTGCGCTGCACGTTCTTTTGAACGATAAAACCTTCCATATTGATCAGACCTAATGTCAGGCTGAACCCCAAACAGGCGGTGAGCAGGGCCGGGAAAAACCTTTCGCTGTGCTGCAAAATTTCCAAAACAGCCGTGGCGATCAACAATCCCGCCAACCAGAAAATGAAAATGTGCGTGCGCGTGCGAATCTCCGTGAACCCGTAGGCTTCTTCGTACAGCAGCAGACGCTGGTAACTGGAGACCAGAATAACCAGCACCAGACCCAATAACGCTACAGAGCCGAATGAAAAGGCAGGTTTGTGCTTCTGACGTCTGGAAATGGTTTCCAGGGTCAGATAGAGCATTAAAGCCAGAATGGCTACCATAATCAGCTCGGTAGCGCCCCGTCGGGCGTATTCAGCATAAGTATATCCCGCGGCATTGATGTTGGCCTCGCCGCCAAAGAAGTAGCGGAACTGAATGGATACGAACCCCAGGAAGAGGAGATCCACCGCGTACAGGATGATGGCGGTTTCCGTCCATCCCAGGAAAGGGGACATCCACGGTTTCCGGGGGTCCGGCCTGGCTTTGTTACCGGTTTCCTGAATGCCATGCAATAGCAGCCCGGTGAAAATATAAGCCAGCACCAGGATATAAAAAAGCCGAAAAATATACTCGCTCAGATTTTCGATTTTAAAAATGTTCAAAAAGGAGCGGATGTAATCATTAAAAATCGGGTCGGCGGAGGCGAGCAAAGCGGTAAAAACCAGCAAAATAGGAAATGCCAGCAGAATGCCGCGCAACACGGGGATGATGGAGGCTTTCCAGCGGTGCTTTGTGTCATTTTCGGCATCCGGATTGCCTTTTTTCTGAAAGACCGCGAACAACTGCGCAGCCCGGGAAGTAGCACTGACAAACAACAATTCCAAAAAGCGCAGAAAGACATCTTTGATGCGGAAGAAGAGCCAATATCCGTCGAGAAAGGTGGCATTCAACAGCAGAATCAGCATCAGGGAGGCTACGACATTCACAAAACGGGTTACGGGCTCCATGCGGAAGACGGCCAGCGCGGTGGTGGCGAGGATGGCAGCGATCAGCACAAAATTGACGGCGGGAATCCGCTTTTTCTCCCGCTTTGCCAGAAACAGGCTGCCGGCCAGGATCAACACGACAAAGATGGCGTAGGAAATGCCGAAGCGTTTTTTCCAGAACAGCAGATCCACGGCCCAACCCAGCCCCAGCCCAACCCACCAGAAGGCGAGAGGAAATTTGAGGCGCGAGATTGGCGGGTCCGTTGTTTGGTTTTCAGCAGGTGTGGAGGATTCTGTTTTAATCGGATGGGAATCCGTCATGGTTTTCTCCTTTGAAAAGCTGTAATGTTACAACAGGTTATGCGCTTATTATGACAGGGTTATTCTATCATTCGCTTTGAAAGGCTATCAATTCCTATCCGATTATAGAAGAAAATCCCCTCAAAGAGTCTCTTTGAGGGGATTGAAAGGTCAATCTAAAGAAATTTTACTTAAAGCGGCGAGCGGCCAGTGCGGACCAGCCTGCAAATTCGGCGCTGGAACCCAGTTCGGCTTCGATGCGCAGGAGCTGGTTGTATTTCGCAACGCGGTCAGAACGCGCGGGAGCACCGGTCTTAATCTGGCCGGTATTGAGCGCAACAGCCAGATCGGCGATGGTGGCATCTTCGGTTTCGCCGGAGCGGTGGGAAGTTACTGCTGTCCAGCCGGCGCGGTGGCAAAGCTCTACGGCTTCGATGGTCTCGGTGAGGGAACCAATCTGGTTGAGTTTTACGAGCAGAGAGTTGGCGGCTTTTTCTTTGATGCCACGGCGGACGCGTTCCGGATTGGTCACGAGCAGGTCGTCTCCTACGATCTGGACCTTGTCTCCAACTTCTGCGACCATCTTCTCAAAACCGTACCAGTCATCCTCGGCAAGGCCATCTTCAATGGATACGATGGGGTACTTGTTGATCCAGTCCTTCCAGAACTCCACCATTTCATCGCTGGTCAGTTTTTTGTTCTCCACACGGAGATTGTAGAGTTTCTCGTCTGCGTCGTAGAATTCGGAAGCAGCCGGGTCGAGGGCGATGGCAACTTCTTCACCGGGCTTGTAACCGGCTTTTTCGATGGCTTCCAGAATGACTTCAACGGCCTCTGCATTGGATTTCAGAGCGGGAGCGTAGCCACCTTCGTCACCGACCAGTGCGGTATATCCGTGACCGATGAGAACGCTCTTCAGGGCGTGGTAAATCTCGGCACCCCAGCGCAGACATTCGCTGAATGAAGGAGCACCAAAGGGCATGATCATGAACTCCTGGGCATCCGTAGATTGCCATCCGGTGTGTTTACCACCATTCAGAATATTGAGCATGGGCACAGGCAGAACATGGGCGTGTACGCCGCCGATGTAGCGGTAAAGCGGGAGGCCCACGGAATTTGCGGCTGCTTTGGCAACGGCCAGGCTGGTGCCGAGAATGGCATTGGCACCCAGTTTGGATTTGTTTTTGGTTCCGTCCAGGTCTAATAATGCCTGATCGATCGCGCGCTGTTCTACTGCATCCCAACCATATAAAGTCTCAGCGATTTCGGTGTTGACATTTTCAACAGCTTTTAAAACGCCTTTTCCGTTATAGCGAGATTTGTCTCCATCACGGAGTTCCAATGCTTCATGGATACCGGTGGATGCGCCGGATGGGACTGCTGCACGTCCCCAATTGCCATCAGCGAGCACAACTTCAACTTCGATAGTCGGGTTTCCTCGAGAGTCGAGAATTTCCTGAGCGGTTATTAATTCAATACTTGTGTTCATTTTGTTCCCTCAATTCAGATGTTTTTGGATAGCATTATTTGCCATATAACCTACTGCGGTTTGTGAATTAAAGTATAATCCTTTTTCCGCGAAATATACAGGTTTATTGAATGGCGGCAGCCGGGTTAAGGCTGCTGTACGGCATTCTTTTCCGCCGGAGAGTCCTCCGGTTTTTTGCAGGCGATGTTGCCGTGCTCGCAAACCGCTTTCATAAAAGCCACAAATAAAGGATGGGGGCGGTTGGGGCGGGAAAGAAACTCGGGGTGGAACTGTGTGCTTAACATGAAGGGATGGTCCTTCAGTTCGACAATTTCCACCAGACGTCCATCCGGGGAAAGGCCGGAGAAGCACATGCCGTTTTCCTCGTATATCTGGCGGTAATCATTATTGAATTCAAAACGGTGGCGGTGACGTTCCTGAATTAAATCTTGCTGATAGGCTTTCTGGGCGATGGTTCCCGGCATTAACTGGCAGGGATACAATCCCAGCCGCATGGTTCCGCCCATATCGCTGATTTCCTTTTGGTCGGGCATCAGGTCTATGACCGGTTGGGGGGTGGCGTGATCAAATTCGGTTGAATTGGTGCGTTCATCGTTCAGGATAAAGCGGCCAAACTCGGCGACCATCAACTGCATTCCCAGACAGAGTCCCAGATAGGGGACTTTGCGGGTGCGCGCGAACCGTGCGGCCTGAATTTTGCCTTCAATGCCGCGGCTTCCAAAACCGCCGGGAACCAGGATACCATCCACAGATTCTAAAATATCCCAGCATTTCCCTTTCTCAAGGTCCGAGGAGTGAATCCACTCCAAGTCCAGCTCAACACCCACCTGGAGGGCAGCGTGTTTCAGCGCTTCTCTCACGCTCATATAAGCATCGTGAAGTTCCACGTATTTCCCGATCAGGGCAATCTTTGCTTTGGGTTTGGGCCGGTTCATCTCCCGGATCATGTTCTTCCACTCTTTCCAATCCGGTTCGATCCGTGCCTCTAACCCCAGCCGATCCAGAACCAGTTCAGCGACATTGGCTTCTTCGAGGAGGAGGGGAACTTCGTATAAGAGCTGAGTGGTGACCATGGGAATAACAGCGCGTTTTTCCACATCGCAAAACAGCCCGATCTTTTCCCGCAGGCTGTCCTCAATGGGGTAGTCTGACCGGGCTACAATCATATCGGGCGAAATCCCTATCGAGCGCAGCTCGCGCACGGAATGCTGGGTAGGTTTGGTTTTTAACTCACCGGTTGCCCCAATATAAGGCAACCAGGTGACGTGGATATACAGGCTGTTTTCCCGTCCCAGGCTGCTGCGGAGCTGGCGGAGCGCCTCCAGGAAGGGCTGGCTTTCGATATCTCCAACCGTTCCGCCTACTTCGACCAGAACAATCTCGGCATCCGTAGCTTTTGCCACCAACCCAATCCGGCGTTTGATCTCGTTGGTAATGTGCGGAATGACCTGGATCGTACCGCCGAGATAATCCCCGCGGCGCTCTTTGCCGATCACATCCGCATATACCTGTCCGGTGGTGATGTTGCACACTTTGTTCAATCGAATATCGATAAACCGTTCATAATGTCCCAGATCCAGGTCGGTTTCTGCTCCATCGTCCAGTACAAAAACCTCACCGTGCTGGTAGGGACTCATTGTGCCCGGATCAACGTTGATATACGGGTCCAGTTTTTGAACAGCTACTTTGAAACCGCGTTCTTTGAGCAATCTACCCAAAGCCGCGGCAGTGACTCCTTTGCCAACTGAACTGACGACGCCACCTGTGAAAAATATGTATTTGGTTAACATTCACCATCTCCCAAGGGTACTGAGTATTTGTGGTTTGATTAAATTGATAAAGAAGTGGGGAGGGCCGTTGTATCGGCTCCTCCCCACGAGTGGTTAAAGGACTTTTCAAGAGTATCTTGCATGAACAACTTTTTTCTCACCATTCGTTTACATTCTATACTGCCTTCCGGGTAATCTATACCAACAGTTTACCATAATTAGAAGAAAGAGTGATAATCCCGGAGGTGCACTTGATCCTTGCGTTTAATTTCTTTACAAGTTATCGTCCTGCCCGTATGAGGGGGGCAGGACGATAAAATTTTGCTTATTGGTGTTGCAATTTGATCCGAGTGAGTGTGGCTAAGTAAAAATATGAGGTGAACATGGTTATCTATTCAGGTAATTCCTCCTTAGGTATTTAACGCTGCCACCCCAGAAGATCCGGATCTAGGAATCTTCAGTTTTTTGTTCCAGTGTACGAGCAAGAAGTTCATCCTGTTCTTTTGAAACAGGTCTGTCTTTCTTGGCACGTGCTTCCTGCTGTGCTTTCTGACTTTGCGCTTTTTCCATGGCTTCGCGTAAAGCAATGCCTAAAGCGGTTTCGGTCTCGTCTTCAGCAGCATTCCCCAAGGCAAAGCTGAAATCTCCACTCTGCTGGAACTTTTCTCTTTGTTTCTTGGATACTTTCTTCCGTTTTGCAGGTTTTTCCTTCTTTTTTGGGAAAGGAATTGCTGCTGATGGTTCTTCTACTGCTGCTGCTACAGGTTCAGGTTCCAGGGCTTTCATGCTCAATTTGATCTGTTTCTTGCGGCGGCTGACTTCGAGCACCTCTGCTTCGATTTCATCGCCTTCTTTGAGCATGTCCGATGGGGAGCGGACATATCCATGAGCCATTTCACTGATATGGATCAGTCCCGGACGCTCTGCGCCGATTTCGACAAACGCGCCAAACTTTTCCAAACGGACAACTTTGCCCTTAACCGTCATACCTTTTTTGATCTCACGCCATTCCAAATCAAGCGGTTTGATCATGGTCAGTTCGATGTGGTCATCCTTCACTTTGCGGATCCACACCTCAACAGTTTGGCCAACTTCCAGAATATCTTCCACCCGTTTCAAAGGTTCTGCTTGATCATCTGTAGAAATTTGGGAAATGTGAAGCACTGCGGGTTGTTCTGATCCGATGTTAATTACTGCGCCTGCCAAACTGATTTTTTCAACTGATCCGGTAAACTTCATTTTTCGCTTGATTTCGACCTGGCGATCCTCATTGGTCGCCACAACATTTGATTCCATAAGCCACACTCCATTTATAATTTTCAGCAAGCGTCAATTATACACCGCGCTGGATGAACTGTCAATTAAATAATTTTAAAGAGTTTTGGGGAAATATCCCCGGTAAAAATCTTAATAACAGCTCTTTTATGGTTAGAAGAGCTGTTATCTAAAATTAATTTATTTCTATTGGTTTATTTCATTGCCTTTAATAACTCAACAGCTTTTTCAAGTTGGGGATCAACGCCTGCCAGAGCGTCTTCTTCCGTGAATTCGACTTTGACGTCCGGTTCCAGCCCTACCTGATGGATCTGGCGTTCCAGTGGTGTCAGCCAGCGTGCGGTTGTAACACGAATGCCACCCTGGTCATTTGAGAGAGCGATCCAATTTTGGACAGAACCTTTCCCAAACGTCGTTGTGCCTACTAACAAACCACGTTTGGTATCCTGGATTGCCCCGGCGGTAATTTCAGAAGCGGAAGCGGTCCCCTCATTGACGAGTACAATCAGGGGGATGTCCGTGGCCAGGCCGCCACGTTTTGCTTTGTAGGTGGTGCGACTTCCATCTCCGAATTCCTCATACATCACGACCTGATCGGGTTTGATGAATTCCGAAACCACATCGATGGCGGTGTTAAGGTAGCCGCCGCCATTGTTGCGCAGGTCAAGAATCAATCCATCGGGATTTTCCGCCAGAAGTTCTTTCAGGGATTGCTGGAGTTCATCCTCGGTTTTTTCTCCAAAATTATAGAGCCGGATGTAAGCCATGTTTTCATCCAGCATTTTACTCTCGACGCTGGGGACGACGATCTTTTTACGGATGATCGAGACGTCGAATATTTCGGGGTTCTCATCCCCCCGTTGAATGGTAAGCACGACCGTTGAGCCGGCAGGCCCGAGGACGTGGTTCAACACATCTTCTCCCGCTACACCGGTCATATCTTCGCCATCCACGGCGATGACGAGGTCAAAGGGTTGAAGCCCGGCATTTTCAGCGGGAGTCCCCGGCATGGGTTTGACGATCATCAAGTAATCCCCGTTGATATCCACCCAGGCTCCAATACCGCCGTATTCCTGCCCTTCCAGGGTGGAATTCTGCTCTTCATATAAATCGGGAGCCATATAAGAAGTGTGCTGGTCACCCAGTGAATCCAACATGCCGCTGATGGCTCCACGCATCATCTCTACATCGTCAACAGGCTGGTCGACATACACATCGTGGACGATATTCCAGGTTTCCCAAAATGGGGTGAAGAGGGTTTGTAAATCTTCAGGGGTATCGCTCTGGCTGGATAATTCATCCACACTGTTGGAACTGCTGCCTGCAATCGCCCCCAACGCGGAATCGGGACCTCCTGGAATTGCCCACCCAATGAGTATTCCTCCGGAAAAAGCTCCCAAAAGAAGCACTATGGCGATAACAATGATCAAGAGGGACCGTAAAGATTTCATCGTTAAAAATCTCCTGTTCTGCGAAACAAATTATTCACTATGGGATAAGCGTACCATAATTTTATTAAACCATCATAAATGTACAATATTATTTTTAATTTGGATGCGCTGCTGAGTCCCCCATGCGGATTGAGCCGGATGCAGCATAAACCGGACCGGTAAGTCCATCAATTTTTATCGTTAAGCACCCTCGACAGATCCAGAATGTTCGAAATCTGGGCATTCACCCCCTCAACCGGGCCGCTGCTGTTATGTCCCACCAGCACCGTAAAGAAACCAAAACGGCTGGCCGTTTGCAGGTTGGTGACTTTATCGTCGATCAAGACAGTCTGTGTGCTGGGGGTGAGGTCCAACTGCTTGAGGACAATTTCGTAAGCTTCCGGCTGTGGTTTGCAATATGGAGAAACGCTGTTTACATCCAAAACACCTTCAAAGCAGTCTTCAATGTCCAGCGCTTTTAATACCCGTCTGGCGTGGTTGTGGTCTGCGTTGGTGAAAATGTATTTGGGTTGGAAAAAACTTAATAACATTTCCCGGAGCTGCGGGTTAGGCTGCAAATAGTTGGAAATGGGAATGTCGTGGACAAAGCGCAGGTATTCCTGGGTATCAATTTGATGAACTACTTCAAGGCCGCGGAGCGTTGTGCCGTACTTTGAGTAGTATTGGTTGCGCAGAGCAGGAATTTCTTCCCAGTTCAGATTTAAATGCTGGTGAATATATAGATTAATTCGTTCGGCAATTGCTTCCCAGACACCATTCCCCGCGGGGTACAGGGTCTCATCCAGATCAAAAAACAATACTTCAAATTCCATAGTTCCAAGTATACCTGATATCCATTGGGTTTGTGTTTCCCGTAAATCTCTATAAATCAGGGCAGGATGATTTTGAATCCGGTGTAGTTGTCCGGAATGACATGCAGCGGCAGATCGTAGGCCTGGCCGAGAAGTTCCGGCGTTAAGACTTCTTCCGGGGTGCCGCCGGCAAACAGCTTTTCATCGACCAGAAGAGCCACCTGATCTGCGTACCGGGACACCAAATTGAGATCGTGCAGGGTGATGACCACGGTCAGGTCATCTTCCCGGGCAAGCGATTGGACGTGATCCAGAAAGTTGATCTGGAACTTTAAGTCCAGATGGGAAGTGGGCTCATCCAGCATGAGGACCGGTGTGCTCTGGGCCAATGCTCTTGCAAGCAGCAGGCGCTGCTGTTCCCCGCCGGAGATTTCCCCAACTCTGCGTTCAGCCAGTTCCAGAGTGTGGGTTCGCTGCATCACGTTCCAGGTGATCTCCTCGTCGCTTTTGGAGAAATTCCCCAACCAGTTCAAATGGGGCGTGCGCCCCAGACGGACCATTTCGCGCCCCGTAAACACGGGCGGCAGGGTATGAACCTGCGGAACCACGGCAATTAATTTTGCTCTCTCGGAGGGTTTTATTTGAGAAATATCCTTCCCCGATACCTTGATCTTTCCGGAACGCAAAGGTAAAACGCCGCTCAACGCCCGGATGAGGGTGGATTTTCCAACCCCGTTTGGCCCGATGACCGCCAGTATTTTTCCCTTTTTTATGCAAAAGCTGATATCCCGCAGGACGGTTTGTGTTTCGTAAGAGACAGAGATGTTTTCAACTTCCAGCATCCGATTCACCAGTAATTTTCTTGTTTGGAGCGTTTTAAAAGCCACAGGAAGAAAGGCGCGCCGCCAATGGCCGTGATAATTCCGACGGGCAGCTCTTGCGGCGCGAGGACGATCCGGGCCGCGATATCGGCCAGCAATAACAGACTGGCGCCGTTCAGGATGGAAAGCGGGATCAGGCGACGATAATCGCCGCCCCAGACCAAGCGAACGATGTGCGGAATAATTAATCCGACAAACCCAATGATGCCGGAGAAGGAGACGGCGGCGGCAGTTGTCAGGGAAGCCGACAGGATGATGATCCACCGCGCCCGGCCAACCGAAAGCCCCAACTGCTCGGCCTGTTCATCCCCAAACTGGAGCACATTCATGGCGTGCCCCATGGCGGCCTGAACGGCCAGGCCAAGCGCGATATACGGCAGAATCACCCAGATGGCCTGCCATCCGGTGGTTGTTGACCCGCCCAACAGCCAGGCAACCGCGCGGTGCAGTTCATGGGTTGAGGTAATCATTAAAAACGAAGTTATGGCCGTGGCCAGAGAGCTGATGGCAACACCGGCCAGGATCAAATTCGTTGTGGGAACGGTCTTTCCTATTCTGGCAATTTGATAGACCAGCAATACGGTGAGGAGGGCACTGATAAAAGCGGCCACAGGCACCGCCAGCAGGCCAAGCGTGGTATAGGGCCAGCGAATGCTCATGGCCAGCACCGCTCCTAACCCTGCGCCGGAGGCGACGCCGATCAGATAGGGATCTGCCAGCGGGTTCCGGAACAACCCCTGGTAGGAAGCACCGCTGCCTGCCAGGGCGGCTCCGGTGAGCGCGATCAAAATCGTTCGGGGGAGGCGCAGTTCAAAAAGAATGGTTGAGAAAGATTGAAGGTCGGAGGGAATGATCCGGCTGGAGACGCGCTGGGCGATGAGATTAACCAGTATCTGCGGCGGAATGAACACACTCCCCACCCCCACGCTTAAAAGCAGGATGAAGATTAAGAGCACAATGCTGAAAAGGAAGGGGCGGGTTGTGATCGCGGTCCGCATATTTTATCGATTTAATACAATTCGGGATGAATGGCCTGGGCCAGGTCTTCCAGCCCGTCGACCAGTCTCGGCCCGGGCCGGCTGACCAGATCATCATTGAACGGCAGGACCTTCCCTTCCTGTACGGCTTTGATAACACTCCACCCCGGACGATCCGCTACCATTTCGGGAGTGGTTCCCCACTGGGCATCCCCCAGAAGGATGATATCGGGATCCTGAACGATCAGTTCTTCCTGGCTGATCTGTGCCCAGGGCAGATCCAATTCGGCACCGATGTTTTTCCCTCCTGCCATTTCAATGAGGAGCGTGATGAAAGTCCCCGGGCCGCTGGTCCAGGGTTTTGCCGGGTCGGTCCCATCCAATTCGTAAAATACAGCCGGGCGATCTTCCGCCCCCGCGATCTTCTCGGTGACAGATTGAACCCGATCCTGTAAGGAAAGGATCAGTTCTTCGGTTGACTCACTGTGACCGGTGAGCTTTGCGACGGTGCGGAGGTTTTCATACATACCCTCCATGTCCTCCGGGTTCGACAGGTAGAAAATGGTGATGCCCAGGTCTTCGATGGCTTTAACATCTTCAGGATTGTTGATCTCTGCTGCCAGAACCAGGTCCGGTCCCAGCTCGACGATTTTTTCGAGGTTGTAATCGGATGTTCCGCCTACAGTGGGGATGCCTTCAACCTCTGCGGGGAAATTAGAGAAATCGTCCAGCCCGATCACCTGGCTTCCGGCACCAATCGCAAATAAGATCTCGGTGTTGGAGGGGGCGAGGGAGACGATCTTTTGAGCAGGCTCTGCGAGCGAGACTTCCCGCCCCAGGCCATCCGTCAGGGTAATCTGGGCGGATGCTACTTCCGGCGCGGCGGGGGTATTGGGGCTGCAGGCCCCCATGGTCATAGCGATTAAAATGAAAACCGTGATGGTTTGAAATAATTTCTTCATTTCTTCCTCTTTATGGTTTTAAAGTTAAGGTGATTCTTTTAAAGATTAAATCAAAATCCCTGTCTATCTGGACAGGGAGATCGGGAATTCAAAGGATGGTTTTTTGAGGTTCCCACTTCCTTTCCTCGAGAGTGTGGAAAACGCCAATCGGAGCGGATGACCTGGCTTAGAGAAAGTTTCTCTTTACAGTTGCGGGACAGCACCGGACTTTGACCGGTTTCACCTTTGAGCTTCCCATCCGGGGGAAGAGCACTGGATTGGCTTATTCGATTGTTAAATTGATTGTAAGTTTGTTGTTGTATCCCGTCAAGCAAATTACAAGGACTCAGGATGAAGCCGGACGCCGGCGTTTGATCGATCTTTTGACCGGACCTTGGGGGCGATAAGGAGGAACTTTTAGCCCATGAATGTCGCAAATCCGTTTGTCTAGCATTCTACTAAGGATACGAGGGTCCAATTCCTCCAGAGATGAGGATGTCGTAATCACGGTGGGCAACTCCGCATTGTAGCGATAGTTTAATATCTGATAGAGTTTCTCCTTAGCCCAGGGAGTGGCACTCTGGGTTCCAAGGTCGTCCAGGATTAATAAGGATGCCGTGCGGACGTCATTAAAAAGACGATCATAGGATACGGTGCTGTTGGGGTTGAAGGTTGCCCGGAGGTGGTCCAGTAAATCGGGCGTGACGACGAACATGGGGGAAGACCCGAGGGCATGGCGGTAGTTTCCAATGGCGGCCGCCAGATGAGTCTTGCCCGTTGCGTAACCGCCCATTAATACCAGCCAGTTGCGGGGAGTCTCAGCAAACTGCTGGGCGGCTTCAAAAGCTTTTAAAAGACTGCCTTGCTGTTCGGGGGATAATTTCTCGTTTTCGCGCGTGCTGAATTCACCAAAGCTCTGTTTGGTGTGCAGGTGGAGTGAAGATAAGGGCGGGTAGCTGGTATTCGGATCTTTGGAGCGGTAATCGGGGGCGGTGATATCGATGCGGGTGACCAGTCCCGGGTCCCGCAAGCGGGAGCGGATGCGCCCTTCAACTTCTTCAAGGCTCTGGTTGGTCGTCAGTACCAGGGGAAGCCGGTTGACATAGCGGTGATTGATGATCTGGAAGAGCTTTTCCTGGGCCCAGGCGGTGGCATTTTGGGTGCCGAGGTCATCCAGAACGAGGAGACGGATATTGCGGATTTCATCGAAACGGGTCTCGAAACTGGTTTCGGTGTTGCCATACGAGAAGCGCAGCCAATCCAGTAAATCGGGAACGGTCAAGAAGAGGGTAGGCACCCCCATCTGCACGGCAAAGTTGGCAATCGCGGCTGCCAGGTGAGTCTTCCCGCAACCGTATGTCCCCATCAACAGGAGCCAGCCGTTCAGGGTCTGGGCGAACTGCCGGGCGGTGTGGTGGGCCATAAGCAAGGAAGAAATCTGCTCTTCGCCAAGTCCCGTCCGGCCCTGGGTGCTGAAGCTGTCAAAATCCAAATGTTTGAAAGCCTCCAGGTTACTCAACCGATAAAGCCGGTCGTGCGCCATCTGAGCAACCGTCTTCTGGCGGCAGGTACAGATCTGGAGTTTGCCAAAATCAGGGTGACCGATGGGAAGGTCCTGCCGGATGTAACCGACCCCTCCGCACAAAGGGCAATCCGGATCGCCTTCCCAGTCACGGGCAACAGAGGACTCAGTATTCGATGTATTCCGAATATTTTCCTTCGAAATATCGGCGGTGATCTTCTTCAGGGTCTCGTCGATCGGTTCCATTACGTCCTTCTTTCTGCCAGGATTTTAAGATTGCCTCAATATATCGCCACCGGCGGACATTGTTTTCCACTGCGATCTGGATGGCTTCTTCTATCCACGCGGCAGTATAAGTGGTTTCCGCATCCCGTAAAGCATCGGCAATCAACGGGGTCAGCGGTCCAATGTTCTCTTCATATAACCTAAAAATGTTCGGCTTTTCCAGTTCAAGGCGGACCGGTGCGCAATGAATTTCCTCGGGAGTCCACTCGCCTTTTTGAAGGGCCTCGACTGCGCCGCGCCCGCGCGATGAATTCAGAAAATAAAGGGCTTCAAATTCTTCCGGGCCGGTGGTGCCGGCTTTAAGAAGAAAACCCCTCTGTACTGCCCGCTCCAGGCCATTTTCAAGTTCTTTCTGGGCTTGTTTTGGGTCTTTATCCAGACCCTTCATAAACCGGACATCTTCCAGAAAAACCTGTTTTGTAATGAACTGGACAGGCCCTTCCTGATGACTTAGATACCACATTACATACAAACAGATTTTTAATTCTTCCAGACTGTCGATTTCCGGCAGTAATTCCGAGAAGAATTGGGATGGAATGGATGTAAGATGGTTTGTTTTTTTGGAAAACCCTACAAAAGGACTCATGCTCATTCCTTACCCTTTACCGGTTTTCTCTCGAAAATTTAAAGTCTTCACAAAGGAGATCATCGCGCAGCCGTTGCGGCGTTTTCAAAGCGTGCCAATCTGTTCAGGAATACCAGCTCGATGCCGGGGTGGGTGGGGCCGTTACGGTGCTTCGAAACGAGGATCTCGGCAATGTTCTGGCGGGGGCTGTCTTTTTCCAGCGCGTCCGGCCGGTGGATGAACATGACGATATCGGCGTCCTGTTCAAGACTGCCCGATTCGCGGAGGTCGGAAAGCACGGGGCGTTTGTCCGCCCGCTGTTCCACCGCACGGGAGAGCTGTGCGCCGACCAGAACCGGGACGTTTAACTCACGAGCCAGCACTTTGAGATTCCGGGAGATATACGATACTTCCTGGACGCGGTTATCGTTGTGCATATCGCCGCTCATCAATTGGAGGTAGTCAATTACGATCAGGTCCAGCTCGTATTCAAGGTGCAGTCTGCGGCATTTGGTGCGCAGTTGAAGCGGTGTGATGGCGGGGGTGTCGTCAAGGAAAATATGGGTATCCGCCAGCACTTCAATGGCGTGAGTGAAAAGCGGCCACTCTTCTTCGGTAAGTTTGCCGGTGCGCAGCCGCTGCGTATCGATGCCGGTTTCCTGAGCGATCAGACGCTGCACAAGCTGTTCGTTGGACATTTCCAGCGAAAACATTGCAACGTGTTTTTTGTGTTTCTGGGCAGCGTTTTTTGCTACCGAAAGCATAAAACCGGTTTTACCCATACCGGGGCGCCCGGCGATGATCAGCAAATCCGATTTCTGAAGCCCACCCAGGAGTTTATCCAGATCGATCAACCCGGTGGGAACGCCGTAAATTTCCTCGTCGCGGCGGGAAAGCTGGTCAACGCGGTCGTATACCTCGCTGAGGACCTGCTGGATGGGCTGTAAATCGCGGTGAACGCGGCGCTCACTGATGCCGAAGATGGACTTCTCGGCTTCGTTTAAGATCGTATCGATGGATTGTTCTTTGGCGTAAGCCAGTTTCGCCAGATCATTTGCGGATGCCAGCATCCGGCGGCGGATAGAATTCTCTTCGACAATCCTGGCGTATGCTTCCGAATGGAGTGAGGTCGGTGTTTGATTGATGAGCGACATAATATATGCCGCCCCACCGATCTCCTGTAATCGATGAAACTGTTCCAGTTCTTCGCAGACGGTCAGAAAGTCAATTGGGCTGCGACGTTCGTGAAGGCGGTTGAACGCTTCCCAGACCCATTGGTTTCGGACAATATAAAAATCATCCGGTTGGAGGAATTGAGCGACGTCATAGTAAGATTCCGGGTTGATCAGAATTGAACCCAACACGGCTTCGTCAGCCTCACGATTGTGAGGCTGAGCCTGGATTTCGGAAGAAATGGTCTGATTGACCTGTGGTAAATCACTCATTGAATGTTTTATCGCTCTTATGATAAAAAACCGGGGTGATCAATGAACCCCGGTGTGGTTTGCAGTTTGAAGATGGTTTAATCCTCTTCCGAGTCATCCTCATCCGGCATATCCTCATCCATATCGTCTTCGGATTCATCCGGGGGATCATCCGATTCCAGGTTTTGAAGGAAGTCTTCAAATATGGATAACCGGTCGGAGTTTTCTTCTTGTACGCCCTCCTCCGATTTGTCTGCTGTCGAATCGGAGGTTTCACTTTCTGGCTCCAGGTCCTTTTCAGGGACGATCCCCGCTTTGTCCATCACATCGCGAGCGACCAGGATCGGGACGTGAGCTCTGACCGCGAGGGCCAACGCATCCGAAGGGCGAGAGTCAATATCAACGATCTGATTATTGGCTTCAACCACGAGGTTGCCGTAAAAGACATCATCTGCGAGGCTGCTGACTTCCACCCGGATCAGACGAGCGTTTAATTCAATCAAAAAATTCTTGAGCAAATCGTGCGTTTGCGGTCTGGCTACTTCAATTTCCTGCAAAGCGATTGTGATCGATTCCGCTTCGTAAGGGCCAATCCAGATCGGAAGGTAGCGTTCCATGCCGATCTCGCGCAGAACGACAATCCTTTGCTGGTTTGTGAGACTTACTCTTAAACTATCAATGACTACTTCAACCATATCAGACATTCAGCACTTCCTCACAGGAAAACATTTTTGCCAGTTTGATATATTCTAACACGGTGATTGGTGGCGTGCAACTTTGAGCGTTGATATTCGCACAATGTAGAGACTACTTTCGTGTATAATATTTATGGAAAATGTTAAAGAGTCATTCTAAAAAGTCGTGCCCTGACCTCATGAATTCATAGCTGCTAAGACACAAGGGGCGAAAAGTTGCTATAATAGTAAATCCATTCAATTTATATGGGTTTAGTGAATGGTTCCGGCTTTTTAAACGCGAATTGATTTAAATAACAAGTTGAATATTCATTGGTTTCAGGACGTAAACTCATTCATTTTCACTTTACAAATTGTTTGGAGATTGTCTCTTGACACCGGAAAACGCAAAGATTTTATTAATTGAAGGAAAACGAGCCGAAAGACCCTCTTTTTTTGCGGGACTGACACAAAAAGGATTTAATGTTACCCGTGTCGCCAGTGGAAAAATGGCTCTTGCCCATCTGGAAAAGCACCACCCCCACCTGGTTCTGCTGGATGCTGCCTCCATGCGTACCAGCGGCCGGAGAATTTGCAAAGCGATCCGGCAGACGGATGACGTGCTGCCGATTATCCTGGTACTTGAGAAGAATAATCTCCCTCTGGATGACTTTGAAGCCAATGCCGTCCTGGTTGAACCGTTTACTATTCAAAAGTTATTGAATCGAATCCGTCCTTTGCTGCCGGCAGATGAGGGTAAATTGCTGGTCGTGGGCCCTCTGCGTCTTGAAGAAGAAAACCGCTGGGTCCGCTGCTATAACCGGCATGCACAATTAACGCCTCGTTTGGTGAACCTGTTGAAGGCTTTGATGGAACGCCCGGGCGAGGTGATTGACCGGACGGAATTATTTCAAGCCGTCTGGGAAACGGAATACACCGGAGACACCCGGACACTGGATGTGCACATCAGCTGGCTACGGCAGGCACTGGAAGAAGACCCCCGACATCCCCGGTACATCAAAACGGTGCGCGGGGTGGGTTACCGGCTGGATATCAATTCAAAGGATTGAGAAGTTACAGGCAAGCTTTCTTGACATTTTTTGTTTGAAAGGTATAATGCGTTTAAATTCAAAATAGAAATGCCAACCCGGGATTAAGTAATCCGATTGATTTTCAGAGAGCCAGGATCAGGTGTGAACTGGCATGAGTCCGATGAAATCCACCCCGGACACCATAAGGTGGGCAGCCCTTGCAGGGATGAAATGGTTCTCATCGTAAGAGGGACGGCGGCGCCCGTTATCGCCAAAGAGGCTTTGGGAATCAAGAACAGATCCCCGGCAAAAGCAGGTGGTACCACGAGGCATCCCTCTCGTCCTGCGCGAGAGGGATGCTTTTTTATCATTTACTTTGGGAGTGTGAGAAATGTTAGACATTGTAAAATTTCGAGAAAATCCGGAGCTCGTTCGAGAGGCTTTAAGAAAGCGGAATATGGATACCGCAATTGTGGACGAGGTCGTAAACCTGGATGTCAAACGCAGGGAACTGCTGGTAGAAGTGGAGAACCTCAAAGCCGAACGGAATAAAGTCTCAAAAGAAATCGGGAAGATGAAAGACCCTGCGGAGCGTAAAGCAAAGATTGAAGCCATGCGCGGGGTGGGAGACCGGATTGCCGAATTAGATGAAGAAGTCCGTGGTGTAGATGCGGAACTTACCAATCTGGTTGCAGGTATCCCTAATTTCCCCGGCGACCAGACTCCGCTTGGAAAAGATGAAAGCGAAAACGTTGTTGTCAAAACGGTAGGCGAAATTCCCAGCTTTGATTTTGAGCCTCAGCCCCACTGGGACCTGGGCCCCAACCTGGGGATCATTAATTTTGATCAGGGTGTAAAAATTACCGGCTCCCGGTTCTACGTGCTCAGCGGAGCGGGTGCACGGCTGCAGCGGGCATTGATTTCCTGGATGCTCGATCTTCACAGCCGGCAGGGTTATCTCGAAAAATACACGCCGTTCATGGTCAAAGAAAGCACGCTGTTTGCTTCCGGCCAACTGCCAAAGTTTGTGGATAACCTGTACCACGACCATGAGGAAGACCGCTGGATGGTGCCGACGGCAGAAGTCCCACTCACGGGGCTTCACATGGAGGAAATCCTTCCGGAAGAAGACCTTCCGCTGCGGTACACGGCCTATACGGCCTGTTTCCGGCGTGAAAAAATGAGCGCCGGGCGAGACGTGCGCGGGATCAAACGCGGCCACCAGTTTGATAAAGTGGAAATGTATATTTTCAGCAAGCCCGAAGATTCTCAACGCGAGCTTGAAAAGATGCTGGCAGATGCCGAACAAACCTGTAGGGAATTGGGCCTGACTTACCGCATCCTTCAACTGTGCACCGGAGACCTTGGGTTTAACGCGCAGATCACTTATGATGTTGAGGTCTGGGCTCCGGGCTGCGGCGAATGGCTGGAAGTTTCATCGGTCTCCAATGTGGGCGATTTCCAGGCCCGGCGGGCAAATATCCGATATCGCCCCGAAGACGGCGGAAAGCCGCAGCTTGTGCATACTTTGAACGGTTCCGGCCTGGGGCTGCCCCGGACCTTGATTGCCGTGATGGAAAACTACCAGCAGGCCGACGGTTCGATCGTGGTGCCTGAAGTGCTCCGCCCGTGGATGGGTGGGGTCAGCGTTATCCGGCCGGAATGAGGTTATCTCTGTGGATATAGGAACTGCTGCGTTTCAGAGCCTGGTGCTGGCGGTGATGATTGCCGGGCTCCTGACTCTGTTGATCCCGGCTCTGCCGGGTCTGGTGATTATCTGGATACCGGCGCTGGTTTATTATGTGGTAACCGGGTTTGACGTAACGAGGATCGTCCTGTTTGTGCTGATGACTCTCCTGATGATCGGGGGAAACCTGGTAGATAATGTCCTGATGGGAGGCAGCGCGCGGGCCAAAGGTGCCAGCTGGCTGGCGATTGGCGCGTCTCTCCTGGCCGGACTGATCGGAAGCTTTGTCTGGCCTCCATTTGGCGGGTTAATTGGCGCGCTGCTGGTATTATTCCTTGTGGAATTTATCCGCTTGAAAGACTGGCGACAGGCGCTGGATTCGACAACCAGCATGGCAATGGGCTGCGGATGGGCTGTGCTGGCGAGGTTTGGAATTGGCATTGTGATGATTGTGCTCTGGATATTGGGAGAATTTGTTTTTAGATAAATTGTATCTCATCCGATAAGCATCAGGCTCCCCTGCGTTTCTGTGCAGGGGAGCTTTTTAGTCCCCAACCGCCGGTGAATCCTGTAAAATGAATTCAGAATGTTTATGCTTTGAGGAGCTTTGGAAAGATGGAACTGCATCCCCGTACCACCCCCAGCGCAGAAGTGCGCCGGTCCGGCCCCTCGGACTGGGATTTGGCCCTACCTCCAGGTCCGGAGGGCGAATACCGCTGGGCCCAACTGGATGATTATCTGCACCGGAGGCGCAAGGATTTCCTGTGGCAGCCGCCATTCCGGTTGAAACTGCGCGCGAAAGTATCCCACGCGGAT
Source organism: Ornatilinea sp. (assembly GCA_018433975.1). Classification (GTDB taxonomy): domain Bacteria; phylum Chloroflexota; class Anaerolineae; order Anaerolineales; family Anaerolineaceae; genus SM3-B121. The sequence continues at coordinate 4,527 of JAHDQE010000048.1, read as the reverse complement.
ATTCCCGGTACGTGGGGTTTTGGTCTGTGGAACGATCCTTTTAATTTCAGCTTTGGGATCGGCGGCACCTCACGCCGGCTGCCCGCGCTGCCCAACGCGGCCTGGTTCTTTTTCGCCGGAGCGGAGAATTATCTTTCCTTCCGGGATGACCTTCCGGCCAACGGGTTCCTGGCGGCGGTTTTTTCTTCTCCTTTGATCCCGCCCCCGTTCCTGGGGCTGGGACTGCCGTTGCTGCCGCTGTTGACGGTACCCCGGACCAGCCGGCTGCTTCGCAGCACAGCGCGCCGCCTGATCCGGGAGGATTCCTGTGCGCTGGAGGTCGCAACAACGGACTGGCACGAATATTGTCTGGAATGGGAACCGGACGCGGTCCATTTTTCTGTGGATGGCGGCCCGGCTTTTTCCACGAATATTGTGCCGAGGGGAAAAATGGGACTGGTGTTGTGGGTAGATAACCAGTTCGCCGCGTATCCTCCGGATGGACGGGTCCGGATGGGGACGCTGAAAACGGAACACCAGATTAATTTGGAAATTATGGGGGTTGAGATAGCAGGGAAAGAAAACTTCCGGAAAGAGACCTTACAGCGACAGGGCTTCCCTGGGTAAAGCGATCCGGCCTTCTTCCTCTTTACCAAACAGCGTGAGGGCATCGGGATTGGTGCCCGCGAGCCATCCAATATAAGCGGCGGTCATTGCGCTGAGTTCCGTGGAAGCGTAGATGGTTTCAGTGGGAATAATTCCCTGGAGCAATTTGTGACGGGTGATTTCCTCAAAGATTTTCAACGGATTGGCTAAAGGAAGGTTGGAAATATATAGCACGAGCTGCCGCTGAAGGCGGCCTTCAAGGGTATTGGCTTTGAGAAGGTTCCCCTCATCAATCCAGACCTGAAAGGCTGTTTCGGTGGAAGTTTCAAGGAACTGTCTTTCCGTGTCTTCGACCGGAAATTTTTTATACCCAAGGTTTTCCAGCTGATGATAAATCTCAAACCCGGAGCGCATCCATTTTGGACTCTCTTCAACTGCATGGGGTGTATGGGGGAGATGGAAGCCTTTCAGGTAAAGTTCGTATTCGGCAACTCTCAGGTCGGTCCACCGCCCGGGAGCCAGGTCGGGGAAAAGGCTCTGGCGCAGGGATAACTGCTGCATCCATCCCTGGTTGGGCTGGTAAGGCGCGTTGACACAGATGAAGGCTTCATTTTGCCCCGCGGCAAAAGCCAGAACATCCTCACTTTTTCCGCCGCCCAGCGCCATCAATTCCAGCTCTGTGTTGAATGCTGCGTAAGTGAAGGGATTCCGGTGGGTAGAGATATCAATGCCAATAAATACCTTTGCAAAGTCGCTCATTATGATATTCAGTTTAGCGCAATTCGTAAAGCGGCGCAACTGCCTGTGTTGAAGGTCATCAAATCAGCAGACATTATTCCATACTCTTTTGACTTGCTCTATCCAGTCGGCTATACTTAATTTTGGACTTACGTAACTGATTTTGAAGAAAATTAATTTTGCGTAAAAAAGGAAGGAATAACACTATGTCAGGGAGTACTGCGTTCAAATTAACTTATTCAACCATGTATAATCCACCTGAGGAATTACATACCCGGTTTGAAGAAGCTTTGAAGAAAGTGAAATCGGAATTAGGAAAAGACCATGGCCTGTTCATCGGGGGGCAGGACCGGTTTGTTGAGGAAAAACTGGAAGACCGCTCTCCAATTGATACAGAAATCCTGCTGGGAACTTTCCAGAAAGGGTCGGCGCAGGATGCCGCGGATGCATTGGCCGCTGCGAGAAAAGCGTTCCCCGAGTGGAGCCATACCCCCTGGCAGGACCGGGTGGCACTGGTCCGGAGAGCTGCGAATTTAATTAACGAACGCGTTTTTGAGATGGCCGCTGTGCTTTCTCTGGAAGTCGGGAAGAACCGGATGGAATCGCTGGGCGACATCGCCGAGGCGGCCGACCTATTCCGATTTGCATGTGATCAGATGGAAGCCAACAGGGGGTTCGTCGCGCAGATGCAATCCGACCCACTGCAGGGGTATGAATCTTCCAATATTTCCGTTTTGCGGCCTTATGGGGTCTGGCTGGTAATCAGTCCTTTCAATTTCCCCGGCGCATTGACGGGCGGGCCGGTAGGCCACGCTTTGGCGGCAGGCAACACGGTCGTGATCAAACCGGCCAGCGACACCCCCTGGACGCCCCGCCTGCTGGTGGATTGTCTGCGGGATGCGGGCATCCCGGATGGTGTGGTGAATTTCGTGACCGGTCCGGGCAGTACATTGGGGCAGGCTCTGGTGGACAGCCCCGAAGTGGACGGCGTTACTTTTACCGGTTCTTATGAGGTCGGCATGGGGATTTACCGGGCCTTTGCCAACGGCAAGTATGTGCGCCCGATCATCCTGGAGTTGGGCGGGAAGAATCCGGCGATTGTCTCCAAAAACGCCGATATTGAAGCCGCCGCAGCCGGGATTGTGCGCTCCGCTTTTGGATTGCAGGGCCAAAAATGCTCCGCCTGTTCACGGGTGCTGGTTGAAGCCCCGGTATATGACCAGGTTGTGGAGCGTGTCCTGGCTCTGACTCAAAAACTGTCGATAGGAGACCCAACGGACCGCCAGGTCTTTCTGGGCCCGGTGGTGAACCGGTCGTCTTACCGGGATTACCAGGCTTTTTGTGAAGAGCTTGGCCGTGATGGAAAGATCATTGTGGGCGGGAAAACGCTGAAAGACAGCGAACTCGTAAGAGGGTATTTCTGCGAACCCACTCTGGTTGTGGACCTGCCCTTTGAGCACCGCCTCTGGAAGCAGGAGATGTTCCTGCCGATTACGACCATCGGGAAGGTGGAAAACCTTGAAGAAGCCATGGAGATCGCGAACCGTGTGGATTACGGTCTGACGGCCGGATTTTACGGAACGGAAGAAGAAGGTGAATGGTTCTTTGATAAAATTCAGGCAGGAGTCAATTACGTGAACCGGCCGCAGGGCGCCACCACGGGAGCCTGGCCGGGATTCCAGCCGTTTGGCGGCTGGAAAGCCTCCGGAGCGACCGGAAAGAACGCGGGCGGCCCCTACTATTTGCAGACCTATATGCACGAGCAGGTCAGGACGGTGATCCGTAAAGCGTAATCCGGCTGTGGATGTACTTTATCCGGTTTTTCATTCTCAACCGATACCTATTATCGGTTGAGGATGTTTTATACGTGAACCGGTATGAATAGAAATGATTTGAAACCATGAATTTTTGGAACCGCGTTGGAACTTTTTTATTGTTTGTCGGGCTGATCCTCTCCACCCTTTTTCTGTTTTCGGATATGGCCGACGTCCCCCAGATTAAATTCTTGTTGTGGGGTGCCCTGGTGATTGTGGCAGGTGTGCTGATAAAATGGAAGAATCCATTACCTGCTTCAGAATCTTCGGGGCGGTTCCGTTTTATTAAGCGCATCCGGCAAAAGAACCTGGAGAGAAGGCAGAAACGCCAAAAGAAAAAATAGGACCGGCTGGCAGAAGGCCAACCGGCAGAGGGATGGCTGAAAGGAGATCATGATGGCGGATACGGATAGTGTTGAAGTGCTGGTTACGATTCCGTTTTCGGAACCTTTGATTCAAAAAATCCGGGATGTTTCTCCCCGGCTGCAGGTTAACGTAAAACCCACCAATGATCCAAAAGGGATCCCATCCGAAGTGTGGGCGAAAGCAGAAATCCTTTATACCGACTTTGTGATTCCCGAGCCGGATCAGGTACCTTTGCTGAAGTGGATTCAATTCGACTACGCAGGGGTAGAATTTTTACAGAATTCCCCCATTGTCGAAAAGCCGGACCTGATGTTTACAACGCTGAGCGGTGCTTCAATGCCCCAAATGGCCGAATATATTTTGACCATGATGCTGGCGTTGGGGCATCATTTGCCGGAGATGTTCTCTCACCAGACGAACCAAAATTGGCCGGAAGATAAGTGGTCCAGATTCCAGCCATTTGAACTGCGCGGGAGCACGGTAGGGATTGTAGGTTATGGCAGTGTGGGCAGAGAGACCGCCCGTTTATTGGGACCGCTGGGTGTAAAAGTGCTGGCGGCTAAAAACGATGTGATGCACCCGCAGGATACCGGCTATACCCCGGAAGGTTTAGGAGATCCTGAGGGGGATCTGTTCCACCGGCTTTACCCTGTTCAGGCTGTGCGCTCGATGTTCCGCGAATGTGACTTCGTTGTAATCACGCTGCCATTAACTCCCGAGACAGAGAATTTGATTGGGAGAGAGGAATTTGCGGCGATGAAACCCTCGGCATATCTTGTGGATGTCAGCCGGGGCGGAATTGTGGACCAGAAAGCGCTGCTGGATGCGTTAAAAAACGGGAAACTTGCGGGAGCGGCGCTGGATGTGTTCCCGGAGGAGCCGCTCCCCGCGGATGACCCATTGTGGCAGCAGCCCAATGTGATCGTCTCTCCGCATATTGCCGGTGCGAGCGGATATTATAAAGAGCGTGCGGTGGAGCTTTTCACCGAGAATCTGGAGCGATACTTAAACGGTGTTCCGCTCT
>JAHDQE010000018.1 GCA_018433975.1 Ornatilinea sp. | reverse complement strand
ATAAACCTGCTAAAATTGTCTTTTTCATTTCTAAGCTCCTTCCTCATACAGAGGTCCTATTTGTTTTATATCAGTAGCTATAGGATACAACAGCGATATGAAGAAGCTGTGAACAGCCTGTGGACGTTTTGTGGAAAAAATATGAAACAGGAATAAAAACACCCCTTTAAAAACACTTCTCCCCGAAAATTCGGGGAGAAGGCAACCTGTAAACGTTTCTTTCGGAGGAGGAAACGTAAACCACTACTTCAAATTATTGCCAATAAGCTGCATCAATGTGCTGCTGACCAGTTTTCCGGACTGCGTACGATGGGCGGAACCGGACATCTGACTGCCGGACATTACTGCGTCCACAACCGATTCCAGAGTACTTTTATTCCCGGACTGCTGGGACTGCATGAACGCCATACCCATCCGCAGCAAATCATCTGCGCCAATACCATCATCCTGAGTCTGATTATTCCCACCCGTGAGGCTGCCCAACAGGGAGCCCAGGATGCCACCGCTCTGCTGCGGAGCTGCCTGGGATGAGTTGGTTGTTCCACCGCCCATCAGTGCCTGCACCAGTTCAATCGCATTTTGAGAATTGAGCTCTTTCCCGACAAATTGGCTGGCTGCCTGGCTCAACCCCTGGGCATACAGGTTTGCCGAACCGCTGTTCGATTTACGCCGCAGCAATTGAGAGGCATATTCGAGCTGGTCGGCCGCTTCCGCGCCCTTCTTTTCTTTCATCGCCTGGGTGATCACTTCAAAAATCTCCACCATGTGGTCCCCATGGTCGTGATTATAGCTGTCGGCTTCATTGAGCGAATCTTTATTCTGGTTCAGCGCATTTCCCACCGCTCCAAAAAGCTTCGCCAGGTCTAATGTTGATTCCGCCATCTACTTATCCTTTTTCAACTCTTCGGGTAATTCGGGAATATTGACCACCAGGCCCGGATAAACATGTGCCGGGTTATCGCCAATTACCTCTTTATTCGCTTCATAAATCACCATCCAGTAAGGTCGGGTGGCTGAACCATAATATTTCAAAGAAAGGTGACTGAGAGTCTCGTCCGCGGTCAGCTTGTGCTCTGCGATAAATTTCGGCGCAGCCATGGCATCTCGTCTGGCTTTGGCTTCTTCAAGACGCTCGCGCATTTCTTCACGTTTTTCTTCTTCCTCTTTTGCTTTCAACTTGGCTTCAGCTTCCGCAGCGCGTTTTTCCGCTTCAGCGGCCGCCTTACGGGCTTCCTCGGCAGCTTTAGCCTGAGCCGCGCGAGCCTGAGCTTCTTCGGCCTTCTTCTTGATTTCTAATTCTTTTGCAGCCCTTTCGGCTTTTTCAGCTTCTTCTTTCTTCTTATTTGAAAACAAATTCCCCAACAATCCCTTCTTTTCGTCTGCCATAATTCTTTTCTCCTTTTTTATAAAATGCTTTTTAAGCCGTTCTGATATTATTCCATGTTCCTAAATGAACTGCTTTATAGGGCCTGGAAGGCCATCAAATTTACAGTATTATAACGAATTTTGTCGAGTCCCGGAGCTTCACAGACAACTTTGTAAAGGGTTTGTGTCATTAAAAAATAAAAATTAAAATTCGGGTAAAAATGTCCATCCTATCAACCGTATTGAGACGAATCTTGCATTCCCACACACGCTGCCGCCGGATAGGATCGTAGTACAATAAGCCTTACCATGAAGAAAATTTCACCCGCAGCGTGGATAATCGCTTTGTTTGTGATGTCCGTCCTGGCTCTTTCCGGATGTAGCGGCTCGGAACCGGACCAGATTTCTCCCCCTCCCGGAACGCCGGCGGCTACAGCCACGCTGACCCGCACGTTGACTCCCACGGTCACACTCACCCTGACTCCAACGCCGATCATCCTGTCCCGGCTGGGGACACCGCTGCCGGAATCCCGCGAGACCATTTCCGTCGACAATGCCGACCAACTGGTAGAAATGGGCCGCTGGGGCAAAGGAATCCCGGCTGCCGTTGCGTTCTCTCCGGATGGCGCGTTGGTAGCCGTCGCCGCCAGCAGCGGACTGTACCTTTACGACAGCACAACGTTTCAATCCGTGTGGTCCATCGAACTGGAAACCCCGCTCACGGCTGTTGCCTTCACGACCGACAGCACAACCCTCGCAGCCGGGAACACATTGGGAACCATATTCCTGTGGAACCGTGAGGGAGAGCCGCTGCAAACTCTGCCCGGGAAGGGCTTCCCTGTGCTTGGACTGGCATTTTCTCCGGACGGCAGCCGGCTGGCCGCCAGCAATTGGGACCGCACCATTCAGGTCTGGCGGGTCTCAAATGGACAGCTGACCCGGACTTTACGCGGGCATCTCTGGGCAGCGCGCGCGCTGGCCTTCTCTCCCAACGGCGATGTACTGTACTCCTGGTCAAACCGGGAACCGGTACAGAGATGGCCCATTCCCGGGGGAGCCCCCGTTAAAGAATGGTACATCGGCCAGACCAACGACGGACGGACGGGCTCCAGCGCAGCTTTTTCCGGGGATGGTACCGTTTTCGCTTCAGCCCAGGATTGGCGGGTGCGGGTATTCAATACCGAGGATGGCACCACCCGCTCCCAGCTCCAACCTGTGACCGCCCCCATCTCGGCCGTAGTGCTTTCCAAAGACGGCTCACTGGCAGCCACCTCTGACCAGAAGTCCGTGAAAATCTGGCAGACGGAAGACGGGAGCATGCTTTACGAAACCCCTGCTGCTCCGGCAACTTTCCTCGCCTTCAGCGCCGACGGTCAATCCCTGCTGCTCCAGGGCAGCACCCCCTATTTCCAAATCTGGCAGTTCACCGATGAAGAAAGTTTTCAGCCGGCCTCCGCGCCGGAATACCTGCCCGACCATCCAGCCGGGATGAGCTTCCAGCCGGAGAGTGGAGCGCTGGTGATGCCGCTTTTAAATGGAAACCTGCAATCCTTTCTCCCGGAGCCCAATCTGACGGCGGTCAACACCTCTCCCCCTTCCACCCGTTTTGACAGTGTCGCGGCTTCGCCGGACGGCCTGCTGATGGCCGGCGGAAATGGCAGCGCCCAGGTGCAGGTCTGGCAGGTTGAGGATGGAGAAGTGCTGTATACACTGCGCGGTCTCGGACTGAACGCCGGTAAACTGGCTTTCTCACCCGACAGCAGCCTGCTGGCGGCCGGTTCCGGAGACCGTCGTTTAAGAATCTATCGGATGGAAGACGGCGGGCTGGTGCATAACTCCGAGATGAACGGCGCCATCGCGCAGATTGGGTTCTCGCCCGATGGCAGCCTGCTGGCTGTTGGCAGTGAAAATTTGATCCAGCTCTGGCGGGTATCCGACTGGACTCTTCTGGCAAACTACACGGGGACCCGGTTTGCCTTCGCGCCGCAGGAAGACCTGCTGGCAGTAGCCGACTCGTCCGGCCGCGAACAGGTCATCACCCTGTACCGCGCATGGAAGCGGTCCAAGGTAAGTTCTTTCAGCGCAGAAGGAAACTCGCTGGCCTTTTCGCCCGACGGCAGCCTGCTGGCAGTGGCCGGACAGGACATTACCCTGTGGAACACAGAGGAAGGGAAGCAGATCACGGCTCTGGCTGTTCCACGCGCTTTTGGAAGCGTCGAGTTTTCTCCACAGGGAGACATCTTGATCCTGGCTGCCTGGGATGGCGTGGTTACCCTGTGGGGCATACCCTAAAGCATTTCTCACCGGCAAGTTCTGCGTTCAAAAATAACCCTCCGGCTTATTCTCCCACCCAGTGAATTAGAGTTCATTAATCTATCGTCAATTCTTTGTACACCCCTCACCACACCCATAGTCCATTTCTATAATTAAATTAACTCATGTTAACTGCCTTCTTTGATCTTTCAAAGGCCGGCAGCGCACAGAGTGTAATCCATACAACATGATAAGAACCCGGGAGGCTTTCCTCCCGGAAGAAGTCGATAAAAAGGTAAGAATATGAATAAAGTCGATATTGCCAATGATGAAGAGGTCTGTTGCCGGATCTGTGAAGAAGAACAGAGTTTGGAAGGAAAAACGGTGACTGTTTATTCTGCCCGTGTCAACCCCATTTACAGAGGCCTGCCGCAGCGCTACAGATCAAAAAAAGGACAGCAAATCAAAGAGGAAGTCCATCCACAGCGGTTTTATAGCCAGATTGAAAAGGTGAAAGTGCTCATCGGATACAATTGCCGGCAGAAACGGTGGGAGGGTCTGGTCCCATGGGCGGCAGGGTTGGGAGTACTGGGGTTCTTCCTCAGTTCCATGACCCGCCCCAACAACCCGGCCGCCTTTGTGCTCACCTATGGATTTTTCCTGATCATCCTGTGGGGATTTTTGGCGCTGATTTATGATCCGGATGAATACGTTGTCCACCAGCTTAACGCCCAAAGGACGGAGTTGGAGCGATATAAAGTTTATCTCACTCGCCGGGCGTATAAACGGCTCATACAGAAAAAACACGATTGACCCCATACTACAAGCGTGGGGCAAAGCTAGATGAGCGCTTCCGGTTCACGCACCAGATCATGGATCCAAAGGCCGGTCCGATAACGACGATAAACCAGAACCAGTTTGACCATTTCTTCCGTGTATACCATCAAATATACCCAGTGAACCGGCAGATGCAGGACAAAACCTCCCAACAATGCCATCGGGACCCCTATCAGCCAGACTGCGCCGGCCTCTACCAGAAGCGCATACCGCGTATCTCCGCCACTGCGCAGCACGCCAATAAACAGCATCAGATTGGACACCTTGATCCACATCAATAATGAAAAGATCAACAGGATATTGCTGGCGTATCTTGATGCGATCGGCGTGATATTGTATAACAGTAAGATCGGATTCCGCACCACGATCAAAACCGCTCCGGTAATCAGGGCCCCTATCATTCCCAACTTCAGAAACCGGTCGGCATATTCCCGCGCAACGGATTCATATCCTGCACCAATCTGGTTGCCGATCATAATTGCGGCACCATTGGCCATTGCCATAAATATCACAAAAGCCATCCCCTCTATGGTGTACTCAATATTTACCGCAGCAATGGACTGCGTGCTGATGTGAGCATAAACCGAATTGTAAGTGGTAGTCCCTAACGCCCACAACATTTCGTTTACAGCAGCCGGCATGGAAGTCTGGAGCGTCCGTTTGAAGAAAGAAAAATCATAGTTCACCATCTCGCGCAGCCTGGCTGCGGCCGGTGTTTTCAGCCGGTAGGTAAAGAACAGCAAAACAACAAATTCCATGCCGCGGGAAATGAATGTTCCCACTGCAGCGCCACGCACGCCCATCTCCGGCAGACCGAAATTCCCGAAAATCAAGGCGTAATTCAACACCGAGTTCAAGATAAGTGCCATAGCGCTGACCACCATCGGGAGTTTAACCTGTTCGGTACTGCGCAAAATAGCAGAAAAGGAAAAAGAAACCGCGTAAAAAAAGTAGCTCACGCCAACAATGCGCAGGTACTGGCTTCCCAACTCAATAACCGCCTGATCATTGGTATAAAACCGCAGGACGACATCGGGGAAGAATACCGCCGCAATGGTAAACAACATCGCGGATGGAATGGTAATCGAAAGACAAATTCCCAGCACCCGCCGGATATTCACAACATCCCGCGCCCCCCAATACTGCGCCGTAAAGATCGCCGACCCACTGGAAATACCAAACAAGAGAAGCTGAACCAGAAAATAAACCTGGTTTGCCAATCCCAATGCGGCAATCGAGGTTTCCCCAAGCTGCCCCACCATCAACACATCCAACGTGCCAATGCCGGAGGTAATGAACTGCTGAACCGTGATTGGAAGCGCTATCCGCAGCAGACTCCGATAAAATTTCTTGTCATTGAAAAGACCATTTCTCATTTAATCTCCATGGCATGGTGGTAAAAGCCGTCCATGCGCAAATCAAAAGCAGATTGTAACCGCTATCCAACTTCCCGGCAACCGGATAGATTTTACGTTCTACCTCAGGACAATTGTATCTTTTTTCAAAAGAAAAGAGAGCCTCGCTACTGTATAATTGGTAAACTGGTTCGGAGAAGGATCCCTGCTGTTCATCCAAATAAAAAACCACCCGGCGGACCGCCGGAGAGGAATGCAAAACTCACCCATGGAAAACTACATTACTGCTTTAAAACATTTCGTCCACAAAGAACAGGATACTCAGAACCAGCAGCTTGAAGCCATGTGGCAGGAATCCCTTGCTGTACGTGTGGCGGAAGGTGAAGCCATTGGCAATGTGGAAGTGGTCAGCGTGGCCGCAGACTGGAGCCGGGCGCTGGTGCATTTCCGGGAAAACATCTCCAAATTCCGTGAAACGGACACCCTGCGCCTCAGTCGGAACGACCCAACCGGAGATTTCATCGGCTGCGAACTTGCGGAAGAACGGGAAGACGGCGCGGTACTGGTCCCCGCTTTCGGAGTAAACTTCCTGGGGTTGGAGCCCGGCAGCGGGTACACCCTCGACCGGAATCGGGTGGATGTGCGGCACATCCAGCTCGGTGTGCTTTCGCAGATTGAGCAGAGCGAAACGCTGTCAGAGCGCTTTCATGACCTGCTCGGTGGCAAGATGCGCCCGGAGACAGACCCGGTACAGGAGAAATATGCTGCGGAACGTATCGGCACGTGGAGCTTCAACGACAGCCAGCGGGAGGCTTTCATCAAAGCTTTCGCCGCCCGGAATGCTTACCTGATCCAGGGCCCGCCCGGAACCGGTAAGACCTGGGTGCTGGCCCAACTGGCGACCGAACTGGCCCGGCAGGGGCAGCGGGTACTGCTGACGGCCTTCACCCACCGCGCCGTCAATAACGCCCTGCTGAAGATCGCTGAGACCACCGGCTATACCAAACTGTGCAAGATAGGACAGTTGAACCGGGCCGACGGCCTGCAATCCGGTTCCATCCGGGTCGCCAATTACGAACGCTTCCGCAGCAGTCCGTATTCGCCCAACGAGTCCGGAATCATTGTGGGCGGTACCTGCTTCTCGGTGCGCACGAGCCGCCTGAATGAAGTGCACTTCGACACGGTCATCTTCGATGAAGCCGGGCAGATGCCGCTCCCGCTGGCGTTTGCCGGGATGCTGGCGGCCGATAAGGCCATCTTCATCGGCGACCACCAGCAAATGTCGCCGGTAATCACCGCCGAACACCAGCCGGATTGGGTGGCAAAATCCATTTTCGAGACTCTGTTTGAATCCATGCCGGGCACCATGCTGGATACCACCTACCGGATGAACACCGAGATCAACGCTTTCCCCAGCCGCAGGTTCTACAACGGGCGGCTGCGCTCCGCAGCCGGTGCTCAAAAGCGGCGGCTGCATCTGGAGCAGAGACCGGTGCGCTATGCAGATGCCCTCGACCCGGAAACGCCGGATGTCTTCGTTGAAGTTGCCCATACCCACCGGGGCATGTCCTCCCCGGAAGAAGCGGAAATCGCAGCCGGGTTGGCCGCCGAAGCCGTGCGCTGCGGGGTTCCGGTCGATGAAATCGCCATCGTTTCCCCTTACCGGGCACAGGGGCGGCTGATCCGCCAGCATCTGCGCCAACTGGCGAGGGAAAACGACCGTGAAGCACTGGCGGAAATCGTGGTTGACACGGTCGAACGCATCCAGGGGCAGGAGCGCGACATGGTCATCCTCTCACTGGCTACCAGCGATCCGGACCACGCCGCGGCACGGGCGGAATTCTACTTCCAGCCCAACCGGTTAAATGTTTCCATCACCCGTCCCAGGGTCAAGCGGATCGTGATCGGCAGCCCGTTTCTCTTCCAAACCCACCCCGGCGATCCCAGGCTCCAGGGTTGGGTGAAGAATTTTCAGGCCCTGTACGAGGAGAGTACGGTGGTAACGGTCCCACCCAACGGCCATACGGCCTAACACGCCCTCTTATTCTTTCAAATAAACACTCCCGCGAGCTGCCTGCCCGCGGGAGTGTCGCGCTTTTTAAAGTAGAAATCCCTACCGCCGTCCCTCCTCAATATCCTCCAACTCCAGCACCCGGGTCTCGGATGGGTTGAAGAAATAAATAATCGCAATGGGCAGCAGCATGACGCTCCCGGCAATCACCCGGAGTTTTTCAGAATATTCCAAAAGTCTGGTGAAGAAAATTAATGAGAACTGCTCCTGCGACTTTGCTAGACTTTGGGTCAAACGGATCTATCACTTTTTCTATCGATATGTTAACCATTTCCAGGGAAAGAACAATGCCCAAACAAAACAGTAATCGGATCCATTCAGTCACTGGAACATGGAAAACAACATCAAAAGCGATTACAAAGGCAAAACAAACAGCCATGATGCGAAAATTTCGCCCGGACAGAAAGTTTTTTTTCATTCCGAATTAGTATATTTGAAAAATTTTATTAAACGCATATTCGGTTTCTTTCCTTAACCGTCGAAATCTATCCTTTTAAATCTGACAACTAAAAAATATTGCAATAAACAGAACAAAGATCATAACCGGCATTGTAAAATCCACAGGATCGGAGTTGTTCAGCCTGAAAAAGAAAAGTATAGTGTTATATAAATAAAGTATAGTATAATATACATTAAGTACTCTATTGTTTGGAGAAGATTATGAACCGTTTTGTTTCTTTTTCATTATTTATATCAATCTTGATTTGCATAATCAGAGGGGATACGTATATGACTCCTCCGAACGAAAACTCATCCAGCACGGTGCTTCTCTCATCCATAGGTGATCCTTACTATTCTTTAGCAGAGGAAATTTCGCAGGGCGAAGGGATACCGATTTACCATTCATTTGAAAAAGCGGCTGAAGCGAAACCGCTCTTTCTGCTTTGGATTGCCGCACCGGAAGGATTGTCCGAAAGTGTACTTATGGATTTCTCGGCAAAGTTGAAGGGCTTGGATACATCAATATCTGTTGGAATACTCTCCGGGAACACGATTGAAGATGCGCGCAGATTGTGGAAAGGCTCGTCACAGGTGCCGGTCAATGATTACGCTATCGTTAACGGCACGAAGAAGAACAAAATAGAGCCGGAAATCATATCCGGTGGCGATAATCAGAACGGCAGCATGGAACTGACCATGGATCATCTTCTGACCGCTCTACAAAACTCGGACGCCGTCCAAATCACGCTCGAAGGGGCCGCGGACACATGGTTTGATCTGAGCCTGGGTATTACCGTCCATTCGGAGGATATCCCAACGTTGGACGGCAGCATCATACAGCATTACGGCTGCAGCACCTTCAGGCCCTGGACGGAAGACTCAATCGCCCTCGCATCTATCAGCAAGGGGGCCTCTGCCTACTGCGGCTTTGTTTATTCTTCCGTGTCGGGTACGCGCTTCGGTGACTACACGGATATCAGCACAATCTATACCTGGGACAAGTTTCCGCTGGGACATTTGGTGCAGATTCAAAACCGGGCTGCTATGCAGAGTTATGCGGACGCACCGCATTATTTCATGCTGGGCGATCCACGGATTTACTGCAGAAACGAAGCCCCTTATGAGATTGTCAGCGACACAATAAACGGCAGTTCACGAACCATTCTGCTGGCTGACGTAGAATCCGGGCTGATCCCGGTTTATATTGAGGCAGGGGCTGGATATGAATTTGTCAGCATTAAGGGACTGACTTCGTCAGGCATGGACAGCAATTATTTTAACAACCGCCTTCAGATGATGGATATCAACGCGGACAAATATCTCGTCATCGACAACGACAGCAATACGGTCTCGATTGAATTGCGGAAGCAGCCGCCGGTTTTCCTGACAGCCGGCAGCAACATCATCTATTTTCTGGACTCCGTTATCACACAAAATCAGGGCTCCAGCCAGCCGCTGCTGTTTGTACTGCCTCTTCTAATCCTGTTTGTGATCGGCCTGATCCGGAAGCGTTATACAGGCCATCACCTGATTGCCGCGCTGATTTTCGGAACTGGTGCGGCGCTTTTGAGCTTGATCTATATTTTGGTTCGCTCCGGAAGTATCGTTGTGACGAATATTCCGGTTAAGATAAATTGGTTTCATACAGCAGGTATTTTTATATCTGCCGGATACGGAGAATTACTGTATGCAAGAGCAAGAAAACCGAGAGACAGGCTCATTGCCGTACTGGCTGCTAATCTCAATGCTCTTGTGACGTTTATCATATTTGGTGCTGGACTGCTCATCATACGGCTCATTTTCGGAGGAACACACGGCATCAACAAACCCGGTTATCCGTTGATTTTCTCCCTGGAGGAAATTATCATAGGAATCGCCGTATATTTTGTCTTTTATCATTTGTATAACAAAATACTGGCATTTCGCAGAAAAGCAAAACCGGTATCGGAGAGAGACGCAATATGAAATTGGGAAATAACGTCAGAAAATATCGATTCGAGCGGGGTGAAATGACCCAGCAGGAACTCGCCAATGAAGTAGGTGTTACGAGACTCACCATACATTCCATAGAGACCAGCAAGTTTATGCCGTCAACCTTGCTCTCGTTAAAAATTGCGGAGTTTTTCGGGAAGCCAGTGGAAGAAATCTTCTTCATCGTGAGAGACGAAGACGCGGAGGAATAGCAGTATGAAACGAATGAATCGTATTTCAATCATATTGGGCATAGTAATGCTCGGCCTTTTAACGGGCAATATTTTGATGCTGGTTGACATAAAAACCGCAATTGAGACCGGCACCGCCATCCGGGAGTGGATGGGCGCAGCGGTCGCCATTTTTCTGATTATTACCGGACTTGCCCATATAGTTGGATTGCTCAATCTTTTTATGCAGCTCCGCCACTTTAAAAAAGACAATTTCATGAGAACCGTCGTATTTGTAATAGGATTTCTATCGCTGTTTCTGTTAACTGTGGATGTAATGATGCTGAGCGATATTGGTCATGAATATAAAGCTGGCTTCGATAGCACCGGCGAGTGGCAGATTGTATTTGCGGGGCATGCCGTTCACATGCTGTTTTCCGTGCTTTTGCTGCTTCAGTGTGCCGCATCAAACATCGCTTTTGTAAAAGAAGGAAACACATTTGTCGCTTTAAAGGATGAAGCGCTTTTCCTCACGGTTAACCAGATCGGCGTCATATCGGCCGTTCTTGGATTTGTTTGCGTATTTTTGCTGAGTTTTTCTACCATTCCCCAGATATACCTGAACGGTGTGCTTTTCATACTTTGTATCGTATTTCTCATACCCTATGGATTGGCCGCTGCCTACTGGTTTTTCACAAAACGCAGGGAAAAGCCGGCCGACTGGTATGACGAAAAACAGTTTTCAGACATTTCCCGTGGGGCACTTGCCACGCTTATACTAACGGTGTTGATTACAATTATTCTTTATTTCCTGTTATCTTTTGAAATTGTACTTATCAACACACAGTTATGGCTCCCTCTATACTTATTGCTAACCCTACTGTTATTTTCCGGAAGTACACTATACCTTAACAAAAGAGCTTAAACTAAGCTTTCAAAGTCTACTGCCGGTACCCCGCTTACCCAGCCGCATAAGGGTATCCGAAAAATGTTAAACCGACTGTTTCAAGCGGATCGTGATCGGCAGCCCGCTCCTCTTCCGAGCCAACCCTGGCGGCCCCAAACTCCAGGGTTGGGTAAAGAATTTTCAGGCCCTGTACGAGGAGAGTACGGTAGTAACGATTCCACCCAACGGCCATACGGCCTGGCACACCCTCTTATTCTTTCAAACAAGCACTCCCGCGAACTGCCTGCCCGCGGGAGTGTCGCACTTTTTAAGGTAGAAATCCCTACTGCCGTCCCTCTTCAATATCCTCCAACTCCAGCACCCGGGTCTCGGATGGGTTGAAGAAATAAATAATCGCAATGGGCAGCAGCATGACACTCCCGGCAATCACCCAGAACCATTCCATGGTGGGAAAAGCTTTGAGCAGCACGGCTGCCAGTACCGGCCCAATCACATAAGAAATCCGCGCCACGGTGGTTGTCCAGCCCATACAGGCCCCGCGCCGTTCGGTGGGGAAAACTTCCGGCACGTACACCACAATCCAGGTATAGGTAAAAGAAGTAAAGAACCCGGTGACCGCCGCCGCGATGGGCAGCAGGATGCCCTGCGCAAAGCCCAGCACCACCAGGATCAATGCCAGCCCCAGACAGCCAAAGATCAGCGCCGGTTTGCGCCCGATACGGTCCATGATCCAGCCGCTGAGATACCCGCCAACCATCGCCAGCACCAGGGTCGCCAGCAGCGTCATGGACCACTGTGAAAGGCTGTACCCTTTGATGGTCATAAAGTAATACCCCGCCCAGAAATACAGGAACTGGTACACCAACCAGACCAGCCAGATCCCCGATGAAATGGCAATATAGCGCATATCCTTGCGGTCAATCACACCGATGCCGAACAAATGGTTCTTGCGGGTCCCTGCGCGGCGTTCCTTCTGAATTTCCTCAAAGCGGGCCGGTTCCTTCATAAAAAACCACATCACCAGCAGCGGGATCATGAAGATGAACATCACCCCATACATCCATTTCCAACCCAGACCCAGCTTGTCCATCAACAGCGGGGGCAGCAGTGCCTGGAGCGGGATCAGGCCAATAATGTAAACAATCGAAAGGTACTTGCCCCGTTTTTCGGCCGGCGATTCCTCACTGATCGGGATGGTCCACATATTGGAAACGGTGGCGAAGATCGCCAGGGTGTACATCGCCATGAACCAGTGAATGGAAGGGGTCAGGAGCAGCATTCCCAACGACGAGAACCCCATGATGAGCACCAGCAGCAGGATGGATAACTTGCGGCCAATGATATCGTTCAGGCCGTTGAGCAGAAAGATCAGGAAGGTGAACCCCAGATACAGCGCCTCCAGCCAGGAAAAATCGGACGCGGTGATCGAATATTCTTCCAGGATATAAGGAATAGCGGTGGTCTTCACCGTGGACAGATACTGGTCCATGATGGCAACCAGCCCCATGAAGATCATTAAATAAATCAAATAATTCCGGCTGCGAACACGCACCCGTTTGCGCAAAATGCCCTTAGCCTGTGGTTCCTGAACGATTGTTGCCATGGCTTAATCTCCTGATCCTTAAAGGATTAATCAACCGATAACGCTTTCGCAGAAGTCCGATGAAAAGCCTCCCCCCTGGCCTCGCGATCATACGCCTCAAGGCCGCCCGCTTCCTCCAACACTTTTCTGCCGCGCGCGATTTGCTGCAGAACACTGATATTTACGCGCTCCATGGAGGCCGGTGAGATGCGGTGCAGCAGCCGCGACCCCAGCCCCAAACTGGCAGGGATCGCTTCAAGGTGCATGATCGTACCCGGTTTCGCCGTAAACCAGACCCCCAGCGAATCCTCTCCAAAACGCGTGATAGGGATGCCGGCAGCGGCCTGCCGTTCGGCGGTCGGGCCGACATGCGCCACCACCCAACGGCCGTCAATATAAGCTTCGCCCTCCCCTTCAAACAGGAAGTTATCCAGCGAGTCGTACCATTTTTTCAACAGCGGGTCGGCGTCAATGGTGGCCTCGCGCCAGCTCTGGATCATATTGGTGGAAAAAATCTTATACCGCGCCCGGATCCCGGCGGCGCGGCACAAAGCAATGAAGACCGTGATCAGTTCAAAACAGGTCCCGGTCCCCAACCGCAGGGTCTCTTCAACGGGGAGCAGCGGTCGGATCTCAAGTGTGGTCATCTCTTTTGCAAATGCAAAAGCCGCTTCGGCAAATTCCAGGTCCGGTTTCCGGAAAGCCCCCAGTTCATTGGCCAGGGCGACCACCTCCGGCGCCCGGCAGTTGCAGTAGCGCGTGGGACGCAAATAGCGCTCGCTGCTGTGGCTGTACCGCATTCCCGGCCGGTAGTCCGGCAGTTCGTAGCGCCGCTCCGGACGGACGTATCGCCCCTCACTGGTTTTGGGCAGCCGCAGGCGCATGACCTCCCTGCCGCTGGTAACCAACAACTCGCCAATGGAAACCACCCCTTTCCACACCAGGCTGCGGTAAATGGCACGCCCGCGAGCTTCCTCGCGCTTAGCTTCAGTAAGTGTCATCCGATCTTTCGCAAACCTTTCTCACAGGTCCAACAATTTTACGATGTAAGCAATTTTGGGTATTAAAGTTTGAAGAAAACCGCGCGAATGATGCGGGCAGACGGAAAGCCTGTACTTTAAAACGGATCATCGCGCGCATTCCGGACTAAAAAGAGCGGAATGCAAAAGATTTTATCACAGGTTATCCACGCTTCAAGGATATTGCGAAGAAATTCTATCCGTGAAGAAGCAGGGGGAATGGAAAAAGCTTTTTCAGCTTTACCAGCCTCAGAACGGCCCCCCTGCCGACCGTGCTTTTACAGAATCACAACGCTGCCTTGCCGCAAAGGTCAGACCGGCTGGCTGCCCTTGAAGCGGCTCAGGGATTGGGCCAGACCCACAAAGCCGTGCATGCCGCGCCGCAGTTCCTCGACCTCAATATACTCATCGGCGATGTGTGCCAGCGCAATTGAAGAAGGGCCAAAAACGACGCTGGGGATGCCGCGTTCGCCGGCACTGACTGCGGCATTGGTACAGTATGGCGCGGTGTAAACCACGGGCGGCAAACCGGCCTGTTCCAGCCCGGCCTGCGCCCTGCGCACCCACTCCGAATCCGGATCAACCGCCCAGGCGGCGTGGAAGTCCGGCGCGCGGTAAGCCCAGCCGGTATAGCTTTCAATTTCCAGATGCTCATACGCCACCGACCAGCCGGACAGGTCCGACAGAGCCGCACGGTGAGCTGCCAGCACCGATTCCGGCGTTTCGCCGCGTACCAGCCGCCGGTCATAGATCAACCGGCAGTGATCGGGAACGGTGGAAGCATTGGGGTTGGGACTGGAGGTGACAATGATCGGTTCCATGACATTGGACCCCAGCAGGGAATCGGACAGCAGCGGAATGGCTTCAATGCGGCGGGCTGCTGCTGTCATTTTGCGGATGGCATTCTCCCCGGCTTGCGGTGAGGAAGTATGCGCCGAACGCCCCTCAAAAGTAAAGACCATGCGGCAGCGTCCTTTGTGGCCGATTGCCAGGCGGCAGTCGGTAGGCTCCCCGACAATGACCCCATCCGGCTGAACCGCATCAAGTACCGCGGCCAGGGCCGCGCCCTCAATGACTTCCTCTTCCAGGCTCCCGGTTACACAGACCGTCCCGCAGAAGGATTCGCGCGGCATGCGCCCCAGCCCCACCACCATCCCGGCCAGGCTGGCTTTAGTGTCTGTCGCACCGCGCCCCCACACCCGGCCCCGGTCCAACTCACCACCGAAGGGAGGATGATGCCAGCGGGACAGATTGCCGGTCTGGACCACGTCCATGTGGGCGTCAAACAACAGGTTTGCACCGGGAGCACTTCCCCGTTTGCGGGCAATCACATTCCCCACTTCATCACGCCAGACCTCATCAAAATCCAGCTCCTTCATTTTAAATTCCACGATATCCGCTATCCCTGACAGATCCCCGGACAGGCTGGGAGTCTGCACCAGCTTTTGTAAAAAAGCAACCACTTCATTTTCAACATGCTGTATGGACATCTTTTTTCCCTCCATGTGAAGACCTTCTTTTTAATTCTACTCCCGGAGCAAAATTTTGAGGTTCCTGCCGGCCGGAAGGATTTTCTCACCGTGGTTTAACCCGGCTTTCAAAACTATGAAGTAAGTCCGTCATTTTTTCAAGTAAAATAGACTTCGAAGTCAACTTTATACCAGGCAAAATGCACCTGTTCGAACATTGGCAAAACAAGAAATGTCTCAGTGGATCCGCAAAATTTTTAAACCTCCCCTTTTCAACGAGGAGGACAAAACCCGCATGGCAAGAGTTCTTAACATTCTGGCATGGGGCATAATAGTTGGAAACCTCATCGGGGTTATCGTCACATCCCTGCTGAATGAAACGCCGGAGGCTGAAAACCTCACTTATATAAGCCTGATCCTGATCTGTGGCGTATCCATATGGATCATGCACAGGGGGTATATCCGGCAAGCCAGCTATCTTTTTGCGCTGACACTGCTGGCAATGATAATCACGATTTCCCTGTTCTTCGGCGGTGTCTCGGGACCCAGTGCGGGGAGCTTCATCGCCGTACCCCTGATCGCAAGCCTGCTGCTGGGAATTCGGGGCGGTTGGATTTTCTCTCTCCTGTCCATCCTTGCCATCATCAGCCTGGTGGCAGCTGAACAATTCGGATGGGCTGAACTGCACTCCATCCATAACAACCCCTTCAGTTTTGCGGCCGGACTGATCGGCGTGGAAATTTTCATGATGCTGATCCAATATCTATTCACCCACGAACTGAAACAGACATTGGAACACACCCGGCAGAACGAGCAGCTTCAGAAAGAATTAAACCTGAAATTGCAATCCGCCCAACAGGATATAGAAGCACAGGCCCATGAACTGGCCGAAATTAACCAGACTCTTGAACTTCGGGTGGAAGAACGCACCCGAGAGCTGGCCCTGATCAATGAAATGCGGACCCTGCTGCAGGCCAGCATCAGCACTCAGGAAGCCTACCAGCTAATCGGGCAGGTCCTGCAAAAGCTCTTTCCACAGGACTGCGGCGCCCTGTATATCTGCCGGAACGACCTGAACCTGCTGGAGGCGGCCGCCACATGGGGAGAGCCACTCCGGTCCGAGGAACGTTTTACCACGCACAACTGCTGGGGGCTGCGGCGCGGACAGGTCTATATCATGGAAGATAACCAGATCGGGCTGCCCTGCCCGCACGTGCAGAAGCCGCTTCCATGCTGCACCCTGTGCATTCCCCTCACTGCGCAGGGCGCCATATTGGGCATCCTCCACCTCCAAACGCCGGAAGGAAATTCGGAGCATTCAAGCCTGCATTCATCCACCATCCTGGAAGCCAAGAAACAGCTCGCCGTCTCGGTTGGGGACCAGATTGCGCTGTCCCTCTCCAACCTCAACATGCAGCTCACCCTCCAACAGCAGGCCATTCACGACCCGCTGACCGGCCTTTATAACCGGCGCTATATGGCCGAATCGCTTGCACGTGAACTGCGCCGCACCAAACGAAAAAACCTGCCTTTGAGCGTGATGATGATGGACATCGACTACTTCAAAACCTTCAATGATACCTATGGCCATGAAACCGGCGATGCCGTCCTGCGGGAAGTAGGCGCATTCCTGCTGAAGAATGTACGCAGCGAGGATATCATCTGCCGGTACGGCGGTGAAGAATTCCTGCTGATTCTGCCGGAAACCCCATTGGAATCCGTGCTGGAACGAGCCAATGAAATCCGCGAAGGGATCACCCGGATCACCATTTCAAACCGGGGGCAGACAGCCAGCCGGATTTCGGTGTCCATCGGTGTGGCCTGCTTCCCGGAGCACGGCGAATCCGGTCCGGACCTCATCCGGGCTGCCGACACGGCCCTGTACCAGGCCAAGGGAGCCGGACGAAACCAGCTGATCATTTACGATAATCCCCAATAATCCCCCAACGCAGCGGGGCCTTTCCTTCCATCCTCTTTTCTGTTCTTCATTGAATATTCCCTCCGGGATTTGGTTTTAATCCCACTTTCAGGTAGGATTAACCATAGAAGCAACCTCTTCATTTCATCCGGATCGTCACAAGAGCACGACTGTGGAAGGAAATATGCCATGAAAAATCTCCTAAAAAACTCCCTGACATTCATTCTGATATTCGTGGTGGGCTGCTCCACAATGCCCCGAGCGGATACAGCCCCCACAACGAGCCCCACCGGCACCCCCCCACCGGCACGCACCAGCGTGCCGGATGCTCCCAACTCGCCGCTGGACCTGATTTCGCTGGACAGCCTGCTGGGGTTTGTCACCGACCTGACCGCCATCCAGCCGTATTCCGGGTGGCGCAACTCCGCCAGCAGCGGGGAGGCCGAAGCCCTGGACTATGCCGCAGAAACACTCGGCGGCTATACCTTCCTGCAGGAATTGGGGCTGGAACTGGAACGGCAGGAATTCAATGTCTTCATGAGCACAGAGCTGCGGGAAACCCGCCTGGAGCTGACCGTGGACGGCAGGGAAGTGGAAGTCCCCGCGGATGGATTGCGCGGCGAACGCGATGACACCGATCTGGCAATTCGCTTCGACTCGGATGGCGTTTTTAACGACAACGAACCCGATCCGGTGGTTGTGCAGGGCGCGGTGCTCCTGGTGCGCAGCGAGGAAGAGATCCGGAACTTGACCCCGGCGGACGTGAACGACCGGATCGTCTTTCTGGACTACACCCTCATTGACCGGGCCCTGTTCGGCATCAATGACGCGGTAGGGATTGCCTGGGAACTGGCCGCCAAAAACCCGGCCGGGATCGTGATGGTGACGGAATACAGCAGCCAGATCGGTGACAGCCACGGCTCGTTTATCGGAGACGGGAGCGCCTTCACCTGGGTAGAGGCAGCCGCCAACCCGCCGGTGCTGTACACCCGGCTGGAAGACCTGAGCACGGCCGGCATCTGGGACTGGGAAGACCTGGAAAGGATCGAGAACGCCCGCCTGACCTGGGACGCGGACCTGTTCTCGCCCGGCAGTTCGGGCAACCTGATTGCCCATATCCCCGGAGAGGATAGCACGCGCGCCATGATCATAAGCGCCCACATCGACAGCCCCAATTCGCCCGGCGCAATGGACGACGGCAGCGGGTCGGCCATCCTGCTGGAGATCGCCCGCGTCCTGAATGAAGCCCGGCTCCAGCCCCCAACCGACCTGTATCTGGCCTGGTTCGGCAGTGAGGAACTCGGCCTGTACGGCTCGCAGCACTTTGCAAATACCCACCAGGAACTGCTGGACCGCACAACCGCCGCGCTGCAGATCGACGACCTGACCCGTCCGCTGGACGGGATCCTGGCCGAACATTATCTGGTGACCTGGTCCTACGGGCGGTTCGGAGCAGACGATATGCCCTGGCCCCGCTATCTGGCGGACGCAGCGGCCGGGCACAATCTGGACGTGGTAACGCTGAACGAGTACGCCACCTATTCCGACAATAACTCCTTCGGGGGGTATGATGTGCCCAATGCCGACCTGATCTATATGAACCCGGTGGAAATGGATAAAGTCGGCGGGGTGTGGCCCGGCGGGCAAATCCATAACCCTTATGACACCATTGAGCTGGCCAGCTGGATGAGGCTGGTCTTCCGGGAGATGACCGAGATCGCCCTGACGGCGGTGGTGGAACCGCCGGAAGCCGGGCTTGACCTGCGATTCCCGGAGCCGCCCGCACGGCGCGCGCTCGTGGTGGCCTCGCACACCGAATCGCCGCACCTGACCCCCTCCAACCTGACCGAGCTGGGCATGGCCCTGGCGGTGAACGGTTACGACGTGGACCTGCTGCCTTACGACCAGCCAGTGACGGCTGCCGATCTGGAAGACACGGATCTGGTGATCGTGCTGCCGGTGTTCGACTACCCCACCGAAGCTACCGGCATCGATTCATACGATACCGGCTGGAGTACGGAGGAAGTGGACGCGCTGGAGGATTACACCCGTTCCGGCGGGCTGCTGGTGATCGCCAACACCGGGCACCGCATGAAGTACAGCCTGAGCACGATCGAGCCCAACGAGGACGCTCTGGATATGAACGCCCTCGCGGAACGCTTCGGGGTGAGCTTTATGGAGGGCGCGGTGCGCCAATCCTCCGCCGAAACGCTTCCGGAGCATCCCCTGATGGCGGGTTTGTTTTCGCTGGACCTCTCGCCGGAGAACGGAATCCCGTTCCGGATGACGGAAGGCGAGGTGCTGGCCGCGACAAGCAGCGGCGACCCGGTGATCGGGCTGGTACCGGCCGGGGCAGGCGAGGTGGTCATCCTGGCGGACTCGGCCCTGCTGAACACCAGGGGCAGCCAGCACAACACCACGCTGTGGGAGAACCTGGCGCACTACGCCGCCGGACGATAAACGCCCACCGAATTGAATGGTTTTTTTGAAACAATTCGAAACAATTCCTTTTTAAATGGATGAAGCCCGCGCCGGAGGAGGCGGGCTTCAAGCTTTTCCGGACAAACACCCCGGTGGAATGGGGGAATACGCTTTAACACAAATTAAGCATAGCACCTTTGCAGAGAGATTTCAAGATAAATAGAACTTTTGTTTCATATTGAAACGGGAGTTTATTGCATTAAATACCCAATTTTGGGAAGTTATTGCAACGAAAAACCGGGCCGATGGGATCCGGGACGGCGGATGCGACCGCACAGCCGGAGTGTTTTATCCGACCTACACTCTGCGCTGATGCGGAAATCTTTAAACAAAAACAGGACAGCGTAAGCTGTCCTGCTTAATTCTGCATTGTTCAGAAATTAGCCGATTACGGTAACGTCCTGAGCCTGGGGTCCTTTTTGACCCTGGGTCACGGTGAACTCAACGCGCTGGCCTTCTTCAAGATTGCGATAACCATCACCAACAATGGCGCTGAAATGAACGAACACGTCATCGCCGGATTCGCGCTCGATGAAGCCGAAACCTTTGGTGCCGTTGAACCACTTTACTGTACCTTGTTCTTTAGACATGATTTGAAACTCCTTTCATAATAATTGATGCTTGTTCTATTCATGGGTTCCAAATCAAAAGAGGGTCTTTTTTTTCTAGAACTTCTGTCGGCAAGCAAGTATCATTCTAGCATGATAACATTCCATCTGTCAAGCGTTTTAATGAATTATTTATGATACAAAAACCCTATACACGCCGCCGGGGGCCTGCGCCCCTGCTGCCAAATCTGTTTTAATGATAAAGACTTCAACATTCTTCAAGAAAGGCTGAAATTATGGAAAACGCTCCGGTAAAAGCAAGGCTTACGGCCCTGCTGCAGGAAGGGCTGGAAGCCGAAACGGCTTTCGCTGCCGGACTGAGCGCGTCCGAACGGACCGCCGCAGGCAGTTACGAAGATTGGTCTCCCAGAGACCTTCTGGCGCACACCACCGCATGGAAACGGCACCTGATCGGGAGTCTGCAATCTGCCCTGAAGGGCGAAGCACCTCCGGCGGAAGAAGATTTTGAAGCGGCCAACCGCCGGACCTATGCGGCGCACCGGGAAATGTCCCTGGAAGAGGTACTGGCGGAGGATGAAAAAGCGGTGAACCTCCTCCTGGGATTGCTGGGACAGTTCTCGGAGGAGGACCTGACCTCCCCGGAGCGCTACGCGTGGCGGAAGGGGCGCCCATTGTATCCGGTGATCCTGTCACAGGTTTACTCCCACCCCCTGACGCACCTGGTTGACTATGCCCACCAGCATTCCAAAGCGGACCTTGCCAACCGCATCCTGGAGCAGATCATCGCGGCCACGACCGGCTTCGAGAACAGCACCGAGGCCCCCGGCAGCGCGGTCTACAACCTGGCGTGCGTCTTTGCCGCCGTCGACCGGCCCCAAAAGGCTATCGAGGCACTGGCAAAGGCCCTGCGGCTCAACCCGGACCTGCGGGCCTGGTCTCTGGAAGACCCGGACCTGGCTCCCCTGCACGGGCACCCGGATTACGAAGCGCTGTACGCTTAATCCGCTGCGGCCAACTGCAAAAATTCAAAAACCGGTCCTCATCGGAGAGCCGGTTTTTAATTTAACGGCCATTCCGGCACGAAACTTGCATTAAAGAAAACTATCTTTTTCAAAGATTTGTATATTTTTTAAATTTATTGTAAAATATTTCTAATTCGGGCCTCTTCAAAAACTGCACTACAGCCAGCAGACCCACCCAAAAGAGACTGCGATGAAAAAAACTCAGATCTACGCTAAAACTGCGCCGTGGGCGGCCGCCCTGCTCGTGCTGGCCCTGATACTCCCTCTTTTTTTGGGCCTGACATCTTTCCTCTCCCCAGCCCCTATGATCCCGGTTACCGGTTCCAATCAAACGCACACCCTGTTCCAGAGAGTGCAGGGAATTTTAAGCAGCTTCTTTGATGGGAGCTCAAAAACCCCTCAACACGCCCTGGAGACCGCCGAACGGTCGATCCGGATCACCGGATGGTACCGCGCGGCAGACGGTGAAACTTTGGTGCCGGAGGCCAGCATTATTTCCAACCCCGACCACTCGCTGAGCGCCTTCCAGGCGCACTGGATAGAGACCGCCCCTTACCAGTACCGCCGGGTGGGAGAAGAAACCACCCTGACCTTCCACGCCGGTCCGGATGGAGAAATCACCACGGCCGTCCTGAGTGAAGGCCAGGTGTACCGCCGGTTAAACTGGACGGAGTCGCCTTCCCTCAAAAGCACCCTGCTGGCAGCCGCTCTGCTGGCGGCCGCAACGGCAGCGATATACCGGGTGCGGCAGCGCCCGCCGGTCCCCGTCCGCTGTGCCGAGCAAAACACGTCAGCGGATTGAATGGTTATCACGCAGACACCGGCCGTATGAACAGGCCGGTGTCTTATTTTGCCGGTCCGCATTCATCCATACCCTTTTTCTCCCTTTATAAAACCGGCGCGAGCGCCTGATTCATAAGCGCGGAAAAAATTTTCAGCAGATTGTGATAAGATATTTGTTGAAGAAAACCTCTTCGGATGCCGGCATCTTAAAAAAGTATTTAAAGGGTGATTGTGAACAGCTTCAACTCTTCCACGCCATTACGGTATGAAATCAGAAAAAGGATCCTCGAGTTTTTAATTAATGAGAATTACAAACCCGGGGACCAGATTCCGACCGAACCCGAATTTATTGAACTCCTCGGAGTCAGCCGGTTCACGGTTCGCGAAGCATTTCACCTGCTTGAAGCCGAGCGCATTCTCCGCACAAAGCAAGGTTCGGGACGGTACCTTGTCTCGGACCCCAAGGATATCCACATGGATATCACCCGCCTGCAAAGCGTCTCCCAGCTGCTCAGCAACAACGGGGTGAAAGAAACCATCCAGGTATTAAGTGTGGAAAAAATGCCCGCCAATAAGGACGTGGCCTTCCACCTGAGTCTGGAACCCGGCACCCCCGTCCTGTATATTAAACGTCTGCGCTGTGTAGAAGGGAAACCGGTCATCTATTCCATTGATGTCATCGAAGCAGTCTATTTCAAGGATGTGAGGGATGATTCCGTTTTCATGGGGTCTTTATTCAATTACCTCCGAGATACCTGGAAGATCAAACTGGAATATTCATGGACCAACATCAGCGCCGTGCTGATCAATGAAAGCATCGCAAAGGAAACGGGCATCCGCACTTCCGAACCGTGGATTCTGCTGGAAGAAGTCGTCTACAACCGGCTGGGGAAACCGATCATCTATTCCACCGATTATCACGAAGCAAAAAATATCCAGTTCCAATTAAAAAGATTGTCTCTGGATTAATAAAAGCCCGGCGTACCACCGGCGGGCATCGGTAAAGCTGTAGAAATTCCTTCTACAGTTTATTTTTTTAACGCGTCCTCAAGTTTCTTCGCCGCCCGAAGAAACTTTCCGGTTTAAAAAAGCACATTTTGGTAGTTGACTCTCAGCAAAAATTAATGTAAAATGAATTCATCAGTCGTCTGATGAATTTGCAAAATAATCCTCCAGTACCACCCAATAAGGCAAAAGAATGAATATTGAAAACGTAATTGACGAGAACTGCATCTGTCTGGACCTCGCGGCAGCAACCAAATGGGATGCCATCAACGAACTGGCAAACCTGCTGCTTGCCGCCGGACGAATTACCAACGTACAAGAATATGTCGCGGCCGTCCGGAAGCGGGAAGAACAGGTCTCGACCGGGGTCGGGATGGGAATCGGCATTCCGCACGGCAGATCCGCCGCCGTGTGCCGGCCGACGGTCGCGTTCGGCCGTTCCGCACAGGGGATCGACTTCGACTCCATCGACGAGGAACCGGTAGACCTTTTATTCCTGCTGGCAGTCCCCGAAACCGTTGAAGACAGGGAATATATGGCGACCCTGGCCTCCCTGGCAAGAATGTTAGCGCACGATGATTTTCAAGAGAAGTTAAGACAGGCCCCTTCAAAACCGGATGTTCTTACAGCTTTCCGGGAAGTAAAAATCGGTTAACCACACCCTAAAACAAACAGCTCATGGAAAGGAGGTGAAAGTCAATGAAATTTGCTATCTGTACCGCATGCAGTACAGGAATAGCCAGTACCTATATGTCCGCCGAAGCGCTGGAAAGAGCGGCCAAAAAAAGAGGGCATACTGCTTATGTAGAAACACAGGGAGCGCTGGGGATTGAAAATGAAATCAGCCGCCAGACGGCCCAATCGGTGGACGCTGTGATCTTTGCGACAGACGTCGTCATCATGAACCAGGAACGTTTCGAAAACAAACCTGTATTCGAATTCGGCGTATCAGAAGCAATTGGTAAGGCAGACAAAATCATCGAATATGTAGAGAAATCATTAAAAGAACAATCCGACTAATCTTAAACACGCAACCCATGCTATCGAAAAAAGAGGAGGAATCAATGGACGAAAAAGAAAAAAAACACCTGCTGAATCTCCGGCGGCACCTGTTATCCGGTGTCTCTTATATGATCCCCATCACTGTGGCGGGGGGATTATGTATCGCGCTTTCATTCCTGGTAGGCGGATATAACGGTTTTGAGACCGAGGGAAGCCTGGCAGCTCATCTCATGACAATCGGCGGCGGAGCGCTGGGGTTGATCATCCCCATCCTGGCCGCATTCATCGCTTATTCCCTGGCCGACAAAGCCGGTCTGGCGGCAGGGTTTACGGCGGGCGTCATCTCCAACACCGTTGGGGCAGGGTTCCTGGGCGGCCTGTTAGGCGGTTTAATTGCCGGTTACCTGGTTTATTTCCTTAAAAAGATCAAGGTCCCCGCAATTGTCCGCCCGATGATGGGCATTCTGGTCATCCCGCTGATCAGCGTCCTCGCAGTAGGGCTGTTGATGCTTCTGGTGCTGGGCGGCCCGATCGCGGCCATCATGGACGGCCTGTCCAACTGGCTGACGAGCATGAGCACCACCAACTTAATCCTCTTTGGCGCGATATTGGGGGCCATGCAGGCCTTTGATATGGGCGGCCCGGTGGACAAAACGGCGTATGCTTTTGGCCTGGCAATGCTTTCTGAAGGGAACTACGCGCCCATGGCAGCCATCATGATCGGCGGTATGGTTCCCCCGATTGCCCTGTCAATTGCCGCGAAGATCCGGCCTCAGAAATTCTCTCCCGCAGAACAAAAGCACGCAGACGCCGCCTGGCTGATGGGCCTGTCCTTCATCACGGAAGGCGCCATCCCCTTCGCCTCCGCGGACCCCTTGCGGGTGATCCCCTCCCAGATGGTGGGTTCCGCAATTGCGGGCGCAATGAGCATGATCATGGGCATTGAACTGATGGCCCCTCACGGCGGGATCTTCGTACTCCCGCTGGTCAGCAAACCCATGGCCTACCTGCTGGCGCTGGTCGTCGGCGTAGCCGTCACCACCGCACTGGTGCTGGTCGTAAAACCGGACCTCGAGGATACCAAATCCGCCGACACGGAAGAGGTCCTTTCCATCGCCTGAAAACTTTGAGGAACCGGCGCTTTCATTCCTCCTCCAACCGGAGAAGGGAAATCACCGGGGAAAGAGCAGCCCGCCGTAAATCCAGGTTGAGTCCGCACCCATACCGGCAAGGTCCATTTACGGCGGGAAGCCTCCCCCCTGACCGCAAAGATTTGCAGAAGCTTACATCATGACAGGAAATCGTTTTGAGCAGCGCTTAGAGTTTTTTACCAACTACTGCCCTGCGGGGAGTACGATCCGGCCGGGTTGTTGGGCATCCGCCGCAGGGCCTTTCGCTATTATCAAATTTATTTTTCGAGGTATATAAAACAATGAACATGCTGGCTGCCAGATATTATGGAAAAGAAGACATCCGGGTCGAGAGGATCAACATGCCCCTCCCCCAGGCAGGAGAGGTGCTGGTCAAAGTGGCCGTCTGCGGAATTTGCGGGTCCGACCTGCGGACCTACAGCCGGGGCTCGTCCCTCTCGGATTTACCCGTCCCGCGCACCCTGGGCCATGAGTTCGCCGGAACGGTTGCGGCCCTTGGCGAGGGAGTGACGGGGTTCAGCATTGGGGACCGGGTCTCTGCCGCGCCGGCCAGTTCGTGCGGCGAGTGCTATTACTGCCGGAAAGGAATGCCCACCCTGTGCCTGGATACCCTGGATTTTGGCACCACGCAGGCGGGCGCTTTCGCGGAGTATGTGATCATCCCCGCCCCTATCGTCCGGCAGGGTGGATTGGTCAAAATATCCGACGGCATGCCCATTGAGAAGGCCGGTATGCTGGAACCGCTGGGCACCTGTGTCCGCGGGCTGATCACGCAGGCTAACCTGCAGCCGGGTGAAAGCGTGGTGATCATCGGGGACGGGCCGATCGGAGGGATACAGGTGATGCTGTCGAAGTACCTTGGCGCAGAGAAGGTCATCTGCGTGGGGCATCACGACGACCGCCTCAGCTACGCTAAAAAGTGGGGCGCGGACGTCACCATCCATTCCGGGAAAGAGGACATGTCCGCGGTCATTCTGAATGAAACGGACGGCATGGGGGCAGACCTGGTGGTGGTCTCGGTCCCGAGCGCGAAAATAATTGAAGACGCCTGCGCCCTGGTCCGGGGAGGGGGACGGCTGGTTATTTTTGGCGGCGTTCCCAAAGGGGATACCGTCACCCTGGATCCCAACATCATCCATTACAAAGAAGTGGAATTACTGGGCACTTACAACTGCACGGCGCAGGAGTTTAAAACCGCGGTAGAAATTGCGGATCACCTTCCGCTGGAAGAATTGATCAGCAAGACCGTAACACTTGAAAACATCCGGGAAGGGTTTTCTACTCTGGCAAAGCGGGAAGCCATGAAAGTACTGGTAACCATGCAGGAATCTTATTAATATCCGATCAGGAGACAAAAATGGATTACATGAAAGATTTTTTTGGGGAATACACGGAACAGGATTTAATAGACGGGATGAATGCCTTTGCGGGCGGCGGCGTAGGGACCGGAAAACCGCTCGTGATCGTAGATCAAAAAGGCGCTTCCTTCAAAGATATGGATGGCAAGGAATTCATAGACTGCACCTCGCAGGCCTGGAGCCTTGGCGTTGGAGGCTGCCACCCAAAGGTGATCGCCGCGGTGACCGAGCAGATCCAACACGTGACCCACGTGCGCAGCGGGTTTGGCACCATCCCCAAATATTTGCTCAACAAACGGTTGACCGACCTGGCCCCGGGGAACTTAAAGAAAGTTGGGTACTCTTTGCACGGCTCGGTAGCCAATGAAGGCGCAATGAAGATCGCCATCCGGAACCGCCCCAACCGGAAGTACTTCCTGGCACCCTGGTTGAACTACTCCGGGCGCACCTTTGCCACCCTGGCGCTCTCTTACCCGCACCCGAACAACCAGTATCTGAACTATATGGAAAACGTGGTGCGTTTCCCTCACGCATACTGCTACCGGTGTCCCTTCAAGCTGCAGCATCCCTCCTGCAACCTGCACTGCGCCCAATTCTTGAGGGATATGATCGAACATTCCGTGGACGGCGAACCGATCGCCCTCATCATGGAGCCCATTCAGGGCGGCGGAGGGATGATCGATTACCCGCCGGAATACTATCACGAAATCCGGAAGATCTGCGACGAATTTGATATGCTGCTCATCTGGGATGAAATCCAGACCGGGTTTGGGCGAGTAGGCGAAATGTTTGCCTCCAACGTGTACGGCGTGGTCCCGGATATCCTCACCTTTGGCAAAGCCATCGGAGGCGGCTTCCCGCTGGCCGGCAACCTCCAGCGCCCCGAACTGGACACCTTCGCGCCGGGAGACCACGGCTTCACCTTCGCGCATTTCCCCGTCGCGATGGCGGCAGCCCTGATGGTCCTCCAGATCATCGAAGAAGAAAACCTGCTGGAACGCTCCCGGGTTGTCGGCGCTTACATCACAAAACGGCTGAAAGAAATGCAGGAGAAGTACGAGATCATCGGCGACATCCGCGGCCCCGGTTTAATGATCGGGATCGAGCTTGTCAAGGACCGCGAAACGAAAGAGCCTGCCCGGGAAGAAGCAGCCCGGTTCATTGATGAAGGCATCCGGCGCGGGGTATTGTTCGGAGAATCACGGTATCTGGACCTGGGAAACTGCATCAAGATCAAGCCCCCAATGGTCATCACG
Organism: Ornatilinea sp.; assembly: GCA_018433975.1. Taxonomy (GTDB): domain Bacteria; phylum Chloroflexota; class Anaerolineae; order Anaerolineales; family Anaerolineaceae; genus SM3-B121. Next base: position 79,734 of record JAHDQE010000018.1, on the reverse strand, counting down.
GACGAAGAGGTAGAAAAGGTCCTGGAAGTATTTGAGGAAGTGATCCGCGTGGTCTCTCCTTAGCCCGTATCTCCGGGCATCCCGACGACTTCGAAGCATACCCCGCCGGGTCCCTGCTTCGAAGTTTTTTATTCCACCTTCTTTTTAATAAAGAAGAGCAGCCGGAAGAAACGAGGAATAAAGGATGAAAGCAGAAGAACGCATTTACCGCAACCTGGACGAACTGAAACATCTGTTTGGCGCAGCGGAACTGGAAGAATGGGAAGAACTCGCGGCCAGAATTGCACGGGCCGACGGCGTGTTTGTGCATGGAAGCGGGCGGACCCGGTTGGTGATGAGCATGTTCGCCATGCGTTTGACGCAGATGGGCCTCCGCGCTTATCTTGTGGGCGAAGTCACAACCCCCGCGATTGGGAAGGGAGACCTCCTGCTGGCAGGGTCGGGCAGTGGAGAGACCGAAGGGGTTATCCGCACGGCGCAGAAAGCACAGGCCGCCGGGGCCGCCCTGTGCGGGGTCACTTCCAGCAGGGCCTCTTCATTGGGCAGGCTGGCAGGACCGGCGGTGATCCTTCCCGGAAGGACAAAAAACATTCAAGGCGCTCCGGCCGGGCCGCTTCCGTTGGGTTCGGAGTTTGAACAGATGCTGCTTCTGTTTTTGGACGCTCTGACCTCCCGGTTGATGGAAACCCTCCACCAGACCCATGAAACGATGCGCGAGCGCCATGCGAACCTGGAATAAAGGAAACATTCCGGTAAAAACACTTTAAATGAAGCCACCCGCCGCAGTTGTGCGGCGGGTGAGCGATTCTTACCGATAAAGCACTGAGGACTACGGCCCGGTAACCGTCTCGTACCCCGCGCCGGCCCACTGGTTCATTCCCCCGGCCATACTGGTGACCTGCTCCAACCCGGCATCGCGCAGGATATCGCGCCCGGTGGCGCTGCGGTTGCCGGAACGGCAAACCACCACGACCTGTCGGTCGGTGGGCACCTCACTGACACGGGACGCCAGCTCTCCCAGGGGGATGAGGGTCGCACCGGGGATATGCCCGGCCATCCACTCCTCCGGCTCGCGCACGTCCAGCATGAATGCCCCGGCATCGCGCAGGTCTGCGGCCTCGCTCACACTGACCTCCAGGGGCAGCGCTTTCTCAGAAGCAGAAGATACGGCAGGTTGGCGAGAGATCAAGATCCCTACTACAACGACCACCACCAGCGCCACGCCGCCGATCATCCACAACCGGGTGTTGGATTGAGCTTTCTTTTGTTGAGCACTCTGTTTCTTAGAAACCGGTTTTTTAGAAGTTTGTTTTTTAGAAATCTGTTGTGTTTTTGCCATTTCTCACCTGAATTTTTACAATATGTATAAACAATATCTATATTATATCGACTTCTTGAATTCCTGCACAGGGATTTCAACAGAGATTCTATACACGCCGGTCCGGGTAAGCCCTCCGGAATGCCTGGCGATGGATTTAATTTCGTTTCCCCGCAAACTTGCGCCCGCTGGAAGGCATGAGTACAATGAGAACATGATCAACACCGCCTCTTCCCAGGTCACCCGCCACCGGCTGCTGATAGCCGCGGGGCTGGCTTATCTGGGTCTGTACACTGCCTGGCTGGCCTGGGGTACGGCCGACCGCTTTGAGCGCTTCCTGCTCGGGAGCCTGTTGATGCTGTTCACCTCTCTGCTGGCAGCCGTGTTTGCCGTGTGGGCCCAGCGGATGGACCGCAGTGCCGCGACCCGCCGGGCCTGGCTGTGGCTGAGTCTGGGCCTGCTGCTGTGGGCCGCCGGCGACCTGCTGCGGATGCTGAACGGGCTGTTGAACCTGAGTGCGGCAAAAGGCCCGGGATGGGCGGACATCATTTCCCTGGTGGGGGCCCTCCCGCTGTGGGTAGGGCTGGTCCTCTACCCCCGGCAGCCCCGCGAGCACACCGGGCGGGCAGTCCTGTTCCTGGATACTTCCCTTGCCACCATCGCCGGGCTGACGCTGGTGTGGATTGTGGTGATCCAGCCGGCCCTGACCAGCCCGCTGGCCGTGCTCAATCCAATCGCCAGCCTGATCGGCCTGCTGCTCCTGATGAACCTGTTCCTGCTGTCCGAAAGCCGCACGCTGGCCATCCCGTTCCGCTGGATCACCATCGGCCTGGCGGCGCACACCTTCAGCGACCTGGCTTACAGCACCCTGCAATTGCAAAATGCCTACCAGACCGGCAGCACGGTTGATTTCGGCTGGGTGTTGGGAGATATCTGCTTCGCTTTCAGCGCCCTCTCCCAGATCTGGACCGGAAAAATCGCCGGGCCGCGGTTCAATTCAATCCTGATGCGCCTGCGCCGCACCGCCCAATCGCATCTGCCGCTGATCCTGACCCTGGTCCTGGGGCTGTATACCATCCTGGCCTGGCAGCTTTTCGGCACGCTGCAAGACCTGGGGATGTGGGTCACGGTAATGCTCAGCCTGGGGCTGATAGGCCGCCAGGGACTGCTGTTCGGAGAAATTGAGTTCCAGAAATACGCCAGCCTGGTCAACAGCATCGCCGAACCGGCCTTCGTCTGCGACCACCGGGGCAAGCTCCAGCTCATCAACCCGGCCCTGCTGGAAGCCGCCGGATACCGCTCCGCCCAGCAGCTTCTGGGCAAGCCGCTGAAAAAACTGCTGCCCGCGCTGGCGGAAACCGACCCGCTGCTGGAACAGGGGTTCGTGGACGGCTGGTCGGGGGAAGCGGAACTGGGGCGGATGGACGGCCTGAGCCTGCCCGTTTTCCTGGCACTGCGCCCCCTGCGCCCGACCGGGGACAGCCGTCTGGCGGTGGCCGGGACGGCCCACGACCTGAGCGAGCAAAAGGCCCAGCAGGCCGCGCTCCAGGCAGCCTATGAACAAATTGCCGCGGACCGGGCCGAACTGGCCCGTTTGAACACCAACCTGGAGCAAAATGTGGCCGAGAAGACCGCCAGCCTGCGCGAGGCGTACACCCAACTGGAAGCCCAGAACCTGGAACTCCAGGAGCTGGACACCCTGAAATCCGATTTCGTTTCCATGGTCTCGCACGAGCTGCGCGCGCCACTGACCAATATCAACGCCGGGATCGAGGTCTCACTGGCCGCGACCCAGCCCATCCCCGCGCGCACCCACCAGAACCTGGAACTGGTGCAGGCGGAGATCCGGCGCCTGACGCGGTTCGTAGAGACCATCCTGGACCTTTCGGCCCTGGATGCCGGACGGCTGCCGCTCTATCCCTCCCCCACCGCCCTCCAGACCACGGCCGCCGCGCTCCGGAAGCAAATGCTCCACCTGGAAGGGGCAGAACGGGTGCGCTGGGAGATCCCGCCGGATTTGCCCTTCCTGGTCGCCGACGAGCAGGCTTTGACCAGCGTGGTGTTCCATCTGCTGGATAACGCCCTCAAATACGCGCCGCAGGGGGCCATCACGGTGACGGCCGACACGGAGGACGAGCGGGTCCGGATCCGCGTCCGGGATGAAGGGCCGGGGATCCACCCGGAGGCCCTGCCGCGGCTGTTTGACCGCTTCACCCGTCTGAACAGCGAAGACGCCCAGACGGTTTACGGCCACGGGTTGGGCCTGTATATCGCCCGGCGCATGCTTCTGGGTATGGACGGCGAGATCCGGGCGGAGAACCACCCGGAGGGTGGAGCCTGTTTTACCTTCTGGCTGCCAATGGCGTCCGAAGGAGGTGAAGAAGATGAGATATAAGGTGCTGGTGGTTGACGACGACACCACCCTGCTGCGCTTCCTGGAAGATTTCCTGAAGAACCAGGGCTTTGAAGTATTTTCCGCCCGCAACGGACCGCAGGCCCTGCGCGCGGCGTATGAGAACCAGCCCGATCTGGTGGTGCTGGACGTGATGATGCCGGGCATGGACGGCTGGGAGGTCACCAAGCGCCTGCGGGAGCTTTCGGACCTGCCGATCATCCTGATCACCGCCAAGACCGCCGAGCAGGATAAGCTGCGCGGGTTCGGTCTGGGCGTGGACGACTATATCACCAAGCCGTTCAGCTTTGCCGAGCTTTCCGCGCGGGTGCAGGCGGTGCTCAACCGCATCCAGCACCAGGCTCCGCCGGCCCGCAATGTGATTCCCTTCGGGGATGTGGTGCTGGACCTCGACCGGCGGGAAGCCCGCCGCGGCGAGCAGGCCATCCCCCTCACGCCGACCGAGTTCCGCCTGCTGGAGGTGCTTTCCCGCCGGCAGGGCAAGGCCGTTTCGGAAAAGGATTTGATCGAAGAAGTATGGGGAGCGGACCAGGCCGAGAGCAACACGGTGGTGCGGCGCTATATCTGGCTGCTGCGCAAGAAGATCGAGCCCGACCCCGCCAACCCCCGCCTGATCCTGACCGTGCGCGGCTTCGGCTACCGCCTGGAGACCGAGCCGCTCCCGCCGGGGGAGTGAGGGGGAGATTCACTGAGAAATGTAATTCTATTCCTCCCTGAAGAACATATGCCGATCTCACAGCGGTATTTCATCTTCTGGGTCGAGGCTTTCCTCAACAACCAACATAAACGAAGAAGAGGGAATTAGATCGAAACCGAGCTCAATTTTTTATCTGACTACACTAGCAAGTACAGTTTGGTAGAAGATATAGTAAAAATTATTTGAGGTACATCAGGTAATTCCAACATATCTGGTAAAAGCGGTCTGTTGTCCATGATTAACTAGAAAAACTCTTTTAACCTGCTTTTCCAGAGTAGCAGTTGTATTTACAGTGAAAGTCTCGTCTTTGTAGATTGAGAAAAATAATTATTGCAACTGCATTAAAGTTGATTAGAAATTTAGTTTTTTGAGGGAAATTTAAAAATGAAATTAATTTCAAATTTCGGGGGACCACCTCCACAAGAAGGCATTCCAACCAATTTATCTAATGAATACATGTTGCTTTTTGCTGCATGGGCACATGGTATGAAGAGAGGAGATATTGCTCACAGATCGGCATTGTTTGCTTATGTTCAATCACACATAGCAAATAAATCAGAGGAGACTTTACAAGGCACAATAAACAAAAGCGACTATTGGTTTCGTGGTGGGGAAAACGGCACATATATCCTAAAAGATACTGGCGAGAACGCAATGATATCCAAATTTACCCCATTACCTGCACAAGCTAACTTAAATGCCAATTATATCTTTACCCGGAAATTTAAAGGGCATCTATTCCAAATCGAAGTAAATCCGGTAAACAAAGAATTAAAACTTGAGGTTGACACTATAGAAGTGAAAAGTATTGATGCGATCGCGAAATTAAAGAGTTTAGGCGCAACTTTTAAAACAAATAGCACTTCATACCCCAGAAGAATATTAAATTGGATAATTCAAGATAATAACTATATCTGGAAATGCCTATCAGAATCAACTCAAGCTACATATGCAGCATCTAATAATACGTCTTTCCCCATACCAATTGAAATAGAACCACAAATAGAGACTTCATCACAGGAAACTGGCCAAGGGTTTCGAGTATCAAACGAAACTCGAAAAGCAATTGAAGATAAAGCAATGCTGATTGCGTCAAGCTATTTTAAAGAAGAGGGATGGATAGTAACAAATGTCTCCAGTAACCATTCATATGATTTACATTGTAAAATGCGAGATCAAGAACTTTACGTTGAGGTTAAAGGCACTACTACTGATGGTGCATCTGTATTGTTAACACCTAATGAAGTTACTCATGCTCAACAGAATTATCCAAACACTGCTCTTTTCGTTGTAAGCAACCTTGTAGTAAACAAAGGTCAAGACAACGGTGTGGTTATTGAAGGCGGAGAGATCAAGTTGTTTCAACCATGGTCGTTAGAATCTGAGTACTTGACTGTTACCGGTTATAGTTATGAGCTACCTACAAAAAAATAATAGCCAATTTAGATACAACGCTGGCTTCACCTTTGTCAAAGATGATTATGCACTAAAGTTGACATGGAATTCGGTTTTCAGAGTGAAGGAAAAAATTAAAAGATGCTATAAGAAAGCAAAATAGAAATGTCCTAATCGCAAGAAATTTTTTCAACAAGAATACATTGGAATGGTTAGGGAAGGAATGAAAAATCCATGAAACAATTTGCAGGGATAATGGTAGCCTGATAAGACTAGTAGCGAAAACCCCGCACTATCAGTATTTATTGAAAAAAAGATAATTTCACTAGCTGCGTTTTGAGCAATAGTCTCCTTCCTTCATTAAGTACATAAGCAAGGGATGAATTTATTACTGTAAAAGATTACTCCAGAGCATCTAATTTGAGCGGAACAAATTCTGCAAACCGTAACCTAAACGAAGAGTTTTACTCAAAATATAAACCTATCTATCCAATTCTGACCAAGATTGAACACTGGGAAAATCCCACTTCCAGAAACATCTTGTTTTGGGTATACTTTTCTCGTGGAAACGAAACCCGAGAAAAAAGGCCAGATTGCTTCTATCATTACTTTCTCCCTGTTGGTGATGGGGGTGGCAGCATTATTCGTCGCCACGGACCTGAACAAGATCAAAACCTTCATCAGCAGCATCGGCGCGTGGGGGGTGGTGGTCAGCATTGCGGTCTATGCGCTGCTGGGGCTGACCCTGGTGCCCTCCGAACCCCTGACGCTCTTGATCGGCGCGCTGTTCGGTCCGCTGACGGCCACCCTGACCGCGGGGATCGGGAACACCCTGGCGGCGGTGGTGGAATACTACCTGGGGAAGAAGATCAGCCAGGCTTCCAATTTCATGGAAAAAAAAGAGAAGCTGCCGTTCGGCCTCGGCAAACTGCCCGTGGATTCGCCCCTGTTCCTGATCGGGGCGCGGATGATCCCGGGGTACGGCCCCAAGGCCGTCAGTCTGCTGGGCGGGGTATACCACGTGCCGCTGGTGCGGTATATCTGGACTGCGGCCATCCCCACCTTCGTAGGGGCCGCGATTTTCGCCTTTGGCGGGTTTGGGCTGGGGAAACTGTTTTAGAAAATGCAGCACGCTTCATCCGTGGGGGTTCAAGCAGGATACCGATCCAATTGACACATGTTCCCGGCCGATAACCGGCGCCGGGAAAAAAGCTAAAAGAACGGGCAGCAAAGTTGACCGGAAAGGTGACTCTATTGAGACCCGGGACCGTTATACTTAACAAGGATATTGGTAAAGAGTCAGGAGGGACCTTAATGCGAATACCGGTAGATGATTATCTGGAGACCACCCGCTGCCTGCTGCGCTACCCCTTGATGCGGGACACGGAACGGCTGCTGTCGGCGTTCACCGCCGATGCATTCCCCGGAGATGTCCCGCTGGGCCAGATCACTTCCGTTGAGCAGGTGCGGGACTGGATTGAAGGATGCCAGCGGCGGTGGCTGGACGGGATAAGCTACACCTGGACGGCCGAACGGAAATCGGACCGGGAAGTGATCGGCCAGGCCAGCGTTGCAGAGCCGGGGGACCCGGGGGTGTGGTCTCTGGCTTACTGGACGCATCCGGACTGCTGGGGACAGGGCTACGCAACGGAAATCCTGCAAAGGATCATCGACTTTGCTTTTGAGACGCTGGGAGCCAGGTGCGTATGGGCCGCCGCGGCCACACAGAACGAGGCCAGCCTGCGTGTGCTGCAAAAGGGAGGGCTGCACTTCCTGCGCACCAACCCGGACGGCTACCGCATCCACCAGCGGCCCATCGAGACCTACGAATATGAGCTGACCCGCGCCCAGTGGACACCGGGGATTCTTAAAACGCCGCGTTTACCTTGACAGACCCTGAAAAATCATGATATAGTTGCCGGGTTGGTATCAAATTTTTATTAGAAAGGTCGCTCAGTTGTATGTTTAGAACCGCATCGGTGCTTGTTTCCCATAACGCTGCATGAGCGCGCCTGTTCACCTACCCCAAGACCATTAGCTTTTATTTTCGAATGAAATAACCAGCCACAGGACGCGTTTGTGCCCCGTGGCTTTTGTTTTAACCTGGGTTAAAACCGGCTCCGGCGCTCTTTATGGCACCGATCCGCCCCATCGCCAGATGGATTTTTGCATTTTAACCGTCCGCCAGCCACGGGATTTTGCCGTGGCTGGTTGACGTTTAAGAAGCAATGAACAAAGGCAGTACAGACAATGAAGCCGAAAAACAACAAAATCCACGACGGAGTCGTGATTAAAAAGAACAATGGACAATACTGGGTATGGAGCAGGGGCCAGATGCTGCGCTGCAGTCTCAAGCCAACGGCCGGCCCCGCCCCCAAAAAAGGGAAAAACAACCGCGAGCTCGCCGCCCGCCCCAACATTGTGGTCGGCGAGCGGGTGGGCCTGACCCTCCACAGCGGCGGCAGCGCGCAGATCTGCGAAGTATTCGAGCGCACCAACCGGCTTGCACGCCGCGCCGCCCAGCCCATGCCGAGGGCATACGCCGGTGAGCAGGTGATCGCCGCCAACATCGACCGGATTGTGGCGGTGATGTCGCTCGGCCAGCCCGCCCCGCGCTGGAACCTGCTCGACCGCTATCTGGCCTCGGCCGAATCGCTGGAAATTGAGGCGCTGGTCTGCCTGACCAAGGCAGACGCCGCCCAAAGCGGGCACGGCGAGCTGGAAGAAAGCACGCTCGACGAGATCGAAACCTACCGCCGGGTGGGCTACCGTGTCCTGGTGACCAGCGCCTATACCGGCGAGGGCATGCCCGAACTGAGACAAATGCTTGACGGAAAAATCTCGGTGCTGCTGGGCAAGAGCGGGGCGGGCAAGAGCTCGCTGCTCAACGCCCTGCTGCCCGGTCTGAACCTGCGCGTGGGCGCGGTGAACCAGGCCACCGGAAAGGGGCGCCACACCACCTCCGGCGCGGAGATGTACCCCTGCGGCTCCGACGGCTGGCTGGTGGATACGGCCGGCACCCGCGAGTTCGGTCTGTGGGATGTGGACAGCGAGGACCTGGCCTGGTTTTTCCCGGAGATGCGCCCCTGGCTGGGGCAGTGTCGCTTTGGCCTGGGCTGCCGGCACGACGAAGAACCGGGCTGCGCGGTGCGCCAGGCGGTGATGAGCGGGCAGATCAGCCCGCGGAGGTATTTCAGCATGATGAAGTTAAAGGAAGAAGGGTATTTTGAATGATAGACGAATTTTACGAATGGGTTATCGAAGAATCGCGCCTGCGCGGGAAACGCATGTCGAAAGACCGGCGGCGCTCCGGCGCGCGGGTGGAGACCGAAAGCTTCCGCTGCGCACACTGCGGGGCTTTGGTCATCCGCGCCGCGTTCACCTCCGGGGTGATCAACCGCAACCACTGCCCGTTCTGTCTGTGGTCCAGACACGTGGACTGGCAGCGCGCCGGCGACCGCATGTCGGCCTGCAAGGGCAAGATGCGCCCGGTGGGGCTGGCGCTGAAACGCGAGCGCAACAAGTACGCCGCCGATTCCGGCGAGCTGATGGTGATCCACGCCTGCCAGGAATGCGGTCAGGTCTCGGTTAACCGCATCGCCGCCGACGACCGCGCAGAAGAACTGCTGGCGGTATTTGAGAACACCGGCCTGCTCACCGCGCGGGTGCGCGAGGCCCTGCGCGCCGCGCAGATCGAATGGCTGACGCAGGATAAACTGGGGATCGTCCTCCGCCGTCTGTACGGGGCGGCGGAGGCGGGTCCCGCCGCGCACAAATCCGAAGGGCACCGCACGCGGCGGCAGGGGAACACTTCCCCAAACGCCAAAAAGCGCTACAATTAACCCCGGAGAAAGTTACTTTTGCGGGAGGAAAAATTGAATGGAATGGATACGAGACGAATACAAGGTGAGCACCGACCCGGAACTGCTGGATGTGGACGTGATCCAGGGCTACCTGTCCCGGTCGTATTGGGCCGCGGAGCGCAAGCGTGAGGTGATCGAACGATCGATCGAAAACTCGCTCAATTTTGGGGTGTATCATGAGGGGCATCAGATCGGGTTCGCGCGGGTGGTAACGGACCACGCCACGGTTTACTGGCTGGCGGATGTGTTCATCCTGGAGGAATACCGCGGCAGGGGTTTGGGCAAGTTCCTGATCGAATCGGTGACCGGCCACCCGGAGCTGAACGGGTTATTGGGGCTGCTGGCAACGCGCGACGCGCACGGGCTGTATCGGCAGTATGGATTCTCCTGCCCGTCCGACCCGCAGCGGATGATGTGGACGCGGACGTAATCAACGTAAAATAAACGGGCTTCCCCCCACCCCTCTCCGGCTGGAGAGGGGATATCCACGCTCCCGCAGAGGTTTGACGGCGGAACGCGGCCCGGCGGGGATGCGGGTATAATGGACGGGAACAAACCCAAAGAACAACCAGGAGCAAGATGGAGTTAACACTACACACAACATTTCCCGACGAAATCAGGGAGGAATGGAACGCCCTGCTGGACGAAACCGCAGCACATGTGCCTTTCTTACGGCACGAATATTTACAGGTATGGTGGGAAACACGGGGAGGCGGAGAATGGTCGGAGGCCGAACTGGCCCTGGTGACGGCCCGCGAAGACGGGCGTCTGGTGGGGATCGCGCCGCTGTTCTCTGCCGAGTGGCAAAACCGCCGGGCCTTGCTGCTGCTGGGCAGTATCGAAATTTCGGACTATCTCGATCTGCTGGTGCGTCCGGCAGACCTGAACGCTTTCCTTGAGGCTCTGCTGCCTTTCCTGGCGGAGAAGCTCGAATGGGAGGCGCTGGACCTGTACAATTTCCTCGATTCCTCCTCCACTCTGCCCGCGCTGAAAACGGTTGTGGAGCAAATGGGATGGCACTACACCCAGAACGTGGAGCAGCACGCGCCTTTCATCTCCCTGCCGGGAGACTGGGAGGAATATCTGGCCGGGATCGACAAGAAACAGCGCCACGAGATCCGCCGCAAGCTGCGCCGGGCCGAAGGTGCCGAGGTGCCGGTGCGCTGGTATCAGGTCTGTGACCCGGAAGCCCTGGACCGGGAGATGGATGATTTTATGGCGTTGATGCGGCAGGAAGAAGACAAAGACGCTTTCCTGACGGAAGCGATGGAAGACCAGATGCACCGCATGGCGCGCTGTTCGCTGGAGCAGGGCTGCCTGAGCCTGGCTTTTCTGGAAGTGGACGGGCATAAATCCGCGGGCTATCTGAGCTTTAACTATCTCAACCGGCTGTGGATCTACAACTCCGGCCTGAACTACGCGGATGGCTACTACTCGCCCGGCTGGGTGCTGCTCAGCTACCTGATCCAGTGGGCAATCGAGAACGGGTACGAAGCGCTGGATTTCATGCGCGGGGATGAGGACTACAAGTACCGCTTCGGCGCGGTGGACCGCTATGTGATGCGGGCAACCGTCACCAAAGAGTAAACGGAAAGCGGCAGCGGAGCAGAATTTCACATCCTCGGGAGCCGGCACCGGCAGCAAGTTAGAAAGGAGCACCTCTTAACCATGACTACGCCAAATCCAAAACAGCCTGTCCACGAACTGCGCGTCGCCCTCACCACAGGCGATTATGAACGGCTGGTGAAATTCTACTGTGACGGGCTTGGAATTGAACCGTCCGCAATCTGGGATAACGGCCAGGGCCAGGCGCTCGTCCTCGATATGGGGAAGGCTGCCCTGGAGATCTTCGACGAAGCCCAGGCAGAAACGATTGACCGGATCGAAGTGGGGAATCGCGTCAGCGGGACAGTCCGGTTCGCGCTTCAGGTGCCGGACCTGGAGGCCGCCATCGAGCGACTGCTCGCCCATGGGGCAACGCTGGTCCACCCGCCCGTCCTGATGCCGTGGGGAGATTATAACGCGCGGCTCCAGGACCCCGACGGGATGCAGATCACGCTGTTCCAGGCATCCGATCCCGGGGAACAAAGCAAACCGTAAATCCCGGCGTTGGGTTACACCTACCGGCAAACCGGGAAGAATCACTGTGCCTTTTTCCGGTTCTTCAACTTACCAAACCGAGAAAGGCATGGTTTTATTTCCTCTCTTTCATTTGCGAATATGGAAAGCGACAACCTCCCGTAAAAGATTTTTTACAGGAGGTTGTCTCGCATTAATTAACGGTTAGAAATGAATGGAGGCAATGCTCGGTTTGAATTAACCTTCGAAGCCATACTTCTCAAGGAATGCCTTCCGCCTGTCCCAGGCGGGGAAGAGCGCGTATGGGATTTCTTTATAGACTTCATACAAATCGGCATAAATCTTCGCGGTCTCTTTGTTTGGTTCATATACACGAGTCACCTTGCAGAAAACATCCGATGCTTCTTCCCAGGAGTTGAAGTAACCCGCTGCCCAGGCAGCATTCCAAGCGACACCTTTCGCGCCAAATTCGGTTCCTGAAGGTAAGCTGATAGGAGCATTACAGATGTCCGCAAAGATCTGGCACCATACTGCGCTCTTACTCCCTCCGCCGGATAAACGGATATCACTTACCGGATAGGTGTAAGCATCCAGACAATGCTTATTTGAAAACGCCATACCTTCATAAACAGCCCGCATCATCACGTGGCGGCTGCTGTGAAGATTCAACCCAAAGAAATTACCCCGCGCAGCAGTATTTGTGAACGGAGCACGCTCGCCGGCAGCGTTCATATAAGGATGATAAATCGTCCCATTACATCCAGACGGGACTGCCGCTATGGCTTCATCAAAGAGAGCATAAATGCTGCGCCCTTCTTTTTCTGCCTGCACTTTATCCGCAAAGGTGAAATTCTTATTGAACCAGTCCGTATTGGGTGTGCCGGTAAGAGGGGCAACAAGTTGCTGCCACTTTCCGGGTACGCTGTGGATCGTCTGGCAGCCCAACATTGGCGAACGAGCAGATTGGGGCATCGTCAGCATGATAACGCCAGAAGTTCCAAGAATGATATTCGCAGAACCATCCGCAACAGCGCCAACCCCGGCACTACAACAAACCACATCCCAACCGATACTGGCAACAGGAGTTCCTTCCGCCAAACCGGTTTGTTCAGCAGCAGATTTCGTGATATATCCACCAACGTCCCAGGGGTTATTAAGCGGCAAGAATTTATCTTTGAGATCCAGGATACCCTCGATTTCCATCACCTTATCACTGTATTGACGTGTTTCATCAACTTGCGAATACATATCCGTGGCATTCGCATTAAACTCACCCGTGAGGTTTAATGATATCCAGTTCGTATTCAGGCAGAAGTATTTGGTCTTCGCAAGGATTTCGGGTTCATGCTCTTTCATCCAGGGCAAGAGGATACCTACGTCACCTGTCATTAACCAGTTGCCGGTTTGAGCAAAAATTTCGGCCATTTTCCCGGAATTGATCCATTCGTTGGTCATATCCGCACAACGGGCGTCATTCCAGAGAATGCCATTCCGGCAGGGTTTCTTGTCTTTATCGAGGAAACATACCCCGACCCCTTTACCCCCCAAACCCACCGCCAGGACTTCGGATTTATCAATACCGCTTTTTTCGAACAGGTCACGAATCACGCCGGCAACCTCGAGCCAATCTGTGTCGAGATTAAACTCGGACCAACCAAAATGGGGTTCCTCAACTGGTGTTGACCTGCCGGCAACAAAAACCTCATTCCCCTCCATGTCGAAAAGAGCGGCCTTCACCATCGATGTCCCCGAGTCGATTCCGATTATATAACCCTTCTTCATTTGAGATTCTCCTTTTTTATAAGACGATCAAAGTTTCCCTGCAGCCTTCCAGGATTCAAATGGGCGTTGGACCGCCCAGGCACCGCCATCACATGGAATACTCGCTCCAGTCGTATATTCGGATTGGTCAGTAGCAAAAAACCAACAGATTTTAGCTATCTGTTCCACGTTTCCAAATTCGCGCATGGGAATCTGGTTTAGTTTCGCTTCAGGTCTCTGCTCGATAATGTGATGAACCATTGCAGTATCTGTAACCGAAGGAGCATAAGCGTTTACTCTGATGCCATAAGGAGCACATTCTGAAGCAAGTACTCTGGTGAGAATATTTACGCCGGCCTTCGTGGCGCCATAAACTCCAAGACCGTGATCCGGGAAAAAACCAAGGATTGAGTTGGCATTTATGATGCTTCCGGCTCCCTGATCCTTCATGATCTTCAGTGCGGCTCGAGATGAATTGATCACGCCATGAAGATTTACATTGATAAGCGCCTCCACCACTTCCGGAGTAGAATCCATTATCCGCTCACGGCGAAAAATTCCCGCATTATTTACCTGAACATCTAATCTCCCAAAATGCTCGGCGATTCTTTGATAAGCAGCATCAACACTTTCCCATTTCGTTACATCACATTCAATAGCAAGCGATTCAGCACCCAGATCGGTGCATTCCTTTGCTACATCCTGGGCAGTTTTGATATCAATATCGAGAACAGCCACGTCATATCCACGCTCGGCAAAGTAAATTAAAATACCCCGTCCAATACCTTGCCCCCCTCCAGTCACTGCGATAACCGGTTTATCAGATCTCGCCATTTCTTTCATTCCTCCTTAATGGATTTTGTTCTTCGTATTGCCAACTTCTCTCTGGACAAAGGAAGAAATTTACTATTCACATGATTTACTCCCATGCAACAGCAACCTAAAAAACCAATAAAAGATTCCGGATATTCACTCACTCATCATCAGGGGATATTTTTGAGTTGGGTATTATTAGAAATTTTCATACTTGCGTTTTGATAAGCTCGACATTATAATAGCATTTGAACATAAGTTTGTCAATAAGCAAATGTAAAGAATATCGCCGCGTTTTTAGATAAAAACCTGAAATAATAACAAAAATCAGTTGTGAAAATGGATATTATTTTACTTGTGTTTAAAAATTTACATATGTTTTCGCGGCAAGCACTTCGCGCTACAGCTAAAGATTTCCATAATCGAAAGGAGAGATTCTATGGTTACCAGTAAAAACCCCCTGTTTCATGGTGCGTCCTCCGAGGTTATCACTCCATTCTCTGCGGAGGGAAGATTGGAGCCTGATTTACTTAGGAACGAGATTGAGTTCATGATCGAAAAAGGCATTACAGGCTTTTTTGTCAATGGGCTGGCCAGCGAAGCGCTAATGATGGATGAAGCCGACCGCCGCTTGTCTGCTTCTATTGTCCGCAAGGCTTCAGAGGGCAAGGCCCCAATTATTGGCAATATCATTGCAAATTCCACCACTGAAGCGGTCCGAATTGCGCGAGAGTACCAGGATATGGGCATGGATGCAATTGCCAATACACCCCCCATTGTCTACAAATTCCAGGGAGACGGATTATATTCCCACTACATGGAAGTCATCGAATCTGTTGAGATACCTGTATTTATTTACAACGCACCCGAAACCGGCAATAAATTAACTCCGAATTTCGTAGCGAAACTCTTTAATCAAAACCCCAGATTTATAGGCTATAAAGACAGCACACAGAATATCATTGAACTACTTACGCTTCTTGGAGAACTAGAAGATCACCGTCATCTGGAACTTATGGCAGGCAGCGACGCACTCATCATGCCAATAATGATGCTTGGCGGCATAGGTGTCATATCACTGGTTTCAGTCGTCTTTCCCGAATTGATCATTGATTTATGTGCAGCCTGTTCAGCCCAGGACTGGGAGACCGCCAACAAGTTACAAAGCAAGGTGTTACGAGTAAGAGGGGCCTTGAAGATCGGGCCTTTCATGGCCGCATACAAATATGTAGGCGAACTGGTAGGTATTCCACTCGGTGTGGTAAAACAGCCCTTAACCGGCCTGAATCAAAAAGAGAAGGATACTATCTCTAGCATCCTTAACAATGAAGGTCTCCTCTGATATGATTGTAGTATACATTCGAAAGGATTTAAACATGAAGAAAATTGAAATAGCAAGGTTAATCGATCATACACTATTGAAGGCAGTCGCGACGCCTGATCAAATTAAAAAATTATGCGCAGAAGCCAAAGAGAACCATTTCGCATCCGTTTGTGTAAATCCATACTATGTGCCATTGTGTGCGGAACTCCTTTCCGGTTCTGACGTTAAAGTCTGCACGGTTATTGGCTTTCCGCTTGGTGCAAACACCTCAGAAACAAAAGCTTTTGAAACCAGGAACGCAATTGCCAATGGCGCTACAGAAGTGGATATGGTGATAAATATTGGCGCTCTTAAAGCAGGAGATACGGAGACTGTCTTTAAAGACATTAAGGCCGTAGTAGATGCGGCAAATGGTGTCCTTGTCAAGGTCATTATTGAGGCCTGCTACCTCACGCAGGACGAGAAAGTAGCTGCCTGCCAGGCCGCCACCAAGGCCGGCGCGGACTTCGTCAAGACATCCACGGGGTTTGGAAGCGGCGGTGCAACCGCAGAAGATGTTGCACTCATGAAAGCATCGATCGCCAAAGATATGCAGGTAAAAGCAGCCGGTGGCATCCGAACCTATGAGGATACCATTCGAATGATTGAAGCAGGCGCAACAAGAATAGGCGCAAGTGCTGGAATAGCGATCATCGAAGCTGCCGAATAGTTTCTGACGGATGGTTTACTTCCCTTTCTACTCTGTCGAAAGGGAAGTTTTTGATGTTAAAGAAAATTCTCATTTTTTACAATTGTTCACGCTTAATATTAATCCTTCTTTTTGATTATAATAATATTAGTGTATTCCGAAGCATGGAGGGATAGGATGTGGTGATAAGCAGTAAAGAAAGAAAACAACTAATTGACGTCGCAAGACTTTACTATGAGGACAACTTTACGCAGGCTGAAATAGCCAAGTTTATTGGTGTGTCGCGGCCAACTGTTTCCCGAATGCTTTCTGACGCAAAAGATTATGGGTTGGTAAAAATTTTCATTGATGATGCATTAGCAGATACAGGAGAAATTGAGCATTCATTAATGGAGAATTTCTCTCTGCAAGCTGTCAAAGTCGTGTCCGTCACTCCGGGTGATGAAAAGCTCATTCTTCAGGCGACAGTGCGTGAAAGCGCCCTGTTCGCAGCCCGCTTCATCTCTCCAGATGACTGTATAGGGGTAGCATGGGGTCACACCTTATTTGAATTGGTAAAAAACTTTCCTTTACTTTCCTTCCCCAATGTTAAAATCGTCCAGTTAATGGGAAATATTGACAGTGCAACGATACGCAGTTATGCGATGGAGATCATCAATAATATCTCGATCCGCTTGGGGACAGAAAATGCTTATACACTACCGTGTCCGATTGTGGTGGATAATGCAATTATCGCAGACATCCTGCTGCATGATACAAAGATCAATCAGATTTTGAATCTCGCTCGAAACTGCAACAAGCTATTTATTAACCTTGCTTCACCAACAAAGTACAGCTGTCTTTACCAGGCCGGGTATCTGGCCGAATCCGATATAGCCTTTCTGAAGGAAAAGGATTCAGCAGGCAGCATTGGCTGCCGATACATCGACCACATGGGAAAGCTATGTCATCCGCAGCTTAATGCGAGGACAATTGGGGTAGATCTTGAGGATATCATCCGAACAGAAATGGTACTTGCCTGTGTCGCCGATAGCCGGAAGGCGGAGATTCTTCATGCGGCCCTGACAGGCAATTATATTGACGTTCTTATGGTTGATTCTATTACGGCCAACCTTGTCCTCAATATTCAGGCCAAAAAAGCAGAAACTTAAAAGAATCTCCTCAATAAGACCAGCGAGCTGCATCTAAACCCATCCAACAGGTAAAAATCCATTTCATCCGCCTTACCGGAATGCGTTTCCAGGATATTGCACAGGTTGATTAACCTGTGCCGGCCGGGAACAATAATCAGCCCTTAAAAAATATCCCAACTCAAAGGGCAGGACACATTGGTTGATCCTGTAACATCACTTCCGTTTTGGGCAGATTGGCTTCAACTTCTTCCTGTGGGAACGCCCTTGCAGGTTGTTTTTAGATCGGCAAAAAAGGCTTTGTGGTTTTTCCAGGTTATGCATTTTAGACGATATCGGATAAGGAAATCCCCTCTCGTGTAGGCAAGAGGGAATTCTTAAGGAGGAGAATGTCGTCCAAAACCGGATGCATTCAGATCACATCCAGAATTAGCCTAGGATTTCTTTTAAAGCGCCCAGGAGCATTAAGACGTTCTGCGGCTGGGAGGAATAGCCCATGAGGCCAATACGCCAGGCTTTGCCCTTGAAGATTCCCAGGCCGCCGGCGATTTCGATGTTATAGTCTTTCAGCAGACGACCGCGCACCGCGGCATCGTCCACGCCTTCCGGAATGTAGACGGTGGTCAGTGAAGGCAGACGATAGGCTTCGGGAACCACCAGCTTGAGGCCCAGGCTTTCCAGCCCTGCCCAGAGCTGTTGGGCGTTCGCCAGATGGCGCGCCCAGCGGGCTTCGATCCCCTCTTCCACAAGCAGTTTCAGCCCTTCATACAGCGCATAGTTCATGCTGATCGGCGCGGTGTGGTGGTAGGTGCGCTCGCTGCCCCAGTATTTACCAACCATGGTCAGATCGAGATACCAATTGGGGACCTTGGATCTTCGGCTGTTGAGCACGCCCTGAGCGCGGGAATTGACCGTGATCGGTCCCAATCCGGGGGGAACGCTGAGGCATTTCTGGGTGCCGGAATAAGCGATGTCGATGCCCCAATCATCCACCTTGAGCGGGACGCCGCCCAAACTGGTGACGCAGTCCACCAACAGCAAACCGCCGTAGGAATGGACCAGTTCCGACATCCCTTCGAGAGGCTGGCGTGCGCCAGTGGAGGTTTCGGCGTGCACCATCATCACGATTTTGGCAGGTTTTTCTTCCAAAGCGGCTTTAACCTCATCCAGGGTGAACACCTCGCCCCAGGTGCGGTCCAGGCGGCGGACTTCCGCGCCGTAGCGCCCGGCCATATCGCACAGGCGCTCGCCAAAGTAGCCGTTGACGCAAATCAGAACGCTGTCGCCGGGCTCCACAAAGTTGCACACGGCCGCTTCCATGGCCGCGCTGCCGGTTCCGGAAACCGGAATGGTGAGCTGGTTTTTGGTGCGGAAGGCATAGCGCAGCATATCCTGCACGTTATTCATCAGCTCCAGGAACTGGGGATCGAGATGCCCGATGAGGGGATAACCCAATGCCTGAAGGACACGGGGGTGAACACCGCTGGGCCCGGGCCCAAGCAAAGTACGAGGTTCAATTTTCATTTCCATTGTGTTTTGTTCTCTTTCATATCTAAATTATCTTCTCGTTATGTCTATCCGCATCATGTTGGGTTTTACTTTAACTCGTGAAGGAGACTGCCGGTCTATGGACCGCTCAACCCAACCTGCAAAATTCAACTTAACATAAATTGACGACAAAACAACCAGACAAATTCGTTTCTTCCAATTACTCCAGATCCAATTCAGCCAACAGACGGTCGATGTCTTTGCGCCCTTCAGCGCCCAGCGGGAGCAGAGGACGGCGGGTCGGACCGCCATAGAAGCCGGATTGATCCATGGCATACTTCAAACCGGGCACGCCATATTTCCCGGTGACGGCGGTATTGATGTGCGCCAGAGAAAGCTGGATATTTTTAGCCTCTTCGCTGCGGCCGGCCCGGAAAGCCTCATAGAGCTTCCGCAGGGGTTTAGCGGCAAAGTTTGCCAGCGCCATGACACCGCCAACGGCACCAATGCTCAGAAACGGCAGCAATGCGCTCCCCGTCCCGGCAAAGACCTGGAAGTCCGGGACGGCAGCCAGCACATCCGCCATTTTAGTGACAGTGGCGCTGCTGTCCTTCGCTCCGATGATGCGGGGATGCGCGGCCAGTTCAATCAACGTCTGCGCGGCAAAGTCCACCCCGGTGAAAGCGGGAACATTGTAGACCAGAATAGGAAGCGGGGATTCATCCGCCACGGCGCGGTAATGTGCCAGCAGCACATCATGTTTCATGCTGCCTTTGAAGAAATAAGGCGGAATCACCAGCACAGCCTCGGCCCCCAGGTCGGCGGCCTTTTGAGTCATCCAGATTGTTTCCGCTGTGGTTTCCATTCCGGTGCCCGCCACCAAACGCTTTCCGGAAGGCTTCAGAACGTCCGCGCAAACTTTGATCACATCCAGGCGCTCCGCGGTGGTCATATAGGCCGCTTCACTATTAGAGCCAGGCATAATCACACCATCCAGCGGTTGGGAAGCCCACTTTTGAAGATTCGACTCCAGCTTATCGTAAGCAATGCTCTCATCTTCATTGAAAGCCGTCACAATGGGGGGATACAATCCGGCTAAATTCAGCATAAAGTTTGCCTTCCTAGAACATCAATTTAGGGTTGAGGACGTTGCGCAGCGGCTCGCCGGCCAGGTAGCGCTTGAGGTTATCCACAAAGAGATCGGTGATGCGCATATTCTCGCGGTCACTGGTGCTGGCGGAGTGCGGGCTGACCAGCACGTTGGGCATATCCCAGAGCGGGCTGCCGGCGGGCAGCGGTTCTTCGGCAAACACATCCAGACCGGCACCGCTCAACTTGCCGGAGCGCAGGGCCTCGATCAAAGCGGGCTCATCCACCACCATGCCGCGCGCGATATTGATGAAATAAGCCCCGTCGGGCAGCAGGTTGAACTGTTCCGCGCCAATCATCTTCTCCGTCTGGGGTGTGTGGGGAACGGTGAGCACAAGGACATCACAGTGCGGGAGCATCTGAGCAAGGTCTTCGAGTTTGTAGAATTGATCCACAGCCTGGGTATTGGGCGCCAGATCGGTACCAATCACGCGCATGCCCATCGCCCGGGCCAGACTGGCGACCATCGAGCCGATCCGCCCCAACCCAACCAGTCCCATGGTGCGGCCTTCCAGGTCGGTCCCGGCGTAGCGTTCCCAATGGTGGTTGCGTTTATCCTCCACAATGCGCAGGAAGCCCTTGTTCTGCATCAGAAGAGTCATGATGACAAACTCGGCCAGCGGCCGGGCATGCACACCGCTGGCGGTGGTGAAGATCGTTTGCGGCATGCGCTCGTCATATTTCATGCGTTTGACAAACTGGCCGATCCCGGCACTGGTGGCCTGGATCCAGCGGACATTGGGGGCCAGCTCGGGGAGCAGGTCGCGGCGGGGATAATCAAAATCAAAAAGGATGTCGGCCTCGCCCATCAGCGAGCGCCATTCGGCTTCCTGCTCCGGGGTAAGGTCCCGTGGGGGAGCTGTGTGGTCGGCGGCATAGCGAGGAACGCCCAACAGATCCGGCCGGTAGACCACATTCAAGCGGTCATCCACCTGACGAATGCGTTCGATATGTTCCGGCTCCAGATAACTTGTAATAAGAACGTTATAGTTTTTTTTGCTGGTTTCCATTTCTATCTATCCTCTATTAATTCATTAGATTTACAAACTGACCGGCCTGCCATCCTGACGGGCCGAGCGATAAAGTGCATTAATGACCCGCATATTGGCAGCGGCTTCGGTTGGGGGGTAGCGCAGCGGGCGGTCGTTGAGGACACAATCCGCAAAATGCTCCACCATGAACTGGTATTCATCCGTGCCCGCCAGGGTGTGAACCACCTTTTCACTGCGTCCACGGTACTCGCT
Organism: Ornatilinea sp.; assembly: GCA_018433975.1. Taxonomy (GTDB): domain Bacteria; phylum Chloroflexota; class Anaerolineae; order Anaerolineales; family Anaerolineaceae; genus SM3-B121. Next base: position 58,372 of record JAHDQE010000018.1, on the reverse strand, counting down.
AAACTCAACATCGGCCTTGCCGGGCACAAAGCTGGAAGGGACCTCCAGATAACCATCCGTCCCGGCAACCAGGACCGATTCACGTCTTTCCATATCCAGAGCGGAATCAAAATGCGCCACCAACCCATTCTCAAACCGCAGGGTCCCCGACAGATGGGCATCTACACCGGTGTTCGCCCAACTGGCAAAGGCCTGTACCTCCACCGGCTCCGCGCCGGCCAGGGTGCGGGACACATTGACACAGTAGCAGCCCACATCCATCAACGCTCCGCCGCCCAACTCTTTGTTCAACCGGATATTATTCGGGTTCCTGAGCCGGAAAGTGAACGCGGAATCGATGAAGCGAAGCTCGCCTACCGCCCCATCCCGCACCCTTTCCAACACTTTCTCGATGCGGGGATGAAAACGGTACATGAAGGCTTCCATCAGCCTGACGCCGTTTTCACGGGCAGCCGCGTCCATTTCTTGACATTCGGCCGCATCCATTCCCAGGGGCTTCTCGCACAAAATATGCTTCCCGGCCCGGGCGGCTTTGACCGTCCACTCCAGGTGCATGCTGTTGGGCAGCGGGTTATAGATGGCGTCAATATCTTCGGCCTCAAAAAGCTCCTCATAACTTCCATACGCGCGGGGAATACCCAGTTCGGCCGCAAAGTTGGCGGCTTTCTGCGGATCCCGGCTGGCAACCGCCACCATCTCTCCATTCCGAGAGGCCTGAATGGCAGGAATAACCATATGTTTGCCAATATTTGCCGTGCTGATCACACCCCAGCGAAGTTTATTCTCCGACATCTTTTTACCTCCTCAAAAACCTTCCTAAATACCACCGGCCTGTCCGGCGCGGCGCGGGTCGGCACAGCTGTTAAGCAGGCCGGTCTGCGGGTCGCGCCAACAAATCTGAAAAGAGCCCATGTTGTAATCATACATCGGCAGCGGGCGCAGTTGAATGCCGCGCCGTGCCATGCCGGATACCACCGGCGCGGGGATACGGCTTTCAATCTCCAGCACATAGTCATCCCGCAGCGGGTCCATCCGCGGCAGGTCCGCAGCCTGATAAGGGTCCATGCCGTAATCCAGGATGCTGCTGAGCACCTGCGGTACGGTACCATAGACGTTGCCGGGCGAACCCAACGCCAGCCAGGGCTGTCCATCCCGGAGGACAATCGTGCTGCCGATAATACATTTAATGCGGCCTCCACCGGCAAACCATCCGGCGATATCCGCCTGGAGATGGGTGCGGGCATGGCTGCCAACCATCGGGACGCCATCCACCACCACCCCCGGAATGCCGCCGCTCTGGAGGGTGTTCATCATCTGCACCCAGTTGCCCTGCGCGTCGACCACGCTCAGTTCGCAGGAGCCTACCGGAGGATGCGGCTCTCCGGCCGACCCGGTGGGGACTCCCGCCGCAGTCAGCGCCGGATAACCGGCCGTCAGACGGATGTGATCGGTGAGATCCACCTTCGGGCGGCTGTGCCACAGGATTTCAGCCGTCATGCGCTGGTAATCCTCCGAAAGCCAGAGGTCCACCGGCACCTCAAAAAGCTGGGGATCGTACAGCAGCCCCATTTCGAGGTGCGCCCGGCGCAAAGTGTGCGCCAGCAGGTAAAGCGCTTCCGCCGATTCGGTGTAATGGCCCAATTCCTTGAGGTTGAAATGGCTCATCACGCCCATCACAAAGGCAGTGAACACCCCGGTGCGTTCCGGGGGGCTGAGCTGGATGATTTCGTCCGCCCCATGACGGTAGCGCAGCGGCTCCTGCCAGCGCGGCGGGATGGCCGTCATGTGCTCGAGGGTGATCGGCCAGCCCATCCGATTGGCGGTTTGGACAAAATGCCGGGCCCATTCCCCTTCGGTGAAATAGGCCGGACCTTCCTCCGCCAGCCGACGCAGGGTTTTCGCCAGCGCCGGGTTGTGGAAAGTATCTCCCACCTCGGGGAGAAAGCCGTTCGGCGTGAACAGCTCCCGCCCGGAAGGGAAGAAAGTGTAAAACGCGAGTTCTTCGGTCAGAGTAGCATGTTCAAAAGAGGTCATGGGGTGGCCCTGCTCGGCAATTGCCACAGCCGGTTCGCACAGCTCGCGCCAGGGTTTGCTGCCAAAACGGCGGTGCATCTCGCCCAACGCGGGCACAAAGCCGGGTATACAGGCGCAGGGGCTGGCCTCTTTGGAGGCAAAACGGATACCAATGGGAGGAACCGGCCGGAAAGGCGGCAGCCCCGGAACCAGAGTCCCGGTGCCGTTAAGCTGGTAAACCCTGCCGGAGGCGGCATCCCAATAGAGGAACTCGGCCGTACCGGCGTGGTTGGTCATGTGCGGTTCAATGACAGCCTGCAGCAGGCTGCCGGCAACCGCCGCATCCACCGCGCTGCCGCCCGCCCGCATCACATCCAGCATGGTCTGGGTGACCAGCGGCTGGGAGCTGCTGCACACGGCCTGTTTGCCCCGCACCACTTCTTTTGGCCCTACATGAGCTAACTGCGCTGCATCCAATGTCAATTACCCTGCTTTCTGATCTCTTTTCTTAATCGTATAAAATTTTTAATCCGGATAATTGGCATACCAGGCCTGCGCCGCCCGAAAATCATCGGGGAGCAGGGTAACCTTTTCCGGAGAAAACTCAAAATCATATCCTTCGGCCGCCACCGTATCGGCGATCACACCGGCGTCAAACCGGAAACCGCTGAAACGATGGGTGGGCTGGGCAGCCAGCCAGACAAAACCTTTGCCCAGTTCAACCGGGTCGGCCCAATCCGCTTTCTCGGACTCCGGCAAAGCGTCAAACTCCTCCCAGGTGATGCGGGTGGGCTTGATGATCTTACCGGGGCCAACCGTATTAAGGGCGATGCCGTATGGGGCAGCTTCCAGAGAGAGTGCTTTGATAAAGCCCTCCTGACCATGCTTGGCGGTGCAATAAGTAACTTCATCCTTGAAGCCCTTCTTGCTGGACCCGCTGGCAATCCCCATGATATGGCCGCCGCCCTGGGCTTTCATCACATCCCAGACCGCCCGGCAGCCGTTGAACAGGCCGCCCAGGCTGACCCGGAGCTGCTGCCAGTACAGTTCGGGAGAAGTATCTTCAAAACGGATCAGCGGCATGTAGATGGCGTTGTGCACCAGCACATCCAGCCGGCCCCAGCGCGCCACAATCTGATCCACCGCGTCCTGAAAAGCCGAAAGATCGCCGGCATCCAGATGAAGCGCCATGACCTCGCTGCCATCCGCCTTTAAATCGCTTTCGGCGCGGGCCAGCTCAACATCGTTGATATCCGAAACACAGACCCGGGCTCCGCTCCGGCCCAAGGCACGGGCAATGCCCCACCCCAGTCCGCGTCCCGATCCGGTCACCAGTGCCACTTTGCCGTTCAATAACTGCATGGTCCTGTTCCTTTCCAAACCTTCACCGCCGGTTCGGGGCCGGCCTGATCCGCCTCAGGCCGGCCCCTATCAACCAGGAGAGGTAGAGGCTTGTTTACCCCTCCAATGGAAGATTCACCCAACGATGCTCACGATGAGACTGCGCCACGGCATTAATGATTTCCTGCACGCGGGCGCTTTGGGCAAAGTTGCCCTGATTGGTCTCGCCGCCGTCGACAATTTCCTGCATAAAGTTATGCACCAGGCCGCTGTAGAACACGGTATCCCAGCGCTGGCCGGGCTGGTAGGCAGGCGGGAAGAATTTATCCGGAATCTCCATGGGAACAAATTCCACGGCATCCGGTTTCGCGCCGTGCAGAGTCTGGATGACGCCAAACTCTTCCACCAGACGCACTTTGAGCGCGCCTTTGGAACCGAAGATCCGGGCTTCAATGCCGGGATAGTTACCCACGGTAACGTAGCTGCTCTGCATGGAGTACAGCGCGCCGTTGGCGCACTCGGCCATGAACATATCCGCGTCGTCGATGTTGATGCGTTCGCGCTCGGTATCCAGATTGGTGCGGCGGCGGAAAGGAACCATGTTGCCCAGCAGACCGACCACCTGGGTCAGGTCACTGTTAACCAGCTCCAGCCCGATATCGATGGTCGGCGCGCCGTAACCTTCCAAAGAAGAGACGTGGATGCCTTCACGGCTGAAATCGGTGCCAAAAGGCTCCTCGCCCGCCGGTTTGACCTTGTGGATGCGTTTATCCATGGGGTTGTCGGGGTCCAGCCACTGCGAGTTCTGTTCGTAGCCGTTGAAGACGTAAGGATCGCCAATATAGCCGTTGCGCACCAGATCGAACATATACTGAACCGCAGGAGCGTAGCGAAAAGTCAGGCCGACTTTGGTCTTAAGACCTTTGGATCGGGCGATCGCGTCGGCGCGCAGCACGTCGCGGTAGTCATGGCACACCGGTTTCTCCACCAGGATGTGCTTTCCGGCTTCCAGTGCGGCAAAAGTCAACGGTTCGTGGCTCTCACCGCGGGTAACAATATCGACCACATCGATATCGCTGCGCGACAGAAGCTTTTCATAATCGGTCACGACTTCCGGAATATTGAACTCTTTGGCGCGGGCTTCCGCCAGCTCCCGGTCCACATCACAGATCATCACGACATCACTGAGGGGCGAACCGGTAAAGCCGGGAAGATGCGCAGAAGCGCACCAGCGCCCGGCACCAATCACACCCACACGAAGTTTTTCAGCCATTATTTATCTCCTCTATCTGTAATACCTTAGTTTAGATCCGCCGCGGGTTGTTGTGCGGCGGAATGAATTGCCTATTTTGTCTGATCCTTATTTTCCAGCGGCAAATTCACCCAGCGGTGCTCGCGGTGCGAGAGGCCCACCGCGTTGACAATTTCCTGCACGCGGGCGCTCTGGGCAAAGTTACCCTGGTTGGTCTCGCCGCCTTCCACAATCTCGCGCATGAAATCGTGCACCAGGTTACTGTAGAACACGGTGTCCCAGCGCTGGCCGGGTTCGTAAGCAGGCGGGAAGAATTGATCGGGGACCTCCAGGGGGACATATTCCACTGCATCGGGTTTCGCGCCGTGCAGAGTCTGGATGACGCCGAACTCCTCGACCAGCCGGACTTTCAGACCGCCTTTGGAGCCGTACACATTGGCCTCAATGCCCGGATAGTTTCCAACGGTGGCATAGCTGCTCTGCATGGAATACAAGGCGCCATTGGCACATTCGGCGATGAACATATCGGTATCATCGACATTGATACGCTCCAGCTCGATATCCAGATTGGTGCGGCGGCGGTAGGGAACCATATTGCCGAGAACGCCAACCAGTTGAGTCAGCTCGCTGCCCACCAGTTCCAGCCCGATATCGATGGTCGGGGAACCGTAGATTTCTAGCGAGAGCAGATGGATCCCCTCCCGGCTGAGGTCGGTGCCGAAAGGTTCTTCACCAACCGGTTTGACTTTGTGAATGCGCTTATCGATGGGGACGTAAGGATCGAGCCACTGCGAGTTCTGCTCGTAGCCGTTGAAGACGTAAGGATCGCCAATGTATCCTTCGCGGATCAGGTGGAACATATACTGCACGGCGGGAGCATAGCGGAAGGTCAGGCCGACTTTGGTTTTGAGGCCTTTGGAGAACGCCAGTTCATGCGCCCGCCAAACATCGCGGTAATCATGGCAGACCGGCTTCTCACACAGGACGTGCTTACCCGCTTCGAGCGCGGCAAAGGTAAGCGGCTCGTGGCTCTCGCCGCGGGTGACCACATCCACCACATCGATATCACGCCGGGAAAGGACCTTTTCCACATCGGTAACGACTTCAGGAATATCAAATTCTCTGGCACGGGCTTCGGCCAGTTCACGGTCTACGTCGCAGATCATCACCACATCGCTGAGAGGAGAGCCCACAAAGCCCGGCAAATGCGCCGAAGCCGCCCAACGACCCGCGCCGATGACTGCCACCCGTAATTTATCCGTCATTTGAAAACCTCCTGCCTTCTTCACGGGCATCCCTTCCGGTTACCCAGTCATAGCGGATGTCGTCATCCACCACGCTGCCGGAGAAGCGGCTGCCCGCGCTCGAAGCGCCATCTACGGCTACCACCGCGGCATCGATATAAGTCGCGGCATCCGAAGCCAGGAACAGCACCACGTTCACCACCTCATCCGATTCACCGGGGCGGGCAAGCGGCAGATTGGGAATCCGTGCGCCAAGCGCCTGCGCCATAACCGGAGGGAGCGGTTTGGGCTGGGTATCGATCAGCCCGGGGCTGACGGTATTGACCAGAATGCCGTGAGGTGCCAGTTCAATGGCCGCCACACGGGAAAAACTTTCGACTGCCGCCCGGCTGGAGGCGTAAGCCGCCGCGCCCGGGCCGCCCCTGCGGCTGGCGCCGGAGGAAAAATTAATGATCCGTCCGCCGTGCTTTCCGGCGATCATGGCCCGCGCCGCGGCCTGGGTCATCAGGAAGGTACCCCGGCAGTTCACGGCGTAGACCCGGTCCCAGACTTCCGCGGTCTCTTCCAGCAGCGCGGTATGCGGGGCCACCGCGGCATTGTTGACACAGATATCCAGCCGCCCAAACCGTTCCAGCGCCGCCGATACGATGTGCTGCGCGCCCTGCGGAGTGCTGACATCCGCCGCCACCGGATGCACCGCATGCGGAAAAGGTTCGCAAGTCTCTGCCAGCCCTTCGGCATCCCGATCTGCGGCCACTACTTGAGCTCCGGAGCGGGCAAAGGCACTCACCAGCGCCCGGCCCACCCCACGCGCCGCGCCGGTCACCACAGCGACCTGACCGCTGAAATCAAAAGTCACCTGTTTCGTATTCGCCATCATCAGAACAACATTCCATCATCGGCCGCGCCGAGCATATCCTGCCGGATGACCTTGATGGGAATCAACCCGTAAGTCATAAAGCGGTCGTTGAATTCTTTCAGATTAAAAGCCTCCCCTTTGAGCTTCTGGTAATCTTCTTTGAGCTTGCGCACCATCTCGCTGCCGATGTAGTAGGTGAGATGAGTGGGGTAATGCACTGCCCGGTTCAGCACCCAGATGTAGGTGTTCTCGCGGGTGCGGCCCTGCTTCTCCATCAGGAAATCGGAAGCCTGCTGGAGGGTGCGCGCGCCGGTGTGGATTTCCATTCCGGCAATGGCGGCCGCAATGTAGCTGCGTTTGGAGATCAGCGCGGCCAGGCGGTAGAAGGGGCTTTGAGCTGCCAGAACCTGATCGACGAGCATATACTTGCCGTATTCGGCCCAGCCGTCGGAGTTGGAATCGGAGTCATGATCGCGGCTGGCGAACATGGGAACCCGTTTTTCCAGATAGAACTGGGTATGATGACCCGGGTAGCATTCATGGATCATTAACAACGCCATCGAATAGCGGTTGAAATCACTCCACAGGCCTTTGATGCGCTGCTCGCCCCAGGATGGGGTCGGAATCTGAAGCGCCAGATAGGACTCTTCGGCCACCATCTCGAAGGGGCCGGGGGTGAGCATCATCCCGCCGCCGCTGGCATAGTCCGGCATGGGGGTCACGATCACATCCGGCATTTCCGGAGGAATGGTGAGCAGATTGTATTCGGTCAGGTAGCCGCGGATGCGCCGCAGCTCCTCCCGCATGGCATCCTGAAGGTCGCCGGGGTCGACATGGTCCGCGCGCATGCGCCGGAGGATCTCGGCAGAGGTCGCGTTCGGGTCAATCTCGCGCTCCAGCGCGGCAATCTCTGCCTCGGCACGCTCCAGATCGCGATAACAACGCGCCAGAATATCCGCAACAGGGACGTCGATCATCTCTTCCGCATCGATGATCTTCTGGATTTCGGCCTCACCCACCGCGAAGTTCCCCTTGGAACGGGGCAAAAGATCTTCCTGCAAATAATCCAGAAAGCGCTGCAGCTCGTCAATCACTTTCAGGTTGGCCGACATGAATTCATTCAACAACCCGGTATCCGAAACCTGTTTGAAAGTCAGCGGGAGTTTCTCGAAAAAGCGAATGGTCCCCTGAACCTGATCAACCGCCTGGGTGGTGTACTCAACGGGTGGGTTTATAAGGTTCTCGCGGGCTGCGCACAGCACTGCGGGGACATCCTTCTCACGGGAAATTACCGATTTCAGGCGCTCTTCCAGCGGCGCAAAATTACGGCTGACCAGATTGAAAACCCCTTCGGTGATGATATCGTTGTAAAAGAGCGGGTTGTTCTCCCAGAAACGCCAGGTCTCAATCCAATAGATTTCCCGCTTGATACGGGTTGTGAGAACGGGATGATCGAGAGCATGCTGATGGTCCATACTGGCCGGGTCAATTGCCGCCACCCCGGCCTGAATGGTTTTCATGCGCTGCAAGGTCTCATCAATCTCTTCCCGCCGGTAGTGCCCCAGCATGCCATCATATTGATGCAGACCCTGCCGGGTGGCATGAGGAGAATAATAGGTATAGTAAGTGTCAAAGAATTCCTGTGAATGCCGGTCGTATCTGGCTTCAATACTACCCTGTTCAGACATCGCGTTGGTTCTCCTTTTAGAACAGCACTCCATCGTCCGCCGCCCCGAGCATATCCTGACGGATCAATTTAATCGGGATCAAACCATAGGTCATGAAGCGGTCATGGAACTCCTTGAGATCAAACGCTGCTCCTTTCAGCTTGCGGTAATCCTCACGCAGCTTGAGCACCATTTCGCCGCCGATGTAATAGGTAAGGTGTGAAGGATAATAGATCGCCCGGTCCAGCACCCGCCAGGCTCTCTGCTCTGTATTCCCGCCGCGCTCAACGATGAATTGGGCAGCCTCTTCCAGGGTACGGATCTCCATATGGATTTCCAGCCCGGCAATCGCAGTGGAGATCGAACCCAGTTTGGCCTGCAGCGCCGCCAGGCGGTACAGCGGGTCCTGCTCGCCGTAAATCTCATCGACCATCATGTATTTACCGTATTCCGCCCAACCATCCGAGTTTGAGTCTGAATCATGGTCTTTGCTGGCAAACATGGGAACGCGCTTCTCCAGGTAGAATTGGGTATTGTGTCCGGGGAAAGCCTCGTGCATGAACAGCAGTCCCATGGCATACAGGTTGAAATCGCGGAGCTGCGCTTCAACCCGTTCCGGTGTCCAGTCTGCCTGCGGGAGGTTGATGGCCATGTAAGCCTCTTTGGCGACATGCTCAAACGGCCCGGGGGTCAACATCATACCGCCCGCGCTGGCATAGGTTGGCATCGGGCTGACGATTACATCCGGCATCTCTTCAGGCAAAGTCATCAGATTGTGGGATGTGAGGTACGCGCGCATTTTCGCCAGCTCGGCGCGCATGGTGGGCATCAGGTTATCCCGATCGGGGTGATTGGCCTGAATGCGTTCCTTTAGTTCAGCCGATGTAGCATTCGGGTCAATCTCGCGCTCCAGATCCGCGATCTCCGCCTCCAGGCGATCCATATCGCTGTAGCAGCGCGCCAAAATATCTTTCACGGGAACATCGATCATCTCTTCAGCATCGATGATGTTCTGAATTTCGGCCTCGCCGACAGCAAAGTTCCCGTTGGAGCGCGGGAGCAAGTCATCCTGCAGGAAGACCAAAAAGCGATCCAGTTCCTCCAGTACCTGCTGGTTGGCTTCCTGGAAGTCCCGCACCAGAGCAGCGTCTTTAACCTCTGCGAACTCTTTGGGAATTTCATTGAAGAACAGTTTAGCGCCCTTCATATAGCGAATGGCCTGCTCGGTGTAGACCGCGGGCGGGTTCCGGAGGTTCTCCCGCGCGGCAGCCAGTACCGCGGGGACATCGCGCTCGCGGGCGATCAGCGATTTCAGGCGCTCTTCCAGCGGGGCAAAGTTGCGGCTGACCAGATTGAACACGCCTTCGGTAATCGTATCCTTGTAGAACAGCGGGTTATTTTCCCAGAAACGCCAGGTCTCAATCCAGTAAATCTCGCGCTTCATGCGGGTGGTCAGCACGGGATAATCCAGGGCATGCAAAGCGTCCATCTTCGCAGGGTCAATCCAGGACACCTCGGCCTGAATGGCCTTCATCCGCCGCAGAGTCGCTTCAATCTCATCCCACCGGTAATGCCCCAGCGAGCCATCATATTGGTGCAGCCCCTGCCGGGTGGCATGAACCGGATGATAAGTGTAATAAGTATCAAAGAATTCCTGTGAAAGCCGGTCATAACGGGCTTCAAGCGTATCCGATGTTGTCATGCCTGTATCTCCTCCGCAAAGGCCGGAAGCCCAAGCGTATCTTTGTAAATTTGCCCATCCTTCATCACCAACCGGAGACGGTTCGCATCCTGGAGGATAGAAACATCCTCCAGCGGGTCCCCATCGACCACCAGCAAATCCGCCAGCATGTCCTCGCGGAGCACACCGACCCGGTCGCCCAGCCCCATACATTTGGCACCCATCTGTGTGGCGGTCACAATGGCCTGCATGGGGGTCATGCCTGCTTCCACCAGATAAGCCAGCTCGCCGGCGTTCTGCCCGTGGCCAAAACTGCCCAGATCGGTCCCCATGGCCATTTTGACCCCGGCGCGCAGCGCTTTTTGGAAGCTCTCGGCCTGATACTCCAATAGTTTGAGTGCCTTTGGCAGCATATAAGGAGGAAGGGGAGAAGGTTCTCTGCGTCCCAATGCCACAATACGACGCAAAACGGTAAAGGTCGGCACCAACCAGGTGCCCTGCCGGACCATCTGTTCGATCAGGTCATCGCTCAGGGCGGCCCCGTGCTCAATGCTGTCCACGCCCGCATCCAGACAAATCTTGACGCCCTCACCGCCATAGGCATGGCTCATGACCGGCTTCCCGGCCGCATGAGCCGTATCCACGATCATCTGAACTTCTTCCGGGGAGAACTGGCGGACCAGCGGCCCGCCAATAGGCGTCCCCACCCCACCGGTAGTAGCGATTTTGACCCAATCCGCCCCGGCGCGGATCACTTCGCGCACTTTCTTGCGGCATTCATCGGGGCCATCGCAGATCCCACTGGGAATGGTTTGCAACCAGGGAAAGGTGGAATCGATTCCGGCCGGCTCAGTGTGATCATTATGCCCGCCGAACTGGCAAAGAATGACCACACTGATTTTCAGACGCGGCCCGGGGATCAGGCCCTGCTCCACGGCCATCTTCATGCCCTGATCCACCCCGGACGCATCCCGGATGGAGGTAAAACCGGCCAGCAGGGTTTTCTTGAAAGCCTCCGCGGCTTTGAAAACTGCCAGGGTAGGCGGTGTGGCAGCGCGCTGGACCATCGTGCCCTCCAGGTTAGCAAGATGGTCGTGGCAATCAATCAGGCCGGGCATAAGGGTTTTGCCTTCCAGGTCAACCCGCACGGCTCCCTCCGGACAGGGCAGCTCCGATTGGGGCGCTGCGTGTTTGATCCGGTTCCCTTCCACCAGCAAAGCAGCCGGCTGCGCCGGAACGGAATCTCCACTGCCGTCAATCAAACGGGCATTGTATAAGTAAAGCGGCTTCTCCATCATCACAGCTCCTGCGTGAACGGTCTAGTGCCCATACAGCATGGCGAAATCATGCACACCCTGAAAAGAGAGATGACCGGCCATCAGGCCGCCATCCACCAGGAAAAGTTGACCGGTGATCCAATTGGCTTCCGGGGAACTCAGGAACAGGACCATCTGCGCAATATCTTCGGGCGTGCCCATGCGCTCCAGCGGGACTTCCTTCAGGTACCGGTTCTGGTATTCGGAGGAAAGGTTGTCTTCGTTGCGCTGCGCGGGGACATCGATCAACCCGGGCGCCACCGCGTTGACGTTGATCTGGTATTGCCCCAGCTCCATGGCCAGCACCTTGGTCAGCATGGTCAGGCCACCCTTCGAGACACAGTGCGAGCCGCCTTTAACCCGGCCCATCACCGCGGAAACGGAGGAAATATTGACGATCTTGCCCTGCCCGCCGCGGGCGATCATGTGACGGGCAATGTGTTTGGAAGTCAAAAATGGACCGGTAAGCTGAACAGCCAGCTGTCGGTCCCATTCTTCACGATCCAATTCCGTAATCAAGTGATGCCCGACCACCCCGGCATTGTTGACCAGAATGTCAATCCGTCCATATTTCTCCAGGACGGCCTGTACCATCCGCTCTACCTGGGGTTCGTCGGCCACATCTACCTGCACAAAGAAAGCTTCTCCCCCGGCGGCTTCCAGTTCCTGTACCGCACGATTTCCGGAGTTGGCATTAATTTCTGCAACCACCACCCGGGCATTCTTCTCAATAAATGCATGAGCAATCCCCAGACCAATACCGTTCCCCGCACCGGTAATCACCACAACCTGCTGACTAAAATCCATTTTTATCTCCAAAATTTTTCCGCACAAATAGAATCCGGGCTGCAAGTCAGCGGTCCGGTCGAAACCGATTGTTTTTATTCATTATTTTGGGGAGGGCGGCGGTGGCGTTCTATGCTATCAATACAGTTGCGATGATTGCTTCATTGTCCACTGGTTGGTTTTGTTAATTTTTCCCGAAATTATTTATAAACCGCACCGAACCGCCACCGCGCCCACAGCCCTGAAAGAGGATCACATAACCTCTTGATCCCAACCATGAATATCTCGCCGCCCCATACGTCGGGCGGCGAAACAGAGCTATTTCAACCATTCTTGCTGCGCAGCCGCCACACCGGCACCGGACTGAACACCCAGCCCCTGCTCAATGGCAGACAATGTCCGCAGCAATTCGCCAATCCCATTGACACCCATGTGACCCACACGGAAGTAACGCGTTTTAATGGTGGGATACAACCCGCCAGCCAGCGATACGCCCGCCGCCGAAATGCGTTTCAACAACGAGCCGTCCACTCCCTCGGGGAAATACAACGTGGTCAGCGTTACGGCCCGCAGATCTTCGGTAACCGGGATCTGATCCAGACCCAGGGCTGCCGCACCCGCTTTAAAAGCGTTTGAAAGCCTGCGATGGCGAGCCCAACGAGCCTCCATCCCTTCGGCGTTGATCTGTTTGACGCTTTCCGCGAGCGCCGCCACCAGGTTTACCGCCGGGGTGGCGAAATAAGCCGGTTTGCGGTCCATATAGGCCTGCATGATGGGAAGCCAGAGGCCCCAATCGGCATAATAGCTGGCGACCGGCGTCTTGCGCGCCTTGAAGGCCTCAATCGCCCGCGGGCGAGCCATCACCAACGCCAGACCCGGAGGAACGGCCAGGGCTTTCTGGGAGCCCGTCAGACAGACATCCACATCCCATTCCGTTTGCCGGAATTCCTGCCCTGCTACTGCGCACACGCCATCCACCACTACCAGAGCGTTGTAACGACGCGCCAGAGCCGCATAGTCTTTGACCGGTGCGCAGACTCCGGTGGAGGTATCCACATGAGTCACCGTAAGCACTTTGGCGCCTTTCTTGAGAGCTGCTTCCACATCCTCAAGCGAAGGGGCGTGCCCCACTTCCGCGCCGACCTGTTCCACCTGCGCGCCGTGGCGGGTAAGAACATCCGCCATCCGCCAGGAAAAGTAGCCGGTTTCAACCACAACCGCACGGTCACCCGGTTCAATCAGATTGGCCACAGCCAGTTCCATCGCGAAGGTGCCGCTGCCGGCAATCACGAAGGGCATCCCATCCGGAGCAGCGAACACATCCCGCAGACCTTCCAGACAGGCTCCAAAGGTTTCAATAAACGCGGAACTGGTGTGTCCATCGGTAGGACGCCCCATTACTTCCAGAACATCCGGATCCACTTCCACCGGACCGGGGATCATCAGAAGAGATTTTTGCACATTTGCCTCCACTTTTTATTTATCCGTCCAAGGCGCTCGAGGCAGAGTATGGGCGGGTAGGTACACATCCAATACAAAATTACCGTTTTCGCAGAGTCGGGTCCAACGCATCCTGCAAACCATCGCCGAGGAAGTTGACGGCAAGCACGATCAGGAGAATAGCCATACCGGGGAAAATCGTCAGCCAGGGTTTGCTCGCCATGGTAGATTGAGAATCCATGAGCATATTTCCCCAGGTCGGGGTGGGCGGCTGAACGCCAAGCCCCAGGAAGCTCAGAGAAGATTCCACGATAATCGCATTCCCAACGCCCAGGGTTACCCCAACGATGATCGGCCCGACCGCATTGGGCAAAATATGTCTGCCAATAATCGCAAAATCGGGTGCGCCGATCATGCGGGCGGCTTCCACAAATTCTTTTTCTTTGATCGAAAGCACCGAGCCGCGCACCACCCGCGCAGTGGGCATCCAACTCAGAAAACCAATAATCGCCACCATCATGGGAACCGCAGCTTTGGTAAAGGAACTCAACACGATCAGCAAAGGCAGGGTTGGGATGGAGTAAGCCATATCGGTAAAACGCATGAGGATGTTATCCAGCTTGCCGCCATAGAAGCCCGCCACAGACCCAACCAAAGCGCCCAAACCCGTGCCAATCAGCGCCGAGAAAATACCAATCAAGATGGAGATACGGCCGCCATAGAGAATACGGGTGAAAAGATCACGCCCAAGATCATCCGTACCCATCAGGTTTTGTAACGAAGGAGGCTGCCGAATCGCGCTCAGGTTAATCTCATCAAACTCATAAGGCGCAATAATGGGGGCCGAGAAACACGCCACCGTCAAAATCATGAACACCACAGCAGAAATCATGGCCAACTTGTGACGCTTGAATGCTTCCCAGACCAATACGCGCTGGGGAACCGCTTTTGTGTTTAAGTTTGCATCCGCTGCCAGTGTATTTTCAACTGCCATTGTCAATTTGCTCCTTGTTTCAGATCAACTGTAGCTGATGCGCGGATCTAACCAACCATAAACCAGGTCCGCGAGCAGATTGAAGAAAACTACCATGAAAGAACCCATCATCAGGATGCCCATCAACATCGGGTAATCCCTGGCATACATGGCCTGGATAAACAGACGTCCAATTCCCGGCCAGGCAAAGATGGTTTCAGTAATAACTGCACCGGAGAACAGATCTGCCAGATTGAGCGCCATGATCGAAACAACAGGAATCATGGCATTCTTCAGAGCATGCCGGATCGTAACCAGATGTTCTTTCAAGCCTTTCGCGCGTGCAGTGCGAATGTAGTCCGAATGAATCACAGCCAGGAGGCTGGAACGCATGTACCGGGACCACCCGGCAATATAATGCAGGGAAAGGACAATACTGGGCAGGATGAGATGTAAGATATGATCCCAAAACGAAGTATCGCCAACCGTAGAGGTCCCTGCAACCGGGAGCCATCCCAATTTGACAGAAAAAACCAATTGAAGAATAAGTCCAAACCAAAATACCGGCATGGCAATCCCCAGAAAAGACAGGGCCGTGCCGGAAAAGTCCAAAGCGCTATAGGGATGTAAAGCGCTGTAAATTCCAAGAGGAATAGCAACCAATGCGGCAAAAATAAAAGAAATTGCCATCAGTTCCAGAGTAGCAGGCAACCGCTCCAGGATCATATCCATGACGGGCCGGGTGGTCTGAAAGCTGATTCCAAAATCACCAGTCATCGCCGCAGTGATCCACTTGTAATATTGAACATATATCGGTTGATCTACCCCAAGACGGTGGCGGTAGTTTTCGATGACCTGGGGATCAATGAAACGCCCTGTTTCCAGCAGCATTTCCTCGGGCCCACCCGGAGCGGCCTGAATAATCATAAAAACGATCAAAGAAATACCGATCATCAACGGGATCATTTGCAACAACCTGCGGCGGATATATTGACCCATTAATTTGAACCTCCGTGCCCAATTGGGCAATGCATTTCAATTCACATCCAGATTTATTGTGACATTCTTAGAGCTGGGGCTTTTTTGAGCCCCAGCTCCTGTGTACATTTTCAGCTAAACTAATTAATCAGCCAGCGTCCATTCG
The DNA here is from genome assembly GCA_018433975.1 of Ornatilinea sp. Classification (GTDB taxonomy): domain Bacteria; phylum Chloroflexota; class Anaerolineae; order Anaerolineales; family Anaerolineaceae; genus SM3-B121. The sequence goes on along the minus strand of JAHDQE010000018.1, from coordinate 42,656 downwards.
TAAACATTCCAGAAACTACCAAAGTTGGTACCGCTGCCTTTGAAGTTGCCAAGACGATCCGAGACAACCATGGGGGTCACAGAATAGTAAATGGGCAGGGTGTGTGCAGTTTCAACCAGTTTGACCTGAGCTTCGTCAAGGAGAGGTTTCCGGACGTTGAAATCAAACGATTTATCGGATTCTTCCATGATCGCGTCTAGTTCAGGATCGCAGAAACCGGTCATGTTGTTGGGGCCTTCGCAGGCATAGATACCGGTGAAGCTGGGGTCAGAAGGCAGGAACCAGCCGCTGACAATGGCTTCCCAATCGCCGCTGCGCCATTGTGCAGTCCAGGCCGCGCTCTCAAGGGTCTCAAATTCAACTTCCACGCCAATTTGCTTCAATTGCGCCTGGATTACCTGGGCGATCGCGATGCGGTCGGTCTTGCCGGCCCGGTTCAAAATTGTAAAGGAGAAACGCTGTCCGTCTTTTTCACGGATTCCATCGGTGCCAACGACCCAGCCGGCCTCGTCTAAGAGGGCCTTCGAGAGTTCAGGGTCATATACGTAAACCGGAACATCTGCATTGTAGTATGGGCTGGAGGGGTTGATGGGGCTGTTCGCAACGGTTACGGTGCCTTCCATTAACTGGTCGGCAATCGCCTGGCGGTCAATTGCGCCGTAAAGCGCTTTGCGGACATTGACATCACCGAAGAGCATTTGGCCTTTTTCGGTCTTGACGTTGGTATCAAAGTGATAGAACACGTTGGAATTGATCAATTCAACCTGGTAGCCATCCACGCCTTCCATTTCTTTAACCTGCAGTGGTTGGATTTCGCCAATATCATATTGACCGGATTTCAGCGCGTTCAGGCGGGTGTTGTCATCGGGCAGGAAGCTGAAGACAATTTCGTCGACCATCGGGTATTGATCTCCGCGCCAGTAGTTTTCGTTCTTGACGACACGGATATATTCGCCGGCTTTCCATTCAGCAAACTGGAAGGGGCCGGTGCCGATTGGGCTGCGGTTGTAGGGTTCGTAGTTGACGATTTCTTCGGTGGTCATACCGGCGAGAATATGTTCCGGCAGAATTGCTTCGAAGATACCGGCATAGTAGCCGTAAAGGCCGTCCCATGTGAAGACAACGGTGTTATCATCGGGCATCTGGCAGTCCTGAATTCCGAGATATTCATCCCGGTTGTAAGTCTCAGAACCTTCGCTGGCAACGAAATCCCAGGTGAAGCAAACGTCTTTACTGGTGAAGTCTTCGCCATCATGCCATTTGACGCCTTCCTGAAGATGCCAGGTCATGTCATAGGTGCCATCGCCGTTATCCACGATTCCGCCATTTTCGAAAGTGGGGATCTCTTTGGCCAGAACGGGGATGTAGGTGTTTTCGTCATTCGTCAGGATCAGGCCTTCCACCATCGTGAACTCGATGTCACAAAGGTTCTGGCTGGTAAAAGCGTTCAGCACGTCAATCTCGCGGGTATAAGCAACCCGCAAAATTTTCTTTCCGCCTTCTTCGGTCACCACAGCTTCTGCGGGAGCTTCAGCAGCAGGTTCTTCGGCCACAGTTTCTTCAGCAGCAGGCGCAGCAGCCGCGGGTTCTTCGGCGGCGGGGGCTGCTGTAGGAGCAGCGGGTGTACAGGCCGACATTACCATGGCCAATACAATCAGCACAAACATCGTAAATTGAATAGTTTTCTTTTGCATTACTTTAATTCTCCTCAAAAATATTAGGTAGATGGTTTTCCATCAGGTGAGTTCCATCTGCATCAGGCAATCTTTCTCTTCTTTTCTTGTCTGTTTCACCTCCTCCTTAGTAATTTCCTAAATACAGCCAGAGTTTTCAGTTTTTTCTGCAATCATCCAATAAACATTGCCACAGATTGGGGGGAATGCATGCGCCCGTACAGATACCGATAAAATTCCGGGCGTTTCTCAACAGGCACTTTCAAGTATGCAGGGGTGACCGAAGCTTCACCCTGCCAGTAAGACCAGATCAGGACCGAGCGCTGGGGCGCGGTCAGGAAACGTATCCGATTTTTGACCCATCCTTCACCTCCCGCCAGGTTGACCGACCGGAGCCAATCGGTTACTTTTTCCGCCGGTTCGTTAAGCGCATGCAGTTTCCAGGCAGCAGCGGTTCCAATACCGGCCCGGTAGCGGCTCATCAGGGATTGAAAGCGGTCATCGTCCGTTTCGATCCAGTCCAGCATCACCAGACCGTTGTCGGCAATCCCCTCAAACGTGGTGGAACTGGAGGTATTGACAATGGAAAGCATGCCATCCGCCGGGGCAGTCCCCTCGCGATACCAGGTCTCGCGCAGTTTGAACTGCACGTAATGACCGGGGCAGCCTTCATGGGTCACGAGGTGCTTCAATCCCGGATAAGTCAGGATGGGATCAATGTTCAATTCAACCGTGCGGGTTTTGTAGTTACAGCGCGCATTAAATGCCATACCACTGATGGTTTCGACCTTCATGGCATCCGACTTTGGAGCCGGTATGGGCAGGCGCTGGTTGGTACGGTCCCAGGCTTCACTCATGTAAGTTTCAAAGACATCCGCCACTTCGTCCGCCGGGACGCGATTCTTCTGTTCCCAGGCTGCACATCTGGCTGCCAGGTCACCGGTATACCCCATTTCATTGAGCAGGGTATTCATTTCAGCGCGCATCTTATCTAATTCAGCTTCAGAAGCGGGCTGGGCCGGAACATGCAGGAACCCGGAAATCTGATCTTCAAAGGCTAAATTGCCTTCACGCCAGGTCATAAAATTCAAAGTGGAGTCACAAAACTGGCGATAGTACAGCGCCCGGTCCAGTTCCAGCAGACCGGCCGCCCGGGTCTTCAACGTTTCAAACCGCTCTCTGGCATCCTGATAGCTGCTAAATGCTTCCGGCTTGTGCTGGCCGGACATATCCAGAACCGCCAGGCCTTCTTCATCCCCACTCTCACGGCGATACAGGGCATCCACACCCAATATCGCGGTTGTGGCTTCTTCCGCATAGGCTAAAGTCTTATCACTCAGCATCATTCATTTTCCTTTTCATATCGGCGCTGATCAATGGCACCGGGATAGATCCATAAGAGAGGAATTCATCATGGAAAGCACGCAGGTTGAAATCCGCGCCTTGCGTCGCTTTCATTTCTTCGCGGAGGGACAGGATGCCATCCTGACCCACGATATACATCACCGCACCGCCCGGGAACATGCTGTTCTTCACCGTTTCACCGCGGGCAGCCGCAGGGCTCATCGCGGCTTTTTCCTGATAAAACTGCACCGCCTCATCAAAAGTGAATTGACCCTGATGCAGGCGCACTTCCACAATCGCGCGGGCGCACATGCGGCGCCGGGACTGGTATTCGGAGTAATGCTCCAGCGGGGTGAGGAAACCAAATTCACTCATCAGACCGGTGGCGTAGCAGGCCCACCCTTCGGCCATGGTGCCGCCGGAAAGCATGGCAACCCGAGCAGCACAGTCCACAGCGGCCATCCGGCCGATACGGGATGCACTGTGATAGGCATTCCAGTTCTGGACATGATGTCCGATACAGCCGTGATGCACAACATGGTTCAACTTGACCACGCTGTCGTTGTTAGCCCGCAGGAACTGCTCCTGCTCCTGTGCGGAAAGTACTTCCTCCAGCGGTGAAACCAGATAGCGATGCACCGGCGGCCGGTTGAAAGCTGCCGGAGCGCGGTAGAACAGGAAATAGAGATAGGGCGCTGCCTGGCGGGACCATCCGGGACGCGGCACGTATTCAACCGGGAAATCAGGCCAGGTCACCAGGTCATGGTCGAGCACGGACTGCCGGCAGGCCTGCCAGACTTCGGAATAGCTGCGATAGTAGCCTTCGGCGGTGGGGTGCAAGTCTGCAAGCTTTGCCAGCGCTTCATCAGGAGAACCGGCTCCAAAATCTCCGGCATGTGCCTGTAAATAAGCGTCCGCTTCGGCGAGCTGCTCTTCAGCGTATGCGGCAATCTCATCGCCCGTTGACTCCACAAAATGTCCCCAGCGCAGCATCAAATCAAAGGCTTCAGCGCCGCAGGCATAGCCGTCCGTGGGATGATTCAGCAAGACATCTTTCAAATAGGTTTCATATTCCCGGAAAGCCGCAGCGGCCCGGTCCGCCGCCTGGCGGAAACGCGGGTCGGAAAGATGATGTTCGGCGATCAGGCGGTCCACCCCATAGGAAAGGAAGGCCAGCCCACCGGCACATTCGCGGATGGCACGCTCGGTCCATTCCCGGGGAGCCGCGGTCACATTGGCGCGGCCCTGAGCGAACAAAGCGGGAATCGCTTCCATTCGTTGGACAGCCGCATCAACCCGTTCCGCAATGGGAGCGTAATCCGTGAGGAAGAGCCCCATCAACCCGAAAACGGCTTCACCGGTATACAGGTTGGGATTTCCACGATGGAAATGATTAGAGCTGAATTCCCAGAGCTGGGTGCGGAGGAAACCTTCGGCGACCTTCCTGTCGATGGCTTCAACGGCTGTGAGTGGTTCCTGTGGAAGAGCAGCAAGCCGGCTCAACAGAGTTTCCATTTCGGTCACAACACGTTCCACACCTTCAGCCGAGAAATCGGGCAGGTAAGGATCATATTCATGTACACCAATAAAAGTCGCGTTGACCGGACGATTGCGGTAATAGGACGCAAAGAAATCATCCAGCCAGGTCGTAAAGTGAGGCGCATTTGTCGTCATGGGTCAAAACTCCAACGGCAGGTCAACCCACCGGCGTTCATGATAGGATTTTTCAACCGCATTGATGGTTTCCTGAACCCAGGCACCATCCAAGAAATTCCCCTGATTCCGCTCACCGCCATCCAGAATTTCATCAATAAAGTCTTTGATCAGGTTAGCGTAGAACAGGGAACGCCAGGATTCACGGGCGTGCCCGCCGGTCGGATAGAATTTCTGTGGGATCCGCAGTTCTTTGAATTCAACGTCATCGGGGCGGGCAACCTTGATGGTCTCCGCCACGCCGAACTCTTCCACCAGACGGCAGATAATCGCGCCTTTTTCCCCATAGATGCGGGCTTCAATACCGGGGTAATTTCCAACAGTTACAAAACTGGTCTGGATGGATGCCAGCGCACCGTTGGCGTACTCCGCCAGATAAATATCGCCATCGTCGATGTTGAGACGCATCCAGGAATTGGTCTGGCGCACCATCCGCTCCGGGATGAAATTGCGCATGGTACCCACCACGCGGGTATAATCCGCCCCCACCCACCAGTGGCTGATGTCGATGATCGGTGCGCCATAGCCTTCCAGCGAGGAAGTCTGGATGACAGCCGGATCGGCATTCGGATCGACCTGGCGCATGGGATTCATGGGATCAAGGAACTGCGAGTTTTGTTCGTAGCCATTGAAGATAAACGGTTGGCCGACAAACCCTTCATCGATCATCGATTTGGCATATTGAACACCGGGGCTATATCGGAAAGTGAAACCCAGTTTGGTTTTAAGATTTTTCGATTTGGCCAGTTCAGCAGCCTTGAGCGTCTGGCGGAAGTCATAGGCTACCGGTTTTTCGCACAAAACATGTTTGCCCGCTTCCAAAGCTGCCCAGGAAAGCTCAAAATGAGTGGCACTTGGGGTGCACACATCCACCACGTCCACATCTTCGCGGCTGACAACGGCCTGCCAATCACTGGTCGCCTGCGGGATATTGAATTTCTTTGCATAGGCCTGCGCCTGCTCCAGGATTGGATCGCAGATCGCCACAACCTCACAACGCGGGTCGCGCTGCCAGCCCGGAATGTGGGCCAATTCCGCCCATCTTCCTGCTCCAAGAACCGCAACCCTGAGTTTACTCATCGCCATACTTTCTCCTTGCCAGAATGATCCTTCCGGTATTGTCTTCAATGTTTGCCAGAGGGAGAATATCTGCTTTTGTAAGAATATTCATACGCCTTCTAAATTGCTTTCAGACAAACGCACAGAAACTGTATTCCTTTTAAGACATCCACGTAAATTACGTAATATAGAAATGATAAGCGGGGAGAATTCTATTTCTAAACTTATACCGTATGCTGCAAGCTCTCCGATTCATCCATCCGCACGCCCCAATTCGTTAAAATATTGGAACAGGCTTCCATAATATGCTCTTCAATCAAATGCCCGGCCTCATCTACCCGACGCTGGCGAGCCAGTTCAAGCAAGGTGGTATGCGAATCGGCCATTTCCTGAAGATAAGGGTGACTGAAATAGCGGTAAGAGAGGATTCGTCGAACCTGAATCTGGAGAGTGGACCAGCTCTGCTTGAGCACAGCATTGCCGGACATTTCCACAAAGAATTTATGCATTTCAAAGTCGTGCTTGACCACAGCTTTCATATCATTATCGCGTGCTGCCTGCTGCATGGCATCATAAATCTGTTCCAGCTTTTTCAGATCGTCATCGCTGAAATTGGCAAGCGTCAGACGAACCGCATAACTTTCCAGAACAGAGCGCACACCATAAACATCGGAAACAATTTTTTTATCAAGCGGCGCGACAAAAGTCCCGCGATGAGGAATGTTGACAACCAGACCTTCTTCTTCCAATTTATTCAATGCGGCTCGAATAGGGCCGCGGCTGATGCCAAAGTTGGCCGCCACCTGAACCTGGTTAATTTGAGCGTCGGGTTCAAAGGCACCTTCTACAATTGCTTCGCGCAGTCGATCCAACACCTGACTCTCCAGAGTTTTTTGTGGAATTTCATTAAAAAAGCCTTCCATTCTCTCATCCTTTTACTATTACAAAAGTTTCAACTGCACGAAGGGGCACAACTCAGAGTGAAAACAGATTATTTCCAAAGTGTTAACTGTAAACTGTCGACAGTTTACAGTTGAATCATAACAAAAACAGCCCCCCCTGTCAACCAGACATTTATCACCAGTGGAAGAAGTTAAATGTCATAAACGAGAAGTCTGCTTTGAATTCCTGAAGTATTCACCGGCATACAACCGGCTTCAAACTTGAATCGGCAAAACTTAAATATCCACCCATACAGAACGGAAATAAAACCCGAAGGCATTAAAGAACAATCCGGGGAAAAACGCTTAACCGGAACTTCCCGGTTTATTCTTACACACTTTTTTGGGATACAAAACAAATCCAAAATCCCCCTGATCCACACAAGAGCCTTCCTTTTAATAGGATCATTGTAAACCCAGGCTCTTCCTGCCCGTAAAGGCTCCCTCTTTACGGCGGGAACTTTTGATGTTCTGCGGATAGTTTACGAAACCCGTATGTCCGGGGATCAGGCTACCATCGAATAAACCCTGCGAGTGATTTCAGCTGAAATCTCTTTTGCAAGCGAGATAAGCTCTTCAAGATTCAACTTATTTTCCAACAGGCGGTGACGGGGGAAAGACAGGCTGATCGCCAGACGCACCGATCTGTTTCTTTCATAAACCGGAACACCCACAGCGCCGATATCCTCATAATATTCGCCATGGTTAACGTAAAACCCTGCTTCACGAATCTTTTCCAGAGCCGCCAGAAACTCATCCGTAGAAATAACCGTCGTTTTGGTAAAAGGCACTAATTTAACGCGTTCCAAATAGTCCTTCACGTAATCCGGGTCCTGGTAAGCCAGCAGGATCTTTCCAATCGCCGTACCATAAAGAGGCACCAAACCCCCTGCCGGAACGTTAATCCGTACAGGGCCCCGTCCCTCTCCCACCGCAAGGTAAACGACTTCATAGTTATAAATCTGCCCCAGATAAAAATTATGCTCAAAGCGGTCCGAATAACTCTCAAACACTTTATGGGCCACTTCCTGAACCGGATTTTGCTTGGCATAGATGCTGGCCAGTTTCACAATTTTAGGCCCCAGGAAGTAGCGCTGCGTCCGGGAATCCTGCTCCAAATAACCGGCGCTTTGCAGAGTAGAAACAATCCGTGAGACTGTCGCGGGGTTGGTTCCCATGTGCCGGGAAATTTCGCGGACGCCCCAGACCGGTTGGTTCTCCGAAAAAACTTCCAGCACCGAGAGGGCCCGAGCAAGAGTAAAGTTGATATGTTTATTTTCGGAAGATGAATTCATATTTTAGCTTTCCTATAAATATTATATTCAAACAGCTTTAAGCATGCAGCATCCATTACTTTTCCTAGGTTAATTCAGATTGAAAAACAGAGATTACAGTACGGAATAACGCTGAAATTTAAATTACCCCCGCGAGCCGCAAGAAAATGCAACTTGACAAAAACCCTAAAAGGAGTAAAATATTTATGATATTAAACACTGTTTCTCCTAGAGAAACAATTGTAACACAAATTCTACAACCTATTCAAGTGTTAAAGTTTTCGAGAGCGCTACCCCCCGGAGCAGTCATTCGAAAAATTTTTACGTTTTTCCCACAAATACAGATTTAACCAGAAAATTAAAAATTTAAAAGCATCCAGACGTACTCCGTTACAGATTAGACGTCCGGTCATTTCTTAAATATAACAAACCGTATAAAGGAATATCTTCTTCCCGCATACGATCAAAGATTTAAAAAATTTAGTTGAACCAGGAGCAAAACCTTGACTGATTTCCTAAAAGAAGCACAAGAAATGCAAAAAGAACTGGTCCACTGGCGTCGTGATTTCCATATCCACCCGGAGCTTGGCTTTGAGGAATTTCGTACGGCAGAGATTGTAAACACATATCTACAATCTCTGGGGATCGAAACCCGAACGGGTGTGGGAAAAACCGGTGTGATTGGCCTCGTTCGCGGCTTGCAGGATGGACCTACAGTGATGATCCGTTTCGATATGGATGCTCTGCCGATCCAGGAAGAAAACGATACCGATTATTGTTCAAAAACACCGGGCAAGTTTCACGGCTGTGGTCACGATGGACACACCGCCATGGGAATGGGCGTGGCACAATTATTAGCGAAACACCGTGATTCTTTCAGCGGGACCGTGCTGCTGGTCTTCCAACCGGCAGAGGAAAAAGGCGCCGGCGCAAAAGCCATGATCGATGATGGGGCAATCGACGATCCTCGTCCCGATTACGCGCTGGGGATTCACCTTCATTCCCAAACACCTGCCGGTGTGTTCCAGATTGGTGACGGCCCCATTCTTTCCGCTGCGGATAGTTTCCAGGCCCGGATCACCGGGAAAGGCGGGCACGGCGCAGAACCGCACGACACGATCGATGCAACGGTCATCGCAGCATATATTGTGACACAACTGCAAACCGTCATCAGCCGCAATGTTGACCCCCTTGATATGGCAGTGATCAGTGTCGGAAGCCTGAAGGCAGGCAACACCCATAATGTTATTGCCGAAGTCGCCGACCTTCAAGGAACCATCCGCACTTACCGCAAGCAAACGCAGGAACTGGTACACCAGCGAATCAGAAGCATTATCGAAGGGACCGCGAAGGTCATGGGCGGAAAAGGCGAAGTTAACTTTAACAAGCTGCTTCCCGCCACAGTCAACGATCCGGCAGTATCCGCCCGTGTACGTGAAACGGTCGCCAAGCTGGTCGGATGGGAAAACATTTCTACAAACCAGCAATCCACCCCATCCGATGACGTGGCATATTTTCTGGAAAAAGCACCGGGGTGCTACTTTGTTCTCGGCGCAGCACGCTGCGAAAACGACTACCCGCATCACAACCCAAAATTTGATTGGGACGAAACGGTTATGCCGCTGGGAGTAGCTGCTCTATGCATGGCTGTAGCAGATCTTCTTCCGGCTGTTCAATAAGACAGACTGACTTACACCGGGCAAAGAAAGTTTGCAGGCCCCGGCAGGATGGGAATCGGAAAACATGGATATCGCACCGCAGTTCTCGCCCTATCCGGGGAATGCCATGAAGCCGTTCTAAAAACATTCCGGAACCACCAGACGACCCGGAAAGATCAGGGCAGAGAGGGCAACCGGTTTGAAGAGAATGACCTCATCGTTTGTGCAGATGAGGTCATTGAATGGATCGACGCGCTGCGCATATCGCCGGAGTCCTTTTCGCGGCCAATTCGGTCAGCGAATACAAAGAGCAAATGCAGCGTTTCGCGGAAGAAGTTATGCCGCATTTCCCTGCCGCCAACCCGATCAACTAACAGCAGGGAATATTGATGTCATAAGAACAAAAGCAACATTCAACTCAACACAGGTAGGGAAGCTATGCAACTGGGATTAGGACTGCACTGGCAGGAAGGAACTTCTTATCAACAGTTTGTTGATCTGGTAAAGGAAGCCGAGGTACTCGGCTATGACCAGCTCTGGATCAGCAATGAAAAGTTCTTCCATGAAATGTACGTTACCGCGACCGTGGCAGCGGAAAACACCTCGCGCGTTAAAATCGGCACCTTCGTAGCCGATCCTTACAGCCATCACCCTGCGCTCACGGCTGCCGCGATCGGCACGCTCGATAAAATCTCCGGAGGGCGGGCCATCCTTGGCATGGGCGCCGGTGGAACCGGTTTCCCGGTGATGGGGATCCGTCGGGACCGACCGGCAAAAGCAATCGCCGAAGCCGTGGAAGTCATCCGCGGGCTGTGGGCCGGTGAAGAAGTGAATTTTAAAGGCGAAGTAATCCAATGCAACCGGGGCCGTCTGAATTTTCAAGCGCGAGCCGACATCCCAATAGTCGTAGCCTCCCGCGGCAAGATGGTCCTCAAGACCGCCGGTAAGGTAGCGGACGGTGCCATGATCGCCACCTTTGCCGAACCGGTCGGGCTGAAGTTTGCTCTGGAAAACGTAGCTCAGGGAGCCCGGTCAGCCAACCGGAAGCTGGAAGATATCACCCTGTTTTCCCGGGTAGACGCCTGTGTGCATGCGGACCGGAAGATTGCCTTCGATGCAGTGCGCCCCATGGCCGCTGTCTTTTTGTGGACCAGCTACCCCGACCGTGAATTTGTACACCGGGTGGGGCTGGAAGTCCCCGAAGAACTTGAAGCTATCATCGCTCAAAGAGACTACAACCTGATGGAAAAGAATGCCCACCTGGTGCCCGACGCTTTTGTAGAAAAATTCTGCTGGGCGGGAACAGTCGAAGAAGTCACCGAGAAAGTGCGTGCAGTATCCGCGATGGGTTTCGACCATATCACCATCCTGCCACATCCGCCAAAGGGCGGAACCGTGCAGGAAACCATACAGCAGTTCGCGAAAGTCATCCGTCCGGAGATTGAAAACGCGCAATGATGAAAAATGGATCCACCACGGCTCGCAAGGCCGTAAACAAAAAATAATATTGTCAAACTTCTTGTAAACGGAGAATTAATGGATAAGAATATCAAAATAGCAGACAGCATGTTGGATTTAATCGGCAATATTCCCCTGGTACGGCTCAACCGCATCGGAAAAGAGACCGGTGCCGAGATCCTGGTCAAACCGGAATTCCTGAACCCGAGCGGCAGCATCAAAGACCGGATCGCCAAAATGATGATCGAAGATGCTGAAAAATCCGGCGTACTGAAAGAGGGTATAACCATCGTTGAAGGCACCACCGGCAATACCGGCACGGCATTGGCATTTGTCTCCGCGGTGAAAGGGTATCGCTTTGTGGCCTACACCCCCAAAATGGTCTCGAATAAATCCCGCATGTCCATCATGCTGGCTTATGGTGCCGAATCTGAAGCCATTGATATTCAGGACTACAACAAGAAAATGGGACTGGATGCCGATGATGACTCCAGCGTGCATGGCGGTCACGTAGAACTGCTCCCGCGCCAGATCTGCCTGGACCTGGAACGCCAGCATGACGACATCTGGTGGGCCCGGCAGTTTTCCAACCCCTGGAATGTTGGGGCGCACCACGATTGGACAGCCAAAGAGATTCTTGAACAAACCGATGGAAAAATTGACGCGTTTGTGGCTTCTGTAGGTACAGGCGGTACGATCCTCGGTGTCGCGCGCGCCTTAAAAGCCCACAACCCGGACATTATGATTGTGGGCATCGAACCCGCAGGCAAGGCAATGATGGGCGCGCCGGATGAATATCCGCTCATCCCGGGCATTTCCGACGGCATTATCCCCCAAATCTTCAACAGCAAGATTGTCGACCGGGTAATCTCGATCCATGACAGTGACGCGATTGATATGGCCCACCAACTCACCCAAAAGGAAGGAATTTTCTGCGGCATTTCTTCAGGAGCCAACGTGCTCGCAAGCACAATGATTGCCAAAGAGCTTGGACAGGGGAAACGAATTGTAACCGTACTCCCCGACAGCCGGGACAGATACTTAGAAGTGGAAAAGTACACCACATAACCCCCCCGCCCCCAGGGGCAATACACTCGGCCAATATGTGCAGTGTATTGCCCCACTTTTTTATTTTCAACACATCACCCATTAATTCCACTCTCACCGAGTCCCGCAAGGAGAATCTATGCAAAAAAAGAAGAATGATCTCGTGAATGTGCCCCGATTGCAGAGGCTGATGGACCAACAGGGTCTTGACGCGTTGGTAGCCACCACGATGAACAATGTTTATTATCTGACCGGTGTAATGGGAGAAGGACTGCGTAATTTTCCGTACGACCACCAGACCTACGCCGTGATCACCCGGGACCGTCCGCTGGAACCCTATTACGTCACCAGCCAGGGGCTGACAAACCAGGCCCTGGATGCTTTTGAAGGGTTACAGGGCGTAGCCGCTTACGGGCGTTTCTTCCGCCCCGGGCCGTTCCTGGATGTCGAACTTTCGGACGACGATCACCGGTTGATGGACATCAGTGTGAATACCCCTTCCTTAGGGACTTCACTGGATGCACTGGCATTCGTCCTGGAGAAAATGGGCCTGACCGACAAAAAGATCGGCCTGGATGAAATCAACCTCCTCCCCGGTTATTTCGAAAAATTAGCAGAGAAATTCCCCCGGGCCGGTTTTACAAAAGCCACGGAAACTTTCCGCCAGATCCGGAAAGCAAAGACCGAAGCCGAGATCAAACGGCTGCGTGCCACCGCTCATGTCAACGAGACCGCCATCCTGTCCTTACTCAGCATTGTTCACGACGGCGCTACGGAATACGAACTGGCGCGGGAATTTGCCCGGTCCGTGGCCGGTCAGGGCGGAACACCGCAGTTCATTTGTGTTCGGGTTGGGCCAAACGGCGTAGCAGCAGAGCGGGAGCCAAGCCGTACCCGGCTGCAACCAGGCTGGCCCATTTTCATCGATGTGGGATGCGACTATCACGGTTACTGGGCAGATTTCGGCCGCACAGCCTGTTTTGGCGAACCGGAACCCCGCGTGCGAGAGGTTTATGAAGCTCTAAAAGCCAGCCACCTTAAAGCCATTGAGATGGCCCGACCCGGAATGACCGGCGGTGAACTGTATGAAATTACCATGCAGGCAGGACGAGAGGCCGGTTTGAAGCACTATGAGCGCCACCATACCGGACACGGCATCGGCCTGGAACTTTACGAAAACGTCCTGCTCCAGCCCGGTAACACGGATGTAATTGAAGAAGGCACTGTGGTGAATGCCGAGTCACCCTATTATGAGTTTGGATTGGGCGGTTTGATTGTGGAAGACCCATTTGTGGTCCGCGCGAGCGGGAACGAGGTCTTAACCACCATCTCTAAAGAATTATTTGTGATTTCTTAAACAGGTGCAACGATGACTATTTTCTCACTTCCAAAAGAAGAACTATTCTACCGCCAGGATAAAGTACGAAAAGTTCTGGCGGATCGCGGGTTGGCCGGCGCAATTTTCTTCCATCCGACACGAATCCGTTATCTGACCCATTATGCCCACCTGTCCACCGAAAGGCCCATCGCGCTGATCCTTCCCACAGAGGGGGATGCCGCCATGATGGTCCCCAAGCTGGAGGAGCAGCACCTCCATTCACAGGCTCCCTGGCTGAAGAAGACCCGGGTTTACTTTGAGTTCCCCGGCAAAAAACACCCCATGTACCATCTGGTAGAGCTTTTGCAGGAAATGGGACTGGCGGAAAAACCTCTGGGGGCGGATAACGACGGGCACCTCGACCTGAACAGTTATTTTGGTCCCCTCCTGAGCAGCCTGCTGGACGCCCGGCTGAGCCCGGTCGGCGATATTCTGGACGAGATGCGGAAGGTCAAGTCGGCCACAGAGCTTGAACTGCTGCGCCTGAGTGGAAAATGGGCAGCACGCACCCATCAATTCCTGCAGGCGGCCATGAAAGAAGGTAAAAGCGAACGCAGCATATCCCGACCGGCAGAAGAACAGGCATTTGACGAGCTTGAAGAAGTTGCCGGTTCCGAAGGCTACTCGGGAATGGTTGGCATCCACGCCAGCTTCCGTTCCGGCGCGCGCACTGCCATGAGTCATGCCGCAATGGGGAGCCGTCCGGTCCAGCGCGGCGACAACCTGGTAAGCTACTGCCAGGGAATCGCACAGGGCTACTACACCGAGCTGGAACGCACCATGTTTTTTGGGACTCCCACGGACGAAAAATGCCGCCTGTTTGAAAAGGTCTACGAGGCCCAACAGATGGCTTTCAAGCTGATCAAACCCGGTGTGCGCTGCGCAGAAGTGGATATTCAAATGCGGACCTTCCTGATTGAAGCCGGATTTGAAGCCAACATCCAGCATCACCAGGGACACGGACTGGGACTCGAGTCCCACGAAGGTCCCTTCCTGGACGAAGGGGACCCCACCGTCCTGCAAGCCGGTATGGTGCTCAGCGTTGAGCCGGGCCTTTATGCGCCGGGTGTGGGCGGCTTCCGCCATTCCGATACCGTAGCCGTAACCGAGACCGGCATGGAGATCCTCACCCCCTACCCCCGAAAGCTGGAAGATATGGTCATTGATCCCGACCGGATCGGGAAAGAATAGCCGCATTAGAACAAGAATATCTGGAAAGGAATGTAAATCATGATTTCAAGCGTTGGTTTGCCAACCTGTATGGAAGGAATGATGTACCCCGTGCCATTCGCCACGCCGGACCAAGTGGTTGAACTGGGAGTGCACGCCGAGGAACTGGGTTTCCACTCGGTATGGGGCAATGATCACATGACCACCCAAAAATACGTGCGGGAATCCTACCCGACTCCGCCGAATTTCTGGGAACCGCTGATCACATACGCCTATATCGCCGCCCGGACCACGCGGCTGAAATTCGGCACCGGCATCCTGGTTTTGCCCATGCGGCGGGATATTGTGGTGACCGCCAAACAACTGGCCACACTGGACCAGTTCTCTAAAGGGCGGTTGATCGTCTCGGTGGGCGTCGGCGCTTACCGCGAAGAATTTGAAGCGCTCCAACCCAGCGCCGATGTGCACCGCGGGAATATGCTGGAAGAAGGTGTACAGGCATTAAGAGTCCTGTTCAGTGAACGCAATGCCAGCTGGAAGGGCGACTATTACGAGTACAAAGATGTGGAAATGTACCCCAAACCCCTCCAGGACCCGCTCCCGATCTACTTCGGCGGGAACAACCCGAACGCCGTCCGCCGGGCGGCAATTTACGGCCAGGGATGGATGCCGGCCGGGATGCCCACCGACCAGGTAAGGGAAAAGGTTGCCAAACTGCACGAAATTGCCGCACAGCACGGGCGGGACGGCTCCAAGATTGATGTCGCTCCCCAACTGATGTGCTACGTGGCAAAAAACTATGAAGAAGCCGTTAAACGCTTTGAGAAAAGCCAGATGTACCACCATCTGATATCGCTGCGCCAGTCCACACTAAAAGACCAGGCCGGCATGGATCTGGTAAAAACCAACCTGATCGGCAACCCCGAACAGGTCATCGCCAATATCAAAGAGCTGGAAGAAGCCGGCGTTAAACACCTGTGCGGCACTTACTTCGTCGCCGATTCCGTGGAAGAACTCAAAGACCAGATGAGCATCTACTCCGAAGAGATCATGCCGCATATCTGATAAATGAACACTAAAAATACTCCGGGGTGATTTGAATTGCCCCAATAGGAACTGCACCCCCAGCAGTTCCTTTTTTTATTCCTGTTTTCTTCGCAAGCCTGAAAAGGAAAAAACAGGACCTTACGATCCCATCCGGGAAAGGCAGAAAGCAGCAATGCGGTCCGCAATACTAAACGGGGTGACCGACTGCAAACCTTCCCAGGCAGGCATGCTGTTGACCTCCACGGTGTACAGCCGGCCATCCTCGCCGCACAGCAGGTCCACACCGCAGTAATCCGCGCCAACCGCCGCCGCGGCCATCAGGCTGGCAGAGCACACTTCCCCTTCCGGGACGTAAGCAAACGGTTCAGCGCCATTGGAAATATTGGTCTTCCAAGTGGTTCCACGACGCTCCATGGCCGCGATACATTCTCCCCCGACCACAAGGACGCGCAGATCAGTGCAGCGGTGAGGGATAAAGCGCTGGAGATAAAACACATACCGCCCCAGTGCCAGCGCCTGGAAGGTCCTCAGGGCCACTTCCCGGTCCGTGAGGCGCACCATTCCCGCTCCGCGGCTGCCAAACAGCGGCTTGACCACCACATCCCCGCCCAGCCAATCGAAAGCCCGGACGGCTTCCTCAACCTGTTCGGTAAGCACGGTGTCCGGGACCAGTAGCCCGGCTTTCTGGAGCAGTGAACTGGTGTAGTACTTATCCACCATTTTTTCCACCGCGCCGGGGCGGTTCACCAAGCACACTCCGCTGTCTTCCAGCTGGTGCAGCACATCCATGCGGTAGATGACCTGCTCCAGCGAGCCGCCCGGAACGTGGCGCACGAGCAGCAAATCCAGGTCCGAAAGCCGGGCTTCACCCCCAAAAACCGCGCGCTCCTCTCCCAAACGGACGCAGAGCTGAGCGGCCGCAGCAAATACCAGTTCAACCCCCAGGCGGTTAAACGCCGCCGCCAACTGGCTGCTGTGCCAGGAATCCGGTTTGGAGAGAATACCGACCTTAACCATTTGCAGCGCTTCCCTGCTGGAACAGCAAGGCCAGGCGCTCTTCATCCCCCTCGCCCGCGTGGCCTGTCCAGCCGGAATCCATGTCCATCAGGGTGATTTCCGCGGGGGCAAAGTAGCCGGGGTCAATCCCGTAAAAGTCACCGGCATCTTTCAGGATCTCCAGAAAAGGTCTGCCATACACGGGGCTGGTAGAAGCCGGTACCTTCGGCAGCAGGGTCTGCAGGTCTTCAACCGGCACCCCGGAAACCGCCAACCACACCTGCGCGCCGTAAGCCATCACATCATTCACCCGTCCCAATGCAGCCAGATCATCCGCAGCAGGAGGTGCCAGAGGGCAACGCCCAATCGCACTGACAGCATTGTGCAAATCCATCCCCAGATCATGCAGCTTGTGCAGCGCAGTCTCAATGGAACGCCCAACAATCTGTACGTTCCCTGCCAGGCTGCGCGTTGGGGCAACCACCACACCAAACAGCTCCGGGAGAACGCCGCAGGCTGCTGCCAGCGCCCGGCAGTCGGCATTATCGGGCAAAAAGTCCGCCTCTAGAACAAGGACAGCACAATCGGCAGGGTCGGCAAAATTAAACTCCGTCCGGAAGCGGGATTTATCCGCCAGCAGGCAGGCCGGGCCGGAGCCCATCCCCCGCCCTCCCGGAACATCTACCGGCCAGTTTGCCGATTGGCTGAGAAAGCAGCCCACAAAGGGCCAGTCGCTCTGCACCACCACATGCTGCCAGAACCGCCCCCCCACCTTCCCCGGCAGGACCTGAGAGGAGATCAGCCCCGCGGCGCACAGGTCAATCATCCGCAGTCCGGCCTGAACGCCGCCCGGCACCTGCACACCGGCATCCACCACCACGGCACCGCACGACCGGGTGTGCACACGGCAGTGCAGTTCCTCTGCATCCTGGGAAAACTGCCACAACAGTTCCCAGGCTCTTTTATTCAGTGTTCTCATACAGATATAGTTCTCCTCTTCCCAATTCCGTGAAATCACCAACCATGCGCCGGGAACACCCGGCAGCCCACCCCTGCGGCAGGATGATCCCCTGCCGGGACAGGTAGCGGAAAAACAAACGCAGCCATTCCAGTTCTGCCGCGCGGGATTCCGTAAAGCCCGGCGCCGGCAGGCCGCATTTCCCCGCCAGCAGGCTGCCGCGCCGCATCCCCATCCCCGGATAATCCCCGGCCGTCCCGCGGACCAGGATCGTCCCGGCCCGCATCTGGCACCCGGCGCGGGGGCCGCAGTCCCCGCCCACCACAATCACCCCGCGGCGGAGTTCGCACCCGGTTTCCGTTCCGGCACTGCCGAGGATAAAGATTTCCCCGCCGCTCATGGCATATTTTCGCCCCAGCAGACGCCCTCCGGCATGGTTCCCGGCACTGCCCAACACGCGGATTGTTCCACCGGTCATAGAAGCCCCCGGATCATTCCCAACGCTGCCGGACACTGTGATGTTCCCGCCGGACATTTCCATGCCCACCAGATGGCCTGCATCGCCATCCACAGCCAGGCTTCCGCAGGTCATCGCCCGGCCAATCCGGTTCAAGGCACCGGTCTGACCGGCAAGGACCAGCTCCTGCCGCCCATCCGGCACATCCTCCACCCCGCAAAGCTCGCCCAGTTCCATCCCTTCGCGCCCGACAGGCAGCCGGACGCGCCGGACAGCGGGAATCTCCATCTCCAGCAGCTTTTCCGGCAGCAGACCGGATGCATCCACCGGCCCGGTCCAACCGGGATGAAAGGCCAGACGCAGGCTCATTCCTTTTCCTCCTGCAGGATATGGTGCAGGTGAAAATGGTAAGGACCCAGATGCCCGCCGTAGTTGCCCGCCGTGATCTGAAGCACGCCGGGGAGGCAGGCTGCCGTAATCCCGGCCCGCATGGCATCCGCCACCGCCTGCCGGTTCAGCCCGTCGATCACAATTTCATAGGCTGCGCGGGCGCCTTCCGGCAGCGCCGTCTCTACCCTGCCGCATAATGCCGGGCAGAAGCGGTCATTGGTGGAAGCGACCAGGCCCGCATACCGCGAGCCGATCTTGCTCGGCGAGCGGCAGATCCCGCCGGGGAAAGGAGCTATGGCACCCGGCACGGCGGCAATGGCCGCGGCAGCCGCCTCCGCAGCGGCCAGACCGGAGGGCCGGTCCACCGCGCTGAGGATAAAATTGCCTCCGCCCACCCCTTCGGCCACGTCAAAGGACTCTTCCACCACAAATTCTCCGTCACCGGTGGGCACACGCCAGTAGCGCCGCCCGCCGATCACCTTGCTGGATTGAAAACCGTCCCCAAAATAGCGCACTTTACCGCCCGCGGGGATGGTATCCGGGACATCCAGGCCGTTGAAACAAGCCGTGGTCGGGGCGGGAAGCACAGCCTGCCCAATCCGTTTGAGCAGTTCGCCCGCCATGGCCTTCCGGCTGACGGTAAAGACCAGCACTGCCGCGCCGGGGCGTCCATCGGGCGTATCTTCAGGGGAGATCACGCCATCCAGCCCGGCCTCGCAGCCGCACCCCACCACCGAAGTTGCCAGTCCGGCAGCGGTGCGGGCCGCGGTCAGCGCCCAGCTTTCGGTATCCGCGGTGACCACCAACCGGGCCGCAAACATGGGAAAGGCTTCGGCATAGGTATCAACAAGGATCACACCTCGGATCTGCACGGCACCTCCTCCACATTCCCGGCCTGTTCCCTACCCGGCCAGCCATACTGTGTCGCGGATAGAGTCAGCAATTCGTGCGCCCAATCCTGAAAGCGCGGCAGCCGGGCGCGGTCCCATGCGGGGCGGCAGACCAGCGTGCGGCCCGGCGGGGAGGCGATCCGCGCCCCGTCCTGCAAGATGACCTGCCCGGATTTTACCACCAGTGCCGGGAACCGGAACATTTTTTGCGGATCTTCTCCGGCCCGATAGCAGCGCACATCCGCCACCGCGCCCGGAGCCAGATGTCCCCTGTCCCGCAGCCCCAGTGCGCGGGCCGGGCCCCAACTCGTCATGGCAACCACTTCCCCAAAAGTGTATTCCCGTTCCAATTCCGCCAGCCCGGTTTGCGTCCGCGCGGCCGGATGCACCTGGGAAAGCTGTTCAGCACGGTACTCCGCGTCCATCAGGAGCGCCAGAATGGAGGGGTAAGCGGTGAAAGGACCGCCGTTGGGGAAGTCCGTGGTGAGAAACAGGCGGGACGGATCGGGAAAACGCAGCAGCAGTTCCAGCCCGGCAGCCCACTGGACCGCACCGACCGGATTGCGCGCCAGGTAATCCAATGCCATGCCCCCCATCTCCCCTTCGCCCTCCAGCGCCTGCGCGGCCCAGCGGGGATTCTTCACGCTCTTAAGATTCCCAACCGCCTGCTGGTCGGCAGTGACCACCAGCGCCGGGCCAAACACGACCTGCCCGATATCAAAGCTCAATTGTCCGTACGCGGAAATAGATTCCACCACCTCACGAACTGCCGAACGGATGCCGCCATGCGCGCCCTCGCCATAACAATAGAACTGGATATGGCAGAAATGCGCGGGCAAACCCTCCAGCGCAGCCGCGGTCTCACAGAAACCGCGCCAGCTGCCCGGTTTTCCCAGATCGGCGGCGTGCATGTGGACCGGATGCGGCAGGGCCAGTTCCTGCGCCGCGCGGGCTACCGCAAGCAGCACCCGGCGCTGTGAGAGTCCCACCGGCAGGGAGATTTCATCCAGGCCGCCCGTGGGAGAACCATCGCGGTGTTCCCTGCCGGCTGCCGGGTTGACCAGCTTGAGGGCATAACCCCCGCTGCACTCCAGCAGCCAGGCCAGCACATCCCGCAGGGCAGCGGAATCCCCGCTGCGGACCGCATCCAGAACCAGATCATGATCGCCCACCAAAGTATAGGCCCCCCGGTCGAGGGAGGTCATCGCGCTGAAGTCATGATGCGTCAGGGATGCCAGCAGTGGGGGCATAGCCGCATCGAATACCGCGGTGTACCCCATGCGGAGATAGGCTTCACCCAATACCGCGGGGGGCGGCACCAGCGGCACACCTTCATCCAGCTCGCGCAGCGAAAACCCGCGCGCCAGCCGCAGCGGCGCTCCGGCGATATGTGTGTGAATCTCAACGGCTCCCGGAGCAAGCCACCAGCCCCGGGCGTCGATCTCCTGTACCGTTTCGGGGTGAGCGGGCGGCGGAATGATACGGCCGTCCGCCATCCAGACGTCCCGCACCAGGCCTTCAACGCCGTTGGCAGGGTCATACAATCTGCCGCCGCGGAGCACGATCACAACAGCACCGCCTGCCGGACCTGATCCAGAGCATCTTCCAGAGAAGGCCGTTTCCCCGGTTCCAACCCGGACACCCACACCGGGACACCGTCCAGACGGACCAGCGTCCCGGTACAATCCCATCCCGGCTGTCCAACGGGGAACCACAGACCCGGCTTCCCATCCGGATGGTCCGCGCTGAGTACAATCGTGCGAACCCCGCCCGGCCATTTCCAACCATTCTGCGGACTGCCCGCGCAGATCACCAGGTCCGCACCGCCCTGCCGCAGCAGAGCCTCTGCGCCCCATTCGGCCGGTGAATACTCCGCCCTCCCATCCCGGAAGCGCATACTGCCCGGAAAGGCCGTTTCTGCCAGCAGAGCCGCCGAGTTGGCAATAAAATGATCCGCTTCAGCCAGCATCAAAGCAAACCAGCGGGCTCCATGGCGGATCTCCAGCGCTTTCATCAGGCGGAACAACTCCGCGAGTACCGCCTCACCCTGACGGAGAAAACCATCTCCCAGAACGAACACGCCAGCCCGGGCCGCGCCCAACCCGGACAGCAAACGGGCCGCAAGCGGCTCCAGTGCATCGTTTCCCTGTTTCAACCCCAACAGCAAGCCGGAAATCAGACCCAATACTGCCGCAGCATCCACAGAATAGTGCTCCACCGGGAGGGTATCCGGCAAGACACTATTCACCGCCAGGAGGGTCTTTTCGCACCCCGGTGCAATAAAGCGTTCCAGAAAACGCGGGTGCGACTGTTCCGGAGATGCGCCCCAAAACACCACCCTATCCGCGCGGTCCCGCAGCAGGCCCAGAGAACAGGATTGGTCGCCCATCCCGGCAGCAGCCCGGGCGACCCCATCTCCCGGAAGCGGGCCGGGAACGTCGACGCAGGCCGAAATGGTTTGGGCCAGGCGGACCACTGCCCGGCAGGCCTCCAGAGATGCGCCCTCCCCCGGCAGGATCAAAGGCAGCCGCGCCCCCGCGATCCACTGCGCGGCTGTTCGCAGCGCTTCCGGGAAAGTCAGCGGGGTGCCTTCCTGCTCCGGCAGGCCCGGCACCCCGTTATGTCTTTCAAAACCTGCCAGCGCTTTCCGGCAGGAAACGGACAGCGGAGAAAACCGCTGCCCGTCCATTTTCACCAACAGATCTTCACACAGGCAGCCGCAAAAAGGACAGACTGCTTGTTGCCAACTATTGACTCTGTTGCTCATTCATATTCTCATCCACCACCTTCTTTGCCCTGTCAAGCGCTTCTTGAGGAGTGGCTTCGCCCAGTTCCACCGATTCGACCGCCTTACGCAGTTCCAGATCACTGGTGCCCAAGGCCGAAAACTCGGGGATGGATTGAGCGTATTCGAGCTGCGCCACCGGAACCCTGCGATTGGGGTACTGTGTGAAGTAATCTGCCAGCTCCGGCCAATCCAGGGCATCTTTGTAGATGGGAACATACCCGGTATCGGTCGAAAGCGCAACCGCGCTTTCTCTGGAGGTCATATATTTGACAAACTTCAAAGCAGCCTGCGTTACGGTCTCATTGTCGGACTGGGTGATCACCAGGCTCGCACCGCCAATCGGGACAACCAGTTCCTTACCGGATACGGCAGGGACCATCCCCACGCCCAACGCAAAGGGAGCTTCTTCTTCCATGCCGGGGATACTGGAACTGGACATCAGCAGCATCCCCAGTTTTCCAGCCAGAAAGTCGCCTTTGGACTCGCTGTGCTGGTTTGGCGGCATAATTTTGTAGGTGTTTACCATGTCCGACCACAGGGTGAGCATCTCCACCGCCTCAGGACTGTTGTACAGCATCTCGGTCTCCTCAGCGTTGACAATCTGCACCCCGTTGGACATGAACATGGTGCTCAGATACCAGTGGGTATCTTCCTTGGTGTTGAAACCCCATTGGTCAATCTCGCCATTCCCATCCGTGTCCAGAGTCAGCTTTTTCCCATACTCAATCACTTCATCCCAGGTCTGCGGCGGTGCGTCCGGGTCCAGACCTGCTGCGGTGAACAGGTCGCGGTTGTAGTACAGAACGGGGACGGAATGATTGAACGGCATACTCCAGATTTTCCCCTCCGCGGTGTTGTAGTCCCAGAAGCTGTCGAGGATCAATGAGGGGTCAATGCCGTCCTCGGTGTTGAAGTAATCCTCAATAGGCACAATCGCGCCGGTCTCTCCCAAAAGCGGCGCGCCGCCAACCTGCGCTACAGCAGGCAGATTATTGGCTGCCAGAGCACTCCAGATCTTTGCCATGGTCGAAGCGTAACCACCCTGATAGGTTGGGACAACGGTGATTTCAGACTGGGATTCGTTAAACGACTTGACCAGGCTTTCCACCGCTTCTCCGCTGTCGCCGCCCAGGGCATACCAGAACTGCAGGGTGATATGACCCTCCGCGTCCACCGCACCGCCCGATTGCCCGGCAGTCTCGGTTTCTGATGTACCCCCACCGCATCCCGCCAGCAGTAAAGCCAGCACCATCACAATACAGAACCATTTCTTTTTCATAAGGCTCCTCCGTCCTTTTCGATATCTCCCAATTTTCTTTTTCCCATTCATCATGGAACCCCATTCGCACCGGATTCCATGGAATTTAACCTTTCAAACCAGAAGTGGCCATCCCTTCCACAAACGATTTTTGTACGAAAAAGTAAATAATGACAATCGGGAGGGTCACCAGCACCGCCGCCGCCATATAAATGCCCCACTGCGTCCCCCCTTCCTGGCTCACAAAGTAACGCAGACCGATCTGGAGGGTGCGCATTTCCTGTTTATTGGTCACGATCAGCGGCCATAGATAAGAATTCCAGTTCCCCATGAACGCAAACAGGCCCTGTGCCGCCAGGGTCGGGCGCGTCAGAGGAACCATGATCTGCCATAAGAAGCGCAGCCGGCTGCACCCATCCAGTTTGGCAGCATCTTCCAGTTCTTTCGGAACGGTCATAAACGCCTGCCGGATCATGAACACCCCAAACGCACTCGCCAGAAAAGGCACGATCAACCCCGGATATTTATCAATCCAATCCAGTTCCTGAATAATGAGGTAAGAGGGCACCAGGGTAACCTGGGTGGAGATCATGGTGGTGCTGAGGAACAGGGTGAACAGGATCGATTTGCCCCTGAACTCCATACGGGCGAAGGCATAAGCCGCCAGCGAGCAGGAAATAAGCTGACCCAGGGTCACCAGGCTGGCAACAATAAAGCTGTTGGCAAAATAGCGTCCAAAAGGCGCCGCGTCAAAGGCAAGGAGGTAATTCTCAAAATGCCACTCGCGCGGTATCCAGGTGGGCGGGTAGGAAAACACTTCCTGCGGACCTTTTAATGAGGTCGAGATCATCCAGAAGAAAGGCAGAATCACCAGAAGCGCCAGTGCGACCAGCACCAGATACCAGAGGATGTTCGAAACCGTTTTCCTGAAACGCTTTGAGTTCCACAGACCACCCGGCAGTTCCGGATCTGTCCGGTTCATGGATTTACCCATAATGCACCCTCTTTTCCACCAGTTGGAACTGGAGCAGGGTCAGCACGAGCAGCAGGACGAACAGCACCACCGCCACCGAAGAAGCCGCTCCAAGCTGGAAGAACTGGAACGCTTTCTGGTAAAGGTAATAGGCAATCGTTGTTGTGGTACCCAGCGGGCCACCCTGAGTCATCACATCTATCTCGGTGAAGGCTTTCAGCGAGTTAATCACGCCGATCACCAGGATATAAAAAGTAGTCGGGGTCAACAGCGGCCAGGTGACAAAACGGAAGCAATCCATGCCGGTTGCGCCGTCGATTTCCGCCGCTTCATACAGGTCCATTGGGATACTTTGTAAACCCGCCAGGAAAATAATCACGTTATAGCCCATACCGTGCCAGACCCCCATCAGGATCAGACAGGGCATCGCCAGAGCCGGGTCACGCAGCCAGCGCTGGATGGGCAGTCCCAGGTTAACCAGAATGGTGTTGAACAGGCCGTAATCCGCCGGATGGTAGAGCCACATCCACACCACCGAAATCGCGGCCGTGGAGGTAATGGTCGGGAGAAAGAACGCCGTCCGGAAGATCGCGACCCCGGGCAACCTGCGGTTGAGCAGAACGGCAATGAACAGCGCCACAAACAGGTTGATGGGGACCCCCAGTGAGAAATACAAGGTATTGAAAATCGATTTCCAGAACTCGGGAGCAGTAACCGGGTCCGCAAACAGTTTTTCGTAATTCGCCAACCCGACAAATACCGCCTTGTAAGGCAGATTCCAGCGTAAAAAACCCGCCACCAGCGAGAAGATCGCCGGGAAGAAGGTAAAAACCATGAAAATCAACAGGCTTGGCAGCAGAAAAGCATAAGCGGCAAAAGAATCCCGGCCCCAACGCCGCCACCATTTTCCTTTTTCCGGGGTTTCCCTGCCAGCCGAAAGGGTTGTTTGCATTTAAGTTAATCCTTCAGAAACCATTTGTATGCTCTGGCACAACATGCGGGCAATTTCCGCGGGTGTCCATCCGGCGAGCTGACCGCCCTTCAACTCCAGGGTGGCCATTCCGGAAAAGCCCTGCGCTTTCAGGGCCCGCAGCCAGGGCAGCACCGGCACCCGTCCATAGATCAATGGGAAATGATCCCGGCCGGACTCGTCCAGATCATGCGCGTGAACATGGATCACATGCCGCAGCCAATCCGGTGAGGGGTCCGTGGTGATCTCATGCCGGACGTCATGCCCCATATCCCAACAGATTCCCAGCCTGGGATGATGGATCTCCTGCACCAGCTCCAGAACTTCCGCATGGCGCTCACCAAATTTGATCTCATCCGATTTGGGCAGGTCCAGGTTTTCCAGAGCAGGATTCAAATGCGGAAAGTTTTCCAGGGCCCAGATCAGGAAAGCCCGGGTGTCTTCACGGAGCATTTCAAGGTCTGCCGTTTCCGATTTGGCACCGTGTACCACAATCGCAACCTGCTCCCCGGCCCGGGAGGCCCAACGTTCCGCCAGCTCCCACATGGGCCGGTTAACTTCCAGAATCTCGGCACGTCTTCCCCGGCTGAACCCATCCAGAGAATAAAACGGGCGGTAAGGTGCGTGGAAACACAGGCGCATCCCCTGCTGCAGACAACCTGCCATCAAAGGTTCAAACTGATCCCAATCGGAAAAGCTGCCGTCCAGTTCAAACTCCAACGCGTTCAGCCCACAATCCCGCAGTGGTTTCAGGAAATCCGCCAGCGACGCGTCCCCCAACCATCTGGGATGCATGCTGAAGCCCACATTCACGTCCCGATTCATTTCTCCGTCCCTCCGGCATGTTTGCAATGATAAATCTCAACCAGACGTTCCGCTGCTGCAGCCAGGTTCAATCCATTCAACCGCTCCACCCGGGCCAAAAAATTCGGATCCACGGCCGAAACGCCGCGCCAGGCGCCGCAGATTGACCCGGCAATAGCCCCTATGGTGTCCGAATCTCCACCGAGATTGGCGGCCATCCGAATGGCGCGCATCGGATCACCTTCTGCCAGAAGGACCAGTCCAAAGGCTGTCGCCACCGATTCCGGCACCAGCATATCCACGCCAACATACTCATACAATCTGCGCAGGGCATCCTGTTCGTTGGCGGCCTCCCGAACCAGCACCTCTGCCAGTTCAATACGGCCCTCCAGGGGGGTGCTCCAGACCCATCCGCCGGACTTACGGCCTTCCCGCGCGCCCAACTTCCCCGCCGCAAGGATCGATTCCAGGTCCGCCCCTTCCCGCGAAGCTTCAGCAATTGCCGCGGCCACCGCTGCAGCACCTGAAATCGCAGAACGGGTGTTGTGGGTCGGCATACTGGCCAGCACGGCGTCCAGCGTTGCACCCGCCCAATCTCCGGAATTCACCAGCCCCACCGGCATGGCCCGCATCGCCGCACCGTTGGTTTTGCCGTTGGTCCCGCTGTCCCGGGGGTCGACGCCCCGGTGCAGTTCATCCAGGGCTTTCCGGGTGCCGGGGCCGATCAACACCGCCAGTTGCTTTTCGGGTAAGCTGTCTGCCCAGGCCAGGAGCGCGGCAGCCACCCGCTTCGGCAGCAGTTCGCCGTCCGATTCATAAGCCGATACGATTGCCAGGGCCTGGCCGGTATCATCGGTGACCCGTCCGGCAGGGAAAATAGCGTGCGGATGCCACGGGGGCGACTGGACAAAATCCGATACCCAGCCAAAGTGCAGTTCAATCTCCTCGGGAGTGAGGAACTCGGTGGGCATGCCCATCGCGTCTCCAATCGCCAACCCAGCCAGACAACCCAGCGCACGTTCCTGTTTCAACAACGATTAACTCCTGTTCCTGATACTTTCCGGCAAGATCCGATCTGCAATCAACGGGACCACGCCCCTTTTCAGATTAAAGACAGCAATGCTTAAGGGTTTTGGCCCTGTCCGGTATCTTTGCCGGCCTGAACATTGTGGTTGGGGTTGAGCCCTTTATTTTATGGTCCAACCCCAACCGGAACCGCAATGCTTTTGTGAGCCGGATGTTTATTTAAACTTGAGCTCTACCACCCACCACATCCACTGGTCATCGGGATAAGTATCGCCGGCTTCCGCAGGAAAAGCGATCTTGACAGGGCCGCCGCTATCCTCACCGAGTATCTCGCCGTCCTGATAATGGACCATCATGATGTCCCATTTCTTGGCATCTTCAATTGCCACATCTACGGCCTTGCCATCCATGGCAATAACGCTGATCGTGGTGGCATCCGCTTCAGGTTTAACCAGATCCACAACATCCTTTAAGAGGATCCCCTTATAGTTCAAACCATCTCCCATCCAGGGATCATCCATTACTTTTTCAACCGATTTGCTCTCAAAAGCGGCTTCGTCCAGAAGGTAGTCGCTTCCGGAATTGGTTGTTCCAATTTTGCCATCGACTTTCAGCACCGTCTCGCCAAGTTCAGCCGCCTTCGGCGCGCAACCTGCCAGCATTGCAAACACCAATAACAGGCTTACTACAACCAAAATTCTCTTTTTCATGTTTGATACCCCTCCGTATGATCTAATTATCAATTTTTGAATGACGGACAAACCAAGTAATTTATCAATTCATTCTGATTCTTTCCGGAAGCTGCTTCCACTTCAACCGGGAAGAACTTTCTCCATATCGCTCCACCTCCTTTTCTTAAGCCTGATCTATCAGCGCGTTGGCTGTTGATGTATCGGTAACCAAAATCTTGATGTACCCACCGCGCAAAGCCCCGAGCAGCGCCGGGACCTTTTCCGGGCCGCCCGCAACAGCAGTCACATTTTTAATCCGGCAAAGCTGTTCGAGTCCTACACCGATCACTCCAATATCAAGAGAGACCGGCTGCCCATCCTGATCAAAGAAACGCCCACAAATATCTCCTACCGCGCCCTTTGCTTCAAGCTGTGCCAGGGCATCCGAGGAAATATAATCGCCGAAAAACATGGAAGAGATCTGTTGAAAACGGACATGCCCCACGCCAACCAGGGCCCTATCCAGCAGCGGCCATTGGCTGGCTACCTGCTGGACTTCACTGGTCTCCATGATCGCCTTCCAGGTCTCCAGATTCTGAGTGAAAACCGGCGCATACAGGTAACGGTATGTACCGCCAAAAGCTTTGGCAAGGTGGCGGGTAATCTCATTCACCTGAAAAGAGGGCGCCATCTCTCCCACCCCCCCCACCATGGGAACGACATGAATACTGACCGTGCGGTCCGAGCGGAGTGAACCGATCACCTCGGAAAGGGTCCGGCCCCAGCCGATCCCAATCATTTCGCCATCCTGAAGAGTCTCATAGAGATAGTCCGCAGCAGCAAGGCCGATTGAGGTACGCAAGGTCTCTGCATCCAAAGAACTGCCGCTTACCAGCACGGCATGATCCAGGTTAAAAGCCTTGCACAGCTTATTTACCAATCCCGGATTCCCGGGAGTCGGGTCGTTAATCGTGATCTGCACAATACCATCCGCACGCGCAGCCAGTAACAACCGTGAAACTTTCTGACGGGTAATGTTAAGCCGTCCGGCAATTTCCTGTTGAGTCATATCTCGTTCGTAGTATAGACGGGCCACCTGCAAAAGCATTTGAAGTTCGTTGTTTGGTCTCATAAATTTCAGCTATTCACCCAAAAAAAGATTTTGAAACAGGCCTTTCAACGCCGGATAAGCGGCCAGATAAACCTGATAATTTTTCCGGTAGACTTCCGCAGTCCGTGGATCAGGAAGTACCGGCTCCAATAAGGAAATCATTTCACGGCAGGCTTCAACCAGCCGGCCAAATACGCCCACACCTACAGAGGCCAGAATTGCCGCGCCCAGACAGGCCGACTCGGCAATGGCAGCCGGACGCACCGGGCGCTGAAGCACATCCGCTTTAATTTGATTCCAGAAACGGCTGCGGGAGCCTCCCCCACAGACCACAATCTGTTCGGCCCGCGCTGCGGTCGCTTTTTCACAGGTCTCCAGAATGTGGCGTACGGAAAAAGCCACCCCTTCATACGCGGCGCGTGTGCAGTGCTGCCGCCCGTGTGCCAGGGTAAGACCGATGAAACACGCCCGGGCATGCGCATCCCAGATAGGCGCTCTTTCCCCGCTGAGATAGGGCAGGAACACCAGCCCCTCACTGCCCGGAGGCACCTTCCGTGCGGATTGCTCCAGCACTTCAAAATCCGGCGTACCGCTCATTTCCGGGTAGAAACCGCGTGCCAGCCAGCACAGGGTCTCCCCCCCGACCTGTGCCGGGCCGACCACAAAATGAGCCTGTTCCCCAATCCGTGCCAGAAACACGCCCTCTCCACCCTGCTGTGGACTCGCCGCCATGGAAACCATTTCAGAGGTCCCGGCAACTTCCACCGCCTGGCCGTGAAACAACACACCTCCGGCCAGGTTATCGCACCAGGCATCGATGGTCCCCACCACCACCGGAATGCCGGGAATTAAACCCGTCTGCCCGGCCGCTTCCGGAGTGATCTCTCCCAGAACCGCGGAGACATCCTCCAATACCGGCGGCATTAAATCCGGAGAAATTCCCATCAAATCAAAAAATTCAACCGGATATTGGCGCGTGCGCGGGTGCGCCAGGGAATAAGCGCTGTTGGAATCCGTACCCGCCACGCCGGTCAACTTTAAACCCAGGAAATCCTTGGGCTGAAGAACCCAGCGGGTCCTGGCCCAGATCTCCGGACGGTTACATTTCAGCCACAGCAGACGAGCCGGAGGCAATGAAGGGTCTGCCACAAAGCGGGTTTCCAGCCAGGATTGAACCTGTTGGGGAGAAGTGTGTTCCAGGAGCCAATCCACTTCGGCTTCGGCGCGCTGATCGCGCCAGATGATGGCCGGATGGAGCGGCTCGCCGTTCTCACCAACCAGGACATGCCCCGGGCACTGTCCACAGAGGCCCAGACCGGCCACTCGGGTTGGCTCAATATTACGCAGGACTTCCCGCAGCACCTCGCAGGCTCCCTGCCACCAGGCCCGTGGGTCCTGTTCCGCCCAGCCTGAATGCGGCACCGTAACGGCTAACGGGCGTCCGGCGAGTGCCAGCGCGCGTCCCTGCCGGTTAAACACGCCGGCCTTGACGGAAGATGTCCCCAGGTCCAACCCAATCAGCAGGTCTTTCAAACCTTCAATTCCTCCATGGCCTGAGGTACCGTCGCGCCATCATGCACCAGCGCAGTCAAAGCCCGGCACATCCCGCCGGGATTGGGGTACTGCCAGATATTACGGCCAATTGCCACGCCGCTGGCCCCCGAGGCCAATGCCGCAACAACGCTCTCCAGAAGTCCGGCTTCGTCATCCGCCCTGGCGCCGCCCAGCACCACCACCGGACGATAACAGGCCGATACCGCGTCCCGAAAGCCCTCCGCAGGCTCCGCGTAAGGGGCTTTGATCAGGTCCGCCCCCAGCTCCACCCCGATTCGCATGGCAAAACCCACGTCTTCCGCGGTCGCCGGCCCATCCTGGCCTTTCACCAGCATCTCCGCAAGGAGCGGCATACCCCAGACTTCGGATTGTGCTGCCAGCCGGGTCAGGTTGCGGAGTGAAGAGGACTCTTCCGGATAGCCAATCATCCCCATGCAGGCCACCGCGTCCGCTCCTACCCGAACCGCATCTTCCACATCAAAAATCAATTGAATATCACCCATTTTCGGATTGCGCTGGCTGGAACCTCCATCCACGCGCAAAATCAACCCCATATTCCCAAAATGGTTGACGTACCGCCGGGCAACTCCCATGGTGGTAAGAACAGCATCCACTCCGGCCCGAGCAGCCTGATCTAACAGCTTCCCCGGATTTTTCAACCCCGGAAGCGGCCCCATAAACCCTGCGTGATCGCAGGCCAGGATCACCGTCCGGCGGTCCTGTGCAAAAATATGGCGAAGTCGATGTTCCTTCATAGGTCTCTCCCTGAAAATTAAAACAGCACAACGGCCTTGAGGCCTTCACGCTCTGCTGCATAGGCGATTGCATCCACAACTGCGTCAAACTGGAAACGCCCCGTAACCAGAGGAGCAATCGGCACCCGATCCGAGACAAACAAATTGAGCGCTTTTGCCATGTATTCCGGCGTGGTTCCAAACGAACCCGTCAGATGAATTTGCTGATAATGCAGCGTCCGCATATCCAGATCTACGGTTGTGCCCTTTGGCACTCCGGCAAACGCGTTAACCATCCCTCCCGGGCGCACACAGGCCATCCCGCTGGCGAGCGCCTCGGCGCTGGAGACGGCTACCATCACCACATCCACTCCCCTTCCGGCGGTGTTCCGGTCGACGATTGGGCGCAGTTCTTCATGGGTGACGTTCACCACCACGTCGGCATAATACTGCTCGGCCACAGCGAGCCGGTGCGGGAGCATCCCCGCCACCATCACGGGATAGGCACCATACGCCCGTGCCACCGCGGCCGACATCATGCCCATGGGGCCGTCTCCAATCACCAGAACGCTGTCACCCGGCCGCAGGCCACTGTCCTCAATCCCCTTGACCGTGCATCCAACCGGCTCCGCCAGGGCAGCCACCTCGGGAGACAAACCGGATGGAATTTCCAGCAAACCGCGTCTTGTCAGATCGCGCGGCGCGCGGACACGTTCTGCCAGTCCTCCCGGCAAAAACGAGACATCGTATAAATTCGTACACAGAGTCGGCTGGTGGTGGAGACAATAATAGCAAATACCGCAGGGCAAGTACGGTGCAGCAACCACCCTCTGGCCTACTTTCCAGCCGCTTTGCGGCGAGGTCTCCACCACCACACCGGCTAATTCGTGGCCCAAGGCGTACCCCGTGTTATCTGCCCCTTTACGAACCAGTTTGATATCGGTCGAGCAAACGCCACAGGCAAGCGGAGCCAGAATCACCTCTCCCTCCTGGAGGATAGGATCCGGAAAATCTGCTATCTCCACCTTACCTGGTTTCCCTGCTCTTACAGCTTTCATGATGTTTCCCGTTCCCTTCTATCCCGATTTCTATACCGATCCATCCAATTCAACACTTCTTCCCGTCCGGGGACACCCTGTTGAGCGCCAACTGCGCCCACCTTGAGGGCAGCCACGGCATTCCCAAAATCTGCTGCCGAGCGCCAGTCCATTCCGGAAAGGAAACCCGACAGGATTCCCGCAGTGAAAGCGTCTCCTGCGCCGGTAGTATCCCGTACCCGCGGTGCCGGGTAAGCCGGCAGCCGGACGAACCCATTATCGTTCCACACCAGACACCCTTCCGCGCCCAGGGTGACGATGACCACTTCCGGACCCTCCCGGGACAGCTGATGGGCTGCTTCTCCCGGGTCAGCACCGCCGGATAAAACACCGGCCTCTGTCCGGCTGACCACCAGGATTTGCGTTAAGGAAAGCACCGGTTTGAGGACCTGCAGGCCCAGTGAAACCATCAATCCGCCCGGCGCAAACACCACGGTCTGACCCGCGCGATGGGCAAACCGTGCTGCGGCCAATGCCACTTCCGGATACGCATCGCAGATGCACAGCATGTGGAAACCTCTGAAGGAATCCTCATCCAGCTCCGCAGGGTCCTGGATCAGAGCCGCGCCGCCGAGAGCATAAATCACGCGCTGCCCCTGAGGGTCCAGGGCGATAAAACAGCGTGCCGAACGCTCTCCCGCCGCGACCCGCAGCCCACTCAAATCTACGGCGGCTTCTTCCAGACAGCTTCGCAGGAACCGGCCATCCTCGTCATCCCCAATTTTACCCAGCAAACCCGCCCGGCAGCCTAATTTCACCAGGGCAGCTGCGATATTGGCACCCGTGCCGCCGGCGCAGCGCGTACAGGAATCTGCGAGCACAATCTGATCCGTTCCGGGCAGGCGGGGAACACAGACCACCTGGTCCACGGCTGCTGCCCCCAGAACCGCTGCCCCTCTTTCACAAGGGTTTCCGGTATACCCGGGTTCAGACACCAAAGTCTTCCACCTCTTCCAAGTCTTCGTCCTCCTCCTCAAAGACCTCTTCCTCATATAACAACGGCCCGACCAGTACGGAGATTTTGGGGAGGCCAATCAACAACGGCGTGCCAATAATCGCCGCGCCAATCGCAAATCCAATGCGTTCAATGGGGGCAATTGCCAGAACCGAGAACCAGATGGCAGGCGGCAGAGCAAACATCACCAGTGCAGTCAGGTTGCCAACGGCCTGATCCGTCACAACTCCCGCAGCCGCTGTTAAAGCCACTCCAACGAACATCTTACCGCGATTGCTGGATGAGAGCCAATCCTTGCCCCAGATCCAGTTAATGGCGATTGCTACCAGCCCGATCAGGTACAGCAGCGGCGTGGCCCATGCCTTGCGTCCCAGCGGGAAAGCGTACCACACCAGACCCAACGCCAGGATGGCAAAAAAGGGAATGAACCATTTCTTGCGCATGGCCCAACCGGCCATAAAGGCGCTCATCATCGGGATCATGAACTGAAACGGGCCAAACAGCACGGAGTGCGGCGCAACAAGCTGTCCAATGAAAGCACCAATACCCGCAGCCACTGCCCCGCCCCACGGGCCAAAGAAAACCCCGGCCAACGGGACCAGTGCCGAACCGACGTTCAGCGTGGCTCCCGTTCCAATGACGGGCATGGCAGGCAGCAGGGCCGCCACCGCAATGACAGCCGCCCAGACCGCGATAATCGCCGGGTGGGTCCGGATTAACGCACCTTTCTTTCCACTCATTCCCTTCCTCCTTAATCCATCCAATTCAACAGCACCTTGTAAAACGCATTTTTCCATCCGGTTTTCAACCAGATCTTGAATTCCTAAATCTCTTCTTCTTCGTATTCCAGTTCTTCATAGAGTGTCGGGCCCACGGGCACAGAAATTTTCGGAAGGCCGATGAGAAGCGGTGTCCCCACTACCGCCGCACCCAGAGCAAAGAGAATACGCTGAATGGGAGCAATGGCAATCACTGCGTACCAGATTTCCGGTGGCAAAGCAAACATGATCAGGGCCCACAGGTTGCCCAGCGCCCAGCTCACCACAATCCCGATCAAAGAGGCCAGGAACACCCCGGCGAATAATTTTCCACGGCTCTCGGAACCAATCCAATCCCGGCCCCAAATCCAGGCCACCAGAAGCGCAAGGATCGCTATGGAATAGGTCGGCGGCGTGCCCCATGCCTGCCTGCCCAACGGGAAAGCGTACCAGACCGCTGCCGGGATAAGGATGATCACCAGCGGCACAAGATATTTCTTTCTCATAATCAGACCGGCGCACATGGCATTTGCCATCGCCAGAACAAACTGGAACGGCCCGAACAAGACCGTATGCGGTGCAATCAACTGGCCGATAAAAGCACCAATCCCGGCGGCAACCGCCCCACCCCACGGGCCAAAGAAAACACCGGCCAACGGGACCAGGGAATCGCCAATATTGAATGTTGCCCCTGTGCCAACCACAGGGATTGCAGGCAGTAATGAGGCTACGGCGATTATTGCAGCCCATACAGCAAGGATTGCCGGATGGGTCCGAATCAACATACCTTTTTTGTTATTCACAGCCTTCCTCCTCATGAAAACACAACCAACCTGTTGACATTCCATACAACTCCCAGCGGGAACTAAAGCCAATCTATTCTCAGGCGCCTGCCTTTTCCCGCACGCGGACCAACCGGTTCGCCAGCGTGATAATATCCATCACTTCCAGCCCGTCTTTGGTCTGGGCTTTCATCTGCTGGAACTGCGTCATGCAGGCCGGGCAGGCCGAGAGCAGGATGTTCGCTCCGGTGGCAACCGCCTCACTCCAGCGGTCCTCTCCGGCCGTTTGGGTCAGTTTCGGAAAATCATAGCGGACAAAAGCACCCGCGCCGCAGCAGAAGGCATCCCGGCGGTTGCGGGGCATCTCGGCCAGGCGCATCCCGGGCATGGCTTCGATCACTTTGCGCGGGGCGTCATAGACGCCCAGACCGCGCCCCATCGAGCAGGGATCGTGATAGGTCACCACCGTCCCCGAGTTCAGCAGATCAAAGGAGACTCTCCCCGTCTCAACTTCTTCCGCCAGGAGCTCCACCATGTGCAGGGTCTCGAACGGCAGCGGTTCACCCAGCACCTGGGGGATTTCCTTCTTGAAGGTTTCGTAACATCCCGAACAGGAGAAGACCAGCCGTTCCACACCAAGAGCCTGGTAGGTCTCGATGTTGTGGCGCATGAAATCGGCCGCTTTCTCCCGCTCTCCGGCGCACATCAGGGGGTGCGCGCAGCACCATTCCTCGGAAGCGATGGTGTAATCCACATCCAGTTTGTTCAGCAGGGAAATGCTGTCCCGGGCCAGCGATTTGCGGATGTAAGAGGGGGTGCAGCCCACAAAATAAGCCGTTTTAGACTGCCGGTCGAGCACACTGCCCTCCTTCAGCCAGCTAAAGCGCTCCTTTTCAGCCCGTTCAAAGGGGTTCCGGTCGGCCACGGTCAGCTCGGCCACCTGCTTGAGCCCCGCAGGCGTCAGGTTCTTCGCCGCCAGGTCCTCCCGCATGGCCTGATAGATTTCCCGGATGTCAATCTGCTTCAAGCAGTGCTCCGAACAGGCTCCGCACAGCGTGCAGGAGAAAATGCGGTCTGCCACGACCTCGTCGTAATGCTGCTCTCCCTCCAGTATGGCACGCGCCAGCGCGATGCGGCCGCGCGCGCTGTGGGATTCCAGGGTTCCGCATTCATAGGACGGGCATTTATGGCCCACCCCCACCCAGCTGACATCAAAACAGAACCCGCAGCGCAGACACTGGAAGATAACCTGGGCTAATTCGGCCAGCGCGGGGTGTTCATCCGGCGCCACTCGCGAGAGGATGGGGCCTTTTCCGGGCTGTCCGCCCAGCAGCAGCACGCCGGGGTTGAGGATGTGCTTCGGGTCCAGGAGGTCTTTCAGCTTTTGCAGCAGGCCGTACGTCGGGCCGAGCCGTTCCATGATATAGGGCGCGATCCCGGCCACGATCCCGCCGGGGGACATCCACTTCTCAAACAACATCTCGGCGATGTCCTGCCGGACTTTCAGGCCGTATTCATGCGACTCCGGGATCCCTTCCGGATACAGGGTATCCACCCACAGGAAGGCCCCATTGCGGGAAAAATATACGTCCAGGCCTTTGGTCAGAATTCCATACCGGTCCCATTCGGCCTGATGGTCCCGGATATAACCCTTGATCGCCGGGATGACCTCTTTCAGATCCTGAGTCTTCACAAACCCGGCCACTTCCGGGCAGTAGTAAGGACGGCTGCCGTAATATGCTTCCGGTCCGGCATTGCGCAGCCAGGAGAACATGTGCCCGGTCCAGTACAGGCGGGTGGCCTTGGCATCCTGGGCCATGCCGCTGAAGGACTCGCACGCCACCTGGCAGGTGCGGGAACGCCGTTCGGCATTCACTTCGTTATCCCGGATGATAATATGCAGGAAATAATTGCCGCCGATATCGGCCGGTTTCGGGCCGCCAAACAAACCGATCAGGAAGGAAGCGCCCTCCTGGCTTTGAATGGCGGAGACCGCGTCCACCATATCCTCCAGTTCCGCAAAGGAATAAAAGAGGAATTTTTCAATCTCCGGGACGCGGCGGATGCGCATGGTCACTTTGGTGATGATGCCCATTGTCCCGCAGGAGCCGATGAACAGACCCGCCAGGTCCGGGCCGTTGGCGCCGCGCTCAAAGGAGAGGTTTCCGGCCGCCTGGTTGGCCGCCGAACCGGTGTGGATCACCGTACCGTCCGGGAGCACCACTTCCAGGGCGATCACCTGGTCGCCTGTAACGCCGTATTCCGTGATGGCGTGCGGGACGGCGTTGTAGGCCACCGTACCGCCCACGGTTGAGGAAAACATCCCGCCGCCGCCGGGCGCGGCCAGTTCCCAGCCCATCTTCTTCAACTCGGAATCGAGGGCATGCCAGATCACACCGGCTTCTGCAGTGACCACCTGGCTCTTCAAATCAATCGTGTAATCCTGGAGCAGGTCCAGGGCCACCACAATCGAACCTTCCAGCACTCCGGCATCCACAAAAGTCGTCGCCCGCCCCCACAGGAAAAGCGGTGTCTCTGTTTGATTGGCCAGCTTCACCAGAGCGGTGAGTTCCTCAACAGATTCCGGACGCACCACATACCCCGGAGTTCCTCCGGGGGTTGGTCCACAATCCCGGCGGTAGCACAGGCGATCCACCATTTCGTTTGAGACGTGTTCCGGTCCGCAAATTTCCTGCAGCCGAGCGATTATTTCTGTCATTTTTTCTCCTTTAATGTCCCGCATGCCTGAGCGGCATCCATTCAATTTCCAACAGTTTGGGGTTGATTGGCGTTCAACCGCACCAGGATGGCCTCGGCCATCTGGCGAACGGTGAGCGGCGTACGCGGCAGCCCCAATTCTTCCGGCAAACTCAACCCCAGCTCGGTGATCTGAGGTGGAATGATATGCGCCTGCCGGACCAGTTCCGTCTGGACAAACACCCGCTCCGTGGTGTCATCCAGCAGGATCTCGCCATCCCGCATCACAATCACCCGCTGGGCATACTCGGCAACCAGCGCCATGTGATGCGTTACAAATACCACCGTGCGTCCCTCACTGTGAAGCGTGCGGGCAATCTGCAAGATCTGGTGGCATCCTTTGTAATCCTGTCCGGTGGTCGGCTCATCCAAAATCACAATTTCCGGGTTCATCGCCAGAGCGCTGGCAATGACCACTTTGGCGCGCTCCCCTTTGGGCAGCGCCGGAGGAAACTCATCCAGAGCGGCTTCCAGCCCCACCATTTCCACCGACTTCCGGATACGTTCTTCAACTTCTTCCCGTGAGACGCCCAAGTTCCTGGGACCAAAAGCGATCTCATCATGGACCGTCTCCGCAAAGAGCTGCTGGTCCGGGTTCTGAAGCACAAACCCCACCCGCTGGGCCAGGTCGGCGACGGCTACCTCCCGGGTATCCATCCCCGCCACGACCACCCGCCCGGAGGTCGGACGGAGCAGGCCGAGCATGTTCTTGAGCGTGGTCGTCTTCCCCGAGCCGTTCTGCCCGATCAACGCCACGAATTCGCCCCGATGGATTTCGAAATGGATATTCTTTACCGCTTTCACATTTCCCGGCTGGTAGATATAGGTCAGATCCTCAACAGAAATGACCGGTTCCGCCACCGCCGGATTCTCCGGCGGCTCCACGTCCACGGGTTTCTCATCCAAAGGAACTCCCTTGAGTGCTTCTTCCACCTCCTCGCGGGCTTCCTCCAGCGTAGTCGGCAGTATTGTGAGGGGCCGTCCACCCTCTATGAGTTGTGCTCCAAGCTGAGAGACCTGCGGGGCACGGATCGTAAACTGTTTGAACAGCCCGGTGTTCCCGAAGATCTCCCGCGGCGTTCCCAGGGCCACTTCGCGGCCGTGATCCAGCACCAGGACGCGGTCCGCCACGCGGGCGATTTCCTCGCTCTGGTCGGTCGCCATCACAATGGTCATGCCGTGTTTTTTGTTCAGTTCCAGCACCACGTCGTACACTTCTTTGACGCCCAGCGGGTCGATCTGGGAAGTGGACTCGTCCAGCACCAGAATGGAGGGGCGCATGGAGAGCGCCGCGGCAATCGCAAGGCGCTGCTTCTGCCCGCCGGAAAGCGCGGTGGGCATGCGGTCCTCGTACCCGTTCAACTGCACCACATCCAACACCCATTTAACCCGTTCCAGGATCTCCGGCACCGGAACGTTGAGGTTTTCCGGGCCAAAAGCCACCTCGCTCAATACGGAAGTGGTAAAGAGCTGGGTCTCCGGGTCTTCCAGCACAATCCCAACTTTCGTGGAGAGCTGCCCAACCGTGGACTCTGAAGTGTCGAGTCCATCAATCAAGACCTGGCCCTTCAACTGGCCGCCTGCCGAAAGGGGAATGATGCCGTTTAGAATCTGACAAAACGTGCTTTTGCCCGCTCCATTCTCTCCCATCACCACCAGAAACTCGCCTTTTTCGACGCGCAGATTCAGTTTACGGATCACACTCCGTTTGCTGCGGGGATATCGATAGGACACATCAATCAGTTCAACTGCGGGAATAGTCATCAGGTTTCTCGTTTAATCTTCTATTTCTGAAGCAGGTTAATCGCGATCAACCCCGCGGCATACAGCAGGGACGCAGCCATAAAGATCCAGTCGTAAGTATGAAGCTGGATATCCTGAATATAGGTCCGGCTGCGGGAGGCACCGAAAGCCCGCGAATCCATGGCCACGGACATGGCCTGCGCGCGGCGCATGGCGCCAATCACCAGAGGGGTCACCAGCGCCGGATAAGCCTTGAACTTATCCCGCAATTTGCCCTTCTCAAAACTCTGCATGGCGCGCAGCTTCTGGGCATCCACAATGGAGGAAAGTTCGTTCTGGAGGATGGGCACCATATTCAGCGCGGCGGTGATGGTGTATGCCAACTGGTAGGAGAAGCCCAGGCGGGTGATTCCCAGCGCCATGGTCTGCACCGGAGTGGTCATACTCACCAGCGGCAGCAGGATTACCATTGCCAGCAGGCGGAACATCAACAGCAAAGCGAACAAAATCCCCTGGAGGGTAATCCGCCCCGCGCCGCCGATCAGAGGAATAAAGCGCGGAATTAACGGCTTGATCAGGATGGTATCCCCCGGATAAAGGATGGCCTGCACGATCAGCAGGAAGATGAAGACCGGCAGGAGTGCTTTCAGGAAACCGAATAAAATCTTGGTCGGCAGTTTTGCCACCACCCACAGCACGCACATTGTCACGAAGATGACAATGGACAGCGGAAGATTCTGCACGCCAAAAATCACAATACTGACCGCAAACATGAACACAATCTTTGCCCGCGGGTCCAATCTGTGGAAGATGGTATTGCCAGGATAATACGTTACCAGTGAACCAGCCACGAATTCATTCCTCCTCGCGTTGAACGCTACTCATGTTGGTAAGCAAGCTCTGCCCGCCTGCGGTAGAGGCCGGACTCAACGACTTCAGCCTCCGCTAAAATCGCCTCTTCATCGAGCATCGTAATCCGGCGGTCCTTCATGACCACCTGCCCATGGATGACGGTATCCCGGACGTCTCCGGCCCGGGTGCAAAATACCAGCATCTCCATTAAACGGTCGCCGTGAAACGGCCGCAGGTGCGCCCCTTTCAGCTCAACCACTGCCAGATCGGCAAGGTAACCGGGCAGCACCTTCCCGGTATGGAAGCGGCAAACCGCGGCGCCTTCCCCGGTTGCCATCCGGAAGACGTCTGCCGCGGTTAATGCCGCCGCATCCCCATTTGTCACGCGCGCCAGAAGGAGCGCGGCACGCATTTCTTCCCACATATCCAGCAGGTCATTCGAAGCGCAGCCGTCCGTGGCAACACTGACCGGGATCCCCGCGGAGCGCATCTGCACCACCGGCGCCGCCCCATCCGCCAGCTTCATATTGCTCTTGGGGCAGTGCACCACCCGCACCCCGCGTTCGGCAAGCAGCCGGATATTCTGCGGTGTGACGTGCACACAATGCACCGCGCTCAAACGCTCGTTGAGCAGCCCCAGCCGGTCCAGGCGCTCAATGGGAGCAAGGCCATACTCTTCCAGCGATTCGGGGACCTCATCCGCAATTTCCAAAACGTGGATCTGAACACCGAGGTCAAGCTCTTCCGAAACATCGTGCGCCCACCGCATCAGGTCGTCGTCGCACAGGAACACCGTTGAGGGAGCCAGCGCCACCTGGAGCAGGCCCTGGTCCTGGTGAAATTCCTTTACAAAGTCAATCACCCGCTCGCGGTTGCGCCGTTCCCTGCCCCGCAGGCCCGCCGGGACCCATTTATTCGCCAAGGTGTAGGCAGCCACTCCGCGCAGCCCCAGATCGCGCCAGGCGAGGAAGGCCTCGCGCGACATGTGATCCATATTGAGGCAGCAGGTAACGCCCCCCCGGATCATTTCTATCCCGGCGATGGCCGACCACAGATAGGCCGGCCGGTAATTTTTGGCATGGAACGCTTCCTGGATCGCTCCAACGGTCGGGAACAGGACCTGATTGCACCACGGCACCAGCGTCAGATCGGGGGCAACACCTTTCAGGAAATTCTGGTAAAGGTGAGAATGGGGATTGACCAGGCCGGGAATCACCACACAGCCCCGGGCATCCAGCTCCTGCGCGCCCGGAGGCACCGGCAGGCTGCGTCCAACCCGGACAATGGTAGAATCCTCGATCAGGACATCACAATCCAATTCGATCTGTTCTGGTGTGCAGACCAGAAAATCTGCGTTGCGAATGATTAAGTTCATGAAAATTCCGGATGATTTGTGATATAATCGAGATATGAGCATTTGCTCATAACATTTGCTTACACACTTAATGTAACATTAATTAAGGGCAAAAAGACAATACAAAATGTCACCCCCGCACTATGACATTTGTCATGTACGGCAAGATCATCTTATCCGTTGAACGGCTTAATCCATTCCTTATCCATTTCCTGCAGCATCTCTGCACTTTTCTAACCCTCATACCCTTTTTCAAACGCAATCCATGAGAGAGATATGGCGAAAACTGCAACCATTAACCTGAGCAAATCCAGCATCGAGATCCGGGAAACCCAACCGGAGCTGCTGCGGAAATGGCTTGGCGGGCGCGGGCTGGGTGCCGCCCTGCTGTACAGCCTTGTCCCGCCAGAAGTGGGTCCCTTTGACCCGGAAAACTGCCTGATCTTCACCAACGGAACGCTGAGCGGCACGCCCTGGCCAACAGCCTCCCGCTATCACGTGACCTTCAAATCCCCCGCCACCGGGGCATACGGCTACGCCAACGCAGGCGGGCATTTCGGCCCCGAACTGCGCAACACGGGATTCGACGCGCTGATTGTTACCGGGAAAGCTCCCCAACCCTGCATCCTCGAAGTCACCGATGAGCAGGTGGAAATCGTCCCTGCGCCGCATCTATGGGGCAAAACCACCAGCGAGGTGGAAGAAATCCTCACCCGAGAAAATGGCGGGAGAGTGGCCGCGATTGGACCAGCCGGAGAAAACCTGGCACGGATCGCCGGCATCATCAACGATGGCGGCCGGGCCGCCGCCCGCAGCGGCCCGGGGGCGGTGATGGGAAGCAAAAACCTGAAAGCCGTGCATGCCCTCGCCGGCGGAAAGCGTGCTTCAACCAGCAAACCGTTCCGCCAGCTGGTTAAAGTGACCGCCCGTCTGCTCGCCGAAGATTTAAATACATTGGGGCTGCGGCAGGAAACCACCCTTTCCCTGATGCAGATCAAGAACGCCAGCGGCGACCT
>JAHDQE010000033.1 GCA_018433975.1 Ornatilinea sp. | reverse complement strand
TAGGAATCGAAGTCGAGTAATTAACAAAAAAAGGAATTATCACTCTCTGTAATACCGGAGAGGCCGATCAAGAGAGCTCTCTTCTTGCTACTCGACCGACCGTAGTTCGGAAAAGTGATCAAACCATTCAAGAGATTCAGGCGCCGTGTCCAGAGTTCAAGGCGTCCTAAAGAGGTGGTTATGATGCAAGTGGTTAGCCAATACCCAACCAATCAGCCTGTCTTTAAAACAGCCTGCTCGTTTCCTGCTTCAGCCGGATCGCAGCAGCCCAACACCTCTGTTCCGGTTTCGGTTCAAGAGTTGGAGCACATTCTCGCGACTGCTGAGACCGCGCAGCAAAAAATTCATGCTTTAAATGCAATGGGCTGGACAATCCTACGTTTTGATGCCCGCCAGGCGCTGCAGCTTGGAAAAAAGGCGCGGGATATGGCTTACGAGTGCGGCGACACTTCGGGGCTGGCATGCAGCCTGGTAGTGATCGCCTTTGCACAAATTGAGCTCAACCACCTCAAAGAAGCCGCGCTGCTGCTGGAAGAAGCGCGGACACGCTATCAACAGATGGGAGATTCGTTGGGGGCAACCCGTGTTTTACTGGGACTTGGCGTCCACGCCAATGCTTCCGGGAACAGCAGCCAGGCGGTTCAACACATCGAAAGAGCGTTGATGCTTTTCAACCGCCTCGGAAGCCCCAGCGACCAGGTTTTTACCATGACTTTACTGGCAGAGATTTATACCCATCTGGGGAATCGGTTTCCTGAAGCACTGCAGTTGAATCTTCGGGCGCTGGAACTGACAGAACAGCACAACTTACCGGAGCATCAAACCATTGTCCTTACCAATCTCGGCCAGCAGTATCTTAAGATTGGGGATTACGATCACGCCCGGAAATATCTTTACAAAGGGTTGGAAGTTATTGGGGAAAACATATCTCCTTTCATCAATCTCCAACAGCAGCACGCAGCCATCCTGACCTCCTTGAGCAGCATATCTCTGGCAATGGGCAAATATCAAAAAGCCTTATCCTATGCCCTGCAAAGTTTGGAAGTTGAACCGGCTGATCACGCCAGTACGCTGCGTGCCCACACGCAGAACAACCTGGGGGAACTTTATCTTCATCTGGGGAATCTGGACACCGCCTACAATTATTACCAACAGACTGCCGCGCTCGCCGGAACCGCTCATTTTTTAGCCGAAGAAGCCCAGGCTCTGCTGGGAATGGGACGGGT
Organism: Ornatilinea sp.; assembly: GCA_018433975.1. GTDB lineage: Bacteria > Chloroflexota > Anaerolineae > Anaerolineales > Anaerolineaceae > SM3-B121. Next base: position 83,071 of record JAHDQE010000033.1, on the reverse strand, counting down.
CTGCATGGCTGAAGCTGAATTAAAAGAAGCCCAGCAGCACTTTGAAAAAGCCCTGGCAATTACCAATTCCGGTGGGTTCCCGCACATCCAATACCAGGTTCACCGGGCTTTATCCGACCTTTATAAACAGATCGGCGAATTTCCGAAAGCATTGGAGCATCTCGAGCTGTACCATCAAATCAAAGATGCCGTTTTCAATACCCAATCGGACCTGCGCCTTAAAACCCTGGAAGTCCTTCACGGAGTAGAATCCGCCCACCAGGAAGCGGAGTTTCATAAAGCGCAAAATAAGATTCTTCACCAGGAGATCCAGGACCGCAAACGAGCCGAAGCTGCTGCCCGCAAACAGGCCGAGGAAATGGAAGCTCTGCGCGGGATTATGACCGATATTGCTACCGAGCTGGATTTATCCCAATTGTTGCAGAAAGCAGTTCAGCGAGTGGTTAACTTGTTAAACGCCGAAGCCGGCGAACTGGCCCTGTTTAACGAAGAACTTCAGGATTTGGAAACCCTGGTAAGCTTTAACCAGAACAAGGATTATACGGGATTCCGTAAATCGTTAGAGAGCGGCGGCATGGGGTACGCCGCCAAATTCCGCCGGACGATTGTCATCGAGAATTATGCCATCTGGGAATACCGTGATCCCACCTTTGAGAGTCCCAAACCAATGTCTGTGCTCTTCACCCCCTTGCTGGTCTGGGACCGCCTGGTGGGGGTAATTGCTGTAGCTGCGGAAAAACAGCGCCACTTTGATGAAGCCGACACCCGTCTCCTGGAAATGTTTGCTCAACAGGGAGCTATCGCCATTCATAACGCTCAACTCTTCCAGCAAATGAAAGAACTGGCAGCAACAGACCCCCTGACCGGAACGCGCAACCTGCGCAGTCTGCTGGAACGTGCTCAGGAAGAGTTTACCCAGGCTCGCCGCAACCATCACCCACTCTCGGTACTGATGGTAGATATCGACTACTTCAAATCGATTAACGATACGCATGGGCATACCGTGGGAGATGATATCCTGCGGAAAGTAAGCCAGATTTGCCAGAAAAACATCCGCGAGATGGACTCCCTGGGGCGTTATGGGGGTAAGGATTTCATCATCTTCCAACCGGAAGCCCCCATCCACGATGCGCTGGTCACCGCTCATCGCCTCCAAATGGAGGTTGCGAAACTGCGGATTCCATCCGAAAAAGGAAAACTCAATGTGACCGTCAGTATAGGAGTAGCGGAGTTAACCGACTCAGACCGCAGTTCTGCGATGCTGCTGGATCGGGTGGATAAAGCTATGTACCGTGCTAAAAATGGGGGGCGCAACCGCGTTTCGTTGTAACCTCAGCTAACCCGCAGCAGGATTGGGTTCTGGGAAGGATCCTGTGTAAACCAGCCGCCGTGCCAGGCTTCAAAGGGATGCCCCGCCTGCTCCATCCGGGCGCGCACAGCGGCCAGCGCTGCAGGGTCCGGCAGCAGGATCTCAACCGCAATGATCCGCAAAGTTTCTTCAGGAGGCAAGGGAGCACCCTGTCCAGACCAGGTATTCAGGCCAATGTGATGGTGGTAGTCTCCCGCGCTGAGGAACCGCGCACCTGCCAGTTCGGCGGTATGCCGGAAGCCCAGTACGCCGCAGTAGAACTTCTCCGATTTATCAAGATCATTGACATTCAAATGAACGGAGCCAATCCGCGCCGCATCGGCAATCCCTGTCCATTTCCGGGTTGAGCCACCTATTTCTGCCAGCAGTCCATCCACATCCATCGGGCCAAACCTGATCGACAGATCCCCTTTGAAGTTAGTCCACATGTTTCTTGGACGGTCACTGGACAGCGCAATACCATATCCATCCGGGTCGGAGATATAAACAACTTCATTAATTCTCTGGTCAACAAAACCGGTTATCAGCGTATGGGTTTCAATCAGGCGATGCAGAGACTGAGCAAGCGCCGGTCGAGAAGGCAGCAGAATGTCAAAATAAAACAACCCGGTCCGCCGCGGAACAATCCTGGCGCCAGGTTTTTCCTGCAGGATCAGCAGTTCTGCCAGATCCGTGCCCAACACGGCCACACGTCCCCTGCGCTGCCGGACTCGCAACCCAATCGCATCCTGATAGAAATCTACAGAACGATCCAGGTTGGAGGTCATCAGTGCTACTGCACCGATGTTTGTTCCCGGGTGAATGGAGTCAGTCATTTTCTATGCCCCGATCATCTGAATTAGCTGATTATCAAGATCAAACAAGCTTCTTCTTCTCATCCTTGCACAGATCATGCCATCTGTTAAAGATTTTATACCATACCCTGATACAGAATACCAATAATCCATGCAGATCAATAGACAGACCGCGCTGAAGATTGTTTATAATTTACCAATCCAACGAACTGCAAGCAAGGAGAAACCCTATTGGAAACCCTAACCCACACTGTATTATGGATCATCGGAGGCATGATCTTCATCATCTTCAGCGCGTTTGGTTTGGTCTCGATCCACGAGGGCGAATACCGCGCCGCGCGGGTGGCCTTTGGAGCAGCGATTCTGGGAGCCTTGTCCATTTTATTATGCACTTTATTACCCGTGTCAGGGCAGATGATCCTTTTGAGCGGAATGATACTGGCCGGTATCCTGGTTATGATCCTTTTCCTTCTACCCATTGGTAGAAACCAGGAATCACCCCAGATTCCGGGCAATCGGGTGGACGAACGGGATATCCAGTTTGCCCGGGCCCGCCTGGAACCCGGCACAGTGAATTACAACAACTATTACAGTTTGAGACCGGAAAATAAAGCAATCGATGACCAGATCCGCGCCCGGCCGGGTTTGCTTTCCCCACGCGCCAAATATGCCAATCCGTTGTTGTTTGCCGCACCGGACGCCAGTTTCTTCCTGACCGGGGCACTGCGCGAGGCGGTGGATGGGCCGGTATCCACATCCCGGCAAGCCCTGCCTCCGGAAAAGATGACCCATTATCTCAAAGATCTGGCAAAGTATTATGGTGCGCTGGATGCCGGCGTGACGGAATTAAAACCCTACCACCTCTACACCCACATCGGACGCGGCACCGGGGAGTATGGCGCGCCCATCACCCTGGATCACTCATGGGCGATTGCCTTCACAGTGGAAATGGATCATGCCATGATCGGCGCCAACCCCACCACCCCCGGAATCATGGAATCGGCCAAAGAGTATGTCGAATCGGCGCGCATCGCCGTCCAGCTTGCCGCTGCCATCCGCAATCTGGGCTATCCTGCCAGAGCCCACATCGACGGCAACTACCGCGTGATCGCTCCGTTATTGGCCCGCGATGCCGGGTTGGGCGAGATTGGGCGCATGGGGCTGTTGATCACGCCCAAATATGGTCCGCGCGTGCGTCTGGGAGTGGTTACCACCAGCCTGGAGCTGGTACCCGACATTTACAAACCGGATCCCTCCATCATCGATTTCTGCACCATCTGCAAAAAATGCGCGGTGAACTGCCCCAGCCGCTCGATTCCTTTTGATGACCGGCAGGAAAATGGCGGTGCGCTTCGCTGGCAGGTCAACGCCGAGACCTGTTTCCATTACTGGAATGTGATCGGAACCGACTGCGGTGTGTGCATGACCGTCTGCCCGTATTCTCATCCCAACTCACCGGCACATCATGTTATTCGTTGGGGAATTGACCGCTCCGGTTTCTTCCGGCGGTTCGCCAACTTTATGGATGATGTGTTTTATGGCAAAAAACCCGCGCCTCGCACGGCACCTAAATGGACACAGGTGTCGTGACGCGCGAGGTACAAGAAACAGCATCCATTTTCCTTGTTCAAATGAGACGAAATTCCATTTAAAAAGCAAACCTGCCGCCCAAATGAGCGGCAGGAATTGCTATTATTAATCGTTTGTTGCTTTGTTTTACTCGGCAGCCCGGGTGGTCAACAGTTCAATCAATGGATCCATCAAAAAGTTATTGAATCCGCCGCGTGTACCACTCTGCCCCTGCGTTGTGCCATCCTCACCCCCAGGGAATGCCCCCGGAGCTCCACCTGCAAAATCGCCACCGCCAAAATCACCGCCACCGCCGGCAGGGGGCGCACCGCCACCACCGCCAGGTTCACCGCCATCCGGTCCACCACCGCCACCAGGACCGCCGCCGGAACCGCCTTGGGCCTGCATTCGCTCAAGCATCTGCGCTCTCTGTTCTTCCGTCATTTCAGTGCCATTAGCATCATCGCCCGGTCTGGTCATTTCAATTCCCAATTTATCCATAACCGTCTGCATACTGTCCGCGCCGATCTCCATTCCTTCAATGCTCTTGAGTTGGTCAGAAGACATGGCGTCCTGAATTTGCGTGTAAACAGCTTCAAGTTCAACTGCCGCAGTGGTATCGCTGCTGGATAAGGATTTGACCGCTTTCCACAGTGGTAACAGTTCCGTTGCTTGCTCGGGTGTCACCGCCAGATCGGTATCTTCCAGCATCAGGGTTCCTAATAATAATTTTTGAGAAATGGACACCTCTTCGGTTGCAGTTCCTTCAATTGTTGAGCCATTGGCAGAGGCGGTAGAGGTTGAACCCGCTGCCGCCGAAGCATTACTGCAAGCCGTCAAAGAAAGCAGCAATATTCCGATAAGCAGGGGAAGAATAACCATTTTTGCTTTTTTCATTTTCGAATTCTCCTTTATCAAAATTTCAGATCTTTGTTACTTAGTCATGCCGCAGAGCGACAATGGGGTCCAGCTCTGAAGCTCGGTTGGCGGGAACATATCCGAAGAAAATACCCACCGCCGCAGCCGAGACAAACGACAGCACAATGGAAGATGGAACCACCACGGTCCGCATCCCACCGAACTGACCAAAGAGATACGATCCCCCAACGCCGACGATTATCCCTAATACACCACCGATCAAACTGAGCATGAGCGCTTCCACCAGAAACTGCAGGCGGATATCGTTGGGCGCGGCACCAACGGCCTGACGCAAACCAATCTCACGGGTGCGTTCGGTCACGCTCACCAGCATGATGTTCATAATGCCAATACCACCAACAATCAGAGAGACTCCAGCCACCCATGCCAGAAGGGAACGGAAGGATTCGGTTGTCGATTCCTGCGTCGCAATAATATCCTCCTGGGTCTGGATTTGAAAATCTTCCGTGTCCATGGTGACATCGTGCCGTTGAACCAGCAGCAGTTCGATTTGGAGAATAACATTATCCATATTGTTTTTATCCGCCGCCGAGACAAAAATCATTCTTACCTGGTCACCCATCACGCGGGCGAACATGGATGGCATAAACTTCTGGAAGACAACACTGATCGGTGTGTAAATTTGTTCATCGTAATTGGTGCCAGAGACATATCCTTTATCCGCCAGCACGCCAATAACCGTTAATTTTGTGTCACCCACGGTAATTTTCTGACCGATGGGGTTTTCATCCTCTCCAAAGAGTTCATTTGCAATGGTGGAGCCTAACACAACGACTTTTTGGGTGCGGTCGAGGTCTGTATCGTTGAAGAACCGGCCTTCGGCAACTTCCAGCTCACGGACGGAGGTGTAATCGGGCGTGGTGCCAATGATCGTGATCGATTCCAGGGATACATTCCCAAACTTAATGGTTTCAGAAGTGGATTGCTCAACCGACACACCATCGATTCCACTGACATTCTCGCGTATCGCAGCCACGTCATCGTAAACCAGACCGCCGCTGGAGGCCTGCCCCGGACCGCCTCGGGCCATAGAACCGGTAATAAAGATCAGGTTGCTGCCCAGCCCGTTAATTGCTTCCGAAATGGTAGCCTCTGTACCGGCGCTGACGGCAATCATGACAATCACGGCTGCCACACCGATGATCACGCCCAGCATGGTGAGCACGGATCGTGATTTATTGCCTTTCAAGCTGTTCCAGGCTACTTTTATTGTTTCGACTAAATTCATCTCCGTCTCCTTTATTCCGCAGACGCTTCCGCGGCCTCCTCGGACTCGCTTTTTCCATGAACAGAAAGCTTACCGTGCCGGTGACCGTTTTTATAATCCTTATCAACTTTGCCATCCAGAATGTGGATAACGCGCTGCGTATGTTCGGCAATTTCCGGCTCGTGGGTCACCATAACAATCGTTCTCCCGCGATCGTGCAGTTCATGCAGCAGGTCCATAATCTCAATGCTCGATTTACTGTCCAGGTTACCGGTTGGTTCATCTGCCAGCACCAGAACCGGATCATTAATCAATGCGCGGGCAATCGCAACCCGTTGCTGCTGCCCGCCCGACATTTCTTTGGGCAGGTGATGAGCACGATTCGCCAGGCCGACATTCTCTAAAGCAGCCATGGCTCGCTCTTCTCTTTCTGCAGCGGTCAGTTTTTCTTGCCGTTTATACATCATCGGCAGGATCACATTTTCCACCGCGTCAATTTTGGGCAAGAGGTTGTAAGACTGAAAAATGAAGCCCAATTCCCGGTTGCGAATTACGGCGAGTTCTTCTTTGGAAAGGTCACTGACATCTTCCCCATTGAGAAAATAACGTCCTTCAGTTGGGCGGTCCAGACAGCCCAGAATATTCATCAGGGTGCTTTTCCCGGAACCGGATGGTCCCATAATGGCTACAAATTCGCCTTCTTTGATATTGATGCTCACACCGTTCAGAGCAGCCACCTGAATATCGCCCATACCATAAATTTTTCGAACGTCTTCCGTTTTTATAATGATACGCTCGCTCATCAGTTCATCTCCACGTTTCCGGTGGCTACAATATCTCCCTGGTCTAATCCACTCAATACCTCAGCAGAGGTGTAGTCTTTCAAACCGATTTCGACATCGCGTTTTTCCGGTGTTTCGCCATTCATCACATAGACATAGTAACTACCGTCTTCCTGCTCATGAAGCGCATCTACCGATACCAGCAAAGCATTTTCGGTGCTTCCCGCAACGACATCCACGGTTGCGCTCAACCCCAACGGCATATTTTTACCCTCTTCCAGTGTGCTGGTATCCAACTCTACCAACCCCTGTACCAGGTTATATTGTCCGGAAGATACCAGCTCCGGATCAACCTGAACAACAGTACCTGTAAAAATATCTTCGGGCAGTGCGTCAAAAACGACATATACTTTGTACCCAACCCCGATCATATCCATATCGGTTTCGTCAAGATAAATATCCAGATACAGCTTACTTAAATCTGCAATCGTGATGAAGGTGGAGGTTTCTACCTCTTCACCGATATTGCCGTTGATGGAAACAATTGTCGCGTCAAATGGAGCGACCAGGGTTGCACCGTTCAACTGTTCTTCAACAGTTCTCAGGTTAAGTTCTGCGCTGGAAACCTGGGCCTGAGCGAGAAGCAGGTCATCGGGATCAATACCGTTGGCAGCCTGGAGGGCTTCCAGAGCGGCCTGCGCTTTGTTGTAATTTGCCTTCGCAACTTCATAATCCGCTTCAGATTCCAGAATCTCTTGATCGGTGAAGCCGATACAATATTCATAGTTCGCTTTGGCAGTTGCCAGCTCATTTTTAGCGTCAATCAAATCATCAGAGTCCGGATAGCGCTCTTCCAGCGATTGAACCTTGTCAATCCATCTCTGGTATTCCTCAAGATAAAGGGTATTTACTTCCTGGCTGCAACGGGCGTAACCTTTACGCTTCAGTGCAACGTCGGCATCCTCATAAGTATCTTTTGCCTCAACATATGCCGCGTATGCGTCTGCCAACGAAACATCTGCATTGTCATACAGATCCTGGAGTTCTTTTTGAGCCGTCAAAAGCTCTACCTTGGCAGAAGCCACATCCGCTTCCAGTTGTTCCAGATCTGTTAATTCAGCCAGTGAAGTTCCTTCTTTAACCTGGTCGCCCAGTGAGACACTTACAGCCCCCACGATTCCGGATACCGAAAAACTTAAATCCTTTTCCGAAGCCGCAACCAGAGTGCCGGAGCCGGTTGCCGAAATTTCCAGACTACCCCGTCTGACAATCGCAGTTTGTACTGTCTGTTCATTATTATTCTGTACATTTTGAGCAGCCGGTTTTGCTCCCATTTTATAGAAGGCGAACCCGCCACCGGCAAGCAGTAGAACCGCAATTGCAACGATTATCCACACTTTTTTTGTTGTCTTGAACATATCAATAACTCCTGATCAACCCCGAATAAATCCAAATTTAATTGGTCTCAACAATTCCAGTGGTTACCACATCACCTTCTTTTACACCGCTGAGGATCTCGGCATAGGTGTAATCAATCAGGCCGACCTCAACAACGTGTAATCTTGGTTCTCCGTTTTCCATAACGAAGACAGCATATTCATCCTCATCCAATTCCCGGAGCGCTTCTACTGGAACCAGTAGGGTGTTCTCGCTTGTGCCGCCAATGACATCCACCGTGGCGTTCAATCCCAGAGGCAGTCTCTGGATATTTGCCAGACCGGCGGTATCCAGATCAACCAACCCTCGGATCGTTTGATAACCGCCGTAGGATACCAACTCCGAATCAATCTGAGTTACTGTTCCGGTAAACGTTTTATCGGGCAAGGCATCAAAAACAATATTGGTTTGATATCCAACCTGGATGCTGTTGATATCCGATTCGTCAACATAGACTTCGAGCTTGGGATGGTCCTGATCTGCAATGGTAATGTAGGTTGTAGTATCAACCGCTTCTCCCTCGTCCGCAGCAATAGAAATGATTGTGCCGTCCATTGTGGCGACCATGGTCGCTTCTTCCAGATTGCTTTTCGCAAGTTTGAGTTGAAGTTCGGCGTTGGTCTGGTTGGCTTCTGCCAGAGCAAGTTCATCCGGGTCTATCCCATTGGCATCCACCATGGCCTGATAATCGGCTTCTGCCTGAGCAAGAGAAGCTTCGGCAACTTGAAGGTTGGCCTGGGATTCCAGAATTTCCGCTTCAGTGTAACCCGAGCAGTACTGCCAGTTGACATAAGCTTTATCGCGTTTTTCTTCCACGGGTTGGATCAGCTCCTGGTAATAATCCAGGCCATAGCCTTCGCGCAGATTGCTTAAAGCATCCAATTCTTGCTGCGCTGTCCAATAGGTTGCGTAGTACTCGTCGCTGGTATCATCATCGCAGCGCCGCATACTGGATGTCAAAAGATTATCTTTTGCATCCGCATAAGTTTCCTGGGCCAGAGCCAGGGTTTGTTTTGCTTCTCCCAGAGACAGATCGGCATTGTCGTATAAATCTTGCAGAGCCTCTTGGGCTTGCAGCAAAGCCACTTCTTTTGAAGCGACGGCAGCCTCCAATTGATCGAGATTATCCAATACGGCCAGTACCTGTCCCGTAGTGACGACATCGCCTACCTGAACATCCAACTTCGCCACTTTTCCGGAGACCGGAAAGTTCAAATCCTCTTCATCTCCGGCGATTAAAACACCCGCCCCTGTAGTGGAAATTTCAAGATCCCCCCGGCGAACAACCGCTGTTTGCAATTCTGCGCTGGCGGCCACACCCTGTGAAGAAGCAGAAGAAGTACTAAAATAATAATATCCACCACCGGCTAATGCGACGACCAGCACAAAGCCGATCCAAAACCCCTTTTTCTTGATCAATTTCATGGCTGCATCCCTTTCCATTTTGAATTTCAGTTGGATTATAGAGATGTGATTTATGAAACTTATTCAGAACCTGTTTAGAAATTGTTAAGGTTTCCGGGGAAATAAAATTGTCAAAACCGGTTTTCAAACTGATTTTTACGTGGTCAGAAAAAATTCTCTTTATAAATTTGTAGTACGAGCGGCGGTTGCAATCTTTGTAACAATTTTCTTCTACAAACATTCCTTTTAAGGTATACTTTAGCGGTTAAGGAGGTATTATGTCTAAAGTGGCCGTAGTTACTGATAGCACAACCTATCTGCCTGCTGAAATTATTGAACAGTATTCCATTCGCGTTCTTCCACTGACTCTCAACCTGGAAGGAAAAGAGTACCGGGATGGTGTGGATATCTCCGCTACGGAGTTCTATAAACGGATGAAAAAGACCGAATCCGTGCCAACCACCAGCCAGGTTAACACCCTGTCGTTTGAGCAAACTTTTGGTGAACTTCTCGATGAAGGCTACGACATTATTACTTTATTAATTTCCTCGGGTTTATCTGCTACAACGCAGTCGGCGTTACAGGCAAAAAAGAAATATGAAGGCGCTCCAATCGAAGTCCTGGAGACCAAACTGGTAGCAATGCCTCTTGGACTTCAGGTTCTTACGGTGGCAAGAGCTGCAAAAAGCGGGGCCAGTCTTGCGGAGTGCAAATCCATCGCGGAAAGTGCATATCAACGAATTGGGGTTTATTTTACAGTTGAGTCGTTGACCTACCTGCACAGAGGTGGTCGAATCGGAGGAGCCAAGCGGCTTCTGGGGACTGCGCTCAATATTAAACCCATTCTGGAAATTCGAGATGGGCTGATTATGCCGCGCGAAAGCGTGATTTCCCAACGGAAAGCACTCCGGAGAATGCTTGACCTGACAGAGAAAGACCTGGAAGGGAGAAAAGCCCAGATCATTTCCGTATTCCACGCTGCGGCTCCGGAATTGGCACAGGACCTGCTGGATTCAGCTGCAAGCCGGCTGCAGCCCGAAGAAACAATTTTTACCGAAGTAAGCCCGGTGATCGGTGCTCATACGGGTCCCGGAACGGTCTCTCTGACCTATCTGGCAGCCGAAGACTGACATTTCCAAAGAAAGACAGATTCGTAGGCATTCTTAAATTAAAAACAGACACCTTTTACCACAAGGTGTCTGTTCTGTTTTAATTACACCTGCTCTCTTCCAGATTTTATCCTCCAAATCAAAACAGGATTCAGGATGCTGTAAACTCCATGCAATTAAGATTGAAATGAATCACAGGATTCAGTATACTGAGATTATAAAGACCATGGATGGAAGGCCTTCCGGCAGCATCCTGAATTGATAGAAAATGTACGGCATCCATCAGGGGTGAACAGTACATTTTTTGTTTATCACTGGAAAGGAGCTGTGCTATGGAACTGATCATTGAGTTCGGTGATAAAGCGTTACAACGGAAGATTCTCTATGAACTATCTATAGTTGCCCAAATCATTGATCATCACAACCCGCCTTTGAACATTGAACAGATCATTGTTCCGAAAGATTACATAGGGGAGATCAATTCTTTTCAGGAAAATCACTATGAACCGACCGGTTATGGAATCAAATCGCTGGCAAAAATGGTCGATCTATCAGAAAAATATGTGATCGTGATCTCTCCGGATCTGTACACAGGAGAGTATGATCGCTACCAGCGTTTCTTTGTTTACCTGCACGAGATTTATCATGTGCTTAACCGGAATCAGATTCAGGAGCCACACACCGATTCAATCTCCGGGCTGATCTACACTACAAATCTTTACAGTTTATTCGACGAGTATGTTGCCAACCGGGACGCGATCCGGGTGATCAAAACCGTTTTCGCAGAGAATTGGAAAGAGGTTTGCCAAACCATTGAACAGGATTTGACTGCATTTATCTTAATCCTTCAGGATGAACGCTTTGCGCTGGCCATTGAGGAAAAGCTGACCCATTTCCAAATCCATGAGGATATCCTGAAGTTTCTTCAGAATATTCGCAAAGATTTCAGTGAGATTTCGCTGACGATTGTTTTCGTCTTTTCAATTCTGGACCAGGTTCCACAGTTTAATCGCTACAAGCAAGCGACGCAAGCCTCGGAATTTGTCAACGAGGAAACCCTGGCACTGATGGATTATTTCCGGCAAAAATACGAACAAAGAGATTTCGACCTGCGGGATGGTCTGAAATATATGGACGGCTTTATGGCAAACTTTGGAACCCGTTTCGATGACGTGATGGAGGTAGGAAATTACAAGGTTTATAAAAAACAAGAAGTTGATTGCTGATTTTATGAGGTCCTGAATTTTGGGGAATAGTTTGGTTTGAACCTTTTCCGAACCTCATCAGGTGTCTATGTCCGCGAACGGGCCTGCCTCCACGTAATACCAGGTCCCATCCCGCAGGGCGTAGAACCAGACCATGTGCTCATTGCTATTTACATTGAAGGCTGCCGGTTCACAACAGCGGTAATGCACAACCTCATCATATCGTTCACGCATTACCTGCCCGGCATAAACTATCCCCACCGTCCCGCCCTGTTCATGCTCCACAAAGAAATAAAAAGGTTCGCCATCCAACAACTGCCAATCGAAGATTTGATCGAAACCAAGCTGCCGGTTGAGACTCTCCCCATTGATAAACACCTCATTCGTTACTTCCAGTGCCCAACCCTCCCGCCACGGCCAGAAGCCCTTGAGCGGGCTGGACACAGCCATCTCATCTTTCACACGCGTGGAGAAAACAGGCTCATCGCCTTGTATCACCACAACCCGGTTGCCCTGCACCTCAGCACGGACCAGATCATTTCCCACATAGATTGGTAAAGTGGCAGTTGCGTAAGTTTCTTCCAATGGTTCCGCACCGTTTTTACTGACCAGAAGCCGTTTGCCATGATCATTCTCCACCGGGAGAGCAAAATCTGCGCCATCCACCCTGATAGTTGCAGACCAGAAATATGTGACGTCATCCACCAGCACCTCATCGCCCCGCATTACCTGGTAGGAATACTCAGGGTCCTCCGGATGCGGGCGTAATTCACATCCAAAGGATTCCAATACAGTGTTTTGAGTCCTCAGGCGTGCTTCCACACCGGGTATGCGCCAGTCTTCCCGAAATGCCAGCACGTTCTCAGGAATACGCTGCCGAAATTCAAAATGATCCGGCGCATCTACGGACGCAGAACATACAGCATACTCTTCAATTACCAATTTAGAAATTTCGGTCTCAACTGGCTCAGGCAGTCCGTTTGACCTCTTTTGGAAACCGCATCCTGCCAGGAGGACAATCAGGACCAATCCAATACACCATTGAAACAGATTTTTTCTCATACTTGCGTGGTTTTCTCCTTTGAAATATTCACCCGGAGAGACGGCACAGCGGCGCAGCAGATCAATAACCGCGGTTTTCCTCCCCATAGATCCGCAGGAAAGCTCTTACTACCTGTGGATCAAAGTGTTTTCCGGCCTGCTCGCGGATGTGGTTTAACGCTTTTCCCACAGGCCAGGCTTTCCGGTACGGCCGGTCCGAAGTCAATGCGTCCCAGACATCCACCACCGCAAAGATTCGTGCCGCCAGTGGAATCCGTTCTCCTGCCAAACCATCCGGATATCCACTGCCATCCCATCGTTCATGATGGCTGTACGGAATTTCAAGCGCCTTTTGAAGATAAGGGATTTTGGAAAGCAACCTCCGGGAGTAGACCGGATGCTGCTTCATCTTTTCCCATTCTTCATCGGTCAGAGGGCCCGGTTTATTCAAAATATAATCCGGGATGCCTACTTTTCCAATATCATGCAGCATAGCACCACGCTGAATATGAATAACCTCCTGCTCGTCTATCCCCATCGCATGTGCCAGGCGGATTGTCATTTCCATCACCCGGCGGGAATGTCCTTCCGTATCATGATCTCTCAAATCTAATGCGGCGGCCCAACCTTCCAGAGTAGTATCATAAGCCAGCCTCAGCTCGGTATTTGTCATCTGCAAGTCTCGGAAAAGTGTGGCATTGTCAATTGCAATAGCCGCCTGCCGGGCCAACACTTCCAAAAAACCAATCCACTCTTCATCCACTTCCAGCAAAGAACGGTGAAAAATTTCCAGCACGCCTTTAATTTCCCCCTTGGCAATCAAAGGAACGCCAAAATAAGCGACAAACTGTTCTTCCGAAACGATCTCCGGGGCTAAATCCCTTGGTTTTTCCAAAGACAGGTCTAACACACGCACGGTTTTCCGTTCCAATGCGGCCCTTCCTGCCATGCTGCTTCCCAGCCAGATCTGTGCGTCCCGCTTCAAAGCAGTCCAAAATCCTCGTCGAGCGGCACAGTTCAGGTTTTGCATCAGAGGATCATACAGGAAAACATCACTGGCATCCACTTGAAGCTGATTGATAACCTGGCTGAGAATAACATCCAGGGTAAAATCCAGATCAAGACTGGAGGAAATTGCCAGATCAATATTATGAAGGGCTGAAATACGCTCCAACTGACGCTCAATTTGAGCTTCAGCGTTTCTTTTCCCGGTAATATCGCGGCTGACACCACGGATTCCGGCTACCTTGCCAACAGAATCATAAATGGGAACCAGGGCTACTTCATACGTTAACACATTATCATCCGAAAACGGTATCACTGTCTCAAACTGCAATGGAGCACCGGTAGCCAACACCTGATGATACCGGGCAAACCAATCCTGGGCAATTTCTGGTGGGAGACCCAGTTCGTAAGCATTTTTTCCGATGATTTCGGCCTCAGACAATCCAATTGTTTTACAAAGCGCCTGATTCACAGCAATATGCCGGCAATCTGCATCCAGGGTGTAAATTAAATCCGGCGTGTTTTCAACCAGCGATCGGTAACGTTCCTCGCTGTTTCGCAGCGACTCTTCCATTGCCTTGCGCTCTGTCAGGTCTGTATAAATGACCAGCATGTACTCTCCAATTGAAGAAGCATTGACCAGAACGGTTTTCTGAGGTCCGTCTTTACAGGCTATTAGCACCTCTTTGGAATAAGTTTCAACACTGCCCGTCATCGCAATTTTGGTAACCTGCTTCCAGAATTCACGCAGTTCACCGCGATAATTTTCATCCGGATAAGCCAGCAGCCACCAGGATTCATTATCCGGTACATCTTGCAAAGTATATCCAAAAGCTCTTTCAAACTGCCGGTTGAGATATACTGTTTCTCGATCCTGATTGAAAACAAGCATCGGTAAAGGAGACGATTCAACCAAAAGGCGGAACCGGTTCTCCTGCTCTTTAATGATCGCCTCTGCCTGCTTCTGCTTTGTGATATCCAGAATGATCCCATCCCACAGCAGACTTCCATCTTCCTGATATTCGGGCTGAGCGATGCCTTGCACCCACTTCATGGCACCGGAAGGAAGTAAAATGCGCCATTCATGGGTCCAGGCCTCCATGGTTTCACTGGCTTGCCTCACCGAATCCAGGAAGGATTCCATATCCTCGGGATGAATGGCCGACCACATCCGATTTTTATCACGCATCAGATCTTCAGGTGCGATGTCATACAATGTCTTGATCCGTGGACTCAGGAACAACATCTCACCTGCTGTAACATCTCCCCGCTGCAGAAACTGATAAATCGTGCCGGGAATGTTTTCTGCCAGATGTGCGTAGCGGGCTTCGCTGGCACGCAAAGCATCTTCAGCCTGTTTTCGTTCTGTAATATCTTCAACAATTGAAATAAAATATTGCCGCTGTTCTAATTCCGATTCAACCAATGTGACGGCCAGGTTAATCCACACGATCTTTCCGTTCTTCTGGATGAATCGCTTTTCTAAAGAAAACTGTTTCGCCTTCCCATCCAACAAACGCTTCGATTGCACAAGATTTTCTTCCAAATCATCGGGATAAGTGATTTCATGATAGGTCATACCCTGCATCTCTTCTGCGCTGTACCCGGTAATTTCACAATAGCGCTGGTTGACCTTCAGGAAGTGGCCCTCTTCAGAGACCATGCCCACACCCACAGCCGCCTGCTCAAAAATCCCCCGGAAGCGCTCTTCGCTCTCTACCAGTGTCATTTCAGCAATTTTCCGCTCGGAAATATCCTCCACAACGGCAATCGCGTATTCTACTTCCCCCTGTAAAGTGCGTTTCAGTGAACCTGTCAGGTTAATCCAGACTATAAAACCATTTTTATGAATATATCGTTTCTCTATAGAATAGGTCTGGATTTCTCCGGCGAACAACTGCCGGGCAAGCTCCACATCAACCGAAAGATCATCCGGGTAGGTAATTTCCAGAAAAGTCATGTGAAGCAGCTCTTCCGGGCTATATCCCACAATATCGCAGAAGCGCTGGTTCAATCGCAGGAAATGTCCATCGGTATCCACATGGGCAAGCCCCACCGCAGCCTGTTCAAATGTAGAACGAAAACGGATTTCGCTCTCTTCCAATTCACTCAGAAGTGGGTTCGTAACCCAGTAAAACAGGTAGGCTCCCAGCGACACCATCAGAATTCCTACCCCAACCGCTATCATCCCGGCACGGATAAAGGTCCATTGCACTTCCGCAAGATCAATTTTGGCAACAATTCCCCAACCCAGTTCGCGGACCGGTTCATAGGCTGCCAAAACAGTTTCTCCCCGGTAATCCAGGCCAATAATTGTTCCCGACTCTCCTGAAAGCGAACGCCGCATGGGTTCGGCAAGGTTCGAATTAAAAGGAATCACTTGCGGTGAACCCTGCTCAGAATGCCTGTGGTTGAGCAGGAATACCATCTGGTCGTCTTCCCGCTTGGCAAGGACAAACTCGCCGGTCTTGCCAAACCCCTCGTAATTTCCATGTGCATCACGGATTTGAGCCAGCAGCAGCGCTTCTCGAGTTTCAGGACCTTCATCATGGTTGGAAATGTGGTGGACAATGGCCTCAATCAGGCGAGCCTGGCTCTGAGCTGTCTCCACCAGGCGGGCCCTTTCTTCATTGATACCGGCGTTATAAAGCAGGTAAATCGAAACACCAGCCACAATCAATACGGTGGCAATCAGGATCAAAACCAATAATAATATAGACCTGTGCTTTCGCATCCGCTTTTCCAAGAAAACATTTCTCGTGTGCTTAAAACTGTTTGTGCTGCAAACAGAATTTTGATTTTTCTACATCGGATCAAGGAAGCTTCGAGGATTTCAACCACACATCTTGTTAATCACATTTTACTATACCACCGTTATAATTTTTTAATAAACAGACAACTTTTTCTGTGAATAAGCCTCACTGGGCCTTTGAATGACCGGAACACACAAAAATTCGCCGCTCGTAGTAAAATCAAAGCTATGAGCGAAAATCAAATCTTCCCAATCACAATGTCATCTCCCGACCTGACGGATGCGGAGCGTCAGGCCGTTCTGGAAGTTGTCAACACCCCCAATCTGGCGATGGGGCCGAAGATCGATGCTTTTGAGGCGGCCTTTCGCGCTTACGCCGGAAGCCGCTGTGCCCTTAGTGTCAATTCCGGTACATCCGGTTTACATCTGTGTGTGCGTGCTGCCGGTGTTCAGGCCGGTGATATCGTCCTGACAACACCCTTCTCATTTGTGGCATCCACGAATGTGATCCTTTTCGAGCGTGCCATTCCAGTCTTTGTAGATGTGGACCCTCAAACAGGGAATATGGACCCCGTTCTGGCAGCCCAGGCTGTGCAGGATTTAATGGCCGGTGAGGCCGCCGCCCGCAAATGGCTGCCCCGGCAAGGCGTTCCCGCCGATGGCCGGCTCAAGGCATTGCTGCCGGTGGATGTCTTCGGTCAGCCTGCTGATTTTGATGCCCTCACCCCCATTGCTCAGGAATACCGGCTCAAAATAATTGAAGATTCCTGTGAAGCACTGGGAGCAAAATACAAAGGACGCACCGCCGGCATGCTGGGAGACTTCGGCGTGTATGCCTTCTACCCCAACAAGCAAATCACCACCGGAGAAGGCGGTCTGATCGTTACCAACGACGAGAAGGCAGGCGCATACATGATGGCCCTCCGCAATCAGGGCCGCGACCCGGGAGATACCTGGCTCCAACATACCCATCTGGGTTACAACTACCGGATGGATGAGATGAGTGCAGCCCTGGGTGTGGTGCAGATGTCGCGGTTAGAGCATCTTCTCACCACCCGCCAACGGGTCGCAGACTGGTATACCAAATATCTTTCCGGCATTGAAGGGGTTGAACCGCCGTACATCCATCCCAACACCACCCGGGTAAGCTGGTTTGTGTATGTGATCCGCTTCGCGGCGGGCATCGACCGCGACCGGATGGCAAAGCAATTGAAGGAACGGGGTATCCCCGTTCGGCCATATTTCCTTCCCATCCACCTTCAACCCTATATGATAAAACAGTTTGGTTATCGCGAAGGCGATTATCCGGTCACCGAAGATCTTGGAAATCGCGGCCTTGCCCTGCCTTTCTCCGGTAAGATGACCGAAGAACAGGTATCCTTCGTCTGCAGCACAATTCGGGAGTTAATTCAGGAGTCGTCGTAATTCCAATGTACCCCACGACCATCTTTCTGCCCGTTCGAAAAAGGGGGTTGATTCTGCATGCCGGCGCCGCTGTCATCCTCCTGATCGGCGGTGGCATTTCTTTCTGGTTTGCGCTCCAGCAGAAAGTAGGTTCCAGCTTTTTGATTTTGCTGGTGCTTTCCATCGCTCTTCTCGCGCCGCTGACCATTGTGGTCTACCGTGGTTATGCGTTGCTTAAGGCCAGCTATTCACTGGAACGCAACGGGCTGCATTTGGTCTGGGGACTGCGTTCTGAAGATATTCCACTGGCTGACGTAGAATGGGTGCGTCCGGCAAACGAACTCGGCTTCCATCTTCCACTGCCTGCATTGGCGTGGCCCGGAGCAATTCTGGGAACCCGCACGGTGGAAGGGTTAGGCCTGGTGGAATTTCTGGCTTCCGACAGCGAAAACCTGTTGCTCATCACCACCCCGGACCAGATTTATGTCATTTCCCCGGATGATCCGGTGGGATTCATGAGCGCTATCCAGCGCACCATGGAGCTCGGCAGTCTGATGCCCATCTCCCATCAGTCTGCCCGCCCGGCAGCTTACCTGCAAACTGTGTGGGCGGACCGGCTGGCGCGCATTTCCATTTTGACCGGCCTGGGGTTATCCATAGCATTGTTTGTGATGGTGACCCTTCGCATTGCCAACCGCGATGCGATCTCTTTAGGGTACGACATCTATGGGCAGTCTCTGGAGCCTGGCCCTGCAGAAAGCCTTCTGCTGCTGCCGGTCCTGTGTGGTTTTACTTTCGTGGTTGATTTGATCGTCGGATTGTTTTTCTACCGTTGGGAAGACCAGCGGCAGGTTGCGTACACTCTGTTTGCCAGTACCATGCTCACCCCTGTCCTGCTGCTTATTGCTGTGCTATTGATGACCTGAGACTCATGAAGTACATGAGCATGCTGTCATCCGGCAAGAGCAAATATTCTTATCCCCCTGTATCCCCCTTTCAAAGGAACCCTATTAATGGAAACACCCTCCCAAGTCGCCGTCGTTCGCTGTGAGATATACCAGAAAGAAACCGTACAAAAAGCCGTCGAAAAAGGTCTTGCGATGCTGGGAGGTGCGGAACGTTTTGCGCTGCCGGGTGAAAAGATTCTGATCAAGCCCAACCTCCTGATCGGTGAGCCGCCCGAAAAGCAGGTCAGCCCACACCCCACTGTGTTTGAGGCGGTTCTGCGTTGTTTCCGGAAAACTGGGGCGGCATTGAGCTACGGCGACTAACCGGCGCTTGGAAAACCCGGCACGGCCACACGCAAGCCCGGTCTGTCCGATGTTGCCGAACAGCTCAACGTTCCCCTGGCCGATTTTGAGAATGGCGAAACGCTCTCTTTCCCCGAAGGACACCTGATCAAACAATTCACCATTGCCAGAGGAGTGCTGGAAGCCAATGGCCTGATCTCACTTTCAAAGTTCAAGACACACGCCCTCACCCGGGTTACCGGTGCAATCAAAAACCAGTTTGGCTGCATCCCCGGCCCGCTTAAGGCGGAATTTCACGCCCGAATGTCCAATGTAGAGCTTTTCTCTCAAATGTTGGTGGACCTCAATCTGCTGTTGAAACCGCGTTTATACATTATGGACGGCATCATGGCCATGCAGGGCAACGGCCCGCGCAATGGCGAGCCTTTCCCCATGCATGTCCTGCTCTTCTCGACGGACCCAGCCGCTCTGGACGCCACCGTCAGCCGCATGATAAATCTCGATTCAGACCTCGTGCCGCCCCTGAAATGGGCTCAAAAATGGGGACTCGGAAATATTCAAGATATTGAAATTCTTGGGGATCCCGTGGAAGATTTCATCGCCCCGGATTTCGATGCCAACCGCTCGCCGATTTCCACCACTGCTGCTCCGGGGAAAATGGAGTGGCTGATGAAGCGCTGGGTCATTCCCCGTCCGGTCATTGATGAAGAAACCTGCACCCGGTGTGGGAATTGTGTGAAGATCTGCCCGGCAGAGCCCAAGGCGGTAGGCTTTTTCCAGGGCAACCACAACAGTCCGCCCAGCTACCAGTACGATCGCTGCATCCGCTGCTACTGCTGCCAGGAAACCTGCCCACACGATGCCATCACCGTCACGGTTCCACCCCTGGGCAGAATGATCCACCACTCCTGATTTCTAAATTCCCCCGTAGCATTGAGGCAAGGATGAGAGCAAACCATTTCTCTACCAGAATGCTCGCGTAAAAAAGCCTTATATGCGTTTTTGTCTGTTTTATTTGTGAAGAGGAAATATTACAAACGCAGTTGCATCAATTAAATTGTACCGGTTTTCCCAGGGCGAGGTTCAACAACCGCAGAATTTCGGCATACTGCAGCACGGTTTTATGGAATGAATCGGTCTGCGTCTCTTCGTTTTCCTGCAAATCCCGCTGCAAGTTGAACAATTGGTCAAACTGTTCTTTCACCCGGATTTGCCGGAGATAAAGCATTGTCCGGATCAAGTCCTCCCGAAGCTGAAGATCCGTGGGCTCCCCCATTTGCGGCGGGGCCTGTAATTCTTTCATCAACTCCTCCAGAGTCTCCGGAATATTTTCGGAAATAAATACCTGCGGATCTTCAACATCCTGTTCCAGCGAGGCCTGCACCGACTTTGCTATCAATTGATGTTCCGCGTGTTCAAATTCTTCATAGCTGAACCGGCTCAGACCGGATTGCTGTAAGAACCTGTCTAGATTGTACAGTTCTTCAGGATTCCGCAGCAGCAACCGTAAAAGGCGCCGTTCTTCCATAAAAAGACGTTGTTTTTTACCATCCATCACCACCGCGGGAGCTTCCTGCTCTGCAGTCTCGACGCGGCGCTTGCGGCGGGCGGGTCGTTTTGCTCCGGATGGATCGGCCAAAAAAGCTCTTTCATCCACATGCAGCAGACGGGCCAGCCGCTGGCGATAAGATTCACGTTCCACCCGGTTGGGGACGTCGGCAATCAAGGGCAGCACCTGCTCCGCGATCTGGCTCTTGACCTTGGGATCATCCACATCCTGGTTAGCGGCCAGGGTATCCATAACATGAATCACAACCGGTTGGGCCGAATCAACAATCCGCTGCCATGCTTCGGGGTCCTCCAAAACAATTTCATCCGGATCCAGACCTTCCGGAAGGGTTGTCACCCGTAGATCGGCCTGAAGCCGGGCTTCATGCCGGATCAGCCCGCGCGGATCAAAGACGACCTCTTCAGAATGGTCCATGGCCTGCCGGGCAATTTCCAGACCGCGCAGCGTACCTTTTTCGCCCGCCGCGTCTGAATCCAGTGCCAGCACAATCCGCCGGGTGTAACGCTTCAACATCTGGAGCTGAGGTTCGGTTAACGCTGTGCCCATTGGGGAAACCAGGTTGGTAAACCCGGCCTGATGTGGCACAATAACATCCATATAGCCTTCTACGATCACCACCTGATCCAACGCGCGGATAGATTTTCGGGCCTGATCCAATCCATACAACAGACGGCTTTTATCAAACAACGCGGTTTGAGGTGAATTGAGATACTTGGGGACGTCTTCGGGGTCAAGAACCCGCGCGCCAAATCCGGCCATCCGCCCGCTGGCATTGCGAATCGCGAACATGACGCGATTGCGGAAACGATCATATACGCCGTCACCCTCTCTGCGCTCCGTGACCAGCCCGGCATTCAACAGGTCCTCAGGCGTATATCCTTTGGATAGGAAATGGTTCAGAGTGATATCCCACGAATTGGGTGCGTATCCCAGGCCAAAACTGGTGATCGTATCCTGTGTCAGACCGCGCTTGGTCAGATAATCCAGAGCTTGTTTCCCGCCGGGGTCGTTCAGCAGATAATGGCGGTAAAAGATTACCGCTTCCTCCAACAATTCATGAAGGCGGTCAAGCGTCTCATCTCTTTCTTTTTTCTCCGGCGTCATGGGTTCCAGTTCAACACCGGCTCGCTGCGCCAGATATTGCAGTGTTTCACGGAAATCCCATCCCTCTTTTTTCATCACGAATTTAAAGATATCGCCGCCCTCATTGCATTCGCCGAAGCAGCGCCATGTGCCGCTGTCCGGGAAAACAACAAATGCCGGTGTACGGGTGTTGGTGTGGAAGGGGCAGAATCCGGTATAGTTTTTCCCCGCACGGCGGAGGTTAACCGTATCGGACACCAGGTCCACAATATCCACGCGATCTTTAATTTCGTCAACAACGGTCATAAAAGGATCTTTCCAATTTTTTGCAAACTAACAATTTCATTATAGGATCGCTCCCCCGGACTCGCAAGCCGGCACAAATAAGAGAGCTCTTAAATGAACAGGGGAGGGAATTCACAAATTACACCACCAGCAGTCCCTTGATTTTATCAAGGATTTCAACAGAAAATCTGCCAATTCCGCAATCCGAATCATGAAACCTGGCCCTTTTCATGCACCCATTTTTCCTATCAAACCATCCTATCCAGGAGAAGGGCTTTTCTCAGCAGGCCGGCTTTCAAGCATCTTTCGCTTAAAATCTTCGTTGTGGATTTGTGC
Source organism: Ornatilinea sp. (assembly GCA_018433975.1). Lineage (GTDB taxonomy): Bacteria > Chloroflexota > Anaerolineae > Anaerolineales > Anaerolineaceae > SM3-B121. Next base: position 60,530 of record JAHDQE010000033.1, on the reverse strand, counting down.
TGAGAAAAGGAAAGGTTTATACTATTCTTTAACATTGCATCGCGAAATTAAATCATTCCATCCGTTGTTTATCAGAGAATCCTACCGAGAAGAATAAATTATGAAACTAAAAACTTTTATCCACTTATTTCTATTCATTTTTGTCTCCATTTCCCTGGCGTCTTGCGGCGCCCTCTCCTCGCTTGGATTGAGCGGAGAAGAGCCGGCTCCACCACCGGAGATAATCGATCCAACGCCTGTTGAGCAGCCCAATCTGCCGGCTGCTACAGCAACGGTTGGATTGGTAATGCAAACTCCGACTGAACCGGCCCCCACCGCCACTCCCCCACAGAAAAAGATCATCTGGACCGTCAACCAGATGGATCATACCGTGCTGGCCCTGAACCCCGGTTCGCTGGATGCCGTAGCAGTCATTGCCACCAGCGGACAGCCGGGCGGTATCGCGGAGGGGAATGGCAGTGTGTGGGTAATTGATGAAGACAACGACTTTGTGGTCCAGATTGACGCTGAAAGCCATGAGGCAATCGCCACCATTCCTATTCTGGGATTTGACCTGAAAACCATTGCCTTTGGCGAAGGGGATGTTTGGGTCGGTGTTCAGGAAAAAGAAGAGGGTGCAGCTTCAGAAGCCACGGCTCTGACAGGCGGCGTGGTGCGCATCAACGGAGAGACCGGCGAAATCGTAAAATATATTTCGACCAATGCCCCGGTTGTGGATGTTGCCTTTGCAGGTGGAAAAGCCTGGACCGTTTCGGCCAGTGCAAATTTCAGCACGATTAACCAGATTGACCTCCAGACCAACATTCCTGCATCCTATGGCGATTACACCGTCTGGTACGAACGCACCAGAATTGCCGCGAACAGCCGTGGCCTGTGGCTGATCAACACCGCCACGCCCGAGAAACTGCACCTGCTTGATCCGGCCACCTCGGAACTGATCAGCAGCAGTGATATTGGAAAAGTTCCGGGCACCCCCTATGATGTGGTCGCCAACGAAGTGGCCGTCTGGATCTTATTTGATAACGGCACCGTAGCCCGGTTTGACCCAACCCGTATGGAAGTCTTTTCTATCATTCCCGTAAGTCAATACGCCAAGGAAATTTTCGCAACCAGTGGAGGCGTGTGGGCAGTGAGCCAATCCGACGCCACTATTTATCAGATTGACGAAGCACAGAATCGGGTAGTCGCTTCCGGCATCACCGGAAGTGCGTTCCCCACGCCTACCGCGACCCCTCGCTCCACCAAAGCAGCCTATGAAGCCTGCGAAGCCGACTACCCGACCCGTTTGTATGTTAACGGCAGGGCAAAAGTGAGCGAATATCCACCCGAGAATAACCGGGTAAGAGCCGAACCCAACAAAGATGCAGATATCATCGGGTATATCTCCCCCGGAGAGGAAATGGATATTACCGAGGGCCCGGTATGCGCCGACAACTGGGTGTGGTGGAGAATCCGCTCCGAAACCGGTGTAGTTGGTTGGACTGCGGAAGGCGACAAAAACACCTACTGGCTGGTGCCCATCGAATAAGCATTGTATCTCTGCGAGTTAGATTTAAAAAACAGAGGCGAAGTTTTCCCTTCGCCTCTGTTTTCTTAAGCATCATAGTGCCAGGTCTGAAGATTTGGATACCCCTAAGGCATCATAAATCCTGATCGTATGTTTGGATCGATTCAACGTGTAAAAATGGATTCCCCGCACATGGTGGTCCAGCAAATCACGCACCTGTTCGGTTGCCCAATGGACACCCACTCTGGCAAGTTTTTCATCGCTGTCCGTACGATAAATGGCTCGCATCAGTCGCGCCGGATAACTCATTCCCAGTGCTGTTTCAGACATACGCCGCATTGACCGGGAAGAAGTGATCGGCATGATTCCCGCTACAACGGGCACCTTAATCCCGATCAATTCAGAACGTTCACAAAAATCGTAAAATTCTGAGTTCTTAAAAAACATTTGGGTACAGATATAATCTGCACCTTCATCCACTTTTTCTTTCAGAAAGTCCAATTCCCTGATCCGGTTCGGCATTTCAGGATGGCCTTCAGGATAACCGGCCACACCGATACACATTTCCGGAAAATTCTTTTTAATGAATCGCACCAAATCAGTGGCATGATCAAATCTTTCATCGGATGGTATGTCTCTCACCCCTTCTTTGGGTGGGTCACCACGCAGCGCCATCACATTTTCAATTCCATTCTCCTGGTATCGTTCCAGAATAGAATGAATTTCACTCCGGGTTGAGTTGACACAGGTAAGGTGCGGCACTACTGTAAGGCAGGTTTCACGACGAATACGTACTACCAGATCATGCGTCAGTTCACGGGTGGAACCACCCGCGCCATAAGTTACGCTCACATAAGAAGGCTCCAGGGGAACCAGATCCTGAATTGTCTTAAAAAGTTCTTCGGACGATTCCTGTGTTTTGGCCGGGTAAAACTCAAAACTGAATGTCGTCCTCTCTTTTAACAGGTCGGATACTTTCATATTCTTCTCGATCCATCATCTATCTGACTTTTCTGACATTCTAGACAATCTTTCAGATTTTTGAAAGAGCTTGTGTCAGATTTTTTAAAAGTTAATCCAAACAGCGTGCTTCGGAAAGAACTCATGCAAAGAACTTACACAAAGCACGCTGTACAGATTTATGGCGTGAAGGGATTCGCCTTTAGAACCCTTCCAGAAGGGATAAATCCGCAACGCCGTCGGCCATCGCCGCAATTCGTTGCAGCATACCAAGACGGTTCTCCCGGACAACCGGATTTTCGTCCATCACCAATACTTTGTCGAAGAAACGGTTGATGACCGGGATCATAGGGAGAAATGCCTTGAAGAATTCCTCTACAGAGCCTGCCGGGCGGGATTGTGCTTCAACGGCAGCCAATGCCTGGTACAGTTCGCTTTCAGCAGGCTCAACAAAAGCATCCGGCTTCACTGCAAACTTCTCCTTCTGGTCACGGGTGATCCGCACGCAGCGGGAATATGCCGGAAGGATTTCGCTCCAGTCGGCGCGCTCTACAAACCCGCTCAGTGCCTTTACCGCTCGCAGGGTTCCGGCCGGATTGTGTTTCTGCGCCGTCAATACCGCTTCCACCACATCATAACGGTAGCCGGAGTCGATCAGGAAACTGCGTAAACGCCCCACGATGAATTCCAGACATTCTGCTTTCACGGTGGGCGTTACTTCAAGCGGCATATTCATTGCCGCCAGGTCAATACCCTGCTGCAAATCGAAATCCAGATCCCATTCGATCAGGTTCTGGATCAATCCCAGCGCCGCCCGGCGTTGAGCAAAAGGATCCTTTGTACCGGTGGGAGCCAGACCGGCGGCGAACAAACCGGTCAGCGAGTCCAGCCGATCCGCCAGCCCAACCAATAAACCTGCTTTAGAGACCGGCACGCCATCACCCGCAAAACGCGGCAGGTAATGTTCAAAAATTGCTTTGGCCACCGGCTCGGATTCGCCGGAGCGCAGTGCGTAATACTGCCCGACAACACCCTGCAGGGAAGTCATTTCCACCACCATCTGAGATGCCAGATCGGCCTTGCAGAGATGGGCGGCCCGGCGGGCAGCATCCGCCTCGGTTTTATCCAGGGCAAAGAACGGGGTCAACTGCCCCACCAGTTTCTCAATCCGTACAGTTTTATCCAGCATCGACCCCAGTTTGAATTGGAATACCAGCGGTTCAAGCCGGGGGACAAAATCTTCCAGTTCGAGTTCCAGGTCTTCCCGGATGAAGAAGGCCGCATCCGCGAAACGAGCCCGGATGACCTGTTCATTGCCGTCGGCGACCACATCCAGATGGGCATCATCTCCATTGCGAACCGTGACAAAATACGGCATTAATTTGCCCTCTTTGGATTTGACCGGGAAGTAACGCTGGTGTTTCTTCATCACCGAAATCAATACCGCATCCGGCAGACGAAGGTGCTCAGGTTCGAACTGCCCCAGGAGGGCCGTCGGCCGCTCCACCAGTTGGGTAACCTCATCCAGCAGGGCCTCTTCCAAGGTCTGGTCTGCATCAACTTCTGCCATCAGGGCTTTCACCTGGTCGGCGACGGTGTCTTTTCTTTCCTGTGGATCCAGGATGATTTTTTGTTCTGCCATCGCCTCAAAATAGGCATCGGGGGATGCAATGGCAAGTTCTTCCGGTTCGTGGAACCGCAAACCGCGTGTGGTACGGTCGGATTGCAGACCGGCATAGGTAAATGGGACGACCTGTTCGCCAAACAAAGCCAGCAGCCAGCGAATAGGGCGGGAGAAATTCACCTGGCTGGCGTTCCAGCGCATGGAACGCTCAAACTTGATTCCGGCCACCAGATCGGCCAGCGTTTCGCTGAGCACTTCCAATGCCGAACGTCCCGGCTCGTGGATCACCGCAGCCACATATCGTCCGCCGTCAATTTCGCGCACTTCCAGGTCTTCCACATTCAGGTCTTTGCTGCGCGCAAAACCCTGCGCCGCCTTGGTCGCCTTCCCATCCGCGTCAAACGCCCGCGCTTCCGGAGGTCCTTTCACCACCACCGTGCGGTCCTCCTGGTTAGAAGCCAGCGCTTGCACGGATACCACCAGACGCCGGGGTGTTCCCAGCACCTGAATTTCACCATGCTCCAGACGAAGTTCTTCCAGCAGAGCGGGCAGGCGCTCCTCCAGTTGGGAGATTGCGGATTTTAAATCCGCAACCGGAAGCTCTTCCGTCCCAACTTCCAGCAGGAGATCCTGCGATCCCTGTGGTGCGGAAATATTTTTAACATCCGATTTTTGTGCTGTGGGTTCAACCGCCGAAGCAGATTCTTCCATCCAGGGATAGCCCAGCTCCTTGCGTTGTTCAACATACGCTTCGGCTACCTTGCGGGCCAGATCGCGCATCCGGGAGAAAAGTGCCTGTCGTTCGGTAACCCCCACCGCGCCGCGCGTGTCCAGAACGTTGAACGTATGCGAGCATTTCAACACATAGTCGTGTGCCGGGAGCACCAGCCCCTGTGCCAGCGCTGCCTCGGCCTCCTGTTCAAAGAGGTCATACATCTGCCGCAGGCGTTCCACATCCGCTACTTCAAAATAATATTTGCTGTGTTCCTGTTCACCCTGAAGATTGACCTCGCCGTATTTGCGCTGCCTGCTCCACTGGATATCCCGGAAGGTGCGCACTCCCTGCAGGGCAATGGCAATCCGTTCCAGCCCATAGGTGATTTCCACCGAGTTGGGTTCTAACGGTAAGCCGCCTGCCTGCTGGAAATAAGTGAACTGGGTGATCTCCTGACCATCCAGCCAGACTTCCCAACCCAGACCCCAAGCCCCCAGAGCCGGGGAATTCCAGTTGTCTTCGACAAAACGAATATCATGTTCTTCAGGATTAATCCCGATCGCCTCCAAAGAGCGCAGATAAAGCTCCTGCGGGTTGCCGGGATCGGGTTTTAAAATGACCTGGAATTGATAATGCTGCTGCATCCGGTTGGGGTTCTCACCATAACGACCGTCATCCGGCCGGATGGAAGGTTCCACATAAGCCACGTTCCACGGCTCGGGGCCTAGCACCCGCAGGAAAGTGGCCGGGTTCATCGTCCCCGCGCCGACCTGAGTGTAATAAGGCTGCCAGATCAAACAACCCTGATCGGACCAGTATTGTTGCAGCTTCAGAATAATCGATTGAAAATCAAGCGGTGTCTTCATAAATACGCGCTCCCTACATTTGTTAACAAACTCATTTGCAAACCTGAATTATACCAATCTTTTCATACTTGCTCTCCGAACAAATGTTTGCAGATCACAAAATCCCGGATATCCGGAAAGTCCTGTAAACTCAGGGTTGATTCGATTTCAATTTCATATAAAATAAAGGGATAGGCAAGCAATAAAAACTATACCGGTCACATAAGGGGGTTACAATGCATAAAAATCCAGCATGGGGGCTTCTTTTCGATTTTTCCCGTTTGCCTTCTCCAGGTTATTTTTTAGCAACTTTAAATACAGAAGTCCACACACCATGCTCTAATCTATATTTAAGGAGGGAATATTTGCAGAGAGCATTATTTAGGCCGTTCATTTCACTGTCATAAAGATTGCGAATTGTAATTGGAGAAAATACTAATGAAGAATCACCGTATATTTACCATTTTCCTTACCCTTGTTTTCCTGTTGGCCCTGTTGCCAACCGAGGAAACACCCGTGCAGGCACAGGCTTCTGAACCCGAAATCACTCCAGATGCCCTGTATGTACCCGGCGAGATTATAGTGGGTTTTGATCAGAACCTATCCAAAACGGACGTGAAAGCCAGAGCTTCCGCCCTGGCCGGTTCGGTCGGCGCGCTGGTCGTGGACCAGTATGCCAATATGGCCTTGTTAAGCACTGACCCGACGGCAGATGTAGCAGCACTCGCAGAGCAGCTCGCCGGACAGACTGGCATAGCTTATGCAGAGCCTAACTACGTTTCCTGGATTCCGGAAGCAAACCCGATTGGAGCACCGATTGCGCTTTCTGAGATCACACAGGACATGGAGGGAGACGAGTCTCTGACCCGCAGCATCAGTGCATTATCGGATATGCGGACCACGGCCCAGGGCAGTAGTTCGTCCACCTATCCCAATGATGAATGGTCAAACTGGGGCAATACCTGGATCGGCCACGACATCATCTGGTCCAATAAGAATCCCAGCCCGGTAGTATGTGTAATTGACACTGGCGTAGATGACAAACACCCCGATCTGAAAGGCCGTATTATCAAGGGATATGACTTCGTCAACGATGACAAAATTCCCGAAGATGACAATGGTCACGGGACCCATGTCTCAGGGATTATTGCCGCCAAAGCAAACAATGGCATCGGTCTGGCTGGCATCTCCAACGGCAAAGTATTGATGGTCAAGGCCTTCAGTGCACAGGGCCGGGGGACCGAATTTGATGTGGCAGCCGCCATTCGTTCCTGCGCTGACAACAGAGCTGTCAAAGTTATTAGCGTAAGTTCGATAAGTTATTCTGAGCCTTCTGCGGAATATGATGCATTGGATTATGCAATCAACGAGAAGGGCAAGCTGGTGGCAGCGATGGCTGGCGATGGTTCTGGTAGCATTTTGGGATATTTTCCGGCCGCATGGGCCAAAGATGAAACCATTGGCCACGGATTGCTCTCTGTGGGATCCGTACGAGCCCCACTGCCTTCTGGTATGAGGCTGTGGGTGGATACTAGTGGTAATGGCGAACCAGCCAGCAATGAATACTACTCCGATGAAAACTGCGCCACCAGCACAACAAATTATGGCAATTGGGTGGAAATGCTGGCCCCCGGCGAGAGCGTCTACTCGACCACCCCGGTCAGTTATCCCTTCTGGAATAATTACTTCAATGGGATCTCTTCGGGGTATGACACCATGGACGGTTCCGGCATTGCTACGGCGCATGTGGCTGGCGCAGCCGCCCGGGTGTGGAGCGTTTATCCAACCGAAACCAATTCCTGGATTCACGATCGGCTGATTGATCAGGGAAAGGCACCCACAGTCGCTGTCGACCCAGACCTATCTATCAACCCCTTTTGGGCCTATAAATCCGAAGAGTTTATAGGTTGGTACAGCGATGAGTTTGGGGTTCCCTTTGATCTAAATGACGATGGGGTTGACGACACCATCCAGGCCCCATTCTGCTGGCCGACTATTGGCGGCAGTTTCGATGCCTCGCAAGACACCAGCGGCGCACGTATGTTGGATGTAGCAGCCGCCATGGACCGCGGCGCTTTTATAGCCGAGATAACCAATGCCCTCACCGGCCTCCCGTTGGTAGGCGCGACAGTAACCGTGAAACACGGCGTAACCGGCAAGACCATCACCACGGCAAAGCTGACGAGCGATGCGATCAACCAAGTAGACCTGATCAATATTCCGGCCGATGGCGTGGCACATAAAATATACGTCAACAAAAAAGGGTACACTGCCGGTTATCAAGTCTTCGCAGAAGGTATTTCCGAAGCCGGTGTGTTTATATTGAGCGACTCGTTCCGAGTGGGGGTTCCCCCCAAGAAGAACACCACCGTAGTTGCAAACTGGAAACCGGGATACTATGCCGACGGAAAAGATTCCGACTTATACGTCTGGCTTCCGGCCGGTGCGCCCAGCGGTGTGGTTGGGGGAGACAAAATCATCGGCAATTATGGTGCTTATGATTATTCATCTATTGCCAGAGGTTATGGAACTCTGCGGGATTATCCCTATGCCCGTTGGTACCGGGATGGTGGCTCACGGGATGACCTTTCCATGGAAGCCATCACTCTGGTGAATTATCCCCGTACCCAATATCCTTATTACCTCCAGGAGTACCCAAATGGGGTCTACAATATCGTAATGGGAAATGTCTACGGTTGGGAATACCTGGATTTAGTATCTCCTATTATCCGGGTTTGGAATAATGGAAAGAATGTTTTTACCACAAAAAAAACTGACCCATGCGGACACACTGAAGAGGAATGGTGGTTAGCGTTATCCATTGAAAGAAACGGCACAACTGTCCATTATACAACCTTGGACGTTTGTGACACCATCGAAAACCTTGAATTATATACTGAAGCAAACGCCATCCTGTCAGTCAGCCATAACAAATAAAATCCATTCCTGCTTTCCAATCGACAAGGGCCCGCAATAGCGGGTCCTTGTTAATTCTCTATATCACTCCTCATATCATTGCAAATCACATTACAAATTGTAAAGATTCTGACAAATAATGCCTAACATCATACATTATCTCCCAATTAAGGATTGATTCACGCTCAAATTCAGGTAGAATAAGATATAGGGCCGGTTATGAAATATAAACCACCCTTTTTAAATCAATTTTGCTCGTTCCTTTATACTGATTTGTCTTGATTACCGCATCGAGGGTTCACCATGCAGAAAAATTCAACGGGGGCTTATACCTCCCAGTCACGCTTTCCAACTGTTCCCCTGTAATCACAAAACATAAAAATGCATTTACCCTTCTCCAAGGCAGAGGTCATCCACAATTCTCTTGATCAACTCGACACCCCATTCATAACCACCGTATTTTTTAATTCTCAATGGAGGGAAACCCAAAAATGAAAAAGCACCATATTTTCACTATCGTTTTTAGTCTCGTTTTCTTACTGTCTCTGCTGCCAGCCGGAGGGACATCCGCTCAGGCACAGGCTCCGGAACCGGAAATCACCCGGGATACCCTGTACGTGCCCGGTGAAATTGTGGTCGGCTTCGACAGCAACCTGCCCAAGGCCGAAATGCAAACCCGGGCCACCGCATTAGCCGGTTCGGTCGGCGCAATGGTCGTGGACCAGTATGCCGACATGGCCTTGCTCAGCACCGACCCCTCAGCAGATGTCATAACGCTCGCGGAACAACTGACCGGGCAGGCCGGTGTGGCTTACGCCCAGCCCAACTACATCTCCTGGATCCCCGAAGCCGACCCCCTGGCCCAGGTAGTCCAGCTTCCTGAAGTCACCCACCGGGGAGAAGACGATACAACCATCACCCGCAGCATTGAAGAACTGCAATCCATGCGTACCATCATCAAGGGCAAAGTCAAATCCACCTACCCCAGCGATGAATACCACAATTGGGGGAATGCCGAGATTGAACACGACATCATTTGGATCAACAAGAATGCCAGCCCGGTGGTATGTGTGGTCGACACCGGGGTTGACAACAAACATCCTGACCTGAAAGGCCGCATCATCAATGGATATGACTTCGTCAACAACGACAAAATCCCTAATGATGACAACGGTCATGGCACCCATGTCTCCGGAACAATTGCTGCAAAAACAAACAATAAAATCGGCCCGGCCGGCATTTCCAACGGCAAGGTATTGGCGGTCAAGGCACTTAATGCCCAGGGTTGGGGTACCGATTACGACATTTCCAAAGCCATCCGCTACTGCGCCGACAAAACCTCCGTCAAGGTCATCAACATGAGTCTGGGTGGTAGCAGTGAATCACAGGCTGAATATGATGCTTTAGATTATGCTATTAACTACAAAGGGAAACTGGTAGTAGCTGCGGCTGGCAATGACAGCAGCAGCGATTATTCCTATCCTGCCGGGTGGTCGAAAGACGCTTCCATTGGACATAGCCTGCTTTCCGTTGGTGCTTCCCGCATGCCCACCGATTGGAATGATTATGATCTGTGGGTGGACACCAATGGCGACAACATAGAAGATAGCAATGAACTCTACAATGCAGACGACTGCGCAACCTGGTTCTCCAACTACGGAGATTGGGTGGAGATTGTCGCTCCAGGTGAAAGCATTTATTCCACCCTCCCGGTCAGTTATCCCTTCTGGAACAATTACTATGGCGGAAGCGCTTCCGGTTATGACTCGTGGAACGGTACTTCGATGGCCGCCCCCCATGTGGCCGGCGCGGCGGCCAGAGTATGGAGCGTTTATTCTGCTGAAAATAATGCTTGGATCCACGATCAACTGCTGGATTCGGACCACAGCTATGCACTGACTTATGCGATTGATCCCAATGTCCCTGATCCAACCCTCGGATATAACCAGAACATTCCCTCTGGGCCGGGGGCAGGGGATATCTACGGCCCAATTGACGAAGATACTATCCGGGCACCTTTCTGTTGGCCGGATGCCACCGCACCCTTTGAGGCAGACCAGGACATGAGTACCGCTCGTTTCCTGTCCGTGGCCGCCGCCATGGATCGCGGTGCTTTTGAGCTTCAAGTCGTCGACGCAACCACCGGACTTCCTCTGACCGGGGCAACCGTTACCGCTAAACACGGTGTAACCGGAAAAATCATCTCCAAAGCCAAAATGACCAGCACAACAACCCGTTATGTGGACCTGATCAACATCCCCGCACAGGACCTTGACCCGGAAGCAGAGGAAGTAGTTCATCTTATTTATGTCAACAGAAAAGGTTATACTGTCGGAAATCAGATCGTCACAGGTGGTTTGATACCAGTTCCCGGAGGTTATTGGTGGGGTAAAGGGTTCCAGGTTGGCGTGCCCCCCAAAAAGGGTACTACAGTCGTTGCCAACTGGTACTCGGGATACGGTTACGATCTTGACCTGTACGCTTGGTTACCTGCCACCCGTAATACAGTAGTCGGGTCAACACCTCCGGAACATCCCACCTGGACCCCCGGCACTTTATTGGAGTATCCCTATGCACGTTGGCATCGGGATGGCGGTGGCGGAGATTATCTCGGACTGGAGGCCATCACTCTGGTCAACTACCCCAAATCCCAATACCCCTACTACCTGGGGCTGTATTCCAATGAAACATACCAATTTTTCCTCCATGATTATGATGAAAGTTGGGACGATCTGAATAATGCCGAACCCATCATCCGCATCTGGAACAACGGGAAAAATAAGATAACTTGGTATAATGAGACAAGTGGGGAATGGGAATATCATGCTTATTGGGAAAAAACTTCTGTCTGTGCAGAAGATGAAACTTGGTGGAAAGCAGCCACTATTTCTCGAAATGGCAGTTCCCCTGTTTACTCGCAAGAAGATGAGTGCGGCACAGGAAGCACTGATCCGGGCGGGGTGTGGCCTTACGCGAGCGGTACCGCAATCTTTTCCACCAATCAAGATAAGTAAACACATCTTCATTCAGCTGAATGCAAACCAACCAACAGGCGGCTGCTCTCGCAGCCGTCTGTTTCTCTTTTCGACAGGATTTTTGAAAACACAAACTCCAGAATCGGTAATTTTTCAGGGTTGATTCATTTTTCTTTTGATGTAAAATTTAATAGTAAGTGAGCGCAATATAAAATCTATTTCACCCTTAGAAAATTGCTGATCATCTTCACACTTTTTTATTTTTGATTATTGCCTCAAAAAAACATAATGCAGAAAAATCCAGTAAGGGGGTTTTCCTAACTTCCATTTTTATCTTACTTTTTCAGTCCACATTATTGCAACTATGGAGTTCAGAATCCATACACCATATCATATACAGGAGGGGTCATCTGTAACCATTTATCAGCACAACGATCAACTCATTTTCACAAAAGCTGTTCATTCACATTTCGGAGGAAACCAAAAATGAAGAACGACCGTATCTTTAGGATTATCGTAATCCTTGTATTTATGCTTGCCCTGTTACCGGTTGGGGAAGCACCCGTCCAGGCACAGGCCCCGGAACCGGAAATTACCCGGGATGCCCTGTACGTACCAGGCGAAGTTGTAGTCGGCTTCGATAGCAATCTGTCAGAAGCTGGTATGGAAGCCAAAGCTTCTGCACTGGCCGGCTCGGTGGGTGCACTGGTCGTTGACCAATATGCCAACATGGCCCTATTGAGCACCGACCCTTCAGCGGATGTGATTTCTCTGGTGGAACAACTCGCCGGACAGTCCGGTGTAGCCTACGCTGAACCCAATTATATCTCCTGGATCCCGGAAGCTGACCCTCTGGGCGAAGCGATTCAACTTTCGGAAGTCAGCCAACGCCTGGAAGATGGGGGAACCATCATCCGCAGCATTGAAGACTTAAAAGCCATGCGGACCATCATCAATGGCAAAGTCAAACCGACCTATCCCAATGATGAATTTAACAACTGGGGCAACTCAGCAATTGAACACGAAATCATCTGGGTTAACAAAAATGCCAGCCCCGCAGTGTGTGTGATCGACACCGGGGCTGACGACAAACACCCTGATCTGAAAGGTAAGATCATCAAGGGGTATGACTTTGTTAATAACGACAAAATCCCCAACGATGATAATGGCCACGGAACCCATGTCTCTGGAACTATTGCCGCAATAGCGGGGAATGGCATCGGTCCGGCAGGTATCTCCAACGGCAAAGTGCTGGCAGTCAAGGCACTCAACGCCCAGGGCTGGGGTACCGACTACGACATTTCCAAAGCCATTCGCTACTGCGCCGATAACACATCCGTTAAGGTCATCAACATGAGCTTGGGCGGCAGTGCTGCTTCTTCATCCGAATTCAACGCACTGAATTATGCCATTAACGATAAGGGAAAACTGGTGGTGGCTGCGGCTGGCAATTCTGGCGTCAGCGGCTACTCCTATCCCGCCGGTTGGGCAAAGAATGCTTCTATTGGATATGGCTTGCTCTCCGTTGGTGCTTCCCGCATGCCCACAGATTGGTACGATTATGACCTGTGGGTGGATACAGATGGAGACAACATTGAAGATGCCGGTGAATATTACAATGCAGACGGCTGCGCTACTGATTTTTCCAATTATGGCAGCTGGGTAGAGATAATCGCTCCAGGTGAAAGCATTTACTCAACCACCCCAGTCAGCTATCCTTTCTGGAACAATTACTACGGAGGGAGTTCTTCCGGCTATGATTCATGGAACGGTACCTCAATGGCAGCCCCCCATGTGGCTGGTGCGGCCGCCCGGGTGTGGAGTTTCTACCCTACTCAGAACAACTCCTGGATTCATAGCCGCTTGACGGGCTGGGCTTATATTCCTGTCATTGCAGAAGACCCGAGCATGCCCGATACGACAATTGGCTACAACAATGCCGAATATGGTTACATCGACGACGATACCATCAAAGCCCCATTCTGCTGGCCAAATTCGATGAGTAACGCAAGTGTTCTCACTGTGGCAGCCGCCATGGAACGCGGCGGTTTCTACGCCGAGGTGACCGATGCGGCCACCGGACTTCCTCTGACCGGCGCGACCGTCACTGTCAAACACGGTGTGACCGGAAAAACCATTACTACTGCCAAAATGACCAGCATGACAACCCGTTACGTAGACCTGATCAATATCCCGGCAGATGGCAACACCCATCCAATGTATGTTAATATGAAAGGCTACACTGCCGGGAACCAGTATTTCATTTCGGGTGGTAAATCACCTGGTGGATATTATTGGAGTAAATGGTTCCAGGTTGGCGTGCCTCCCAAGAACGGTACCAGCGTTGTAGCCAACTGGGAAGCCGGTTACAATCTTGATTTGTTTGCCTTTTTGCCGGCTGGGGCTCCCAGCGGCGTGGTTGGCAGCGGTGATTCCGGTCATATCAATGATATTGGCCCGGGCACTTTGATGGATTACCCCTATGCGCGCTGGCACCGGGATGGCGGTGGTGGGGATTATGTCGGCGTGGAAGCCATCACTATGGCCAATTACCCCCGGACTCAATACCCCTATTACCTGGGCCCTTATTCCAATGGAGTATACGACTTCTTCCTCCACGACTATAATGATGGTGATGACCTGAATGATGCGGAACCCATTGTTCGCATCTGGAACAACGGGAAAAATTATGGCGGTATTGCAAAGAGCACCGATTCCTGCGCCGACGGCGAAACCTGGTGGGGTGCAATCTATATCACCAGAAGCGGCTCTTATCCACAATACTGGAGCTGGAATAATTGCGGCACCAACTCATTGTGGGGATACGCGGATGGCGTTACCATTCTTTCCACGAATCACGATCAGTAAACATCCATTCGACGAGATTTAACTAGTAACTAGAACCAATAAGGCGGCTGCAAGAGCAGCCGCCTTATTGGTTCTGTATCTCCATCTCCTCGCAAAAAATCACTACTGCCTTTCGGAATATATGTTAAATTCACCAAATTCAGTTATGTTTCAGGGTTGCTCCACCCTTCTTTTGATGTAAAATAAACATTGAGGGGGAGAGTAATCACCTGTAAAAATTTCTCCATCCTTTACACCCATTACTTCTTTACCCTCTTAACTTTGATTATTAAGGATTCACCGTACAAAATATCCCGCAAAGGAGTTCCATTTTTCACAACTCATTCACTTTCACCAAGCTATTTTCCCTGTAACATAGACCCTGTAAATTACACACCTTTTTCTCTACAAATGTTTTGATCAGCACAATCATTAGGAAAAGATGTAAAAACATTAAATACCCGGAGGGGAATTAAGATGAAGAATCACTGCGTCTTCAGTATTATCATTACTCTTATATTCGTGCTGGCCATGTTGCCAAATGGAACAGTTTCCGCCCAGGCACAGGCTACGAAGCCAGAAATCACTCGGGGTACCCTTTACGTACCCGGTGAGATCGTGGTCGGCTTCAACAGCAATTTGTCAAAAGCCGATATGGAAGCCAAAGCTTCTGCGTTGGCTGGCTCGGTTGGCGCAATGGTTGTGGACCAGTACGTCAATATGGCGCTTTTGAGCGCCGATCCTTCAGCAGATGTGCTTGCTCTCGCACAACAACTGACCGGGCAGGCCGGTGTGGCTTACGCCCAGCCCAACTACATCTCCTGGATCCCCGAAGCCGACCCCCTGGCCCAGGTAGTCCAGCTTTCTGAAGTCTCTCACCGAGGAGAAGATGGCTCAACCATCACCCGCAGCATTGAAGAATTACAGTCCATGCGCACCATCATCAAGGGCAAAGTCAAATCTACCTACCCCAGCGATGAATACCATAATTGGGGTAACTCTTCAATTGAGCACGATATCATCTGGGTTAACAAGAATTTCAGTCCGGTAGTATGCGTGGTCGATACCGGGGCAGACAACAAACATCCTGACCTGAAAGGCCGCATCATCAATGGATATGACTTCGTCAACAACGACAAAATCCCTAATGACGACAACGGCCATGGCACCCATGTCTCCGGAACAATTGCTGCAAAAACAAACAATAAAATCGGCCCGGCCGGCATCTCCAATGGTAAAGTGCTGGCCGTCAAGGCGCTCAATGCCCAGGGTTGGGGCACCGATTATGACATTTCAAAAGCTATTCGCTATTGTGCCGATAACACCTCCGTCAAGGTCATCAACATGAGTTTAGGCAGCAGTGTCGGCTCACAGGCTGAATATGAAGCATTGGATTACGCTATTAACAATAAAGGAAAACTGGTCGTGGCCGCTGCAGGAAACGAGTCTACCTCCGAATTAGCTTATCCGGCTGGCTGGGCAGTAGCCAGCACGCCACAACCCAATCTTAATCCCAACCTGATTTACCATGGCCTGCTTTCTGTCGGTGCTTCCCGCATGCCCACCGATTGGAATGATTATGATCTGTGGGTGGATACCAATGGCGACAACGTAGAAGATAGCAATGAACTCTACAATACAGACGATTGCGCGACCTGGTTCTCCAATTATGGAGATTGGGTGGAGATTGTCGCTCCAGGCGAAAGCATTTATTCCACCCTACCGGTCAGTTATCCCTTCTGGAACAATTACTATGGCGGAAGCGCTTCCGGTTATGACTCATGGAACGGTACTTCGATGGCGGCCCCCCATGTGGCCGGCGCGGCTGCCCGCGTGTGGAGCGTTTATTCTGCTAAAAATAATGCTTGGATCCACAATCAACTGCTGGATCTGGACCACAGCTATGCACTGACCTATGCGGTTGATCCCAATGTCCCTGATCCAACCCTCGGATATAACCAGAACATTCCCTCTGGGCCAGGGGCAGGGGATATCTACGGTCCAATTGACGAAGATACTATCCGGGCACCTTTCTGTTGGCCGGATGCCACCGCACCCTTTGAGGCAGCGCAAAACATGAGTACTGCCCGTTTCCTGTCCGTAGCCGCCGCCATGGATCGCACTGCTTTTGTGGTTGAGGTTACCGATGCCACGACCGGTCTTCCGCTAAAGGGCGCATCTGTCACTGTCAAACATGGTGTAACCGGAAAAACTATCATCAGTGTCAAAATGACCAGCACAATAACCCGTTATGTGGACCTGATCAACATCCCGGCCCAAGAGCCGGAACCCCCAGCAAAAAACAAGATCTACCATCCAATTTTTGTCAACATGCAGAACTACACCGTTAAACCACAGATCATCACGGGTGCTTACGCATATCCTGGTGGGTATCATTGGGGCAAGTGGCTTCAGGTGGGAGTTCCTCCGAAAAAGGGCACCACGGTCGTGGCGAACTGGTATTCAGGGTATGATCTTGATTTGTTTGCTTTTCTCCCATCTGGAGCCCCCAGGGGCGTGGTAGGCAGTGGGAAATCCGGGAACCTCAATGATATTGGTGAGGGCACTCTTTTAGACTATCCATATACGCGTTGGCACCGCAATGGTGGCGGTGAGGATGATGTTGGCGTAGAAGCCATTACCATGGCCAGTTACCCGGGGCGGTCATTTCCTTATTATTTGCATTTCTTACCTGGTCGCTACTACGATATCTTAATCCGAGATTATAACAATGGAGCCGATCTGAACGCGGCAGATCCCATTATCCGGGTCTGGCGCAATGGAAAAATCTCCTCCTCCCGTGCCAAGCCTAAAACCTGTGATGTAGGTGAGGATTGGTGGAGAATAACAAGTATTGGGACGAGATGGGATAATATGTGGGATGTCTGCGGAACCGGGGACACCGGCACAGGCGGGGTATGGCCTTACGAGGAAAACACTACGTTTCTCTATACCAGTAACGATCCATAAAAGCACATCCGCTGCAGAAGAAATATTTAAAGAGTTTTAAACAATGTTTGGAGGGAAACTAAAATGAAAAAATATTGTGTCACTCGTTTCATTATTATGTTGGTGTTGGTATTTTCTCTGTTGCCTATCAGGACAGTTTCAGCCCAGGCACAGGCCCCGGAACCGGATTTTACCCGGGATACCCTGTACGTACCTGGTGAGGTGGTAGTTGGTTTCGACCGCGATTTGCCGCAGGCTGAAATGGAAGCCAGAGCAGAAGCCTTGGCTGGTTCGGTTGGCGCGATGGTCGTGGACCAGTATGCCAATGTAGTTTTATTGAGCGCAGATCCTGAGGCGGATGTGTTTTCTCTCGCCGAACGGCTGGCTGGACAGACCGATGTGGCCTTCGCCGAACCCAATTACCTCTCCTGGATCCCAGAAGCGGATCCGCTGGGGGATCCAATTCAGCTTACCGAGGTCACTCAACAGGTAGGATATAGTACCCTTACCCGCAATGTCGAAGTATTAAAGTCTCTGCGTTCCATCAGAGGCAGTGTCAAACCAACCTACCCAGATGATGAATATAACAACTGGGGTAACACAAAAATCAAGCATGATATCATCTGGAACTATCCAGATAAAAGTTCGCGGGTGTGCGTGATTGATACTGGGGCAGACAATAGACACCCTGATCTGAGAGGGAAGATCATCAACGGCTATGATTTCGTCAATGATGACAGGATTGCCAATGATGATAATGGGCATGGCACCCATGTTGCCGGGACAATTGCAGCCAAAGCGGGGAACGGAATCGGCCCGGCCGGTATTTCCACCGGCAAGGTGCTGATGGTCAAGGCATTGAACGCCCAGGGTTGGGGTACCAATTTTGATGTTGTCGCTGCGATTAATTATTGTGCGAAAAACAAATCTAGTGTAATCATTAACATGAGTCTGGAAAGCAGCGTCGGCACGGAGGCACAGTATTACGCACTCAATTACGCCATCAATTATATGAACAAAGTGGTAATAGTTGCAGCCGGTAGCCAGAGCACCAACACCCCACCTTATCCAGCCGGGTGGGCGCTGGATGATCAAATTGGGAAAGGACTGCTTTCTGTGGGCGCTTTGCGGGCTCCCACGGATGACCGCATCTGGGTGGATCTCAATGGGGATGATCTTCAAACCGAGGATGAAATCTATCCGGCTGAAGACTGTGCCACCGATTTCACCAACTACGGCGATTGGGTGGAGATGATTGCCCCGGGGGAGAGTATTTACTCAACCCTGCCGGTCAGCTATCCGTTCTGGAACAATTATTATGGTGAAAGTGCGTCCGGGTATGACTACTGGGATGGCACCTCGATGGCAGCCGCTCACGTCTCCGGCGCGGCTGCTCGGGAAGGGGCAAAACATTATGGATCCCTTAGTTGGATGATGAAGCGTGGGTCCAAGCCGGTCATCGCGGAGGATCCGGATATACCCGACCCTGCGAACGGCTACAGCAACACCGGGTATGGTTATGTGGATGAGAATACCATCAAAGCTCCTTTTTGTTGGCCAAGCTCCATGAGCGGTGCACGGGGGGTGGATCTGGCAAACACTATGCTTCGTGGTGGATTGATCGTCAGGGTCATTGACGCGACCACCGGTCTCCCGCTGGTCGGTGCAACCATCACCGTCCGGCATCGCAACACCGGTGCGACCCTCGCGGTCGGAAAGGTGACCAGTAAAGCCACTCCCTATGTGGATCTGCTCAACATTCCAACGGGTTTGAGCCACCCCATTTATGTGAATGCGAAAGGATACACCGCCGGTAGAGTGATCGTGACACTTGCTAAGGCATCAGCAAGTCCAGATGGTTATGCTTTGATTTCTCCGATCGCTGTGCCCCCAAAAGCTGGCACCAGCATTGTAGCCACTTGGAAGTCGGGATATGATTTGGATTTGTTCGCTTTCTTGCCGGCCGGTGCTCCCAGCGGCGTAGTGGGCAGCGGAAAATCCGGGCACCCCAATGATCTTGGCGCGGGCACACTTCTGGATTATCCCTATGCACGCTGGTATCGCAATGGTGGGGCTGAGGATAGTATGAGTCTAGAGGTCATTAATCTCAGAAACTATCTCCAAACTGAATACCCTTATTACCTGGGAGAGTATTCCAACGGGACTTATGAATTCTTTCTCCACGACTACAACAATGGAGCAGATTTAAAAGCTGCTTACCCATCTGTTAAAATTTGGATTGATGGCAGAATGTATTATTCAATATATGTCTATCATTCTTGCAATCCGGGTAACAGTTGGGCGGGGGTAACAACTGTAACAAGGAAAGGTGGTTCCTCAGTATATTGGGAGTTTAATGAATGTGGTACCTCTGATTTGTGGCCTTACGCAGAAGGGAATGCAATCCTTTCGGCCAGCCGCGACTGGCAACCACAACAAAGTTTGTCGAATGTACCATAAACCAACAGGCGGCTGCTCTCGCAGCCGCCTTATTTTTCGTTCTCGTCAGTCGGATCTCCGGACTGCCGCACCGAACGCAAAAAGTTCGGGGTATTTAACTTTCGCTCTAACTGGTAGGTCAGGTAATACTGCATGACCGCTTCCATCTCCCGGCGCACCGCGGGAGCGATCCGCGCCCGGCGGGCCTCCGCATAGCTGCTGCGCTGGTAATGCCGCAGAAATTTCAGCGCCAGCATGGATATCGGGCGGGCAGCAGGGTCTCTCGATCCGCACCTGGGGCACAACACACCACCCTGCCCCCCGGAGAAATACTGGTCTTCCGGTTTAATCTCCGCGCCGCAGCCCAGGCAGGTCAAAAGTTCCGGGCGAAAGCCCAGCAAATCCAGCATACGGATTTCATAGTGACGCACAGCAGGAAAGATATCCTCCTCTTCGGCGATGCGCTCCAGGGTGTTGGTCAGCAGACGGTACAACGCCCGGTTCTCCCCTTCTTCATAGCCGAAGCGGTCCAGCAGCTCGACCACATAAGCCGCGTAGCCGGTGCGCTCCAGATCGGCCCGGATCGGGAGATAGGATTCAATGGTTTCCGCCTGGGTCACAATCCACAAATCCCTGCCTCGGGAGAGCAGCAGCATCACTCGAGTAAAAGGCTCCAGGTGCCCGGCCTTTCGTGAGCGCATTTTCCGCACGCCTTTGGCAATGGCGCGTAGTTTTCCCTGTTCGCGGGTGAACAACACCAGCAGGCGGTCCGCTTCTCCCCAGTTTGAATGGCGCAGGACCACAGCCTCCATTCGCAGGGAACGTTCTGTTGATGCCATGCGGCCCTACCTTGCTCGTCTAATCGGGTAATTCCGGCTACTTGCCCAGAAATTTAGGCGTGAAAGCACCGGGGAGCAGTTCCTTTACAGTAGTTTCCTGCTGAATATTTCCTTCAGCATCGGCAATCAGGACCACTGTATCCAGACCAAACTCGGCCAAAACCTGACGGCAGCTGCCGCAGGGCGCGCCGCCGTTATCGGTCACCACAGCAATCGCCTTGAAATCGCGTTCGCCCTCCGAAACTGCCTTGAAGACGGCTGTGCGCTCCGCGCAAACGGTTACCGGGTAAGCCGCGTTTTCGATATTGACCCCGTCATAAATCTTATCCGAAGCCGTTAGCAGCGCAGCGCCAACGGCATAATGGGAATAGGGGACGTACGCCCAATGACGGGCATGAATGGCCAGCTGGACCAATTTTTCGCGCATTTCATCGTTCAGAGTCATGGTTTAGCTCCTCGGTATCCTGATCCGTCAGAATGCGGCGAGCGCGCACGATGCGGATCCGCCGCCCGCTGACCTCCTCAACGGTCAGGTGCCAGTTCTCAATTTCAATTTCCTCTCCCCCGACGGGGACACGACCAATCTGTCCATAAATGAACCCACCCAGGGTATCCGCGACATCCTTGGTGAGGTGAGTATCCACAATTTCATTGAAGTCATCCAGATCAATCCGTCCATGGAAGATATATTCATCCGGTCCAACTTCCTCAAACAGGAGTTCTTCCTTTTCGTCATATTCGTCACGGATTTCGCCGACAATCTCTTCCACAATATCTTCCAGGGTAACCAACCCGGCCATTCCGCCGTATTCGTCCACGACAACGGCCATGTGGATCCCGCGCGCCTGCATTTCACGCAGCAGTTCATCTACTTTTTTGGCCTCGGGAACAAAGTATGCCTGGCGCAGCAAGTTGCGGATCGAGTGGATATCCTCCCGGTCCAACCGCAGCATATCTTTGGCGTACAACAGCCCAATGATGTTGTCGATGGATTCCTCATATACCGGGAAACGGGAGTGCCCGGATTGGATGATCGCCTCGATAGCCTGATTGATGGAGGTATTTACTTCCAGCGCAAACACATCAATTCGGGGGATCATAATCTCCCGGCAGAGGGTGTCGCTGAAGTGAAAAATGGAAGCGATCATCTTACGCTCACCCATCTCCAGGCTGCCTTCAGGCTGCCCCTGCTCCACCCAGGTTTTTAATTCGTCTTCCGTGACCGAGCCCAGAGAACGCTGAAGGACCCGCGGAGATCCCAAAATCAACATCAGGAACCAGGAAACGGGACGGAATATGAAGTCCAGCAACCCGGCAATCGGAGTCAGCCGCATTGCCCAAACTTCAACATTCCGCAGAGCAATTCCTTCAAATGCAAATTCCAGAGATAAGATGATTATGGAGAGCAAAACCCAGACCAGGATCGCGCCCCACAGCGGGAGAGATATTCCCAGTAATTGGACCAGGATCAACCAGGAGATTCCGGCCAGAATGAAGTGGGTACACACCAAAGTCAATCGAAGCGTGGCCGAAAGATCGGGGCGTTCCAGCAGCTTCATGGTGCGCTCGACCGCCTCAAAATTTCCACCCTTCATACTGACCAGATGAGGCAGGCGCAGATAGACCAGACTGACCCGGATCACCGCAAACAGAATATCCAATACCAGAAACAGGAAGAACCAGAACCAAAGCGAATTATCCATCATTCTCTTTCTTTTTATATGGCCGGGCAGGAACACCAATCACCACCTCACCCGGTTCTACGTCATGGGTGATGACGGAACCGGCCCCTGTATGGGCCCCATCCCCAAGCTTTACCGGAGCAACCAGCATGGTGTCGCTGCCGATAAATACATTATCACCGATTTCAGTAGGATTTTTGTGCTCACCGTCATAATTGCAGGTGATTGTCCCTGCGCCAATGTTGACCTCTGAGCCGATTTGAGCATTTCCAATATAAGAGAAATGACCCATTTTTGTACCCGGTCCAAGGTAAGAATCTTTTACTTCACCGAAATTTCCCATATGAACACCCTTGGCGAGGTGCGCGCCCTTCCGGAGGTGACCAAAAGGACCAATATCCACATGGTCTTCCAAAATGGACTTTTCCAGAACGGAACTGAGAACTTTGCAGTGATTGCCAACCTGCATATCTTCAAGGATGCTGTTAGGGCCAATGATGCAGTCCTCACCGATCCGTGTAAAACCCCGCAGATAGGTGTTCGGCCAGATCTCCGTATCCTGCCCAATAACCACATCTTTCTGGATGTAAGTTGTGGCCGGGTCGATAATGGTAACACCGGCTTCCATCCAGGCCCGATTGATACGCTCCCGCAGGACGGCTTCGGCTTCGGCCAGATGCACCCGGTTATTGATCCCCAGCGCCTCGGTGGGGTCGTCCGTAGTGAAAGCCTGGATTTTATATCCCTCATTGACTGCAATTTCCACCGTATCGGTCAGGTAATATTCACCTTTTGGCGAGAGTGGAACCCGGCGCAGGGCATTCCACAACCAGTCTGCGTCAAAGCAGTAAGCGCTGGCATTCAGTTCGTGAATTTCCAATTGGTCCGGTGTCGCCTGGGCTTCTTCGACGATGGCGACAACATCATTCTGCTCGTTGCGGATAATTCTGCCAAAACCACGCGGGTCATCCGCGGTTACGGTGAGCATGGTGAGCGGCCCATTATTTTTCCGTTGAGCCGCAACCAGATTCTTCAGGGTTTCAACCCGAAACAGGGGCATATCCGCGTAAGTTACCAGGATCAGGTCAGATTGACCGACCAGCAGCTCTTCAGCAGCCTGCACAGCGTTGGCCGTACCCAGTTGCCGGTCCTGTATGGCAAAACGCGCGGCATCTCCAACCGCGTCCCGCACCTGTTCGGCGCCATGTCCTACCACAACGACCGGGGTCTGGTCTGTGACGGCGCCCGCCGCATCTAAAGAATACTGGATCAGGGCGCGTCCCATCAGAGGGTGCAGCATTTTAGGAAGTCTTGACCGCATGCGGGTACCTTGTCCGGCCGCCAGGATCACTGCTGTAATTGTCATCCATCTCTCCTTCCAGCCTGCAAATGACGTCAGGCTGTGAGCGTAATATTTAAAAATATAAACTTTGCCATCTTCCCAGACAAAACATAACGGGTTTTGCGCTGCCGGTCAAGCGGCGCAAAACCCGTTATCTGGGCAGCGAGGATAAGGCAGGGGCGCCCGGGATCGAACCAGGATCAACAGATTCAAAGTCTGGTGTGCTGCCATTGCACCACGCCCCTACAGATTCAAATTTCATCAGAACAGTTAGCATTTTAACACATTTTGAATTAATCTGCCAGTACAGCGCATTAGCTTGAAAGCCTCCAAAATTGGCTCACTCAGACAATCCTTCACGCCCATTTCAATCTGTTTTTCAGACTGCACACACCTATATTTTTCCAATCAAAATGTTCCTTCCAACAAAAATTGGCGGCCTCATCAGCCGCCAATTTTTGTTTCTCTCTTCGTTCTTTCAGTATGACCGGCGTTTATCTCTCTGTGCAGATAAACTCGGATTCATAAAAACATTACTTTCCTATCAGGATTTTATCCTGCTGCATCAACAAAGTGATTAGAGTCTCCAGATCGGATAAGGCTAGATCCGAGTCGCGCACCAAGGCGGATTTTGCAGCCGTCAGGCGCGCCTCGATCTCTGTAGCCACATCGGGATCTTCATCTGCAAGGTATTCATTCAAAGCAGCCGCTTCTGCTTTGGCAGCATCCAGGGCCTCCAGAGCATCTGCGCCCTGCTTCTCAACAATTGCTAATTGAGCCTTTGCAGCCTGATAGGCCGTTTTTGCCAGGTGCACGCGGGCCTCCAGCAACGCCTTTTCATCTTGAGCAGTCGCCAGCGCCGTCTGGACATCCGCCAGTTCAGACTCTACCGACTGGCGGGCATCCTCCGCCGCTGTCAGGTCAGCAACCGCCTGCTGTCGTTCTCTCGCCAGGCTTGCCGCCCGGTTCGCCTGAGGTCTGGCCCATACAATCCATGCAAAGAACAGCCCCAACCCAAATACCCCGGCAAATATTGCCAGTTGGCGCATGGTGCGCCCATGCCGGGTCTCTTTATTGAACAACCAGGTAATAAAGCGCCGTGGCCAGGAAGGCCGGGATGGCTCGGCGGCCGGGGGCAATTCTTCTGTCGGCGGCAGCTCACCCACTTCCGGGCCCGGTGGCAGAGCTTCAACCTCTTCCGGTTCTCCGGCTTCTTCGACAACCGGGGTAAGTGGGTTGCCTTCTACACTCTCGGTGCTTTCTGGTTCCTGTTCCTCCACCGGTTCCGCCGACGCTTCAATAGGTTCTTCTAAAACCTCACCCTCGGGAACGGTTTCGGTTTCCATATCCGGCGCCAATTCCTCAGCTTCCCCTTCAGGAGAAGCTGCTTCAGTCAGCAAAGATTCCTCTTCTGGAATATCTGCCTCCGGTTGGTCTTCTTTGGAATTGCGTAAAAAATTGGGAAGTTTCATATTTTCTCCTTACGGTGTAGGGGTAGGTGAAACTGTAAGACTCTGCATTGGGATGGGAGTTGGTGTACCGGTCATTTCAACGGTTGCTTCGGTTTCTAATGTTGCCGACTCGATCACTTCCGTTTCCAGAACATCCAGGTCAATTTCCATTTCCGTTGCGGATGGAATGACCAGTTCATCCACCAGCGTTCGCCATGCAATTTCCAGGTCATCCGACGCCAGAACGGGATTATCCGGAAGATTATTCACCGCCAGCCGCAGTCTTTCCACCAATCCATCTACGACACCGGCTTTCTCTTCCGGCAAGTCTGCCTGCACTCCCTGCAGCACTACCAGGGCATTCTCTGCATCTTCCAGGGCCAGATCATAATTCTTCTGGATCAAATAGGCCCGGCTGCGGCTCATCAGGGACATCGTTTTCAACAGTCCTATTTCAGCGCGCAGTTCCACAACCTCCGCTTCTTCGGCCATCATAGCTTCCTCTTCAGGTCCAGGAGTTTCAGCCAGCACCCCTTCCAACGCTGTGAGTCGTTTATCCACTGCATCCAGCGATTTATCCAGCCCCTCCAGAGCTTTCAAACTCTCACTTTGGCCTGCCAACGATTCCTGGGCTGCACCCAGATCGGATTCAAACTGTGCAAAACGCTCTGTGCTCAGATCGCCCTGGCTCTCCAGTTCAACCAGACGATCATTAAAATCGGACAACCGTTCATTGACCAGATTCTGGTTCGCCGTCATCTGCGCTTCCAGGTCATCCATTTTATACTGGTTGGTCTGGATGGGATAAATGATCTCCCGATAGAGATAAATCACGCCAAAGTAAACAATCAACCCCACCAAGCCCAGAGCCGCCACTGCCAGTAAAAACTTAAACAACGCCTTGATGAAAGACCCTAATGCACGTCCAAACGAGGCTCCATTTTTCTCATTATTTTCAGACATCACGAGCCTCCTTATTTAGCGGGTTGTGTCGTGCCGGCATCTTCAGGCATCACCTGCAAAAGCAGCGATTTCAGACCGTTCAGGAATTCATCAAAGACCTGCGCACTTTTCTCAAGCTCCGCGGTACGTTCATCAAGCTGCAGCAGCCGTTCGTCCAACTGGGCTAACTGCTCCTCATACGTATCCAATTCCGTGCGCATGGCAGAGGTTGTCGCTTCCAGGTCACTCACCCGGCCGCTCAAAGCCTCTAACGCATCCACCCGGGTACGCAGCCCCTCCACATCCTGTTTCAGCAGATCCAACTGCGCTTCCGTCATTCCCACGCGCCGCTCCACTTCCACAAACCGGCCGGCAGGGGCATATACCAGCGTGCCATTCACAGCAGCCAGAACGCCCAAAGTGAGCAGTACCGCCAGCAGCAGCGCCAAAATCGCAAAGCCAATATTGTAACCCAGCACTTCTCCGCGCTGCGGGCCGGTTTTTTCAGCTTTTTCGGTCTTTTCTTCTTTCTTTTTCTCGGGGGCGGCTTTGTTTACCTGCGCCGGGGGTTCAGTGGGGACCGCCGTTGCTGCGCTGACCTGAGATTTTTCTACAGATTTTTCCGCTTCGACAGTAGCCTGTTCAACCAGGTCAGGTTCTTTCTCCGCTTCTTCCTCAATAATTTCTGTGATCTCAGCATCCGTGATCGGGACCGGTTCCGGTTCCACTTCCACCACAGCAGGCTCAACATCATCGATAATTTCCATTTCAGGGGGCGTTTCCATCACCGCCTCCACGGGAAGATCAGAAAGATAAT
This sequence comes from Ornatilinea sp., assembly GCA_018433975.1. Taxonomy (GTDB): domain Bacteria; phylum Chloroflexota; class Anaerolineae; order Anaerolineales; family Anaerolineaceae; genus SM3-B121. The sequence goes on along the minus strand of JAHDQE010000033.1, from coordinate 33,680 downwards.
CCCGCAGTTCTAAAAGCAGCCGGTCATTAATCCCCTGAACGCGTACCAGGTCGTCTATTGTATCGTAAGGACGTCCATCAATAATGCGTTGTGCCAGGACCGGCCCAATCCCCGGAACAGCGATTAATTCTTCCTTTGAAGCTAAATTGATATTTACATAGTCAAATTGTTGTTCAGACATAACTTCCTCCCAAAATCTCTACAGGTCAAATAGAACTTTGAAGTGATTCAAAATCTGTTGTTTGTTTACACATTCCGTTTATGGGGTTCAGGCAATGAGGGTGTAGCAGGGTAAGGCAGAGGAATATAATCCACAGAGGGCCGCCGGGTCTTGGATTGTGGGTACAGGTTCATAATTTTGTAGATCTCAGGCGGTACTTCCGTACTGATTTTGAGTCCCATTGCTCTGGCCTCTTCCACCGCGATCGGGTAGTCATGTGTCCATTTTCCTGAAGCCAATTCCTCTGATAACTGCGCCACAACTTCCGGGGTATAGACAGGGCATGCGATCCGCCGGATGGTGGCTTTAACCTGCTGAATCGCCTTTCTGGAAATATCTGCCAGGATCAAGGTTTGGTCATCCACCTTATTTAAATCTTTTTGATCCAGCACGTTGAGAATGGAAGCTGCCGGGTACTGTCCAATTTGTGGGTCCACCGGGCCCAACACCGCATTCTCATCCATCACAATCTCATCCGCCGAAAGTGCGATCATAGTACCGCCGGACATAGCGTAATGCGGCACAAACACGGTCACCTTGGCGGGATGGCGGGAAATCGCATTGGCAATCTGCTCCGCCGCCAGCACCAGACCTCCCGGTGTGTGCAGCAAAATATCAATGGGAACGTTGTCATCCGTAAGTTTGATCGCCCGCAGCACCTGTTCAGAGTCTTCGATATCAATGTAACGGGCCATGGGGAAACCCAGAAACGACATGCTCTCCTGGCGGTGAATCAAGGCAATCAAACGTGAACCGCGCTTTTCCTCCAGGCTGCGCAGCAGCCGAACGCGGGTTGATTCCAGCATGCGCTGTCGGATCAAAGGCAAAACAGACGCAAGTAATAAAAACACCCACAGCAGATTAATAAAATCCATAATGCCTCCATTCCCTACCAGGGATAATATTCATCCGAATGCCAGCGAGGTTTTTTCCGATTAACACTGAAAAGCCCTCCCAGCAAAACACCAAACGCAAAGCCGCCGACATGCGCCCACCAGGCCACGCTGCTCACTTCCACACCGCTGGCCGCTCCAAGAGAGAGAACTCCCGAATAAAGCTGCGATACAAACCATATTCCCAGAAAGACCACAGCCGGAATACGAACAAACCAGGGAAAGATAAATATCGGGATCAATGTAATCACCCGGGCACGAGGGTAAAATAGGAAATAAGCCCCCATAACCGCCGCGATAGCGCCGCTGGCCCCCACCACGGGGACCGTACTGTTGGGCTGCACAAAAACATGCATCAACGCCGCTGCTATTCCACCCAGCAGATAAAAAAACAAATACCGGGAAGATCCCATCCGGTCTTCTACATTGTCCCCAAATATGAACAGGACCCACATATTGCTGATGATGTGAAACCAGCCGCCATGCAGGAACATGCTGGTAAGGACCGGCAAATAGCTGATGGGGTGGAGCAAAGAAAATTGAGCCGGAATAAGCCCAAACAATTGAATGACCCGATCCATCTGTGCCGAAGACAGACCGGCTTCCAGAAAGAACACGATTGTATTGACAACAATCAACAGTGTGTTCACAATCGGAAACGATTGTGAACGAATATCATCGCGGATTGGCAGCATTTATCACCTCTATACAAACCCTATAATTAAGTATAGCTTTCCCCTGATAAACATGCAAACCACCTTGGAAGGATTAACAACTTATTACAGTTTACTCAATGATGCCCTGCTCCCATAGAGCAATTCTAGCACAAACGCCCTTTCTTCCCTGTCAAAATGCAGTGTAAAAAAATGTTCAGGCCCCCAGGATGATATAATCTCTCGCATGACAACTGAATCGGAAGCCACTCAAACCACCGCAAACCGCCAGATTGCCCGCGCCGCGGGAACCGTCATGATCGCCTTTGTCTTCAGCCAGCTTATCGGTCTGGTAGCAAAGAGCCTCACCGGAAGTACTTTCGGCACAAGTGCAGAGAGTGAAGCGTTTTTCGCGGCCAACCGGTTTGCCGAAATCCTTTTCAACCTGGTGGCGGGCGGCGCGCTGGCTTCGGCATTCATTCCCACCTTTACCGGTTTCCTGACGAGGGAGGATCAAAAAGGTGCCTGGGAACTGGCCTCGGCGGTTGCCAACCTGGTGGTCCTGATCCTGATCGCCGTCAGCATCCTCTCGGCAATCTTCGCCAGACCTATTGTCCACTATATCTTTGCGCCTGGTTTTGCCGTTGCCGACCCCGCCAAGGAAGATTTGACCATTGCCCTGCTCCGCATCCAGCTGCCCTCGGCGGCCGTCTTTGGTGTCAGCGGGCTGCTGATGGGTATCCTGAATGCGCACCGCCGCTTCCTGCTGCCGGCCCTGGCACCTGCCATGTACCAGTTTGGATGGATCGCCGGGAACCTGCTGTTGGCCCCCAGCATGGGGATCTACGGCCTGGCTTGGGGAGTATTGATTGGCTCCATCTTCCACTTATTAATCCAATTACCCGCACTGTTCCGCCTGCCGAAAATGCGGTATGCATTCACATTGGGGCTGCACCTTCCTGCTGTGCGCGAGGTAGGCCGTCTGATGGCTCCCCGCTTGCTGGGTGTGGCGGTGGTACAGCTTAACTTCCTGCTGAATACCATGCTGGCTTCCTTTCAAACTGAAGGCAGTCTGACCGCCATCAACCTGGCTTTCCCCCTGATGATTATGCCGCAGGCCGCCATTGCTCAATCCATAGCAATCGCGGCTCTGCCCACTTTCTCGGCGCAGATTGCCAGGGGACGGTTGGAAGAAATGCGGCATTCTCTGGCAGCTACGTTGCGGGGGGTACTTTTGCTGGCTATTCCTGCCACGGTCGGGCTGGTTTTGCTGCGGGAGCCGATCGTCTCATTGATTTACCAGCGCAACGAGTTCACCGAACTTTCAGCCCAATTCGTTTCCTGGGCATTGCTGTGGTATGCAGTGGGCCTGGTTGGGCATTCCGTCGTTGAAATCGCTGCAAGAGCCTTCTATGCGCTGCACGATACCAAAACCCCGGTTTTGGTGGGGATCGCTGCCATGAGCCTTAACCTGATCTTCAGCCTGCTCTTCACGGAGCTCTTCCGTCGCATTGGCTGGATGCCGCACGGCGGGCTGGCACTGGCAAACTCGTTGGCTACTTTTTTAGAGATGATCGGTTTGCTGGTGTTGATGCGCCGCAGATTGGACGGGCTTCAGGGAAACGAAATCTGGAGTGCCGTACGGCAGGCCGGCCTGGCTTCTATAGTAATGGGGCTTGCCCTTTGGCTGTGGCAAAGCCGTCTGGCCCCAAGTTCCACCCTGCTCCTGGTTCTGGGAGGCGTTACGGCAGGCGGCCTGATTTATCTCGCAGGCCTTTTCCTCCAGCGCACGGCGGAACTTCAAGCAGGCTGGCAGGCTGCGCGCGACTTGGTTAAGAGAAAAACCGGAAAATAGTTAAACGGATCTGCCCACTGCAGGGATCTGCGTGGGCAGGCAAGACTCTTTCAACAATCGGGCGGCTGTTGGGTTAACTTTCCCAATCCATTAAGCCATACGAATTCGCTTATTCACCCCGGCGGGCAGTAAGGATCAGATTGCCGCTGGTTTCCGGGTCAAACTGCGATCCGGTCATATCCCCATAACAGGACAGTCCGGTAAAACCCGCCTTTTGCAGCGCGGCGGTTAATTCCTCCCGGCATAAGGGCCGCAGATAAGTGCTGGATACTTCCTGCTGCCAGTCCGCATCGGCCATACGGTGCAGGGTGATCACATTGAACTGGATCAAGCCGTCCGGGTGATAATCATAAAAACGCAGGAAGATCCATTCTGCATTCCCTTCACGGTAGGATTGAGGCTCCATCCAACGCTCGCGCCGGGCAAGGACAGCGTCAAAGTTACGGTTCTGGACCAACAGCATTCCCCCCGGGCGCAGACAGGCGGCAAAGTCTCTCAAAGCAGCGTTCAAATCCTCTTCGGAAAGCAAATGCGGCAGTGAATTCCCCAGACAGAGCAGGGCATCAAACGGGAACAGGTCCGAACCACTGTAGGCCGCTTCCAGCTCGCCGAACCCGGCTGCTTTAAAAGTCACGTTCACTCCGGCCTGTATTGCGTTTTCCCGTGCCCCTTCGATCATCCCGGCACTCAAGTCTGCTCCGGCAATGGGATAGCCTTGTTTCGCCAGTGCAATGGCGTGCTGCCCAGTGCCGCAGGCCGTATCCAGCACCTGCGGGTCCCGTTGCTGTTCTTCCGCCAGTTTTTGAAGGCCCTGTTCGATGAACGGCATCTCATACGCCAGCCTTGACGGCCAGTTGACAAATCGATCATAATTCCGGCTGAATGTTTCGTACATTTTTTCCTTCACCTTCACAAAATGCGCCCCAAAAGTCGGCACTTATCCCGGCTCTTGGGATAAAAAAACCGCTCCGGACTGGAGCGGTTGCGGGTTTCACATCAAACTACTTTTTCTTCAATTCTTTTGGTGTCCAGACGTTCTCCAGCTTTCCTTCGCTCGTTTCGCTCAGGGCAGACCATTTTTTTATAGGCAGTTTGATCTCTGCCACTGTTGCCGTGGGAAGGCTGACCACCGAATCGGAGAGAATCTGTGCCAGTGCCTCTAGTCCAGGGTTGTGCCCCACCACCAGAATACAGTTTGTGTCATCGGATTGTTCCTGGATGGCTTCCATATAGGCCTGCGGTTCCGCCAGGTACAGGCTTTCAAGCTCGATCACAATTTCGTCAGAAATATTCAATTCTTCAAGAATGGCTCTGACCGTATGGCGTGCTCGCTTGGCAGAAGAACAAAGAATGAGATCCGGGAGCAAATTCTTCTTTTTCAAGAATCGCGCCATCATCGGAGCATCTTTCTTGCCACGCTTTGTCAATGGACGGTCGCAATCCTTTACATTCTCTTCTTTCCAGCTGGACTTCGCGTGTCTCATGAGCAATAGAGTCTTTGCCATTATTCAGTCTCCAAACGCAGTCTTTCATCTAGACAAATCAATTCAAATTTCCCAACTATAAAAAAGTATAACATGGTTTAAATCAAAAAAACATAAAAGATTCGTGAATTAAAAACATTTATTGACACGGAAATCCTCAATTTTTTATTTATCCTGTACGTCAAACATGTAAAAAAGAGACTGTCCAAAAACAGATGAACAGTCTCTCCTTGAATGAGCTGATTTAAAGGGCTTTATACATCTACTACTGCTGCTGCATCTGCTCAAAATGATTGGTCAGAGCATACGTAATGTAGTTTTCCCATAAAGCCATTACCTTTGTGCGCGGATAATCATGCGTACTGAAGGTCTGCACTACAACGGTTCCATCCATACAGGTTGCCAGCGTGCCATAAGAAGATTTCTCCCGCTGGTACAGCCCGGCAACGAGTTGGGCATCCCCGCCGGTCCCCAGCTTTATCAGGTCGCCAATATCGCCAGTCCAGTAAGGCGTGGCGGAATACAGAGGTTCCACAATATTGGGTGAGCTGAGCAGGGGATGGCTGGTGTCCAGCCAGTACATGGAGTAATCCAGGACATCATAGTTAGCGGGGCGTGACCAGTTTTTCTGGAAGGAAATCCCGCACTGATATAAAAATCCGGAAATGCGGCCATTGGCAATCTGATCCAGAGTCCAGATCTCGGTTACCACAGCGGCGTGGTTATCGTTGATCTGTTCCGAAATCACATCCCAAAATTCACCCCGGACCCAGCTGCGGTTTTCAGCGGCAATGATAATCAAATCCCACTTTTGGGCAGAATTGAGCTGCTGCATGAAGTTTCCCACTGCGTCACCTACAAAAACAATTTTTCCGCCCGAGAAATTCATCCGGTTAACCACTTCCTGGACATATGGGGTCAGGTTGGGGTTGCCCCGCACATCTTCATACACCAGAATGTTGGCACCTTTGATCTGTTCTTTAATGTCGACCTGCGGCACGGCAGTATCGGTCGGCAGAGGAACATCCGTAGGGGCTTCTGTGGGGGGCGGCGGTGCAGTGGGCTGCTCCACAACCACAACGACCGGGGGAGTCGTTGGTTGTTCAACCTGTGGCTGAACTTGCGGTTGGACTTGTGCATTGGAAGCGTCCAGCGTTGCTTGCTGCTGCTGCACCGCCAGCATGGTTGATTCGATTCCCAGCGCAATTTGAGTCTGCTCCATTCCATTGGAGGTTTCCTGCCCTACGCTGGTTAGATTGCAGGACAGCATCAAGCCTGCAATCATGGCAACAAAGATTGTTTTAATGGTTCGATGAATTTTCATTCCCTCTCCTCCGTGTTCGTTACTATTATATTGTATAAGATTTTTTCTTAAATTCCATAACAATTTCTTAACAACTTCCTTAATTGGAAAGCAAACTCTATAAATTAGCAAACCATTTACCGGCAGGTAGCCGCTTTGGCTGAATTCCTTTGAGCCGGGCCAATTAGAGATTAAGATCGCTTAAAAACCAAAATTCTTCAGGATGAGATCTTCGCAAAACGGTGATTCTGCCCAATCCCCGATATCCGTTTTTAATCCTATCTTTTTCGCATACCTTTCAGGTTGTGCTACAATACTGTTAACTTAACAATTTGTATAAGACATTTTCTAAAAAATTCCCATGTCCGAACTACCCAAATTACGCCCATCTCCTATCGCGGGGATGTGGTACAGTGGAAATCCCGACCGTTTGAAACACGAAGTTGACCATTTTCTGAATGACGCCGATGTCCCCGAGCTGAATGGTGAGGTAATTGCGGTGATCGCTCCACACGCCGGACATCGCTACTCCGGGCGCACTGCGGGGTATGCTTTCCGCGCGCTAAAGGGCAAAGCCTTTGATATTGCAGCAGTGATCTCCCCCAGCCATACCTATTACCCCAGGCCAATTCTGACTACCGCCCACCAGGCCTATACTACCCCGTTGGGGCCCTTGTGGGTTGATCAGCCGGCCCTTCAGCAGCTCGCAGAAAACCTTGCCCGGGATAACCTGACAATTTACAAAATTGCTCAGGATAAAGAGCATTCCCTGGAGATCGAGCTGCCGTTCCTCCAGTGCGCCCTGACCGGCGATTTCTCCCTCCTGCCCATCATGATTTCCGGGAAACAGCCTTCTACGGCAGAAGCTTTGGGACACGCTCTGGCAAAAACCCTTCAGGGTAAATCCGCAATTCTGGTTGCCAGCACCGACCTCTCGCATTTCTTCCCGGAGCCAACTGCCCGGAAACTGGATGCTGAAATGCTGCAGCAGATCAGTGCCTTCTCACCGGAAGGCGTGCTCAACGCAGATGATACCGGTACCGGGCTGGCCTGCGGCGCGGCAGCCGTGGCAGCGGTGCTGTGGGCCGCCAGAGACCTCGGCGCTGATACCGTTGAAATCCTGCATCACAGCACATCCGGAGATGAAACCGGGGATACCAGTTCCGTTGTGGGCTACGGCGCAGCGGTCGTATTAAAGCGCGCATGATTCTGAACCAGACCCTGCTCATTTTCTTTTTGATTCTGCTGCATGGCTTCTTTGTAGCTGTGGAGTATGCCACGGCAGTTTCTTACCGCATTCAGCTGAATATCCTTTCGGATATTAATGGCCGGATCGGGCAGATCACCAGCCGCTGGTTGGGAGACCTCAAACGCCGTGAGCGAATGATCTCCACCGCCCAGACCTGCGTTATCTTCACCAGCCTGGCACTGGGTGTGGTGGGGCTGCGGTTGTTTGACCAGCTCCTTGGGCCGCTGACCCAGAAAATCACGCTTCCTCCTTCATTATCATTCCTTTCTGTTATTTTCCCCGCCCTGCCTTTCCTGTGTACCCTGCTGGCAGTAGGTGGCCTGAACAATATCCTGGGAGAACAGCTTCCCAAAATGCTGGCGCTGGAATCGCTTGAAAGGTTCGTGCTCCTGGCCGTGCCCGTCATGCGCGTGCTCAGCACTTTGTTATCCCCCTTTACCCGTCTGTTGGCGGGAACCGCAAGCGGCCTGGCCAAAGCTTTGGGGATCTCAAGCATCGAAAATGACTCTTCAGCCTATTCTCTGGCGGAAATCAAGCAAATGGTTTCTCACCCGGAAATTGCCGGGAATATCGAAGAACCGGAGCGGGAAATGCTCACGGCGGTGATTGATTTCGGTGAAATGCTGGTCCGCCAGCTTTGTATCCCCCGTACCGAGGTTGTGGCCGTGGAAGCGGATACCCCGGTGGACGATGTCGTCCGGCTGGCAATTGAAACCGGTGTAACCAAGCTTCCGGTCTACAAAGGCGACCTGGACCAGGTCCTGGGCATTGTGCACCTGCGCGATATGGTGCGCATTATGCAGAATGGGAATGCCAACGGCAGCACTGCCCGTGACCTGGCCCGTGAAACCCTGTTCGTCCCCGAAACCATTTTCGTCAACGATCTGCTGCGCCAGTTCCGGGACGAACGCAAACACATCGCGATCGTGCTGGATGAGTTTGGCGGCACCGCCGGGTTGGTCACTTTGGAAGACCTTCTGGAAGAAATCGTCGGAGATGTACAGGACCCCTTTGAGGCCGGACAGCCTTTGATTGAAGAACTGCCCGATGGCTCCGCCCTGATCGAAGGGAAAGCGCTCATCGAAGAAGTAAATGAATATTTCAGTTTACAGCTGGTGGACGAGGATTACGACACGCTGGCAGGGTATATGCTTGGCAAACTGGGACGCATCCCCAAGGAAGGGGACGTGGCCTATGATTGGGATCAGGGGATTCATCTTACGGTGGAGAAAATGGACCGTATGCGCATCGCCCAGATCACCTTAAAGCGTTTTTGATCCTTTCCGAAGCCCCGCGGCATCCCGTATAATCATCTTTAGTCCAGTGCAAAGACGCCCCGGTTGGGCGTTTTTCTTCCGGTTCCGGAAATCTTTACAGAGGGAGCATCCTCGATATGCCCAAAACTTATGTCCAGATCGCGGTCAATGTCCCGCAGGTGAGCGGCGTCTTCGATTACTATTTACCCGTTGAATTGGAAAACCTTGTGACCCCGGGCAGCCTCGTGGAGGTACCTTTCGGATCCCGCCACGCGCAAGGCATCGTCGTCCGGGAGGTCGAGACACCCCAGGTAGCCGAAACCCGTCCGGTCACAGCGCTGATAGACCCTGCCCCCGTGCTCACCCCGGCTCAGATGCGGTTGGGGGAATGGCTGGCCGAGCGCACCCTCTCACCGCTGGCGGCCTGCCTGCACACTATGCTCCCCCCCGGCCTCAGCCAGCAGGCGGATACGCTCTATCAACTGGTAAAGCAGTCCCAACCGGATGGGCGGGCGATTTCTCCGCTTCAGGAACGCCTGATCGCGCTGCTGCAGCGACGCGGAGACCTGCGCGGCCGGCAGATTGACGCCGCCATTTCCCATCAAAACTGGAAAGCAGCCGCCCGCAGCCTGGTTCAGCGCGGCTGGTTGGCTGCCCATCCGGTGCTGCCGCCGCCCACGGTGCGTCCCAAGGTGGTGCGGACGGTCCAACTGGCCATCCCCCCTGATCGGATAGAGGACCATCTGGAAGACCTGGGGCGCGGCCAGGCCGGCATCCGCCGGGAGAAAATCCTGCGTTTCCTCCAGCAGGAACCCATGCCGGTCAATGTCTCTTGGGCCTATGCCGCCAGCGGGGGCAGCCTGGCAGACCTGGTACAGCTGGCAAACCGTGACCTGGTGCTTCTCAGTGAAAGCGAGGTATGGCGCGACCCGCTGGAAAAGCTGGATTTTGTACCTTCCGAAGCTCCACCGCTCACACCCGCTCAGGCCAAAGTCTGGGAGGATATTGAAGAGGGCATCCGGGATACCGCGCGGGGCAAACCGGTTTCTCCCTTCCTGCTGCACGGGGTAACCGGTTCTGGAAAAACCGAAATTTACCTCCAGGCGGTTGCCGAAACCCTGCGGTTAGGGCGTCAGGCCATTGTTCTGGTGCCCGAGATTGCGTTAACGCCTCAGACCGTGCGTCGCTTTGTGACCCGGTTTCCCGGGCAGGTCGGGCTGGTACATTCACGCCTCTCCCCCGGCGAACGCTACGATACCTGGCGCCGGGCACGCACCGGACGCCTGCCGGTCATCATCGGCCCCCGCAGCGCATTGTTCTCTCCCCTGCCGGATGTGGGTCTGATTGTAGTGGATGAATGCCACGACCAATCCTACTACCAGGCCGAGGTCGCCCCGCACTACCACGTTGTGAGCACCGCGATGGCTTACGCCCAGCAGACTCATGGCGTGGCCCTGCTTGGCACCGCCACGCCGGATGTCAGTCTGCTGTATCAGTTCCAACACAAACATTGGCATGTGGTCCAGCTTCCCGTGCGCATCCTGGCCCACCGCAAAAGCGTTGAATCCCAGATGAGCCGTCTGGGCAAACCGTTGCCCGAACTTTCCGTCCAGGGAGTGACCGCCACCCTGCCGCTGCCGCCGGTCAGCCTGGTGGACATGCGCCAGGAACTGAAAGCGGGCAACCGCTCCATCTTCAGCCGCGCGCTGCAGGAAGCGCTGGGGCAGGTGCTGGAGGCCAACCAGCAGGCGATCTTGTTCCTCAACCGGCGCGGTTCGGCGACCTATGTCTTCTGCCGGGACTGCGGTTATACCCTGCGCTGCCCCCGCTGTGATACCCCTCTGACCTACCACCGCTCCGGTGAAGCTTTGCTCTGCCACACCTGCGGCTACCGCCGCAAGATGCCCAAAACCTGCCCGGAATGCGGCAGCACCCGCGTTGCGCGCTACGGCACCGGCACGGAGAAAGTTGAAACCGAGGTTAAAACCCTGTTTCCCCGCGCGGAGGTCCTGCGCTGGGACGCCGGAACTACCCGCCAAAAAGGCACCCACGAAATCATCCTCTCCCATTTCGTCAACCACCGCGCCGATATCCTGATCGGCACGCAGATGCTGGCCAAAGGACTGGATCTGCCGCTGGTAACCCTGGTGGGGGTGGTCCTGGCCGATGTGGGGTTGAGCTTCCCGGACTTCCGCGCCGGAGAGCGCACTTTCCAGCTCCTGACCCAGGTATCGGGGCGCGCCGGGCGCAGCCCGTTGGGCGGGAAGGTGATTCTACAGACCTTCCAGCCGGACCACTATGCCATCCGTGCCGCTTCGCTTCATGACTTCTACGGGTTCTACCATCAGGAATTGAACTTCCGCCGCCAGTTGGGATACCCGCCCTTTTACCGTCTGGTGCGGCTGGAATACCGCGACCTGAACGCCGGTAAAGCCGAGCAGGAAGCTATGCGCCTGGCCGGCGAGATCCGGCACTGGATTAAGGAAGGAGAGTTTACCGCCACCGAAATGATTGGACCGGCGCCGTGCTTTTTCTACCGCCAGCGCGGCTATTACCGCTGGCAGATCATCCTGCGCGGCCCCAACCCGGCCAATTTACTGCGGGATAAGCCCTTGAGCGAATGGCGCATCGAGGTCGACCCGCCAAGTTTGCTTTAGAATAAAAAAGCCGGAATTCAAAAATTCCGGCTTTTTTTACGGTTATGAATCCGGCAGGGATTTGGTTTCCGGCACCTGCGGACCGGGGGGACAGTACTTCGCCAGGTAATCCAGCAGCGCCGCCACAAACAGGGACAAACCCACCAGCTCTACGGTTTCCTCGACATTCGCCAGCATCACAAACACAAAGAACGAAGCCCCTTCATTGATGATCTTCGAGCCGACTGCCTCCAGCCCCACCGCCCCCATCACAAAGATCACCGCGCCCGCCAGGAAGCGGTTGCGGGTTTCCTGGGGCAAATGCCACAGGAACCGCAGGTAGAACAGGAATAGAATAAAGAGCACCGGCACAACCGGGATGTACCAGGCAAAGTTCAGGAAACCGGTCAGGGTGAAGTGTTCACGGATGAGCACGCCCAACTGTTCATGAATTTCCTTGTAATCATCATAGGCCATAAAAAAGAAAATCGGCGTCATCAACAGCCAATAGCCGCTGTATCCTTTACGGTGCACAATGGCATAGATCCCAATGACGGCCATCAACAGCCCGGAAGTAAGCATCAACGCGACGGAGAAGAAGGTCGGCAGATTGTGCTCGTCATCCATGTGAAACTCGTGGATGGCAAACTGGAGCATTTGCTCGTAGGGGGTAAAGAAGCGGAACATCTGGCCGATCATGGAGAGCAGATACAAAGTTGCCGAAAAGGCAAGCAGCGCCCAGAACATCTGCCGTGATTTGCCCGCCACAAACAGGAACTTTTTGAAAGCCGTCAGCTTTTGCCGCGGGCGGGCCTCCCGTGCCAGCAGGATCCATACCACAATGACCTGCAAATTGAACAGGATCCACAGAATCAGAAACGGGCGCACTCTCACCTGCATATCGGTCGCGATCCATTCAAAATGGAACCAGCGCAGATACAGATACACTCCGGAAACCAGCCAGAACAGATGGTAAAAGATGAAGCCAAAGACCGTTTCCCTCTCGGCCCAGCCCTCCAGGCGGCCGCGCATTCGCTCCGAGAGCCGCCGCTTTCCCAGAACAATGCCCAGAAAGATTCCGCAAAGCACAGCCAGTATCAGGCTGAGCAGGGATAATCCCAGGCGGAAATAGGAAAATCCCCAGATTACTGCATTTTTAGGGTCGCCCGGCAGGGTCAGGTAAAAGGTCAGGACGGCCAAACATTCCGCCGTCATCAGACCCAGGAAAATTCCAAAGCTCTTGCGGACGGTCATCCCGGATTGTTGCGTGGATTGAGCCATTGTCACTCCATTTTTTAAAATACACGTGGGGGTTATCACACTTAACTGCCCACAGATTCATGATTATATCATCACGCAAAAAAGGGAGCGTCGTACTTTCCTGCATTTCTCCTGTTGACTAAATGTAAACCATAATTTACAATATGTATGTAGATCATACTTTACATATAGTCGAAAAGGAACACAGTATGTCCCCAAGTGGAAATGCAGAGGCTCTTCAGAACCGCATACGCGAAGTGCGTACCGGCCGCGGCCTGACCCAGGAAGACCTGGCGCGGACGGTAGGCCTGACCCGGCAGAGCATCATTGCCATCGAAAAAGGCCGCTTCACACCCTCCGTCGCCACCGCCCTTTCTCTGGCCGCCGCGCTGGACTCTTCAGTAGATGCATTGTTTTGGATTGAACAGGAAAAATAGGTTTACAAGGAAAACAAAATGAAAAAGGAATTAATACCGTATTATGTCAGCCGGGCAGTGCTTTCGGTTGCCTTTACCCTGGCATTTATTTATCTCGGCGGTACCATCTGGGTAGGGATTCTACTGGGAGTCGTCTCTTTCGCCGGATTCATCTGGTACGCGCACAGCGGGCGCTTTGTGATAGACACCTCCTCGCCGCTGACCCCACTGCGCCGCGATGCCCGCGGCAAGGTCATCCGGGACCGGGCAGCCGCGGCAGGGATCAGTGTGGGCGGCACGGCATTTTTCCTGCTCTTCCTGGCCCGCAATCTGCTGGGCTGGAACGGCAATCTGGATTCCCTTGCTTTGCCGGTAGGGGTTATCACTTATTTTGTAGTCAGCAATTTCCTGTATGCGGCCCACAAAGATTCCTGAGCGGAGAGAAAAACCATGCCCGACAGAACTTTCAAGCAGTTGGAAACGGACCGCCTTATCCTGCGCCCCATGCGGGAAAACGACCTGCCGGCCTATCTGGAATATCGCAATGACCCGGTGGTCGGACGCTACCAGTTCTGGTACGAACCGTTGAGTGAAGCAGCCGCGCTGGAATTGATCCGCACGCAGCAGGCCTCATTCCCCGGCACGCCCGGAGAATGGTTTCAGTTTGCGATAGAGCGCAAGATCACCACGGAATACATCGGCCATGTGGCCCTCAAACCGGATGAATGGGACCCGCGGCTGGCAGAAGTGGGCTTCACGCTGGGCCTGCCTTATCAGCATCAGGGGTTTGGAGTAGAGGCGGTGACCGCCGTATTGGATTACGCTTTTACCGCGCTCAATATCCATCGCATCCATGCCATCACCGATGTAGAGAACGCCGCTTCCATTGCTCTGCTGGAGCGGATCGGAATGCGCCGGGAAGGACATCACATTGAAAATGTCTGGTTCCGCGGCAAATGGGGCAGTGAATATCAATACGCCATTCTGGAAACGGAATGGAAAGCCCACCGCCGGATGGAACAGGAAAACTAAATTTTCTCTTCACAACAAAGCAGCCCCGTGAAAACACGGGGCTGCTCGTTCATTCAAAAGAGATGTCGTTAGGGCAGTACATACCACGGATTGATGAAAGCGCCAAACTGGCGGATCTCAAAGTGAAGGTGAGGCCCGGTTGAATTACCGGTACTGCCTGCCAGACCGATCAACTGTCCCTGATAAACACTTGCGCCACAATTCACATTGATCGAGCTGAGGTGGGCATAGAGGGTGTGGAACCCATTTTGATGGTCGATCATGATCATATTACCGTAGCCGCCGCCAATTGGGGCTGCATAGACCACTACACCGCTGTCGGCCGCATAGATAGGAGCACCCGTTGCCGCAGCAATATCAATTCCCAGATGTCCTGACCAGTAATCATTTCCGGAGAGGAAATGGTTGGCTGCCGGCCATACGAAATATCCTGTACCGATCGCGCCGCCTTCCGGAACATTACATGCCCCGGGGATACTCTCGTTAGCCCCTGCATTCGCTCGCCATACCGTCGGAACCAGCCACTGCTGATTCTCTCGCCATCCGCCAGGGATCATGATATAGGTTCCTGGTTCAATAACCGGGTTTGTATCGGTCAGGCTGAGCTTGTTGCCGGGATAAAGAAGGATATCCTGAACATCTACATAGTACTGGTCGGCAATCTTCTGAAGCGTATCGCCTTCTTTCCATTCGTAATACACCCCATCCGTTGGCGGGATCGTTAAATCCTGTCCAATGGAGAGCATATTCGGATTATCGTTCAACAGATTGTAGTTTGCCCACAATACGGTTTCGGGTTTCAAGTCGTAATTTACAGCAATAGAAAATACCGAATCCCCTTTATCTACCGTATAAAAGGAGGCTTCCCTCCGGATGGCATCGGGAATGATGGTATGTGGGTTTGTCACCCGTGTCAGTGCATTGAGTTCTTTCGCAGGAGCGTAATTGGGGAGAGACGCAGTCTCAGCACTGCCTTCAGGGATAGGGTCAACTTCCGGAGTAGGTGCTTCCACCGTCACGGGGGGAGCCACTGCAGAAACACCTGTCACACGTTGTGCCAATAAAAACGCCATTAAAGCCATCATCAGGATGGCAATCCCCCACGACAACCAGGAAAGCCAGCCGGGAATCTGTCCTGCTGCCTCGCCTCGCTGAGTAGAAGACTTTTTGATCACCTTTATTTATCCTCCGTTAAACCTTCCAAAAATTCGAGGTTGGTTTTTGCTTTGCCCATCCGCTGCAGAAGTGCTTCTGTAGCGACTGCCTGATCCATACCGGCGCCCTGAGGCGGCTGGCCGATCATCTGCAGATACATGCGGCGCATCAACCAGACTCGCTGCAATACATCTGGCCCAAGCAATAATTCTTCTCGACGGGTGGAGGAACGTTCGATATCAATGGCCGGGAAGATGCGCCGTTCTTGAAGTCTTCGGGAAAGGTGCATTTCCATATTGCCGGTGCCCTTAAATTCTTCGTACACGACGTCGTCCAGACGGGAACCGGTATCCACCAGTGCGGTGGCGATAATGGTCAGCGAGCCGCCCTCTTCAATATTACGGGCTGCGCCGAAGAACCGTTTTGGCGGGTACAAAGCCGATGGATCCATACCACCGGAGAGTGTCCGACCGGATGGGTTCACCACCAGGTTGTAGGCCCGTGCCAGACGCGTCAAAGAGTCCATTAATATTACCACATCGCGTCCAATCTCTACCAGACGCTTAGCACGTTCAAGGGTGATCTCCGCTGCCCGGACATGGGCGGAAACCGGTTCGTCAAATGTAGAAGCGACCACTTCGGCATCCACAGAGCGGTCCATATCGGTTACTTCTTCCGGACGCTCGCCAATCAGCGAAATGATCATGTGGACTTCCGGATTTTTAAACCCAATCGCGTTCGCAATATCCTTTAAAATGGTCGTCTTACCGGCTTTTGGCGGCGAAACGATCATTGCGCGCTGCCCGCGGCCAATCGGAGCAATCAAATTGATCATCCGTGTACAGAGAATCCGGGGATCGGATTCCAGGTCAAACCGTTTTTCGGGGAAAATCGGGGTTAGTTGTTCAAAGCGGGGACGGCGCCGAGCCTCTTCAGGGCTGAGGCCGTTGATCGATTCGACCTTGACCAGCCCATAATGGCGCTCCGAATCCCGCGGGGGGCGGACATGTCCAATCACCAGATCCCCATTTCGTAAACTGTGGCGGCGAAGCTGAGCTTGGGATACGTAAACATCTTCGTTGCTGATCTGGTAATTTCCCCGCAGGAAACCAATTCCTTCATTCATGATCTCCAGGACACCACCGCGGATTTCCAGGCCTTCTTTGGCGGCTTCAACCTGCCGGATCTTTACCAGCAATGATTCTTTCTTCATTCGATTCGCATTGGGGATTTCCAGATCGACGCCAATGTTTCGGAGCTTTGCTAAAGGCTCATTTTCTAGTTCAAATATGTCCATGTGTTTATAATCTCTTAATTTAATGTTTTGGATTTTACGACAGTTAACGAAATAGCCACGTGTTTGAAGGCTGACTGGTTATGCTAAACATTTGTTAGGCTGTCTCTTCAGTAGGAAACATGCTGTGAAAGATAAGGTAGTAAGAGCCCAACCCTGCTTATTCTCAGGGCCCACCAGCAGGGGAAAGCCGATTCACTGTATTTGAAAAGGATCACGTGGGATTTAAGCAAAAAAATTATAGCATGCAACCAGAAAACATGCAAGCCGGCAAGCGAAATTTTTGTAAGGATTCTCTCAAAATCAGCCTCTTTTAGCATTTTTATTACGGGCAGCCGGGTTCTCATTTAACCAGGCATTGTTTTAATCCATCGGAAACAGCGCGGTTTGCGTTCCATCCCGTTCAACATGGAGCGCATACAGCAGTCCTCCGGATACGCCGGGGAATCCCAGCCACACCTCCGAGCCGTCTTCGAGCGGGTAGATAAAAATAGTTAACCCACTGCCGGTCTCCCAGGCGGGCAGTCCTGCCTGACGGCAAACTTCTTCAAAGGACATGTCAGGGGCCAGTTCCTCATAGGCACTGAGGCTGCGGGCGCTTTCACCGGCGCAGCCTGCGAGGAGGTCCTCCGGTAAAACCGGGCGGGTACAGGGCGGCAGGCCCTCGGACGGGCAGTCCAGGATAGTTGGCAGCGGGTCTCGCTCTTCCGATGGGCGGCATCCCGCCGCCAGAAACAGTGCTCCCCCGATGAGGAACACCCGTATGACTCGATGTAAAAATTTATTCTTCCGCATAATTTTTTCGGCTCAATCCGAGCAGGAACAGCACCGGCACCAGCAGCAGTCCCGATGCCGTCAACCCGGCTTGTACGGACACCTGACGCGCCAGAAACCCAATCGGCGGTCCGCCGAGGACCTGGCCTATGGCATCAAACTGCCCGCTCATGGAGAACACCGTAGCACGTACGCTGGAATCCAGACGGTGATTGACCCAGGCCGTGTAGATCGGGGCATTGACCTCCCGGACAATGGTGATCACGATGATCAGCACAGTTGCCAATCCCAGACTTCCCGTCCAACTGAAGCCCAACAAGGCTATGATGATGATCACGCTGGTCGCCAGCAAAGTGCCGGTCAGGGCCTTCATCCGGCTCAAATTGACCCGGTGCTTTATCTGGCCGGTGGCAATCATTGCGCCCAGCATCGAAACAGCTTTAATGCCTCCAATCCACACCACCGGATTGAAGGCCGGAAATACAAAATGCTCCAGCAAGTGGGCTTCCCATAGACGGTCCAGCCCTTCGCTGTATAACCCAAAAATCAGCCCTGCACCGAGGATGCTCAACAGCGCCGGGCGCCGCCGTACCATCCCCATTCCCTGCTGGAAGGTGCGGAGCATACTGCCCCAGGTGGAACGGTCCTCCTGCGGTGTGGGCGCAAAGTGGTCTTCCGGCATGTTCAGCATCAGAAAGAATCCCAGTGCAAAGAACAACCCGCCGCTCAACAGTACCGGCAGGTTAATCCGGACGGTCCCCAAAGCGGTGCCGGCCAGCACCCCGATCAATGTGCCCAGTTGGGCGAACTGCGCGCCGCGCAAAAAGGCGCCGCCTGCCGATTCTTCACCGATTTCATCCGTGATCCAGGCCTGAAGGGCCCCGCTGGTAAAGGTGTATCCGATTCCCCACAAAGCCTGGGCTATCAGGATGGGGATATAAAACGGCAGACTGCCATCCAGCAAAAACCCGGTTCCGATCAGAACAGTACCGATGATGACCGACAGACGGCGGGAATACAGGTCCGCCACAATGCCGGTTGGGATTTCAAAGAGAAAAACAGCCGCTTCAAGGACGGTCCCGCACAGCACAAGCTGGAGCGGATTCAATCCGGCCATCTGGATGTGATAAACGCTGAAGACCGCAAAGGTCATCCAGAACAGCCCGGAAGAAATGCCCTCATAAGCCAGATAGATTTTCAGAGCGCGGGGATGTGCGGAGTGAAGATTTTGCCGCATGAATTCCTTTCAGAGATGGGGTAACGAGGGCATGCCGGAACTGCCCGGAGCAGTACGCTCCGTTACTGGCGGGCGTAGGTGCCGTACATCTGCCCTTCCGCCAGGATATGGCCCTGCATAGCCTTTTCCAGGGCACCGGCCTTCAATCCTTCGGGGAGTTTGAGGTCCGCGTCGAGGGCATACAGCTTGAAGAAATAGCGGTGGGCGTTGCCGCGCGGCGGGCAGGGACCGTCGTATCCGGTCCGTCCGAAGCCGTTCACGCCCTGCGTTCCAATGCCGGGAATCTGAGGATCTTTGCCGATTCCGGCAGGCAGTCCCTCCAGTGTGGGCGGCATGTTGTACAGCACCCAGTGGACGAACAGCCCAATAGGAGCGTCGGGGTCGTCGACAATCAGGGCCAGGCTTTGAGTTCCTTCCGGGATACCCTGCCACTGCAGGTCCGGCGAGTTGTTATTTCCATCGCAGGTCAGAGCAGCCGGCATGGGCTGCTCCGCTGAAAACGCTGAGGTGGTCATCGTTAATTCCATCATCGATTTTCCTCCTGTGTCAGAGATTGTAAAAGAAAAGAGAAGGCCCGCCAGCAAGGCGATCAGGCCTCCGGCAGCCGCGCAAGCCACATTGACCCAATCATTGGTCAGCCGGGGCCAGCCGCGTTTCAGGACAGTCGGGCTGCCGCAGGAATGGGTGGGATGGTGTTCCGTCTCTTTCTGGCAGGCCGGACAGGTGTAAATGGCCTGTATGGTGGCTGCCAGCAGCGAATCCAGCAGGCTGCCCGCCAGCCCGGCCAGGCCTATGATAACCAGCACAAGCACAATCTGCCCAATAGAAACCGGCCGGCCGGCAACCGGCCAGGAGATCACAGCCAGCAGGGCAATCAGCAGGGCACCACCCAGTCCCGCCAGCGTTCCCGCCAGGGTCACCGCGCCGGCAGTACCCCGTTTAACGGGTTGCAGCGTGGTGATCAAACGCGGTGTACTTGTGCTGAGGACTCCCAATTCGGTGGCCCAGGTATCCGCGTTGACGGCCGCCAGCGTTCCGGCAAAGCCCATCCACGGCCAGGCGGCTTCGGGAAAAGCCAGGTGCGCCAGCACAAACACGCCGCACACGCCCCCATTGGCGGCCACCTGCATGGCGTCCCGTTGAGAGCCTTTGGAAAACTGTTCCGCAAGCTGCTTTTTCTTGCGCTTGCCAAAGAACTGGGAAAGGACGCTGGAAGAGATAAAGAATCCGAGCAGGAGGACGGCCCACGCCAGCCCGCCCAGCCCAAAGACCACTGTGCCGAGAAGCGCGGCCGCAATCGCACCGCTGCCGCTGAGGCTTTTGGTTTTAAACGCCAGCGCAGAGATCACGATGGCAAACACAGAACCGATAAATAGCTGCATGAAGATACCCTGGAATGATATTTTTGTTTATATTATAGCTGGATTTCAGAGGGCACCGGAAGGTTTGCAGGTAAAATAGAATGCGGCGTCCTTATGCTCTTTATTCCCGGAGGTTGTTCCATGTTCAGTCATGCTATCGTCCGCACACCCGGCCGCAACTTTGCTCAGGGCCTGACCACAGCCGATCTTGGCGAGCCGGATTACTATACCGCCATCCTCCAGCACCGCGCTTATTGTAAAGCGCTGGAAGCCTGCGGGCTTCAACTGACGGTGCTGGACCCCGACCCGGACCATCCTGATTCGGTGTTTGTTGAAGATACGGCTGTGCTCGCCGGAAGCCGGGCCGTCCTCACCCGACCGGGTGCACCCAGCCGCGCGGGTGAAGTAGATACCATCGCCGGTACACTGGCAGCCTTCTTTGAGGACGTTTGCCGGATTGAAGCGCCGGGCACGCTGGACGGCGGGGACATCTGCGAAGCGGATGGACATTACTTCATCGGCATTTCCGCGCGCACCAACCGCGCCGGGGCCGAACAACTGGCCGGGTTCCTCAAAGCAAAAGGGTTCACGGCCTCATTTATAGAGGTCACCGGTATTCCCGGCATCCTGCACCTCAAAAGCGGCATATCCTACCTGGGGGATGGTCATCTGGCCGCAGTTCAGCCTTTTGCCGGTCTCCCGGACTTTCAACCCTTCAACCTGGTCCGCGTTCCAGAAGAAGAAAGCTACGCCGCCAACAGCATCCGGGTCAACGATACCGTCCTGATGCCGTGGGGCTATCCCAAAATGCAGGCCGCACTGGAAGCGCTGGGTCTGCCGGTCATCGCGCTGCCCATGGACGAATTTGAGAAGATGGACGGCGGGCTGAGCTGCCTTTCGCTGCGATTTTAGCCATGTGGAACCATTTTTCTTAAAAGCAAAGACTTCCGGGTTCGCGGAAGTCTTTGAAATTATCCCGATTGTTAATCCATTACTTACGGCGTTTTCGTCGCCTTCCCAGGGAGAACAACAGCAGCAGCGGCCAGATCCAGGCCAGGTCCACTTCCAGGCCGGGTGGGGTGATCTCTTCCACCGGGTCAAAGCGGATGAAGAAAATCTTGTCTTTATGGGCCAGAATATCTTCTTCGCTTTCAAAATCAATCTTTAGCGAATTGAAATACCATTTGAGCATCATCGGATTGGTGCTCAGGCCATGTTCAATCAGGGACAGCAGTTCCTTATCCTCGGTGACTCGGACCGCTTTCATGCGCTCGGTACCATCTGCGCTCTGGATCGTTACCTGTGGGTCTGTAACAATATTCTGGTACCAGTTAGCACGCTCTCCAAACGCGCAGGGGGAGTACTTCTTTCCGCCCATCCGGGAATATTCTATCATCGTGCGGCGCGGCAGGCCGGACTTCCGTCCAGTGCTGGTCAGCACCAGGAACAACTGCCCGGTAACCGGCCCAAGCCCCATCCGCCACGAAAGGATCGGCAGCTTGGCCAATAATTTCTCCCAGGGTGAATTGGGGTAAAAATCCATCATATTCAACTTAACTTCTTTTTCTTCTTCCTGTTTCAGCTCTTCGTCGGTCATACCTTCATCCTTTCCTGAAGCATAACTCCTGTTCCCCCGCGCCGGGCGCAGTACAGTCTCTGTTTTCTATTCCATACTTCATTATAGAGCAATTTATTGGAAAATACAGCCGCAAATCGCCGCCGGTTCAGGGTTCCGTCTGCCTATTCTTCCGGCAGACTGTTGTCCATATCAAAGTTGAATTCCGCGGATTGGTTATAAACTTTAACCGTATAAGTTCCCGCGGGGAGGCCGTAAACATCCAGAGGAATGTTTTTTTCAAAAGGAACCAGCGCCTGCGTGCATACCGCATCTTTTGGCCTGCGGGTAGTGATCTTCACCGTGAAGGCATTTCCCTCGCGTTCGACTTCGCTTTCGGCGATTTCGGTGCATCCGTCCGGCAGATTACCCCGCACCGTCACGCTGACCTGGAGTGGGAAGGATTCCATGACATTGAGAGAAATCTCATCCACCGCGTTTATTTCTCCCATCTCATAATCCGCCTCATTCAGTGTGGCTGTTGGCTGCGGCAGGGGATCGTTACTGCTGACGGATTGACCCGGATCCACAGCCCGGCCATCCACACAGGCGGATAATCCAACGCTCAACCACAAAACCATCAGGAAGCCTATTCCTGCACGTATTTTTTTCATTATCTTTCCTCACTTTCACATTCATAAAAATGTCTATTCTCTTAATAATACGTGTCCGGCCGTCAAAAAGTTCCTTTTTGTATATCCCCTTGACAGCTATTATACCGTTCGGTACAATAGCTGTCATGTCCACAGATAATCGCGCTCACCTGCTTAACACGGCTCTGGAACTGTTCACCTCCCGGGGATACGATGCTACCGGCGTGCAGGAAATTGTCGAAGCGGCCGGGGTCACCAAACCGACCCTGTACCACTATTTCGGCAGCAAGCGCGGGCTGCTGGACGCTCTGCTGAACAGCAGGAGCGGCGAACTTCTGGAAAACCTCCATTCGGCCGCAGATTATCACCACAATCTCCCGCTGTCTTTGCAGCAGGTGATGGAAGCTTATTTCCAGTTTGCGCAGCGCTGCCCGGTTTTCTACCGTATGCTGCTGGCCATGCGGCTTGCCCCGCCCAATTCGGAAGCTCACCAGGCCACAGCCGGTCTGATTGCCGAACAAAATGAGATTCTGGAAGAGTTGTTCCGCAAAGCCGCCAAAGATCACGGCAACATGCGTGAACGCCACCGTGCTTATGCCGCTACTTTTCTGGGAATGATAAACACCTACATTATCCTTTCCTTCAGCGGCGACGTAACATTGAATAACGAGCTCGTTTACCGCGCACGGCAGCAGTTCAGCCACGGCATTTATTCATAAACCGTTTTTTTATCGATCAAATATACCGAACGGTAAGTATACAAAAATAAGAGGACCTTTTTATGACTACACATTGGACGCAAGACGCAGTTTTCTACCATATCTATCCGCTGGGATTATGCGGCGCGCCTGCGCAGAACGACTTTAATGCCCCCGCCACACCCCGTCTGGCGCAGCTGCACGGTTGGCTGGACCACATCCAGGGGCTGGGCGCGAACGCCCTTTACCTGGGCCCGCTGTTTGAATCCACTCGCCACGGCTACGATACTGCCGATTATTATTGGGTGGACCGCCGCCTGGGGAGCAATGAAACCCTGGCCGCCCTCGCGGAAGACCTCCACCGGCGTGGGATGCGGCTGATCCTCGATGGGGTTTTCAACCATGTCGGCCGGGATTTTTGGGCTTTTCGGGATGTGAAACAGAACCTGCAGAACTCACCCTATTGCAGCTGGTTTACCGGGTTGGATTTCTCCCGCCGCAGCCTGATGGGGGATCCATTCACCTATGAAGGCTGGGCCGGATATTACGATCTGGTGCGGCTCAACCTGGATAATCCGGCGGTCCGCGAACACTTGCTGAACGCCGTCCAACAGTGGATCGAAACCTATCACATTGACGGCCTGCGCCTGGACGCTGCGGACTGCGTCAGCCTGGATTTCCAGCGCGAACTGGCCGCTTTCACCCGCCGCCTGAAACCGGATTTCTGGCTGACCGGTGAAATCATCCACGGCGATTACCGCCGCTGGGCCAACCCGGAGATTCTCGATTCGGTCACCAATTACGAATGTTACAAAGGGCTCTACTCCAGCCTGAACGACCACAATTACTTTGAAATCGCTTACGCGCTCAACCGGCAGTTCGGTCCGCAAGGTCTCTACCGCGGGCTGCCCCTGTACAATTTCGTCGATAACCACGACGTAGACCGCGTGGCCAGTTCCCTTGAAGAGTCCGCGCATCTTTATCCCCTGTACGCCCTGCTGTTCACCATGCCGGGTGTGCCCTCCATTTATTACGGCAGCGAATGGGGGCTGACCGGGAAGCGCACGCCGCACTCCGATGCGGCCCTGCGTCCTGCTCTGTCGCTGGAAGAAGCGGCCCGTTCCGCCCCCCAACCGGAGCTTCCGGCTGCAATTGCCCGCCTGGCGCGCCTCCGGCACAGTTCGTCCGCTCTGCAGCACGGTGATTACTGGCAGTTACACATCAGCCATGAGCAGTTGGTTTTCGCCCGCCGTTCTGCCGAAGAGATTCTGGTGGTCGCGTTGAACGCTTCCGATTCACCTGTCGCGATAGACCTCCCGGTTCCGGACCGTTCTCAGGGCTGCCTGGTGGATATCCTCAATCCGGGCGATGTCTTTCCTTTTGAAAACGGCAAAGCGCTGGCAGTAAACCTTCCCCCGCGCTGGGCACGGGTTCTGACCGTGACAGGCGCTTGACCGTCCATCACCACAAGGGCTACAATTACCCCATCCCAGCTCAGAGGTAAACCATGCCGCAGTCAGACCCCGTCTTCACCGTTGAACCCATTGGATATGTCGAAAACACCTGCAATGACCTGCTTGAACCCGGATTGATCCGTACTCTGGAATCCCGTATCATCCTCAAACCGGAATGGGTGGAGGGACTGTGGAAACTGGAAGAACACAAACAGATCCTGATCGTGTTTTATTTTCACCGTCTGGCAGGAGAAAGCACCGAGCTGATCCAGCACATGCGCGGAAAACCCGACCAGCCCCAAAAGGGAATATTTGCGCTGCGCAGCCCGCGCCGGCCCAACTCCATCGGAGTCACTGAAGTGGACCTGCTCAAGATTGAAGGCAACATCCTCACGGTGACCGGCCTGGACGCGGTAAACGGCACCCCGGTGCTGGATATCAAACCGGTACGCAGGAAGTAACGCTTATATATCCAACAGCCAGCCTGACCGGCTGGCTGTTGGACTTTCTTTCCGCTTCATCATCCTGCCTCAAACGCCATACACCCGCTTCAAGACGCGCAGCGCGCGCAGGGTAACCCATTTGCTGGGTTTGCCTTTGTGTTCCACATCCAGCCACATCTTTCCGTTGTAGGTATATTCCATCTTCCAGCGTCCCTGTGGATCCTGCTTTTCCAGCAGCATTTTCAGGGCATTCTCTAGGCGGGGGTCTCCGCCGCAGCCGAGCGCGGTCAGCACTTCCAGGTTCTGGAGCACATCCGTCACATACCCGATGGGGTAACCAAACTGGAACCAGCTCCGGCTGGGTTTGGTCGCTGTTCCCATCGGATAGTCCGCGACAGCCGGGTCATTCCCCAGCAGGAAGTCAACACCAGCCGCAATAGCCGCCTGCATGGATGGCGTCCGGTCATCCGGAGCGACTTTGCCGAGTGCCAGCATATCTTTGACCGCGCCCCAGGCGCAGGGCAATTGATAGTTGGCCGAACAGCAAAAACCTGGCCCGCAAAGCCCGCTCTTCAGGTAGTGCACCGGAGCGTTTTTATCTTCCTTTGGGGCAATGCCCTCCCCGGTGATGCTGCACGCCAGCCAATCCAGCGCGGATTGCAGCCTTTCATCCCCCCACCAGCCCAGGTCGATCAGCGCCGCGCACAGGTTGCCCTGCAGGCAGTGCACCACGCCGCCGTTTGTGCCGGTGATGCTGAACCCGCCGGTGGACGCCCGTCCGTGGGCCAGCGCATATTCGCAGCCCGCCCGGACGCGCGGGTCGCTGCCTTCTGCTCCATACTGCGCCAGGAAAATCACCTGCCAGAATGTACCGCGATATTTTGGCCCGTACAAAGGCTCAGGCTGGACCCACCAGCCCTCGGGGGCCTGCGCCGCCAGGATAACCGGCACCGGTCCGGTTTCCATTACCCGCCGCCGGGCTGCCCGCACCGCCGGGTCGTCTTCCGAGCACTCTTCCAGTTCCCGCAGGGCAAAATAGCGCACCCCGGGGTTTTCCGAATCCTCTTCCAGCAGCCATGAAAGCGGATACCCGTTAACCTTTTCTCTCCAATTCATCGACAGCCTCCTCTCGAAACTGCATTTTGATTGTAAGATACTCCCGATTCGCAAACAAGAGCCCTTCCGGGAGAATTTGGAACTTTCACAACCCTCCTGCCGCACAGAGTGAATCCGGATCGACTGCAGCCCTAAAAGACAGATCTTTGAGCACGGTTTATAATAAAATCTGTGTTGGAGGTTGAAATTTTCCGGCTTTTGTCGGATGCAGTCATCTGCACAAATTCAAACACCGCTGTATCGTCGCTTCTCCGGCGAGGGGCATGTGGCAGGATGCCGGGATGGATTACATATTTTCGGGAGAATGAAACTATGAAACTTCAAATTGCTTTGGATCTGGTCTGTTCCGAAGCCGCGCTCGAAATGGTCGATCAAATTCATGATGTGATCGACATCCTGGAAGTGGGGACTCCGATGATCCTGCGTGAAGGCATGCTGCCGGTCCGGTTGATCAAACAAAAATTCCCTGATGTAACTGTCCTGGCGGATTGCAAAATTGTTGATGGGGGCGATATTGAATCGCAGGATGCTTTTGAAGCCGGGGCGGATATTGTGACCCTATTGGCCGTATCCAATGACACAACCATACAGGCCGTGATCAACAAAGCAAAACAATACGGTAAGAAAGTCATGGCGGATATGATCTGTATGGAGGATGTAAAGGGACGCTCCGTCGATTTAGACAGGATGGGAGTAGATTATATCTGCATCCATACGGCCGTCGATGTCCAGAGTGCAGAAAAAACACCGTTTAAGGAGTTAGCCGGAATAATGCCGCTGCTAAAAAATGCAAAAGCTGCGGTAGCCGGAGGAATCAACATGGATACAATCCCCCTGGCCAGGGAATACGGGCCGGAAATTGTGGTGGTGGGTAGTGCGTTAACCCGGTCCGCCGACCTGAGATCCTCCGTCATTGAAATGAAAGAAGCCATCAGGAACTGATATTCCAGCTTGTGGAGAATACCCGGTCAAAGGACATTGGATAATCATGAATACCGTTGACATCAGTCTCACCCTGTTAAAAGAACTTGAAACAGCATTAAAGCAAATCGACCCGGACCAGGCCGAAAGATTCACCGATGCGATCATTTCTGCCAAAAGGATATTCGTCGCAGGGACAGGACGCTCGCTGATGATGATCCGCGGGCTTGCCATGCGGTTGATGCACCTCGGGTTTAAAGCTTATGTCGTGGGAGAAACGGTGACGCCGGCCATCGAACCCGGCGACCTGTTCATCATCGGGTCCGGGTCCGGGGAAACGGCCACACTGGTTGTCATGGCGAATAAAGCCAAAAAAGTGGGTGCCAAGTTGGCGCTCATTACAATTTATCCCGAATCCACCCTTGGGAAACTGGCAGATCTCCTTGTTCAAATTGTGGCCGTCACAACAAAAAGTGACAAAGAGAGCGGTGCCCGATCTATCCAGCCGGGCGCCAATCTGTTTGAGCAAAGTATGCTGTTATTCTGCGATGCAGCGGTGATCCGGATCATTGAAAAGCAAAAAATCGAAGGCAGCAATGCGATCCTGATGAAGACCCACGCAAATTTGGAATAGAAAAGGCCAATCCGGATCAAGAAAGAATCCGGTTGGCCCGGCTTAACGGCCTCTCAAAACTTCAGGTTCACAAATTCGCTGCCCGGATTTATAATGAGGAGCGGAGAAGAAGGCTTCAGAGTGTGCTATAATCCAGTCTGCACTAACCATCTCCTAACTACTTTCCTGATGGAATAAACCATGCAATTTTTGATTACCGGCGGCGCCGGTTTTTTGGGCTCAGCATTGGCAAACCGCCTCTCCAGCGAGGGGCACGCTGTAAGGGTGCTGGACGATCTCTCAACGGGCGATCCCGCTGTCCTGAGACCGGAAATCCATTTCACCCGGGGTGACATCAACGACCGTCCCAAGCTGTGGACACTGCTCCAGGATGTGGACTGCGTCTACCATCTGGCAGCGCGGGTCATTGTCCAAGAATCGGTGCTGTATCCACGCGAGTACAATCAGGTTAATGTAGGCGGCACGGTCACACTGATGGAAGCCATGCGCGACGTGGGCGTTGGGCGGGTAGTGCTGATTTCATCTGGCGCAATCTATGGCAACCAGGAAGAGCAGCCGGTCAAAGAGACTGCCACACCTCACCCCCAATCCCCCTATTCCGTTTCCAAACTGGCCGCGGAGTATTACGTCAAAACGATCGGTGAACTATGGAACATCGAGACGGTCTGTTTGCGGGTTTTCAACGCCTACGGACCCGGCCAGCAGCTTCCACCGGTGTATACTCCGGTTATCCCCAACTTCCTGCGGCAGGCTGCCCTGCACGGTACGCTGGTGGTTCACGGCGATGGCAGCCAGACCCGCGATTACGTGTACATTGATGATGTCGTTGAGGCCATGCGTGCGGCGGCCACGGCTCCAAATATCAACCAGATGACAATCAATGTCGGGGCAGGAGTGGGCACCAGTGTTTCCGACCTGATCGAACTGGCGCACAGGGTTACCGGCAACGAACCGGATGTCGTTTACAATTCCCGTAAAGAGGGTGGGGTCTCCCAACTGTGTGCCGACCTGACCCGCGCCCGGAAATTGCTGGGGTACACGCCGCAAGTTTCCCTGGAAGAAGGCATGCGTCTGACGCTGGAGAAAGACCCCCGCCTGACACAAACTTCCAACGGCCAATAGATTTTTTCAAAAACAGCTCTAAAATATTGAATACGGATGGACAACCGCGGTTTCCATATTTAATCGGTTAAAATAATGTCCTATGGGAAACGCAATGGTCCTTCCGGTCTCCTTTTACGACCGCCCGGTGCTGGAAGTAGCCCGGGACCTGTTAGGCGCGCGCCTGGTGCGCAGGCTGAATGGGCAGCGCCTGTCGGGAATCATCGTAGAGACCGAAGCCTACCGCGGTGAGGAAGACCTGGCCTGTCACGCCCGCGCCGGACGTCCCCCCCGCACCGAGGTCATGTACGGCCCGCCCGGCCACGCGTATGTATATTTCACGTACGGCATGCACTGGCTGTTGAACTGTGTGACCGGGCCCGAAGGCTTTCCGGCCGCCGTGCTGGTCCGGGCAATTTTACCCCGCGAGGGCATCGAAACAATTGCCGCGAACCGCGCCGGACAACCGTGCAAGCTGTGGTGTAATGGGCCGGCCAAGCTGACCCGCGCGCTGGCGGTGGATGGCGGGTTCAATGCCGCCAATCTGTGTGACCCTCAGGGATCGCTGTGGATCGAAGCCGGGCGTCCCGTTCCGGATCACCGGGTCCGGAACGGCCCTCGGGTGGGCATCCAACGGGTTCCGGAGCCCTGGCGCAGCATCCCCTGGCGTTTTCTGGCCGATCTCCCGGAAAGCCAACAAGAAATAATGAAATGAATGATTGATGAACAGAGTCCTTTTCGCCCGCCACGGGCAGACCATTTACAATGTAGAACAACGCTTGCAGGGCTGGTTGGACGTACCCCTGAATAAGACCGGTGAACTCCAGGCGGGGTTACTTGCCCGGCGTCTGTCCGCCTACCCGATTGATGCCGTATACACCAGCGATCTTCAACGCACTGTGAGTACCGCCCGGGTGGTTGCCGATCTGCACCAGCCGCCGCTCAACCCGGTTGCGGTATCGGGCTTCCGTGAATTCAATTATGGACGCTGGAGCGGCATGAACTTTACGGAAATTGAAGAGAAGTATCCCGATGAAGTCGCGGCCTGGCGGAAGAATGTCCGCGACGTAGTCCTGCCGGAAGGGGAGAGCATCGCCCAGTTTTCCAACCGGGTGCGGGGAGCGCTCCGCGAGGTCCTCGCCAGGCACAACCAGCAGACTCTGCTGATTGTCACCCACGGCGGTGTGATCCGCGTGCTGCTGTGCGCGGCGTTGGGGCTGCCTCCCGAGAATTACGGCCAGTTCCGGTCGGAATCGACTTCACTGACCGAAATCCACTACAACCAGAACAGTGCCAGACTGTCCTCTCTTAATGACACGGCCCATCTCCAGGATTGGGCGTATGATGACTGACCCCGCGGTTCTTTGCAAAATTAACCGCTCTCTGGTATAAAGGAAGAAATCATTTGACCACTCCGTCCGGCCGGTTTCCGGTTGGCGTTGATCGCAGGAGGAAACTGCATGTTCCGAAAGAAAGCACCCCCGACCACTACGGTTGCCCGCCCCATCGAGCGGGTTACTTCCGTGTTGGGCACAGGCATTAACTGGCGTGGAAACCTGCGTGGCGCCGGCGGCATCCGCATTGAAGGCACTTTTGAAGGCGAAATCGGAATCCGCGGCCTGATTGTGATCGGCGAAACCGGACGGGTGACCTGTGAAAAGCTTCAGGCCAATACGGTCATCGTGGCCGGGGCAGTACATGGCAATATCGCCGCTGAAAAGCTGGAAATCCGCAGCACCGGACGGGTATGGGGAGATGTGGTGGTCGGCGCCTTCGCGACCGAAGAAGGCGGCTTCCTGCGCGGCAAGGTTCAGATGGAAGAACAGGTTGAACTGGACCTCGAGCCGGAAGAAACCGAAACGCCCGGACCGGTGGTAGAACAGCCGGAAACCCCCTCGGCATCAGAAGCCCCAACACAAGGCGATCCCGGCAAGTAATCGAAGGACCTTCCCAACGCACAGCAGGTTAAGATTCCCGGGGGCTTCCTCTTTTCTTGTGAGGCGGCTGCCCGTTTTGGATAGAAAATTCCATTCCGAAGAGGACACCGCATGATCCGCATGTCACAACATTTTACGCAGACCCGCCGCGAAGCGCCGGCCGATGTGGACCGTCCCGGGCTCCAGTTCCTGATCCGGGCAGGGTATCTCCAACCATTGATGGGCGGCACCACCGGTTTACTGCCGCTGGGCCTGCGCGTCTGCGAACGGGTGGAGTACCGGCTCAGGGATGCCCTGGCGGCTTACCGGCCTCAAGAAATCTCCTTCCCGCTGGCCCAGCCCGGCGAGCTGTGGGAACCGGCCGGGCTGCCCGCAGACCGCTTCGATTCGCCGCACCGCCAGAATGTGGTCCTCGCGCCGCATTCTCTGCCGGCGCTGATGGAACTGCTGCGCACCCAGCTGCGCTCCTACCGCCAGCTGCCCGCCTTGTTGCTGCAATCCGGCAGCCGTTGGCAGAACGGCCCCCGCCCGCGCAGGGGAGTATGGCGCGGCCGCGAGACTCGCACCCTGGAGGTCTTCAATTTATGCCAGGATGAGACCGTCTTCAAAGAGCGCGAGGCATACATCCAGGCCGCTCTGGAGTGCTGCCTGGCGGAGATGGGCCTGCCCATCTGGCGCATCCTCACCAGCGCCTGCCTGGAAGGCGGCGCGCGGCACAGCGCCGCAGGCTGGCACTGCGCGCTCCCGGGCGGCGAGACCACCGCGCTGGTATGCCCGGCTTGCGGTTATGCCGCGGACGAGACCGCTGCCCGTTTCCGGCGGGATGCGGCAGGAACGGAATCCCCGCTGCCTCTGGAAAAAGTTGCCACCCCGCACTGCCCAACCATCGAATCCCTGGCGGAGTTTTTGGGAATCACCGCCGCCCGGACCGCCAAGGCCGTCTTTCTGACCGCCGACGCGGGTACCCGCGCCGAGCGCCTGATATTTGCCGTGGTGCGCGGTGACCGGGAGGTCAACCCCATCGCGCTGATGGAAGTCACCGGCGCGCGCACGCTGCGTCCTGCGGAAGATGCCGAGATAGAAGCGGTCGGAGCGGTCCCGGGGTATGCCTCTCCGGTGGGCTTAAAAGACGTTGAAGTCGTGGTGGATACGGAGATTCCAACTTCCCCCAACCTGGTATCCGGGGCAAACGAAGCAGGCTTTCACCTGCGTAATGTCAATTATGGGCGCGATTATGCCGCCCGTACCGTGGCAGAAATTGCCGCCGCCCGGCCCGGTTTGCCCTGCCCGCACTGTGGCAGCGCGCTGCGTGCCGAGGAAGGCGTGGAAATTGCTTCATCGGTTGCCGTTGACCGGGACCTGCTGGCAGCGCAAAACTGCACCTTCATGGGGAGCAATGGCAAACCGGCACCGGTTGAAGCCGGAATCACCTGCCTGAACCTGAGCCATCTGATGGCCTGTCTGGCCGAACTGCACCGGGATAACTTTGGGCTGTGTTGGCCGCCTGCCGCAGCACCGCTGCCGGTTCATCTGGTGATCCTCAACAGCAAGAGTGGTGAGGCGGAAGCCGCCGCGGAAGAGCTGGCGGCCCGGCTGGAGGCTTCCGGACTGGAAGTCCTGGTGGATGACCGCAATGAACGAGCCGGGGTAAAGTTCAACGACGCCGATCTGATCGGCCTGCCGCTGCGCGTTACTGCCAGCGAGCGCGCACTTCAGGAGGGCGGCTTTGAGTTTAAGCCCCGTGGCGAGAAAGACAAAATTATCCTCTCTTTACAAGAAGTGCTTGAGCGGGCTGCGGTCCGCCTGAACCCGCTCAGGGAAGAATAAATAAGGAGCATACAATGATCCGATCCAAGTCTTTTCACAGGATGCCCTGGCTGGTCGTCAGCCTGGCTTTGATCCTTTCGATGGGATGCGGCGCACTGGACAGCGTCTCCAATAAACTGTCCGGAGAGGCAGCCGCCGCACCGGAAACACAGGAAGAAAACCCGTCTCTGCCGGCGCTGGAAGCCGGTTCCACCCTGCCTGTCACCAGCGAAGGGTTGGAAACACTGGAAAGTTACCGGATGTTTTACACCGGCTCCACCGCTTGGGAGGGTGAAGAAGGCCCGATGTCCGAATCGGAGAGCCTGGAATATGCCGTGATCCGTCCCTGGGACGCCCAGTACTATTATTACGACCTTCAAACTACGGACCCCAATACAATCGCCAGCCCGTGGGCCGGCTACCAGTTTGGAGAGGAGTTTTTTGAACTGGATGTTTTACCCGAAGGGAATTTGTGCTACCGTTGGAACACCGTCGACCGCTCATTGGATGAGATCCAGATCTATCACCTTGAAGACACCTTCGAATCGGTTGAGATCGGGGATTTGATCCAGGCCGAAGAGCTGCTTAACGATGTCTATACGGATCACTATCAGGTCAGTAATGTCGCCATCCACAATGCCAGCCTGACCTCCGCCGGCGGAGAGATCTGGATTGAACGGGGAAGCGGTTACATCGTGCGCTTCATCGGCAGCGCCGAAGGCCTGTTTGAGGTCATGTGGGACGGCGAGAATGGCACATTCGAGTGGGAATACGATATTTCGGAGAGCGGGAAAGTTGAAAATATCGCGCTTCCGGATGAATGTCAGGATGAAAACCTGGGCAACGAAGGCCCTGATGATTTCATCGAGATTTCAGTCGAAGATATCCCCATGCCCGAAGAGGCCTATGAAGTGGATGCGTACGGGGACACCATCACCTTCGAAAGCCCCGAAAGCCCGGAGGATACCGCCGACTTTTATGACTTTGAACTGGCCCGCCTGGGTTGGGAACTGAGCGAGGACAACAGTGACGACGAGGGGTTGTTCATGTACACCTTCCAGATGGGCGACCGGCTGCTGGAAGTGGTCATCAGCTACAACGATGAGGATGGTTCTTCGGTGATAATCACCGAGATGCTGAATTAACCCGGCCATCTGTCCGGCTCTGATGCACAAAACAAATCTAAAACTCGGCTTTTTCGAAAAGCCGAGTTTTTAGTTGCAATCGGTCATAGGAGAACGGAACACAGGAAGATATTGGTTGGTTCCTGTCTTCAAATTAAAG
>JAHDQE010000008.1 GCA_018433975.1 Ornatilinea sp. | reverse complement strand
TCCGCGTTTTCTTAATTCCGGCAAGCATGACGAACTGTTTTATGAAAAGTTATGGAAAACGATTTGGGGGGGGGAGGTATGGAGAGGGCAGATTACCAACAGACGCAAGGACGGCAGTGAATATATTGAGGATATGACAATTACTCCCATTCGAGATTCGCGGGGAGAAAATTCGAATTTCATCGCTATAAAATACGATGTTACGGACCGGATGCAATCCGAAGAAGCTTTAAAAGCTTCTGAAACTTTATACCGGGCAACCGTAGATGCAATGGAAGAGGCAATCTATGTCATTGATTCTGATCTGCGGCTCACGTTGTTCAATAATACATTGCATAAATGGAGTGAACAATTTGGCTATGAAACTCACCATGCTTTAGGTAAAAATTTATTTGAGGCTTTTCCATTTCTGTCTCCGGAAACGAAAGAAGATTATAAAAAAGTGCTGGAGACCGGAGAGTCCCTGGTGACAAATGAAAAATTCCAGTTCGGGGATCGAGTTTTTCACACCGAAACCCGAAAAAGCATGGCTTACCAAAATGGTGATGCGCAGGCATCACGATTTGTTACCGTGGTGAGAAATGTTACGGAACGCGTCCAACAAGAACGCGATCGTGAGGCAATTATTGCAGTAGCATCGGCTCTCCGGAAGACTTTGAATCGATCTGAAATGATGCCGATTATTCTGGATAAAACCCTCGAGTTGATGGATGGAAAAGGTGCGCTTATAGCGATGCTGGATAACGTTACCGAGGAGATTATCCTGGAATTTGCAAATGGCGCGTGGAAAGATTTAGTGGATATTCGCCTGGACCCAGACGAGTGCGCCACAGGGGAAATTTTGAAAAAGGGGACATTGTGTATCAATAACGATTTGCTTGAATTTCCCGGAAAGTTTCGAGTGGACCTGACTGGAAATTTGCAAGCGGTGGTGGGTGCTCCTTTGATTGCCGCGGGACAAGCGATCGGCGTGATCTGGGTGGGCAGACAACGTCCCTGGCGAAAGGAAGATGGCAGCATACTTTCTGCGATTGCGGATATGGCAGCAAATGCCATCCATCGATCAACTCTTTACGAACAAACGGAAAACAGGCTGGAGCAATTACAGGCGTTGCAAGCTGTTGATCAGGCTATTACAAGCACATTGGATCTGCGATTAATACTGGACGTGCTGCTTGAGAAAGTTACCTCTCAATTAAAAGTGGACGCAGCAGATGTTTTGTTATATGACGGCAGTATCAATATGCTGCGCTTTGCCGCTCGTTATGGCTTCCGCAGTCAATCGACGCAAAGGACGGTGCTGCGGTTGGATGAGGGATATGCCGGCCGAGTGGTAATGGAAGGGCAAATTATTGATGTGCCGGATATTGAGGTGGGATTGAAAGGTCTGCGTCCCGCCCCAATCTTTGCTGTGGAAGAATTCAAAGCCTATTATGGAGTCCCGCTCAAGGCCCGGGGACAAGTACAGGGCGTGCTCCAAATCTACCATCGCTCGCCGTTTCAGGCTGGTGCGGACTGGCTGGATTTCTTGCAGGCTCTGGCAGGACAAGCAGCAATCGCCATTGATAACGCCATGCTTTTCGAAGGAATGCGCAAAGCTAACTTAGATTTGAGGTTAGCTTATGATGCAACCATTGAAGGGTGGGCTATGGCCCTCGAATACCGGGATCAAGAGACCGTGGGGCATAGCCGACGGGTGGTTAAGCTGACTGAACGACTTGCTCAAAAGATGGGTATTGAAGGGGCGGATCTGGTCAATATTCGCAGAGGAGCAATTTTGCATGATATTGGGAAAATGGGTATTCCGGATCACATACTTTTGAAACAAGGTCCTTTGACAAAAGAAGAAGCGGACTTGATGCGACAGCATCCTATTTACGCCCAAAAAATGCTTTCTGCAATTGAATTTTTGCGCCCTGCATTAGATATTCCTTATTCACATCATGAAAAATGGAATGGAAAAGGATACCCACAAGGGTTGAAGGGTAAAAACATCCCTTTGGCGGCGAGAATCTTCGCTGTAGTGGACGTGTGGGACGCTCTAAACTCGGATCGAGCTTATCGAGAGGCGTGGACAAAAGAATCGGTAGTGGACTATATCCGCTCTCAGTCGGGTAAGCATTTTGATCCAAAAGTGGTGAAAACATTTCTTGAAATTGTTGATGATCTGGAAGATGGTGAAAGTTGATTGAGACAATACCCAATAACATTTTTTTGCCTTATTTGTGAGGCAAACAAAATGGAGCTTTACATACAGCTCTTTGAGGTAATCTGTTTTTTCCGCAGGAAGTTCCTTTTGAGCTTTTGAAAAACTTTACCCCGTATCTTTTTTAAATAAATTACGTCATATCTCTATAGAACCTTATGTACGATTCTGAAGAACAGTTGTTGCATCGAGCAAAAAAATATGAAAAAGAAGCTCTGGCGGTTATTTATGATCAGTACAGCACAGAGCTATATGCTTATGCAATGCGTCTATTTGGAGATGTGTCCTTGGCCGAAGAATGTGTTTCGGAGACATTCAGCAGGTTTTTGGGTGCATTAAAACAGGGTAAAGGGCCGAAATATTATTTGAAAGCATACCTGTACCGAATTGCTCATAATTGGGCGACAGATTATTGCCGCAAAAAGGACCCTACTGTGACTTTGATGGATGAGGAACATTTGGAATTAGAGGATCGAACGCCACTTCCTTCTGCTCAGGTAGAGTCACTTATCCAACGAGAGCAAGTTCGCAAAGCTCTTTGGCAGCTCACCTCCGATCAACGACAGGTAATTTTGCTTAAGTATTATGGAGGCTGGAATAATA
The DNA here is from genome assembly GCA_018433975.1 of Ornatilinea sp. Classification (GTDB taxonomy): domain Bacteria; phylum Chloroflexota; class Anaerolineae; order Anaerolineales; family Anaerolineaceae; genus SM3-B121. Next base: position 1,958 of record JAHDQE010000008.1, on the reverse strand, counting down.
TGGAAGTTGCAAAAGTAATTGAAAAACCCGTGGGTGCGGTTAAAGCGCTCCAACATCGTGGATTGACGGCCCTGCGGAAAATGTTGCTGTCAGCAGAGGATATTTAAGAAATGAAAACCCCTAAATTTGATTTGGATCAGGCATTGGCTCCATTAAAGGAAGTCCCTCCGCGAGATGCGGCCCGGGCTGAGAAAGGTCGTGCCAACTTTCTCGCAGAAGTTGATGCAATTATTTCTCACCCCGTATCTACTGAACAGAATCTGCGTCATACTAACTGGAAAAACCAAATCAGTAATCTATTCCAGACACGAAAGGAGTTAGTACCTATGTTTACGCAGATTATTTCAGCTATATTGATCGCGGCGACGCTGATCGCAGGTGGTGGAGGAGCAACCGTTTATGCTTCCCAAAACGCAATGCCAGGGGACATGCTTTATCCGGTAAAGACCTGGTCTGAAGAGACTCGGCTTGAACTCACACAGAATGCGATGACCCAGTTTGATTTGAATCTCGAATTCGCAAATCGGCGAGTGGAAGAACTAATCAGTTTGGAAGATGAAGAATCCGGTGAGGTTGAGGATACAGACGAGACTCCAATTCGTCTTATGGACCGGCTGCAGCTCCATATTGAAGATGCTTTGCGATTGATGGATCAGGTTGAAGATCCTGAATTGGCAATGGCTCGATTACAAACCCATTTGCGGACTCAAACCAAACTGCTGGAAGATTGCCTCGGATCGGCAGATCCCGAATTGGAACCGGTGATGTTGCGAACGCATCAGATGCTCCAGGATAGGCTGCGATTAGTTGATGAAGAGTTGGAACCAGAGCAGTTGCAGGAGCAAAACCAGGTACAAGAGCAAGAACAGATCCAATTGGGAACCCAAACGCAAACCGGAAAGCCTGAAGAAGCTGGACAAGGACCTAACGGCCCTGTTGAAACAGCCCAAGGAACCCCCGGTAGTGGATATGGCCCTGGTTTAGAGGAAACTCCGACTCCTGGCGGACAATATGGTCCTGGCCCCGAGATGACATCCACCCCGAAATATAACAACCAACCCACGCAGGCTCAGCCAGTCCAGAATGAAGGAGACAATGACGGCGGTTCTGGTAAGAGCGGAGGTAAAGGCGGAAAATAGCCTTGTTGCAAAAGTACTTTACAGTTTGTTAGAAGATTAACGATCAAGCAGCCGGATAATCACCCGGCTGCTTGATCGTTAATAAATGGCTTGTAGTTTTTAGAATCAAGCACCGATGTAAGCACGTCTTACATTGTCGTCTGTTTTTAGTTTGGAAGCTGGACCTTCTAAAACAATGTTGCCGACTTCCATTACATATCCGTAATCAGCCAGTTGTAGTGCAAAGCTCGCGTTTTGTTCGATCAGCATGACCGTAACGCCCTGTTCGTGAATTTGAGTGATTGTTTTGTACATCTCCGCTACTAAATTAGGTGCCAATCCAAGAGAAGGCTCATCCATAAGCAATAAGCGGGGATGCGACATTAATGCCCTGCCAACAGCAAGCATTTGCTGCTCTCCTCCGGAAAGAGTAAGCGCCTTTTGATTGCGCCGTTCTTTCATGCGTGGAAAAAGCTCGTACACCCGCTCAAAATCTTCTTCAATTTCGATTTTATCTCTGCGCGTGTAGGCTCCCATGAGGAGATTTTCTAACACAGAAAGGTTCGTGAAAACCCGTCTGCCTTCAGGTACCATGGCTATCCCCAGCCCAACCCGATCGTATGCCGGTACGGCAGAAATATCTTCCCCGTTGTAGATGATTTTTCCATCTCTTTGGGGGACGAGCCCACAGATTGTCCGAAGCGTACTGCTCTTTCCGGCGCCATTTGCCCCAATTAGTGTGATCACCTGGCCTTCAGGAACTTGAATTGAAATGCCTTTTAAAGCATGAACGCCACCGTAAAATACGTTTAAATTCTCGATTTTAAGCATTTTATCCCG
>JAHDQE010000036.1 GCA_018433975.1 Ornatilinea sp. | reverse complement strand
AGCCAACCCACCCTCAGCCCCAATGGACATTGGCTGGTTTATGTGAGTTCAAAAGGCCTTGTCTCCTGGAATTTAGAAACGGGACAACCAGGAATCACCCTATATAGTTCCTCTTCCCTTTTTCAACCGGTGTTCAGCCCAAACAGCCGCTATGTCGCTGCCGTCCAGTCTGACCGTTCGGTACGAGTCTGGGATATCGAAACCGGTGTAATTGTGAACGGCGTGGGCGGACCGGAGGAAGAAATCACTGATCTGTCTTTCAGTCCGGATGGAAAGTATCTCGTGGGAGCAGCCGGCGGAACCGCCTGGGTGTGGAGTATTGACCCCAACCAGCAACCTTTTAAGGTTGAATTGTTCAAAGAGGAAATTTATTTTAATTTTACTCATTTCAAAGAGCGTGTAACTTCCGCGGCTCTCAATGAGGATAGTAGCCTACTGGCAATCGGGACTTCTGAAAGGGAAATCTTGCTTTATGACCGCGCGATAGGCCAAATACGAGGAACTTTGGATGAACTCGCAAGTTCGCCAACCAAGCTGACCTTTAGCCCCAATGGCACCCAACTCCTTTCCGTTGACATGGATGGGCAGACAATTCTTTGGGATGTTGCTCAGCAAAAAGTATTGAAACAAATCCACCGTTTCAGCGGAGATGTCAATGGTCTGGTTTCCCGTCTGGACGGGGACATTTCAGCCTGGATGAACAATACGGTCTGGGTAATTGATGAAAAAGTGTTTGCAGTTAAACAAACAACCTATATCCCCGCCAACAAAATTCTGGCCGCCAGTCCGGCGGGAAATCTGGTTGCTGGATATACCCCTTATCAGGTCTCTCTCTATGGTGCCGTGAGTGGAATACTAAGCCAAACATTGCCCGAAGAACCTGTTGATGTATATGTTGATTATCTGGATGGGGATACTATTCGCCAATTTTACGGCGCTTTGTTCAGTCCGGACGGCAACTGGCTTGCGACCTTTGGCACCGGTGGAATTTGGGTATATACCAGCCCGGGTGAGAGGCTAGTTAGTCATTTGGAAGGAAACAATACTCGTAAAGCCGCTTTTAGCCCGAATGGAGATTGGCTGGTAGCTTCAAATTTCGAAAATGCTTCGTCGCCTGATTTTATAGATTCCAAAACGGCGAGTCAAATCTTTGATCTCGCTTTTCCCGACGACGAACAAAATTATGGCAGGGGACAGGATTATTCGCAATATGCAATCAGTCCGGATAAGCGTCTGATTGCTATGCTGCGACGTGGTTGGAGTGAGGCATCCTGGTTAGAATTGGTTGACACCTCAACAGGGCTGCTCATAGGGAAGCTTGAATTTTCGGGTACATTTCCGCTCAGTCTGGCATTTAATCCCTCTGGCACCCTCGCCGCGGTTGGGGATAGCAGCGGAACGATATCTCTGGTGGATATCGCTGCACTCAGGGTCGTTTACACTCTTCCGGCACACCCAGGCCCAGTTACCTCTCTGGTTTTCTCATCCGATGGAGAGAATCTTGTTTCGGCCGGGCAAGAAGGCGTCATAAAAATCTGGGGACTTCCATAAGACAAAAGCGATTGAGTAATATGGATTGCTTTGCATAATTAAAAAGTATCCTCCTGGAGATACAAGAAATCCGTCAACGTAATGGCAGATTTTTATTTCATCGATCTCAAATTCCCATTTTTACGCTTTTCCAGGATGCTTTTCCCTTGTATACTGCTATTAACAGGTCTATTGTAAATACATGCGAAGCATAAATTTCACGAAGATGAAATCAATTCACTGGTTTCCTTTCAAACACGCCATAATCCCGGGCTTCCTCGCCGTGGCAGCGGCTCTGATTTTATCCCGGTGTGCATTCACCCTATCCAACGACCCGCCGATCGCTCGAAAATCCGGGCAAGTCGAAGAACGGGCAGACAGATATGGCACTTTCTACGTTTATATTCCGAAGCCCCTTTCAGAAAAACCCAAAATCGTATTATTGATTCATGGCACCCCTGCCAAAGAAGTCACTGCCGAAGCGACAGCCAAATACTACATCACAAATTGGAGCGATTTTGCAGAAAAACATGGCTGCGTCCTCATTGCCCCGGCATTTAACCAGGAAGATTTCAGCAGCCGGGAAGGAGATCACGCCATGACCGGCTATCGCGGCCTGTTTGGACGCGAGATCGCAGCAGACGAATGGGTACTGCGGTTAGTCAAAGCGTACCAGCAGACTTTTGGGGTTTCAAACCAGCGGTTTTATTTGTACGGACACTCGGCCGGAGGACAATTTGTGGGGCGGTTTATCCTTACCCACCCGGAAGTTGTTGAGCGCGCTGTGATTTCATCCGCCGCCACTTATCCACAACCTCAAAGAGATGTGGCATGGCCGTTTGGAATGGGTGAACTTCACACCCAAATCCAGTGGGACGAGAATACAACCACCATCGTGAACATCATTCCTGACAGACAAAAATGGCTGGCGGCAACGCAAATACCGCTTACCATCATTGTCGGAATGAATGACACCTCAGAACTGCCTTCTTTTCCCGGACAGAAAGGGAACAACCGGTTTGCCATTGCCCAAAACTGGATATCTGATATGGCTGCATTTGCCGAAGAAAATGGACTAGAAAGCCATTTTCAGTTTGAAATGATCCCGGGAACCGGGCACAGCATGAGCGGCCTGATCCTCTACAGTCAGGAAGCGTTGTTTTCGGATGATTGAAGTCAATAATTCATCCACAACAGGATAAAAAATGATCCATAATACCGTTTATTATTAAACATCATGATCAACAAAGGAGAAGTATGGAGAAAATAAATCTGGCAATTCTCGGGGGCGGCCCGGTCGGGATCACCGCCGCACTGGAAGCCGCGATACATGGCGCCAATGTTACCCTGATCAGCGCCGAACCACCCGGCGGCCGCGCGACCTGGCACAGTCTGTTACCGAGCAAAGTATACCTGACGGCTGCGGATTCAATTTGCAGAAAGGGTAAACTGACTGCCCGTGGATTAAGCGCAACAACTGCTCCTGCAGATTTACTCACATTGCGCGAACAAATTGCCCAACAAAAACATTCCTGGAGTGAAAAACAAACGGCTCTTTTAAAATCCAATGACATTCACCTGATTTCCGGTAAAGCCAGCTTCACCGATCTGCATACACTTAATATCGAAACCGAAGAGGGGCATATTACCCATGCATTCGACAAAGCCATCATTGCAACCGGATCTGTTCCCATCTTTTTCCCGGATTTAAAACCGGATGGTAACCGGCTGCTTGCACCCCGCTTTGCGAGCCAGTTCACCGAATGGCCGGAAAAAATCATCGTGGTGGGCGGTGGTGTCACAAGCGCTGAATTCGTTTATCTCTTCAACACAATGGGCAGCAAGGTGGAATGGGTAACAGATTTGCCAACTTTCTTGCCTCGCTCGGATGAGGATATCAGCGAGGCATTGGAAACCTCCTTCCTAGAAAGAGGTGTTATCCTTCATCATTCCAGCCCCGCCCGGTCAGCCATCGCAGAGAACAATGAGGTGATCGTCAAACTTCAGGATGGAGTTATTCTGAACGGAACACATGCTTTCATTGCCATTGGCCGCCGGGGAGATATCGCGAATCTTAACCTGGAGCACATCCAGGTCCAGGCTGGTCGTCTGGGCATCCTTACGGATGATTTCGGCCAGACAAGCCAACCCCACATTTACGCCGCCGGCGATGCAGCCGGGCCGCCCTTTGTAGTAAACCGCGGGCTGGCTCAAGCCAGAATCGCTTCAAGGCATGCCCTGGAAGTTCCAACCTTGCCTTATGCCTCCGGTATCCTCGTTGAGGCAATCTACACGTTCCCTCAAGTAGCTCAGGTTGGTCTCACCGAAAAGGCCGCTACAGAAGCAGGCATTCCTGTGAATGTCACCCGAATGAACTTCGCGAGCAGCCTGAAAGCTTCCCTCGAAGAAACGGACAAAGGTTTCATTAAACTGGTCAGCCATCCTTCCTCGGCAAAAATTCTGGGAGCCGCTGCCATCGGAGATCACGCCGCGGACATCCTGGCCCCGGTAGCCGTTGCGATCAAAGCAGGGCTTCCGCTTTCTTCATTTTCCGAAATATTCCCCGCTTACCCGACCCTGAGCGAACTGCCTTTTATAACCTCACGCGGTTATTAAGCCTTTTTCAAAAGGATGTGGTTTTTCTTCAATCATCCGGTATCGGGCTGGGCACTGAAAATCGCCCTTTCTTCAATAAAGTATAATCATTTGACAGTTCCCACAGAGCGAGGAAAATCCGGAACTGCAAACTGTTTGAGGTATTCAATATGAAAGCATTGCGTTTGCACCAGTCCGGGAAAATTCAACTGCACAACGAGCCCATCCCCAATCCCGAGGGTGGTAAAGTGTTGGTGCAGGTAACCTCCGTTGCGATTTGTGGTTCCGATCTTCATTGGCTCAATGAAGGCGGAATTGGCGACGCAAAGATCACCCATCCATTGATACTGGGGCACGAAGCAGCCGGGATCATCGCCAGCGGACCGCATAAAGGCACCAGAGTGGCTATTGACCCGGCGATAAACTGTGGAGAATGCAAATACTGTCAGGAAGGGAACCCCAATCTATGTCAGAACATGCGATTTTCCGGACATGGTCTTCAGGACGGCGCTCTAAGAGAATATATGTCCTGGCCTGAAAAATTCTTATTCCCCATTCCGGACGCGCTATCCCTCAATGATGCAGCCATGCTGGAGCCGCTTGGTGTGGCGATTTACGCAATGGACATTGCCAACATCAAGCCCGGCATACGGGCTGGGGTATTTGGCTGTGGGCCAATTGGATTGTTAATCATCCAGTTAGCCAGGGCGATGGGGGCTACCCAGATCATTGCGGCTGAAAAACTTCCTCACCGTCTGGAAGCTGCCCGGGCCTGCGGAGCAACCGATACTTTCCTGATTCAAAGCGAAGAAGATGTTCCAGATTTTTTCAAAATTACAGAAGGAGAGGGTGTGGATGTCGCTTTTGAAGCCGCCGGGTCAAACCATGCACTGCAGTGCGCAATACAAGCAGCCGGCTATGGCACCACGATCATCCTGGTGGGAATCCCGAATGACGATGAGCACCGCTTAACTGCTTCCCAGGTCAGGCGCAAGGAATTGACTTTCAAGCTTTGCCGCCGAATGAAACATACCTACCCACGCGCGATCCGCCTTGCAGAGCAAGGACTCGTTGATCTTAAATCCATTGTGACACACCGCTTTTCTATTGATGAATTTCAAGAAGCTTTTTCCGTCGCTGCAAATCGCCAGGGCTTAAAAGTGATCATTGAACCTACAACATAAATTCTCTCAACCATCAATGATATCCCTATTATTAAACGGAACAAGTTGAGCCGCCGGCAAATAATTGTCAGCGGCTCAACTTATATAACAAACGGATCTTAACTGGATTATAACAATTTCTTTTTCAAATCTTAACGATCATCGGATAAGATCAGATTATATCTATGGATTGTATACCTTTCAACGAGAAATACCAAAAATGAAACCGAAAATCTTGTTTTTATGCACTGGAAATTCTGCCCGCAGTCAAATGGCAGAAGCCTGGCTCCGAAAATATGCTGATGATTATTTTGAAATATACAGTGCCGGTCTGGAACCTCAAGGTATAAATCCCTATACCATCCGCGTAATGGAAGAAATCGGTATAGATATGAGCAAACATCGTTCTAAGTCCCTCGCCGAGTACATCCATAAAATGGAATTTTCTTACCTGATTACCGTATGCAGCAGCGCAGATGAAAAATGTCCATATTTCCCCGGAATGGGTATTCGAATGCATTGGCCTTTTGAAGATCCGGCGGCCGTAAAGGGTTCCGATTCTGAGAAAACAGCAAAGTTCCGCCAGGTACGGAATCAGATCAAAGACAGAATCATAAAATGGCTGAATGAACAGGGTATTGAAACCGTTAAACCATATCCGGCCCGAATACTTTATCATGATTCGGACCGGATGTTTTAGCTTTTAATGGATTAACATCTAATGGTGATGTTCACCATGCCCATGCTCATGGCTTTCGCTGCAGCCTGAAGCACCTTTGAGGTTCCCTTTCAGATAATTATCAAGTGCTTCTTTTACAGTACCCTGTGCACCGGTAACCGGTTCCACACCAGCCTGAGTAAAGAACTCAACAGCTCTGCCACCCATCCCCCCCGTAATCATAATGTCTGCATTTTGGGAATGAATAAATCCGGGAATTTGCCCCGGTTGATGGTGTTCCGCATAGGGATTAGCAATCCCTTCAACTTTTTTTACCTGCCCATCTTCCAGATCTACCAGCGTAAAAAATGGACTGTGCCCAAAATGAGCGTTCACTTTGGATTCCAAGCCAAGATTGTTTTCACAAGAAAAGGCTATGCGCATCATACAGCTCCTTATTGAATAAGTTATTCCCAATCACCGGGATTTATTTTTGATGTTAATTTATAACACATTTCAACCAATAAACAAGATGATTGTTCTATATATAATCATTTTTATAAGATGATTTTAATCATAATAATTTCCACCACCCTGTTTTGATTCCATTTGGCGGAAAACCATTACTCGATACACGCTTGTGCTTATTGTGTTGCGCAGGCAATGCAGGGATCAAAAGCCCGTACTACTCTGCCCACCGCATGTTCTAATTCCATTTGAATGCACTCCCCAGACACATATCGTTGTGCGGCTACCTTCAAGGCACGTTCAATAGCCAGCATATTATGCACTGTGGGAATCACAAACTCCGCCTGTCGAATTTTGTTACCTTCAACCAGATAATGGTGGATCAATGGACCACGGGGGGCCTCAACAAGTCCAAAACCTTCTCCATCTCTTGGTTTATATGGTACTTCCAGATCACCCTGATCGAGGGGCTCTTCCAAAATCTCCAAAGCCCTTTCTAACGCATACACCAGCTCGATTCCCCGGCAAAGATCAAAGAGCAGTATAGGATGGGCCGGCTTTCCAAAAGTTTCATTTAAACGATTAAGGTATTTGTCCGCGCAATCAGTCCCCATACGAGAAGTCATATTCATCCGGGCCAGACTGTTCGCCCGGATTACCTCTCCATCATAACTGGTTTGACCCGCATAACTATATTCTGTTTGCTGGTAATCCAGAAATTCCCGGAAATCCTTCGCTTTGAAACTTTTTCGCATCGCACCATCTGGGCCCATTACTCTTATCAATTTAGTATCATAAGATGGTTTTTCCTCCGCCGTAGATGCGATGTAATAAGCCGGCTTATCGTCTCCCCAGGTCCCAATTCTATCCCTCATCCTGGCCGAGATCTCCCAATAATAATCAAACAACTCACAGGTACAGGGTAATAGTTTCTTCAACATATCGCGCATTGTGTCAGCCTGCTCAGCGGAAATTCCTTTTGTTATTCCGCCAATCACCGCTTTAATCGGGTGAATGAATTGCCCACCCGCCAGAGTGATCAAATCTGTGCCTGCTTTTCGCACTTTCAGCGCTCGCTGAGCAATATTAAACTGAACTTCTTCCGAAGCTTCGTCTTCCTGAATGTGAAAAATACTGGAAACTTCGAGCCGGTCCGGCATCGTAAAGATAAATAAAGAAGTTGCCTGGTTTTGAATGATCTGCCCCAATAGGAGCAGCTCCCGAATCTTTCTTGCCAGCGGCGGTGGCTCCACCTCATAGACATCTTCAAGCGCTTTTACGGATGCCACATGATGCGCTGTAGAACAGACTCCACAGATCCGCGGGGTGACAACAGGCATTTGTTCGGCAGGAGTTCCCACAACAAACTGGCTAAAACCCCGCATTTCCATCGCTTGAAAGCGCGCGGTAACCACTTCGCCATCCTCAACCTCAATCTGCACTTGAGCATGGCCTTCAATACGGCTAATCGGAAAAGTTAATGAAGCCATTTATAATATCTTCTCCTTTGATCTGGGAGCTTTTCCTGGTTCTGCATAATCCGCAAATTGAAACAGAAATAAAGAAAGCTGAGGCGATCGCAATCCTTCGTCAATTTCTTCGGGCGGCACATCCGTCATTGTCTCAAATACCTTCTGAATGCTTTTGAACCAGACCTCTGAATCTTTCTCGATAAAAGCATCGGATGGCCCCCGGCATCCCACGCAGGGGTGTCCCGGACGTGTACAAATCGCTTTGCACCCACCGCGCGTCGAAGAGCCAACGCACAGATACCCCTGATTAACAAGACAAATATCGGGATCCACCTGCCCTTGCTGAAACCCCAATAAATGTTTCGGTTTCATATCTTTTAGTTTTTTTCGCCCACATTCCTGGCAGACCGTTTTAGGCATTTTAATGTCCGTATCTTCAAACAATAACGTCATGAACAAATCCGGGGTTGGTGGACAGCCGGGTAAATAACGATCCACTTCAACCAGATCATCAATTGGCCTGCACTTTGGCAGCATACTGGGCAAATGGACCCGCTCGCCCTGTGCGAGGAAAAACTGCCGGATATTATCCCGGTTCCCCAAATTTGAAATTCCTCCCGAAATGGCACAGGTACCTACTGCCACAACTTTCCTGGCATGTTTCACGGCCCGCTTCAGATTGAAGGCGTCTTCATTCGTACGGACTCCCCCACTGATCAATAAAACATCCACTTCGGGGACTTGGTGCGAAGAAACCACTAATGGCATATAAACCAGTTTATACTGATCAATCCATTCGTCGGCGTTGAGCAGCGAAACCTCACAACCCGCACAGCCGGATAACTGAAGGACTGCAAAGCTGGGTAATTCCTCTCGTTTCATAGAACTCTCCTGTAAATAATGGAAAGCTTATTCTTTAGCCAAACAAGCTTTGCTCACTTTCATTCTACCTGATAATTCCAAATCAAAATATTACTTTTGTCGTAAATTAACCCGGCGCTCCCAACATTCTTTCCGTATTCCTTGACGGGGAACTTCTTAAATGCTATTCTCATAGGGTAAATTTTGAAAACAAATTTGTCCAATATCAACTACTTATTCATAAAGGAACCAACATGACTGAGGCAAATCAAAACACTTCAAAAAAATCGACAATGTTAAATAACGGAATTGGTCAAATCGCAATGGTTGTCAAAGACCTGGACCAAATCGTTAAGAATTACTGGGAAAAATTTGGGATTGGCCCCTGGCATTTTTATACCTATGGCCAGGCCCCTACTGATTTGACCTACGCCGAATATAAAGGAAAACCCTCTAATTACAAGATGCGTATCGCGCTTTCTTATTTTGGACCTACAAGAATTGAGCTGATCGAACATGCCGAAGGTGATACCATCTATAAAGACTTTCTTGAGAAACACGGTGAAGGCGTCCAGCATTTAGGACTCATCGTCGAGAATATGGATAAAGCTCTCGCAGAGGCTGAGGAAGCTGGTTTTCAAGTTGTCATGCAAGGCGCCGGTTTTGGCCCCGACAAAGACGGTCGATTCGTGTACCTCAGCACTGAAGAAGATTTTGGAATCACTTTTGAATTGGTCGAACGGCCAAAAAATCGACACAAACCGGAAAAAATCTATCCACCCGAGTTGGATAAATAAACCTGAACGAAATTCTTGTCTCCAGAATAATCCACAGAGCGCCCGTGCTGTTCGGGCGCTCTGTGCTTTGAAACACTGATACAGTTTTCTACTATGAGCACTGCACACTTATTAAGTCAGGAATCTGAAAAATTACGAAGTAATATCTTCTTTAACCTCAAAATTATTCTCAATTAAGGTTTTCAAAGCTTCTAAGGCCTGTTCCGCATCCGGGCCTTCTGCCATAATTTCAATCTGATGGCCTTGAGAAACTGCCAACAAGAGAATATTCAAAGGGCTCTTACCATTGACCGGAGCTTTATCCCTTGTCAAATTCTTTACGAGTATTTCTGATTCAAACTTTTTTGCGGTTTTGACAAATAATGCCATTGGTCTAGCATGCAACCCCGCTTCGTGATTAACAGTAAGTTGAATACTTGCCATGTTTTTCTCCTCAGTTTTTTGGATGATCGTGCCACACTTTCAAACACCTTGTTACTCTTTGCAAAAAAATTGCCGGCCTCCAAGTGCCATTCAAATGGCAGCAGCTTCGCACAAACGATTAAAAATAACAGCCCGTGTAATAGCTTCAGCCAGATTCGATCCGGTTGAAATCAAACCATATTGAGGGATTAAAAGAAGGTTTGCTTCCCCGGCGTTTTTTAAAATTGCTCCGGCATCCGGTTCTATAATTTTCGCAGTACCCAGAAAAGCATTCCCATCCGTCAAAATATCCATGTCCGGCAGCAACCTTTTCTGAGCCATCACCAAAGCAGCCGCCGGGTGGCAATACAGCACAGCGCCATGATCCTGATTTTGATAAATCGCCTGGTGCCATCCGATATGCCGGGGCGGAGCTTTTTGCTCCAAAGATGCCTGCCCGGCCAGAGAAAAAATCCCAATATCATCCTCCATAACCTGAGAAAAGAGCGCACTCTCTGTTGTTGCCAGCATCTTTCCGCTTTTCAAGCGAAAACTGGCTTCCGACAACCTGTCCAGAGTCAGGTTTTGAACAAAGGCCCATTTTAATGACTCAACAAATGCAACCCTTTCATCACGGGGAACGATTGCGTTTTGGGTTCTCCTGCCAAGTTTTTGTTGGCTGTTGACAAATCCAACGATCGAATTCGTCAATTTTTTATAAGCATCTAACATAGTGGCATTTCGTAACCTGCCCTCCATAACTGGAGGGCAGGTACAGTAAATATCAGAAAGCAATTAGATTAACCGTAAATCATCTTATCCTGTTCACGGCGCAGTTTAAGAATATACTGGCTCTCATTGAGATCAACATCGTCATACTGCAATGCATCTCCCATCTTCACGGCTCGTTTTAAAGTCGCGCCACCGGAAAGTCCCAGGGGGAGAAGGTTATCTCGATGAGCTACCGCCTCTTTTTCGATCATACCGTAGACCGTGAACCCGCCAATACCATCGATTTTATCGCCGGGGTTCAAGTCACGCTTGGCTACAGTAATCGTCTCACAAACCGGAGCACGATCAATTTGCAATGTCGCGTTTCCATCCAGGCAAACATGCGCAATGGTGATCGGAGTTTCCAGGTTGGCAAGGTGGTAGGGCCGGTACAAACACCAGTAGTTTCCTGATCCGCTCAGATGCAAATAATTCAGATCCCGTGCAATCTTTGGCTGATCGGTAGAAATAATGATAAACACACCCGGTGCCGGGCCAACTGCATAATCCACAAACCCCTTGGATTCAAAAATACCGCCGGCAGATTTTGGAACAAACACCTTCGGCAAATCAGCTACGCTGCATTTCGGGCCATGGGCGCCGCGCACCTCCGGTATAAAACCGGTGCTGTTCCCAATGGAGGTCATTTCCACCATTGTTTTTGTGCCATCTTCAAAAGAAGCCAGCATCTTGGGACTCATCTGCTGAGCTTTCGCTTTTGCCGCAGCCGTATCCGGATTCGAAGCCCGATCCAGAGGGTTATTTTTTCCCTTACCAATCGTGATAATCTCAAACCCTAATGCATCGGCAAAGTCATATAATTCGCGGATGGAGCCCGGCTCATCACCAGCAACCAACGAGTAAACCACCCCGGCCTTCTTGGCTTTTTGAGTAAGGTAGTAACCAATCGTTGCATCTGTCTCAACGTTCATGTTGATGACCTGCTTGCCTGCCTCAATAGCCGCATCACAAATTACTGCACCAACCTCCGGAATACCGGTACTCTCGACAATCGCATCCAATCCAGGGATTTGTACCAGAAAATCGGCAGAAACCGAAGCAACCCGCTGTCCGTCCGCAATCAATTCGCTTGCTTTGTCCAGATCATCTGTTTGATGGACAAGTTTGGGATCCACACCGGCTTCTTTAAAGGCGGCTTCAGCCCGCCCGGGAAGAACATCTGCGCCAGCAACGATCTCCATTCCATACATTTTCTCCATCAGAGAAATCAAACCGGTCCCCATTTGACCCGTTCCAACCAACCCCACTTTAAATGGCCCCTTTGTATCTTGCCGCGCCTTAAGTCTTTCTTTTAAACTTGGCATATTGAAATTTCCTTTCAATAAAATCTATAAATATTTAACCAACACTATCTTCAATTCGAAGTACTGTACCAACCACAATATCGGGAATTGGCCTTTCTTCGACACAGACATCACCGGGCATCTCAACTACATCATTACCATTAAACTTCATTACAAGATGTCCCAGAGAAGCAAAATTCTTGTTTGCCACATCCCCAACAGCCAGGACACGGTAACTTTCAGCGTCAATATAAATCAAATCACCCGGCACTAAATCTGCCTTAAGTTCTTTTCCATCATGCAGGACCGAAAAATCGGCCAGTTCAGGTGGGGCATCCTGATTGAAAAACACCAAAATCCCGTGATCAATGAATTCGGATACCAACGAGCCAATTGCTGTAACAGTTGCCTGATATTTGATCACCTTTTTCTCCTTCCAAATTATCAGCCACTACAAAGCAGCCTAATATGTAAATACTCTCATCTGTAATCGCTGATAACTTCTAAGAGTTGTGGTTTTAATAGACGCACATAACCACAGGACAATAGTTCGATGTCGGTACAATCATCCTGTAAAATCATTTTTGATCTGACAGCTTCGTCAGTTTTTTTGCCGGGCAGTACGAGAGCAAAAGAATTTCTGGCAAATAATTGCCTAGAATTACTTTTGAACACCCTCCTACCAACCCAATTTTTTTACGATCACCCAACACATTACAGCTCTAAAAATCAAACCGCATACCGTTGGATTCAAATAAAGCAGTGCTTCCCAATCAGCACAAAAAATTAATCGATCGCTTCAATATCTTCCAGCCGCACACCAGAGACAAAAACATCTGCCTTGATGAATCGGAATAATGGGCCGGCGGGTTTGGTGGGGTAAATGTCGATCGTTGGAACTTTCTTCATGGGATAAACTCCCACACGAGCTGTACCACCGCAGTCAATTACTGCGCAGGCAATATTCTCAAATTTTGCGCCACCTTTAAAACCATCAAAAGCTTCACCACCGGTCAATTCGGCAATTTTTTGGGCCAAAGGATGAATACCGCCACCGGTTATGGAAACAATCAGGCTTTTTCCTTCTTTGGGTTCAATCACCAATGGACCACCCCAACCGCCTGGACCTGCTTTAACGTTAACTTTCTTGTATTCAGCCATACAAAAGACCTCCTAGTAAAAAATTTTTGGTACAATCTATTTTGGTGGTCCGAAATGAGGGCGGCAGAACTGCTGCCCCCATTTCGGGCTTAGTCTTTTTAATTCTTCAAACTTAATTAGAATACATACCGAAGCTTGCCAACCAGGCCAGGACAACCGCAATCGGGCCGGTGATCATACGGGAGAACAGAACTGCGGGGACACCCACTTCAACAGTCTCCGGTTCAGCTTCACCAAGCGCAAGGCCAACAGGAATAAAGTCACAACCTACCTGGGGGTTGATCGCGAACAGTGCAGGGAGTGCGTATTGTGGGGGAATGTTGCCGCGGCCAATTTCAACGCCCAGCAGTGTTCCGATAATCTGTGCAATCACGGCGCCAGGTCCGAGCAATGGAGACAATACGGGTAAGCCGATGATAACAGACATCACCAGCAAACCAACCAGGCTGGAAGCCAGCGGAGACATGGTGTTGGCCAGTAAATCACCTACACCGGTGGCAAGAATAATACCAATCACCATGGAAATGAATGCCATGAAAGGCAGAACATTGGTGATTACCTGGTCAATGGACTCACGGCCTGCAGCAAAAAGGGCGCCTACAACGCCGCCAACACTACGGCCAATTTTTTCAAGGAATTTTGCAATACCAGACATTTTTATCCTCCTCGCTGATTACGCAGCAGTATCTTTACGTGCCCACATGACGGACGTGATCCACTCGGTCACAATACCGCGAATGAAAATCACTACCAGGCCGACCAGCGCGTAGCGGATCGCCAGATCGCCAAGTCCGTATCCTAAGGTTGTAATGCCGGCTGCAATACCCGACCATACAAAGATCTCGCCTGGGTTAATATGAGGGAACAGGCCCAGAGGAGGGTGGACATAAGAAACAGCAGCGTCATAAAACGCTGGCTTGAATTTTTCGGGCAGGAAACGGCCCATGGTATAAGCCATCGGGTTGGTCAAAAAGAAAACGGACAGGAAAGGTAAAACAATATAGCGCAGGGGATAATAGGCAATACCTTCACGTCCAGCGACTTCACCCAATCGGTCGATCTTCTCCGGACCAATCAGAGCAATAAGGGCATTAACAGCCGTCATCAGCACGACCAGGGTTGGGATGATCCCGGTAACCAGGCCCATAAAAGTGGTACCACCTGTTTGGAACAAGCCGATAAACCACTGAGCAGCAGCAGCAAGTGCTTGCATAGTAAGACCTCCTTAGAAAGTTAAATGAAAATTAGGTATAAATCTCTTTGCTGGGGTATTTTATGATTGTTATTCTCTCCAAACATCACCTCCTTTTTATAAAATTTTTCTCCGAAAATCATCCATTAATCATTCTGCTCGGAGATACCGAGTAATTCACTCATAGAGTTCTCTTCAGCATCTGTTTCTTCCGCCTTATAAAACTCTCTACCCGCATGACGAAAAGCCTGCATTGTTTTTTGGGTCAAACCAAACTCACGATTCTCATCCATAAGGTCTTCTAATGTCACCCCAATCAGCTCAGGAACCGGCTTCAGTTTCGCAAAAACCGTTATTCCTGAAAGCTTCTCAGCATGGATGATTCGATCTTCCTCATCAAGCACAAGCACTGTATAAATGCGACCTTTATAAATATTTCCTGCCAGACCAATCGAGGCGCGGCCATCTTTTCGAAGTTCTTTCATTCGATTATAAAAATTTCGTGTCTGCTGGCCTACCAACCAGACCTGCAGCATCCACCCCGCCGCTAATGTTAGAATGATAAAAGTGTATTTAGCTACCATCGATAGTCCTTAATCAACCGTTATAATTTAATCCAGATATCTCATTGCCATCCGCAGTACGCCTTCTGCAGCCTCATCATCGGTAACCAAAATGTCAAAATATCCGCCTCGTAAAGCTCCGAATATGGAAGGGACTTTCGGCGCACACCCCGCAATACCAATTACCTGACAGGGCGTTTGCCGCAATTTGCGCATATTTGCAGCGATCAAATGGTTGTTAAAAGGGATATCCAGAATATTTCCATCAATATCAATGTAATATCCACACACATCCCCAACTGCACCAATTTTTTTGATTTCTTCAATCTCTTCGTGTGTTAAATAACCCGCACGCCGCACGCCGGAAAGCTCCGGATCACCACTACCAATACCAATCATGGCAACATCCAGGTGGTTGGTCATTTCCATCACCTCCCGGATATTTTGCTGACCCATCAAAGCATGATATGTTTCATCGGACTCAACCATAAGAGGGACATGGGGAATATAGTGCCGTCCACTCAAGATAATCGCCAGCTGGTGCGCCAGTCCGGGGCCATCCAGTTTTGGGTCCCCTTTTCCCAGGGCACCCATCATCTGCACAACTTTAACTTTGGGCAAGTGTCTCGGCTTGATAGCCTGAACGACTTCATATACTGCATAGCCCCAGGTAATTCCCAACAAACCATTTTCCGGAAGGTTATCCATCAAAACTTGCGCTCCAAGCTTTCCCAACAAACGAATCCTTGAATCGCATTCATCTTTGGATCCCACCAACACGTAAGCTTCCTGCAGATTAAATACTTCCTTAAGTTTTTGTTCGTGATAATAAGAACGTTGGATGGGGTGTTTTACGGTTACTTCTACAATCCCTCTCTTATGAGCCTCGGTAATGAGACGAGAAATCGCCGAACGCGAATACCCTAATTTCTGAGCTATCTCAGCCTGAGATTTTCCCTGTTCATAATAAAGACCGGCAACTTGCCCCAGTAATTGAAGACGATTCTCAGTTCTCATAGGATATATGCTCGTAAAAAGATAAACCTTTCGAGATGGACTGTTCTTACCAAATGATTATTTTGATTTGTAAAATACTAATGAAATCGGTATTGTCTGATTCACAAACGATGAAACACCTTTAACTTACAGCCTTACTATACCACAACAATGCAACTTTGTGAAATATTTTCACATATGTGAAAATACACTCAGTATAATTTAATAATTTGTGAATTTTTGCACAATCTTTGTCCGCCTATACCAGCTTCCAACCATTCCGGCGGGGGATTCGCTTAAATTTTTCGCCTCCCCTTGGCGGGCCGCACACCCGGATGAAAATGAGGAAATGAACTTTGGCAGCAAGCTCGAATCCGAATGCTGCCACGTGTGGGCCCGCCACTATGAGCGTTATATCAAGGCCTATGCCTGGGAGGGTATTCCATAAGGAGACTGGGGCGTACAGAACGGGCCCCAAACGGTTCGGATCGGGATTCCTGTATTTATTTAGCCCAGGGAGAGCCCGATTTCACTCGCGATTATCTTGGCCCCATTCTCAGAGCTGAAGGTTTGGAAAATCTGCACGCCTGATCATCTGGGGCCACAACCGCGATCACATGTTCGAGCGTGTCCAGGTGGTTCTGCCTCATTTGCCGGCCACTTCCCATTCCATCACAACCTATCATT
>JAHDQE010000054.1 GCA_018433975.1 Ornatilinea sp. | reverse complement strand
TTTCCAACAGTTCAATCTATATCCTCATCTGACAGTATTAGAAAACATTACCCTCGCACAGCGCATTGTACGAAAAACCCCTGTTAAAGAAGCCAAAAAAATCGCGATGGAACAGCTTTCTCGGGTCGGAATCGCAGAAAAAGCCAACAGCTACCCCTCACAATTATCCGGTGGGCAGCAGCAGCGCGTTGCTATCGCGCGGGCTCTGGCAATGAAACCGCAGCTCATGCTCTTTGATGAACCCACCAGTGCTCTCGATCCTGAAATGATCAAAGAAGTGTTGGATGTCATGCTGATGCTGGCAAAAGATGGGATCACAATGGTTATCGTGACTCATGAAATGGGTTTTGCCAGGGCAGCGGCCGACGAAATCATCTTCATGGACGAAGGACTTATTGTGGAGAACACCACCCCGCAGCAGTTATTCACCAATCCTAAACACCCGCGCACAAAAGCCTTCCTATCACAAATTTTACATAAATAAATTTTTAGAAAGTAACAGGTTCCAAGGATTAACAAAGCTTAACAAAAATAGCCCATTAAATACTTGACAAACTCTTCATTAAATTTGTATAATTGTTAAAATAATTTATATGGGACGCTGTCCCATATTACGAGACAAAATAAGCTATGCCAGCGGATACCACTCAAACTTTGCAGCGCGCAATTGCCCTTCTTGACAGTTTCAACCTGAACCGGCCAAGTCTCGGCGTTCGTGAAGCTGCCCGGATTGTGGGCCTTTCCAGCAGCACAACCGGACGGTTGCTTGCTTCTTTAAGGGAATTAGGGGTGCTGGACCAAAACCCGGAGACGAAAGCCTATTCATTGGGCGGAAAAGTCCTGACATGGTCCAACGTATATACCAACACGCTGGATGTGCGCAATCTGGCTATGGCTGCGCTGGAAAAGATTCACGAGGAAACTCAGGAGACCATCAGCCTGTATGTTATGGAAGGCGATGAACGGGTCTGCGTAGAACGCCTGGAAAGTCCGCAAAACGTGCGGATTGTAGCCCGGATCGGCCGCCGTTTGCCTCTTTATGCAGGATCAGCAGGAAAAGTTTTCCTGGCGTTCCTTTCAGAAGAGCGCCGGAATGAAATTTTGAGCCACACCAATTTTAAGCCTTTCACCCCGCAAACAATCGTGAATCGGGAAAAACTGCTGGAAGAACTGGAACAAATTAAAAGTCAAGGTTTTGCAATCAGCCGCGGAGAATGGACCCCGGACGCATCAGGAGTTGCTGCTCCAATTTTTAATTCTTCTCGCGATATTATTGGTGCAATTACGATTTCTGGTCCTTCACAAAGATTCACGGATGAAAAAATAGAAAAGTACAGCCGGGATATCCTCGCAATTTCTGGTCAAATTTCCAGGGCAATGGGATATTTCGGGAGAATTGGATGATAAACAAGATGCTGATTCGAAAATGGTTTTATCAATTATTAATAAACCTCCCGGTTCCGGATAAACTCCCGAATGGTCGACGTCAGCGGCCTGTTATCCATTTTAATCAGCCAACCCTTCAGCCACAGCGAATTCAATAGCCCATAACCTCGGGGTATAGTTCCAGAGATTTCCCCTGGGCTTACCAGGGATATTTTTTTATAAATAAAAATATTAAGGTGCCATGAAAACAGCGGATTACTTTATAAACAAAATGAGGAGAAGCAGCGATGTTAGTCGAAAAAAACTTATCGATGGAAATTCCTACTGTCTGGACCGATCAAATGCCTGATCTTGAACAGAGAATTGCTGCTAAGCTGCCTGCCTGGCGCGAAAGGGTGCGAAATCTGATCCAGGAACATGGAGAGGATATCATCAGCCAGGTCACGGTCTCGCAGGCCTATGGAGGTACACGCGGCGTCAACGCGATGATCTCCGAGATCTCCCATATCGATCCGGAAAAAGGCATCCGCCTGCGAGGGTTTACCATTCCCGAAGTATTGGAAAACCTACCCAGAGAAAAAGGCATGGATTATCCACTGGTGGGAGGTCTTTATTATCTTCTGCTGGTAGGCGAAATGCCCACTTTGGCAGAGGCGCTCATGGTGGAAGAGGAATGGAAAAAAAGAAGGGCTGTGCCTGATTACGTTTTCCAAATCCTGCGCGCGTTACCCAAAGACACTCACCCCATGACCATGTTCTCTCAAGCCATCCTTGCCATGCAGCATGAATCCAGCTTTGCCCGGATGTATCAGGAAGGTACAATTCAAAAAGCGGATTATTGGCGCGCCACACTGGAAGATAGTCTGGACTTAACTGCTAAGCTCCCTTCCATAGCTGCTTTCATTTACAATCACCGTTACATGGACGGAGATTTTATCGAACCAGATCTCTCCCTGGACTGGAGCGGCAACTTTGCCCACATGATCGGTAAATCTGAATACAGTGATTATTTGGAACTTTGCCGTTTGTTCTTTATCCTGCACTCGGACCACGAAGGGGCCAATGCAAGCGCTCATGCCAGTCATCTGGTGAATTCCACCCTGGCAGATGTTTACTATTCCTGCTCTGCTGCCATGAGTGCCCTCTCGGGGCCTCTGCACGGCCTGGCAAATCAGGAATGTCTCAAATGGTTATTAAATGTCCGGGAAAGTTTCGATGAGTTTCCCACTGCAAAACAGTTAGAAACTTTTGCCTGGGACACCCTGAATGAAGGCAAAGTCATCCCCGGTTATGGACATGCTGTCCTGCGCACTACAGACCCCAGATTCACCGCCCAGCTTGAATTCGGCGAAAAATATTGCCCCCATGACGAAATTTATCAACTGGTAAAACTGGTTTATGAAGTTGTCCCGGGGGTCCTTTCCCAATTAGGCAAAGTCAAGAACCCGTGGCCCAATGTAGATGCCATCAATGGAACGCTCCAGCACCATTACGGCGTTCGCGAATTGAATTTCTACACTGTCCTGTTCGGCGTCAGCCGGGTCCTTGGCATCACGGCAGATGCTGTTTGGTCCCGCGCCCTGGGCTTCCCCATCGAGCGCCCCCAGTCCCTAACGACCGAAATGGTAGAGAAACTGGTATTACCTGCCTGATTTTTTAACAGGAAACGAATATTATGATTTCAGGTCAGGTAGATAAAGAATCAAACCTGACCTTCTTTTTTGAAAAAGCCTGGAATCAAACTGGCAATCGTTGAAAAATCCATTACAATTATGGGAATTATATTAACGGAGTATGGCTATGGAAAATGGTTCTTATCAACTCAATGAAAGCAAAATTATCATCCGGATCCGCGACCGGGTCAGTGACACCCCGGAAGAATTATTATCCAGCGAGATTTTTCGGGTTGTTTTCAAACAATATCTGAATAAGTTAACCCAAAAACGATCCAGACTCCTCGGAATCTTTGAAAACAGCGCCGTTTCCGAGAAAGATATTGATCTCTTAATTGAGACCATGAAATATCTGACAAAGTTATCCGGTGATCTGGTACCCAATATTGTTCCCGGTTCCGAACAGTTTTTCAGGGATTCCGGCCTGTTTAATGATTTCATTGAGCATTTATACAATCACTGGCGCCAGCTCCATCGTCTGGTGGTTTGCGATTCAATTGATACTCGCTTTGATCAGCGGCCTTACCGAACTTTTAACGATACGGTGGAAAAACTGGTCCATGTAGTTCGCAGCACATATCGTGACATTCAAGAAAACATTACCGGGAACCATCCCAATACTTACCGCCAGGTGAGCGCTGGTGCCGAAATTGGCGCGATCACTCTACCCATTGATATAGATTATCCAACCGAGCTGTATAGAAAACTGAATGAGATATCCATCATTCGGCAGGTGTTGATTTATCCTCCCATGATCTTTGATTCCCCAATGAATAAAAGAAAGGGAATGTTTGAGCGCGTCGATGTCAATCCGCTTAAAAATGTAAATGTAGACCCCAAAAATTGGTTATGCTACCCGGCTAAAGTGGGACCATTGGTCATCATGGTCTATTTCCACGTCAATTTCTTTGAATTAGGTTTCTCCCTGAGCAACCTTTTTGAGCTGGCAGATGATGAAGATTTAAAACGCAAACCGGATGCAATCTACCTGTACGGCACGCCCGAAAGTGCCCTTCCGGAGTACAAGTCCACCGAAACCATTTTCTATGATGATGAAGAAAATGATATCCTGATTGGCACCATTCCGCTTAAAGATGAGTTTGGTTACTTCGGCTATCTGAAAAAGATGATCCTCACTCTGCACAATATCATCATGATGAAAAGAGGGCGCATGCCTTTTCACGGCGCTTTTGTGAACCTGACCCTGCAGAACAAAGGCACTTATTCCGTTTTGATTATGGGAGAAAGCGGCGCTGGAAAATCGGAGACGCTGGAAGCGCTGCGTGTGATTGGAAAGGATGACGTTCAGGATAGTCTGGTAATCGCGGACGATATGGGGTCGCTGACCCTGGATGAAAACGGTCATGTACTGGGATTTGGTACGGAGATTGGTGCATTCGTACGCCTGGATGATCTGCAGCCCGGCTATGCCTTCGGACAGATTGACCGCGCGATTATCATGAACGCGAATCAGGTCAACGCCCGGGTAGTTTTGCCTATCACCAACTATAATGAAGTGATCAAAGGATATCCGGTTGATTTTGTCCTTTATGCCAATAATTTCGAGCAAGTATCTGAAGATAAGCCCCTCATCCAGAGTTTCAGCAACCCCGAAAGTGCACGTGAAGTCTTCCGGTCCGGCGCCGTCATGAGCAAGGGGACCACGACTACGACCGGACTGGTCCATACCTACTTTGCCAATATTTTCGGACCACCTCAATATGAAGCCATGCATGAACGTATTTCAAAACAGTTTTTCGAAACGTTCTTCAACCAGGGGGCTTTCGTTGGACAGATACGCACTCAATTGGGCGTGCCGGGAATGCAGTTTGAGGGGCCCAAGCAGGCAGCTGCCGCGCTTCTTACTGCCATCAAATCCCTGCCGGATCGGAACTAGCAGACCAATGCAAAATTCACAAAAGATGACTCGTGCAAACAAGGCGAGTCATTTTTTATTTTTCCGGCACAATTTTTCTTTTACAACTTGTTTTAGAGATTTCGTTTATTTTTAACATCTGGTAAACAAACACGAAAAAACGGATGAAATCTCCCACATACAAATGCGAAAATCTCAAAAACTCTATATAATATGATTCACAGTCCATAGTAATTAATGATCCTAATCAAAAGGGGAACAAAGTCTTGAGGAACCATGACTGCCACAAATACTGTTGAAATTTCCAAACCCACAAAAAAACTTCTTTCCGGACAACGCAAACGCCATATCCGAGAATACCTTACCGGTTATCTCATGATTGCGCCATCCATGATCCTGATTTTCATCTTTGGAATTTTTCCTGTAGGATTTGCCCTGTATGTAAGCCTCCATAAGTGGCGTATCAAGCAGGGAGATTTCATTGGTCTGGATAATTATGTTAAAGCCATTGATAGTCTGGCTTATATTCTCATCTTTGCGCTTGCCTTAGGTGCCCTTCTGGCTGTTTTCTTGATTTTACGGAATACTTACCGACTGGCATCAGAGAAAAATGAGAAGCCCTGGTTATTGGCATTCCCCGGCGCAATTCATGCCGCAACCGTAATCGCACTTCTCCGTTGGGCGGTTTTGCTGCTGCCCGAAATTCTGGGAATTGCGGATAAAGTCAAAGGGCTTGAGAGAACCCGGGACGTTTTCCTGAATTTTATGATAGAAGCTCTCAAAGCTGAAACTGTACAACCTGCCTGGGGACTCTTTCTTTTGCTCTTCATGGCCGGAATTCTTTTCGGCTATCTTTTCTTCCGGCTGCGGCCCGGTCCCCGCAACCTGATGTACCAGACAAAATTTGCTATGGTATGGCTTTCCGGCTTCACAAGTATCCTTCTTGCCTGGTTCACTCAAAAAGAAATTTCAAAAGTCTATGCGGAAGCCGTACAAAATGGTACAGACCCGGGAATATGGGCGCAAATCATCACAATATCCGGGGGCGTTTTGCTTTTGGTCATCGCCTGGGTCATCTGGAGAAGCGCCGAAAAACAAACGACCATGAGCGGTTTTTGGATCAGGGTTCTCGCCACGATGGCCCTGCTGGTGGGAGGCTGGCTTCTGATTGGAGAAATCCCCATGATTGCCGCTTCGGGCAGCAAAGACCTCTGGTCCGGCTTAAAAGTGACGGTTTTCTTTTCTTTAGGCACTGTACCATTCCAGCTTGCGATTTCGCTTTTCCTTTCTATTCTGCTGTTCCAAAAACTACATGGGTCAAACTTCTTCCGGGTAGTCTATTTTCTCCCTTATGTAACGCCAGCAATTGCCAGTGCAGCGGTTTTCAAAAATATCTTCTCAAACCGTTTAACCGCCCCGGTTAACCTGCTGCTGCGAAACTTGGGCCTGCCCGCACAACAATGGTTGTACGAGCCTCAAGGAATTTTCACTTTACTGGGTACCCACTTCGGGTTCAATGTCCCTGCCTGGGCTGCCGGTCCCAGTCTTGCCCTCACAGTCATTATCATCCACTCCATCTGGACTTACGTTGGATATGACACCGTAATTTATCTGGCCGGTCTGGGAAATATCCCCACAGAATTGATTGATGCAGCCGAAGTTGATGGGGCCAATAAATGGCAGATCTTCCGCAGCATTATTTTTCCGCTGTTATCCCCCACGACATATTTCTTATCCCTCATCGCTATCATCGGCACTTTCAAGGCCTTCAACACTATCTGGATCTTCCGGGATAGTCTGGCTCTGGGCACTACCGACACTTTCAGCCTGGTAATCTTTCTCGAATTCTTCGAAAAGCTTCGGTATGGTTATGCCTCGGCGTTGGCTTTTGTTCTTTTTGCCATCATCTTAAGCCTCACTCTTATTAATAATCGGATTCAGGGATCGCGAGTTTTTTATGGCTAATCAAAACAAACCTTCACACGTCGAAAACCGCTTTAAACTTGCCTCTTCACGCCGCCAGCAAGTTTTAGTTTATGCCGTGCTGGTGTTCGGTGCATTTTTGTCATTGATTCCATTTGTTTGGATGATTTCTACTTCTCTAATGAGCCTGGGAGAAGCCCTTGGAGTAGCCTTTTTCCCTTCCGAACTTCACTTTGAAAACTATGTAGAAGCCTGGCAAAGGGCCCGGTTTTCTGAATATTTTGTAAACAGCATATGGATTACTGGCATCACTTTGTTAGGAGAAGTTACCTTTAGCGTTCTCGCGGCGTATGCTTTTGCGCGCATCAAATTCCCGGGGCGGGATTTTCTTTTTGGCATACTCCTCAGTACCATGATGATTCCGGCCATGGTGAATATCATTCCGAATTTCCTCACTGTAACCTGGCTGGGAAGGATTGGCCCAATTAAATGGATCAACAACTGGCCCGCATTGACAATTCCTTTTATGGGGAATGTGTTTTCCATTTTCATGCTTCGCCAGTTTTTCGCGCAGATCCCCGATGAACTTTATGACAGCGCCCAAATAGATGGAGCAGGACATTTACGATTCTTATGGAAGATTGCCCTGCCCTTGACCAAGGCACCTTTAATGGTCATCATCGTGCTTTCTTTTATCGGCACCTGGAATGCGTTGGCATGGCCCATGCTGGTCACCAACACCCCGGATTGGCGGCCTATATCGGTTGGTTTAATGAACTTTGTAGACGAGGCCGGGCAATCTATTAATCTGACCATGGCGGGCGCGTTCATTACCATCATTCCAATATTGATTCTTTATTTCTTCACCCAAAAACAGTTTACGGAAAGCATTGCCCGCTCCGGATTAAAGGGATAGACTCAAAAGTAAATCAAGATGTTAAGCTACAAGACATAGATATTAACCTCCACAGTTAAACGTTAACCTTAAAATTGATAAGGAGGTGGTATTAATTAAAGCTGATCGACAATGACAAAACTGTGACCAGTTTTCAAATTTCTATTTGACAAAATTGTTCTAGGAGGAGAAGCAAAAAATGTTAAGAAAACGAATGTCTCTTGTTGTATTAGTTGTTTTTCTGCTGACCGCAGTGCTCACTGCCTGTACCCCATCCGCAGCAGAGCCAACAGCCGCTGAAGAACCCACCGCTGCTGAAGAGCCCACCGCAGAACCGGCAATGGAAGAGCCAACGGCTGAAGAAATGCCCGGTATGGATCTCTCCGGCACGACAATCACCTTCTGGCACGTTTACGGAGAAGGCGTGCCCATGGAAGGGATGAACGCATTGGTAAAAGAGTTCAATGAAACCAACGAATACGGGATCACCCTGGAAGCTCTCGACCAGGGCCAATATCCTGATATTGAAGATAAAATGAACGCTGCCATTCAATCCGGCGACTTGCCCAATGTTGTCATGGCCTACACAAATGCTCTCGCCGATTGGTATTCCGTAGGCGCCATCGCCGACATGAAACCATTGATCGATGACCCGGATTATGGTCTAACCCAGGAAGAAAAAGATGCTCTCTATAAGAGCGCTTTTGATGCAGGCAAAATGCCGGACGGTGCTCAGGTTGCTTACCCCATGACCCAGTCTGCCAATGTTCTGGTTTATAACTTCACCTGGGCAGAAGAATTAGGTTTTCCGGCAGCCCCGGCGACCTCTGCGGAATTCAAGGAGCAGATTTGCGCTGCAACTGAAGCGAATGCTACAGACGACAATGCCGATAACGACGGCACCGGCGGCTTGGTTTACTATCCCAGCAGCACAAACTGGGTCCACTGGGTATTCGCCTTCGGCGGTAGTCTGCTGAATGAAGCCGGAGACGCCTATGACTTTACCAATGAGGGCGCCGTACAGGCTTCCCTTTATCTGAATGATCTCCGCGACAGCGGCTGTACCTTTGAGACCGAAAGCTACCCGAACCCCGAGCAAGGGCAGCGCAAAGCTCTGGTCACCATGAGTTCAACCGCCGGCCTGCCCTATTATGCAGCCGCTTTTGAAGACGCCAACAACCCGGATACCTGGGGTTTTATGGCAGCGCCCGGTCCCGATGGACAGTTGGCCGTAGATGCTTTCCAACAAATGCTGGGGATAGTCGATATGACCCCGGAACAGAATATGGCTTCCTGGATCTTCGTCAAATGGCTGACTTCTCCCGAGAAACAGGCGGAGTGGATCAACTACAGCGGATATCTGCCGACAGAAACAACAACCGAGCCTCTTCTGGAAACCTACAAAGCTGAGAATCCCGTCTGGGCCACCGGTCTTGAACTGGCTTCAATCGGCCCCGCCGAACCACAAACTTTCCCGGCCTGGTCTTCTGTCCGCCGTGAAATTGGCGACGCGGCCGCATTGCTCTACGCTGCACAATCCGAAGACGAAGTTCGCCAGATACTTCAGGATTTGACCGACACTTCCAATGCACTGGTTGCTGAATTGGAGTAATAGTAACTCTTAACCCATCGCCAAAACGATTACCGCTCCTCCCCAAAGGGAGGAGCAGTTTGTTACCAATAAACATAACCCGATAAAAGGCAAAGCATCAAATGACTTCCAAACCGGAATACAAATTACAGCCCGCTCTTCTCCTGGATTTCGATGGTACCATTCGTCACAGCAAAACCGGAAAATTTATCAACAAGATTGAAGATATTATCCTGTTCCCGGATGTAGAAGAAAAATTATGGCAATATCGCAATAATGGATACCTCATCCTTGGGATCACCAACCAGGGCGGAGTTGCTTTTGGTTATAAAAAACCCGCGTCCATGGAAAAAGAACTGCAAGCCACCCTGGACCTTTTCCAAAAGAACCCATTTCATGATGTCAAATCCAGCTACAGCCATGAAAAAGGACGGGTTGAACCCTATAATCATCGTTCCCTGCTAAGAAAGCCGGATATTGGTATGCTGGTAGAGTGTGAGATAGAGTATTTTGCTCAGAACATCATTATTGGTTGGGATAACAGCCTTTTTGTTGGAGATCGCCCTGAAGATGGAGAATGTGCTCGCCGTGCAAATATTCAGTTTATCCACGCAGATGAATTTTTTAACCGCAAAACTACGGATTAATTTATCCAAATATAAAAATCGCTTTATTTCGGAGATAGATCAAAATTTATCGCGTGTCAAAGCAATCGATTATAACCATTTATTTTTATGCATCATCCACAACATTAACAAAGGCATCACCCCCATAATGATTAACAAAAACACCAGTGAAGATGAGCTTGTCCAAGAATTCATATTTTCAACTGGTTGGAAATAATTCATTCCAAAGAAACCCGTTAAAAAAGAAAGCGGCATGAACAATGTGGTGATAATTGTCAAAATTTTCATCACATCATTCATCCGGTTATTGACCACGGACAAATAAGTATCCAGTACACCGCTGACCAAATCACGCAAACTTTCTAAAATATCTTGGATTCGCACGTAATGGTCGTACACATCCCGGTAATAAATTCTGGCACTTGCTTCAATCGCGTTGAAATCTCCCCTTGCCAGTTTATTTAATACCTCTCGCTGTGGCGAAATCACTCTGCGCAAAGACAACAAAGATCGTTTGATTGCGATCAGGTTTTCCAACATCGCCTTATTCGGTTCATGAACCACGCGATCTTCAATCCCTTCGACCTGTTCGTCGATTTCATCAATCAATCGCATGTAATCCATTGCAATTTCATCCAGCAAGTCATACAGAATACTCGCAATATTTTTAACGCCCAACCGAACTTCCCGTTTGAGCGTTTCCCAGACTATATCAATAGCGCGAATTGTTTGAACATGATAAGTTACCAGATAATTTTTTCCAACAAAAAGATCCAATTCGGCCGTTTCAAGATGGTCCCCTTGCCAATCATCCCCTGTGTGCAGCACCAGATAGAGATAATCCCCCCAATCGTTCACCTTCGGCACGTGAATTTCCTGCAGTGCATCTTCCACGGCCAGTGGGTGAAAACCAAAAGAGTTGATCAATATCGGCTCGCAGGTTTCGGCTTCATCTCCATCCAGATCCAACCACAGAAACCCGTCCTTTTTACTCAGGGTTTCTGTAATTTCTTCCAGGGATAAATTTGTGCCGGATTGTCCGGTTGATGAAAAATAAATCGATCTCATCGTCAAACACCCCATTCCCATCTGGTTTGAACAACTCTGAAAAATCTTTATTTTCCAGGCTGAATATGCTCTTCTTCCAAGCGCTCCTGGATAAAAGCCAGCATGCGGGGCCGCATCTCGGCCGCCTGCCCCAACCTTGATTTTGCGATAATGGTCAATTGAGTAGTTTCACCCATTACGCCCTCTTCACTGATCACCTGCCAGGGTTCCAGTAAATTTGGCAGCCGGATCACAGCCTCAGACTTTAACTCACCCAGGATAACCAGCGTTTTACTGAGGTCGGAAGCAGCAACATGGAAAGAAACCCGGACAAGCGAAAATCTTCCTCTGCTAAAGTTCCTTACAGTCCGGAGTTCCCCATTGGGAATCAAATACAGCTCACCGGTAGGAGCGCGGAGGTGAGTGGCCTGCATAGACACTTTTTCAACCACTCCCTGGACTCCACTCATTCCCAGAGCCCCGCTGAATTCCACCTTTTCTCCAACCGCAAAAGTATCCTTGAATATAAATGTCAATCCCGCGAGCAAATCACTGATCAATGGGCGTGCGCCCAGTCCAAACGCCGCGCTGAACAGACCTACTACCCACACCACATCATTCGCTTCAAGAAATAATCCAACCGAAGCAATGAATGCAATCATAAATGCTCCAAATCGGAGAATACTGGCAAGCAGTCCTTCCAGCGTGGAGCGTCGTTCAGGATTATCCTTGGCCTTCCCCGCTGCCACCATGCTGATTCCAATGATGAAGCGTGAAAGAAAACCTGCCAACAGGTTTACCAACCAGGCCGCTAACAGATATAGAATGATTTTATAAATTGGGCTCCAATCGTTAAAATTTTGAATTTGTTGCGTCGTCAAAAAATGTAATGTCTGCATTTTATCAATTCATTTTCTTTATATTCAGATCGGTAAGGTTAACATTGAGATCCGGCAGTTGGACCAGATGGAATGTCGCCGAAGCAATTTCCACTGCGCCATCCGTGGCTTCAAATTCTTCCAGAATTCGGATAAAAATCTTGTTCATCGTGCCCCGGCGCTGCTTATAATTCACAACATAGCGCAGTGTGTACTCGATCCAGTTATCATTTGCGCGCACCGAGATCATTGGCTGCACACTGGCCTGTTCAATTGCATACTTCCGATACATCTTTTCCCAGGTCTTTTGAGCAAACGAAACATAGTCTCCAACAACTTCCTGGGCCACCTGCTCAAGAATCT
This sequence comes from Ornatilinea sp., assembly GCA_018433975.1. Lineage (GTDB taxonomy): Bacteria > Chloroflexota > Anaerolineae > Anaerolineales > Anaerolineaceae > SM3-B121. The sequence goes on along the minus strand of JAHDQE010000054.1, from coordinate 29,910 downwards.
CTTGGGCCCGGTGGAAATCGCCCCCGTATTTCACAGGAATTTTAATTTCATCCCAGACAAAAGGAAAATCTGCCGAGTAATTATAAACCGGCTCTTTAAACACAAAACTATTTGCAATCCGAACAATTCTTCCATTATACAGATCGCCATCCACCCATTCCCCCATTTCCATGATCGTCGTGCGCAAAATTCCGATATCGATCACATCACCTTTGGAACCACCCAGTTGTACGCGGTCGCCAACTTGGTAAAAATGCCCAAATGATAACGCCATCCAACCTGCAATACTGGCAATAACCTCCTGAAGCGCAAATGCGATCCCGGCTCCGGCCACACCCAACGCTACCGTCAAATTCCCCATCTGATCGCTGAAGATTGCAGCCACCAGCAGCAGCGAAACAAAATAACCCAGGTAGGTGGCCATCTTTCGAACACCATATAATGCGTCTTTATTTTGCAGCAAACCGGATATCGAGCGTTTAAGAAGGCTTACTACAAAGTTTACAGCCACAACACCCAAAATTGAGGCAATTGATTTTATAAGAAGCGGTGATTGATTAATAAAGTCTATGAACTCTTGCATTTCACCTCCTTCTACTCCGGGCTGCAATTTTGATAACCAACAATTAGTTTTTTGAACGGGTATCAATGTTATTAAATTATAGTATCACAGCATGTCGTGGATTAAAACAAGGATTCAAATACCAGAATGACTGCGACACAGACCAACAAACTGCTGAAAATATATTTTATTCCCTTTGGATTAGAAGTCCTTACCATGAAAAGCGAACCGGTCCGGCTGCCCAGGAAAACACTCGCACCACTGAGCACCCACAAAAACACATCCGGACGCGCCGCAAACGCAATATGTGAAAGCAGGCTGGAAATAGCCCCGCCTGTAATAACAATGGCTGAGGTCGCTGCTGCAACACGCAGTTCCATCCCCATCACATATAACAGGGGCATCACCGTTGAACCTCCACCACGTCCGGTTAACCCGGACAGAAACCCCAACAGTGACCCGGCTGAGAAATAAGTGGCACGCTGAAACGCCGGGGTTTTGTTCCAATCGGATTGCCAATCGACCACCATTGAAACAGCACTCACCACCATAAAGCCCGAAAAGGCAAGCATAATGGGTTCAGGTGAAACCCGCATGTTCAACCACGCTCCTAAGGGAGCAAACAGAATCATTGCCAGACCAAATGGAATGGCCGCATCCCAATTAACCAGTTTGTTCTTCACATAAGTCAGTGACGCTGTGGAACTGCTGATAATATTCAGCAGTAGCCCCATAGGGATCGCTTCAGTCTGAAAATCCAGCCCCAGCCAATGAAGGATTGGAATATAGAGCACCGAGCCACCGATGCCAAGCATTGAAAACAACGACGAAATGCTAAAAAACAATACCGGAACAATCAGATAAATCGGCAATCCACTACCTCATAAAAAATTCAACCGATAATAAACCGGGATGAACAGCCCGGCTCAAAACGAAAAATATAATCTGCCAGGCTTATTTGAACACAGCCATTAAGCCTGACAGACCAATCCTTTTAGATAAGCACCTTCCGGGAAACGCAGTGCAACCGGATGGTCCGGTCCTTGTGATAACCGAGCAACTATTCGTGCATCTCTTCCGGAATCTTCAGCCGCACCGGCAATGATTTTTTGAAAAAGATCTTCTGAAATCCCCCCCGAGCAGGAAAATGTATACAACAGTCCGCCTGGTTTAAGCAGTTTGAATGCCAGAAGGTTGATGTCTTTATAACCACGGGCAGCCTGTTTGGCCTGTGCAATAGTCGGTGCAAATTTGGGCGGATCCAAAACAATCAGGTCAAAGGATTGTGCGCGATCCCGCATGGTTCGCAGGACCGAAAACACATCCCCCTGTTCCCAGGTTGCCTTTTCTGCGGGGAGTGAATTAAGCTCCATATTCTCTTTGGCAAACGCAATCGCCTCCGCAGAAGATTCCACGGAATGAACAGACTCTGCTCCCCCGGCCAGAGCATAAACCGTAAAAGCACCGGTATAGCTGAAACAATTTAACACGGATCTCCCGGCAGATTGGTCTCGCACCTGTTGACGGTTATTCCGTTGATCCAGATAAAAACCTGTTTTCTGTCCGGTTTTAACATCCACCCAGAACTTTAGATCATTTTCGATAATTTGAATTTGGTCCAACGGTGAGTCGCCAAGCAAAGGACCCACACGGGATGGGAGTCCTTCCAGTCGCCGCACTTCAACATCCGAGCGTTCATAAATTTTCCGAACCCCCGTCAGTTTCGCCAATATTTCAACCAGAGTTTCCTTCCAGTATTCTGCTCCGGCTGTCAGAATCTGAAGAACAAGCACATCCCCATAACGGTCTGCGATGACACCCGGCAGTCCATCCGATTCAGCATGAACTAACCGGACTGCATTGGTCTTCTCAAACAAGCCTAAAGACTGGCGAAGGTCAATTGCTCGTTTTAACCGCTGCTCAAAGAATTCCGGGGTAATCTCTCCATCACCCCAGGTCCACATCCGGGCCCGGATTTTAGAAATGGGGCTGAAAGCAGCCCGACCAATTAACTCACCGGTTGAGGCAATTACCTCCACAGTTTCTCCAATGCCCGGTTCCCCCCTTACATCTTTTATTGCGCCGGAAAAAATCCACGGGTGCCCCTTACGGATTGCTTTTTCTTTTTCGGACTTTAAAATGATCGAATTTCTTTTCAAAAGATTATTCCTTGGCTATCCCTTTTCGAATCAGCACTAACAATTCCGCCTCATCGATAATCGGCGTTCCCAATTGTTGGGCCTTTTCCAGCTTGGAGCCGGCATCCTCGCCTGCCACAAGGTAACTTGTTTTCTTACTCACGCTGCCGACAACTTTTCCACCATTTTTCTGGATCAACTCCTTAACTTCGCTGCGGGAATAAGTGGTGAGCGTACCGGTCACAACAAAACTTAATCCGGAAAGCGTACCCTCCGAAGCCGTGCTCTCAGATGAGGCTGCTTCCACACGAGGCCAGACGCCAGCTGTTTTCAGTTTCTTTAACAGGTTAAGGTTTGCCGGTCGTTCAAACCAATCCACAATAGCTTGAGCAATATTGGGACCAAACCCCTCAATCTGCTGCAGCGCATCGTAATCTGCCGCTTTTAATTCATCCAGATCCCGATAAAAATGGGTCAGGGTTTCCGCTCCCACTTCTCCAATACCACGAATACCCAGCGCATTGACCAGCCGCGCCAGAGACTGCTGCCGCGATGCATCGATTGCATCCAGCAAATTATCCGCCTTCTTTTCTGCGAAACCTTCCAGGGCAAGCAGGTCTTCCCGTTTCAACGTATAAAGATCTGCAACATCTTTTACCAATCCGGCTTCAATAAACTGCTCCACAATCTTGATTCCCAGACCAACAATGTCCATTGCGGATCGGGAAACATAATGTTCCAGATTGCGTACCAGTTGAGCCGGGCAGGCTGCGTTCACGCAGTAAAAAGCCACTTCCCCCGCCAATCGTTCCACCGGCTGCCCACACGCCGGACATACCTCCGGCGGAGTAAAAATCTTTTCATCCCCCGTGCGTAAATCTTCTACCGGACCAATCACATAAGGAATTACATCCCCGGCTCTTTTGATCAATACCCGATCACCAATACGAATATCTTTCTCGGCAATATAGTCAAAATTGTGCAGAGTTGCTTGTTTGACGATGACACCGCCTACTTCTACCGGGTCCAGGATGGCATACGGAGTGAGAACCCCGGTTCGTCCAACATTGACACCGATATCTTTCAGGCTGGTGGTTACTTCACGTGCCGGGTATTTAAGGGCCAATGCACCGCGGGGATCCTTACCAACTATCCCCAAATCTTCAGAGAGGCTTAAATCGTTCAGTTTGATAACGACTCCATCCACCTCATAAGGCAACTCATCCCGCATCTGTAATGCTGCTGCTGAACAGTCCAACATCGTTTCAAAATCTTTACAGTATCGGGCATGATCTGTAACCGGGAAACCCAGGTCCCGCAGATATTGAAGCACTTCAAATTGCTTATTCGGAACCGGACCATCCGTGGCAACGATCGCATAGGTCAGCAGCGTCAATGGGCGTTGGGCTGTAATATTCGGGTCAAGCTGTCTCAGCGAACCTGCCGCAGTATTGCGGGGATTTAAATAAGTTTTCTCCCCCGCTTCCTCAAGACGGCGATTGAGTTCCTCAAAATCATTTTTAAAGATCATCACTTCGCCCCGAATCACAATGTAATCAGGGGGAACAGGACCATCCGGATTCACCGGAATGCGTAAAGGAATAGACATCAGTGTGCGCAAGTTACTGGTGACATCCTCCCCCACTTCACCGTCCCCGCGCGTGGCACCCTGCACAAACTTTCCCTGACGATAATGCAGCACAACCGTCAGACCATCAAACTTCGGTTCCGTCACAAAGTCCGCTGACTCTACCCGATCATCCAGGCGACTGATCCGTTCATACCAGGCGCGAACACCTTCCAGATCAAATGCGTTGGCCAAGCTGAGAATCGGTGCTGGATGCACCACCTTAGCAAACTTTCCTGAAATCGGCGCACCCACCCTTTGTGTCGGAGAATCCGCCGTAACCCAATCCGGATGAATGGCTTCAATCTCCCGCAGCCGTACCAGGAGGTGATCATATTCATAATCGCTTATCAGAGGTGCATCCAGAACATGGTAGCGATAGTTATGCAGGCGAATTTCCTGCTGCAACCGGTTCATTTCGTCAAAAAGTGCTTGATCGTCCATAGCAATAATTATAGCATTTTAGCCATTTGACCAGCGTATAAATGCCCAAATTATGCTAAACTATTAGAGTATTGTTATCTGAAAAGTTTTTTCAGATAACAATTTCCCGGCCATAAACGAAAAACGCTTTCCGAATGCTGTTAAACATCGGAGAATATTAACGGAGGATCAATGAATGCTGGAAAAATAATTGCCTATATTGCCGCGGCAATTCTGATTTTTTTTGGAGTGCTCTTCATGTGGGGAGCCGGAGCTGAAACAGGCGGAGGAGCAAGCTGGGTCCTGATCGGTCTGGTAACAGTTGGAATCGGACTGGTGATTATCTTCTTTGCTGCCCGCAGCAAACCTAAATCCAGTGAGACCGGGAACAATGTAACTTTAAAAATTGACCTGCCTGGTGATGTAAACATGGAAAGTATAAAATGCAAATCTTGCGGTGGCGCACTTACCCCTGATGACATCAAAATGGTAGCCGGCGCCCCTGTAGTAACCTGTCCTTATTGCCATACTACTTACCAGTTAACCGAAGATCCGAAATGGTAATTTCCTCTTATTGATCTCGAAAAAGCAGCGTATTTTAAGGAGTATTGAACTATGAAAAAACGGCTTGTAAGCGTTATTCTTCTGCTTTTGATGCTTGGATTAAGCTTTAGTGCGGTTTATGCACAGGATTACCGCTTTCAGGTTGATCGCACGCGTGTCACAATTTTTATCTCCAGTGACGGGCTGGCTTATATAGAATATTATTTTAATTTCAAAAATGACCCCTCCGGCCATCCCATTGACTTTGTGGATGTCGGAATGCCAAACACCAATTACAGCCTGTCGGATGTCAAGGCCGATGTCGACGGCGTCTCCGTCTACGATATTGAAAGCTCTCCCTATGTCGATAATGGGTTTGCAGTAGGTCTCGGGGCGAATGCTATCCAACCTGGACAGATGGGGGCAGTCCATGTGACCGCCGGCCCTGTTTCTAACATGCTTTATTTTGGGTCTCAGGAAGAAGCAGAGGAATACGCCAGCTTCCAGTTCGCCCCATCTTATTATGACTCACAGTATGTGTCGGGCAACACCGATATGACGGTCACCCTGATCCTGCCGCCCGGCATTCAGACAGAGGAACCGCGTTACTTTACCCCAAACCGCTGGCCGGGGGCCGCGGAGCCGGAATCTGGTTATACGGATGAAGGCAACGTATACTATCGCTGGCAGTCCAAAGACGCTAATAGCTACACGCAGTATGAGTTCGGCGCAGCCTTTCCATCCCGCTTGGTTCCCGAAAACAGCATCAGCCGCCCACCCTCCGGTTTTGAAAATTTCATCGGAGCCATTGGAAGTTTCTTCACCGATGGCGGCGGGTGCATCTGTGGGTTTTTCGGCCTCTTCTTCCTGATATTCGGACTTAGCATTTACCGGGGTATTGTCGGTGCTAAAAAGCGGAAACTGAAATACCTTCCTCCAAAAATTTCGATCGAAGGGCACGGCATCAAACGCGGCCTGACGGCTGTAGAAGCAGCTATCCTCATGGAAAACCCCATGGATAAAATCATGACCATGATTCTATTCGCTACAGTCAAAAAAGGCGCAGCCACCGTTCTCGACAGGGACCCACTTAAATTACAGGTCACCGAACCGCTTCCTGAAAAACTACGCAGCTACGAAGTAGATTTTCTCAAGGCATTCAAAGAGGATAACCTGAAGACCCGCCGTAAGATGCTTCAGGATATGATGATTCAGCTCGTCCAGGAAGTTTCCCAGAAAATGAAAGGGTTTAGCCGAAAAGAAACCATCGCGTATTATAAAACGATCATGGAAGAGGCCTGGAAACAGGTCGAAAACGCAGAAACACCTGAAGTCAAGATGGAAAAATACGACAAATACATGGATTGGACCATGCTCGACCGCGATTTTGGGGACCGCACCGACCGCACCTTCCGCTCCGGGCCGGTATTTGTACCAATGTGGTGGGGGCGCTACGACCCCACTTTCCGTCCGGCCGCTTCGACCGCCTCATCTGGTAGCGGAAAAACCGTTTCTTCCTCCGGATCGGGCGGCGGCAAAGGCTTTTCTATGCCCAGCCTGCCTGGCTCGGCGTTCGCAGCTTCAGTGATCAATGGCACTCAATCTTTCTCCGCCGGTGTGATCGGCGATGTAACCAGCTTCACCAGCGCTGTTACCAACAAAACCAACCCGATTCCTAAAGTTTCTTCATCTTCAAGTTCCTTTGGAGGCCGAGGCGGCGGTGGTGGTGGATGTGCCTGCGCCTGTGCATGTGCTGGTTGTGCCTGTGCCTGTGCAGGTGGTGGACGTTAAGAGAATCTTATGGCTTCTTTAGACGAGATTCGACAGCAATTACGAAACCGGTTTGGCCGGACGTCCAATTTCAATCCGCCTGAGATGGGTGTATACCATTATTTACGACAGGAGAATGGTAGCAAAGCCCGCATCCATCTTCGGGTTGAAAAGGATGGTTATGGTTTCCTCCTGATTAATGCCAGCCGTATCCTGCACCTTAACCCGACGGCAGTCTGTATGGCTTACCTCTTTCTGGAGACTGTCCCCGCACCGGTTGCTGTCAAAGTACTCACCTCCACCTACCGGGTCCCAAAAGAGCAGGCCAAACAAGATTATGATGAAATGTCACACCAGCTTGAAGACCTGCTCTCACCCAACGGAAGCTGCCCCATTTGCCAGATGGAGCTTGAAACACTGGCTCCGTTTTCCAAGGAACCTAGCGCACCTTACCGTATGGACCTCGCGCTGACCTATCGCTGCAACAATAACTGTGCGCATTGCTATAATGCTCGTCCCCGCTCTGGCCCGGAGATGACTACAGCACAGTGGAAAGCAGTCATTGACCGCCTGTGGGACCTGCGGATTCCACACATTGTTTTTACTGGCGGCGAGCCTACTCTGCGCTCCGACCTGCCGGAATTGATCGCTTACGCTGAAGGCAAAGGCCAAATTACTGGGTTAAACACAAACGGTCGGAAGTTGAGCGATCCGGCTTATCTTCAACAATTAGTGGATGCTGGGCTGGACCATGTCCAGATCACCCTGGAATCACATTTACCCGAAATCCATGATGAGATGGTGCTGGCCCGTGGGGCCTGGCAGGAAACTGTAGCCGGTGTCCGCAACGCGGTTGCCAGCAAACTGTATGTAATGACCAATACCACTATGCTCCAGGTCAATGCGGATACCATCCCGGAAACCCTCGATTTTCTGGCGGAACTAAAAGTTCCCACCGTTGGGTTGAACGCCTTGATTTATTCCGGAAAAGGGCGCACCGTTAATACCGGCCTGGACGAATCCCATCTTCCCGCTCTGTTGAAAATCGCCCGAGCTTCCGTTGAACGCCACGGGCAAAAGCTGATCTGGTACACCCCCACTCAATACTGCAACTTTGACCCACAGCAGCTTGATCTGGGTGTCAAAGGCTGCACGGCTGCGCTTTATAACATGTGTACAGAACCAGATGGCAGTGTCATCCCCTGCCAATCCTACTATTCCTCTTTAGGAAACATTCTTACAGATAGCTGGGATTCTATCTGGAACCACAAACTTTCCGTCCGGCTGCGGGAAAGGCAAAACCTGCCCGAAGCCTGCCAGGGCTGTCAATTCCTGGCTGAATGTGGCGGTGGGTGCCCCCTGGCAGTTCAGGCTGGGCACACCTGCCCGCCGGTCGCTATCAACCCACTCCAGCATGAAGGATTGGAGGAATTCGCATGAAATCCATTCGTCATTTTTTTGATCGCTTTTTTGCACCTATCCAGCCCCTTGCTGCGGGCATTTACACTTATCAGGCTCCACCCGATGCAGAATTTCCTTACCGTCTTCATCTCAGAGTTGAGCCAAATGGCAACAGCTTGCTGATTGTGAATGCCAGTACTGTCCTGCATCTCAACCGGACCGCCACAGAGTACGCCTATCACCTGATCCAACAAACTCCTAAAACAGAGGTCGCCAGTACCATCGCTAAACGTTATCAGGTCCCGGAAGACCAGGCTCTTAATGACTTTAACAACTTCGTGGCAAAACTGAACATCTTGATCGAAACTCCAGATCTGGACCCGATTACTTTCCTGGGCTTTGACCGCCAGGATCCTTACAGCGGTAGTTCATCTGCACCTTATCGGCTGGACTGCGCACTGACCTATCGTACTTCCGATGAGATCTATCAGGATGTGGCTCCACAGGATCGTGTGGATCGCGAACTACTATGCGAAGAATGGAAAACCATCCTTGACAAAGCCTGGGGTGCTGGAATTCCACAAATTATTTTTACCGGAGGTGAACCCACCCTCCGCCCGGACCTCAAAGACCTTATCCAGCACGCTGAAAATCTTGGGCAGGTAACCGGCCTCCTCACGGACGGCTTGCGACTGACCACACTCGAATACATCGAAGAGCTGTTACAATGCGGACTGGATCATCTGATGATCATGTTAGACCCTTCAAATGAGCAATCCTGGGAAGCCGTGCGAGACGCCATGTCGCAGGACATCTACGTAACCGTTCATCTCACCCTCACCCAGGAGATTTCCGAACAGATTGAAGATCTGCTGGATCAGCTGCAAAAATTGGAAGTTCCTTCTATTTCTCTCAGCATCGGCGACCCCACACTCAAGGATTACCTGGAAAACGCCCGGCAGGCCGTCATGGACCATAACATGCAGTTAGTATGGGATCTACCCGTACCTTATTCCCAGTTCAATCCGGTCGCTCTGGAGCTGTCCGAATCTGGAGAATCGCTCCCCGAAAACCATCGCGCCTGGCTGTATGTGGAACCCGATGGAGATGTGTTGGAACAACAGGGAAAACCGGAAGTGCTCGGAAATTTGCTGCGCGATTCTTGGGAAGAAATCTGGAAGCAGGAATAAGCCCGGCGCCATGCACACCCCTGAACAGCGGCACCGGCGCTACCAGCAGCAGGCCGGCTGGACTGTCGCCCTTCAGCAATACCTTATCGCTGCGTTAAAGCTTAACGCCGTTCATATCATTCTGGAAGTGGGCAGCGGGACCGGAGCTGCCAGCCAATCCCTTTCAAAGCACTTCCAAACTTCCAGCCGGATTGCCCCCTATTTCTACGGGGTGGATCTCCGGCTGGAGGATTTAACCTATTCCCAAACGATCCATCCGGATCACCAGTCCATCTGCGCAGATGGACTGGCCTTGCCTTTTTCCGAAAACACATTTGAAGCCAGCTTCTGCCATTTCCTGCTGATGTGGCTGGCTGATCCGCTCCAGGGATTGGACGAGATGCGTCGGGTCACCCAACCTGGCGGACCTGTGATTGCCTTTGCCGAGCCGGATTACGGCGGACGCATCGACTATCCCCCATCTCTGGCTGAATTAGGGAAACTCCAAACCCGGTCACTACGCGCTCAGGGTGCCAACCCCGAGACCGGCCGCAAATTAGCACATCTCTTTAATCATGCCGGTCTGGACCATGTCCACACCGGTGTTCTGGGAGGAGAATGGACTGCAACCCGGTCAGAACAGGACAGCGATGTCGAGTGGGACACCTTGCTCGCCGACCTTTCCGGTCAGGCTTCCCAGAAACAACTGGAAGATTTGCAGCGGGTTGACCAGGAAGCCTGGCAGCGCGGCGAACGTGTGCTCTATGTGCCCACCTTCTACTGCTGGGGCCTCGTTCCGGATTGAGTTTCCTCAGAGATCTCATTGTTCGCCGCCGGAAACGAACCCCACGATACTACAACCTCCTCAAATCACCCTGCAACTGTCATTGCAAGACTCGCAGATATCGCGGCAATCTTTCCTTACCTTCTGGATCCCAAATTATCAAAACCCGATTTTCACCAACAGGGTTGTCAAAATCAGCGGATAAGACTATAATTGCTTGTGTTCGGGGCGTGGCGCAGTCCGGTTAGCGCGCTTGCATGGGGTGTAAGAGGTCGGAGGTTCGAATCCTCTCGCCCCGACAGAACAACAAACAGAGACCTTTTGTACGGCAGTGCTGAACAAAAGGTCTTTAGGTTTAAAAACAGCTAAAAAATTCACTTTGTACTCTCGAAATAATCCAATTACTTTGGAATAGCCAAATAGAAAATACATGCCGGTTTTACAAGATAAAAGAATACTCGACACTGAAAGGACTTTGCTATCTTACTCAACGAACAAAGACCCGCATTATTCCCTGGCCCTGATTTCCAAACATAAAAATCAATAATACAACATCCCTCTTCAATCGTACTCTGAAGAGGGATGTCATTAAAATTTATTTCATTTACACCAATTTAAATCGTTCGGGCACCGGGTGCTTTGAAACCATCTTGATTGCAATTTCATTATGTCGTTCAATTAAGCTTTCTAAATCAATCGTTAGAAGCTTACCGTCTTTTACCACAATCTCTCCGTTAATTACGGATAAATCCACATGGCTCACAGAACATAGCAATAAGGCCGAAAGCGGATCATGAACTGCTCCACCACTTAAGCTGAGCCTGTTCATATTTACGCCAATGAAATCAGCCGCTTTTCCTTTTTCCAGTGAACCGATATCATCCCGACCAAGGACCGCAGCACCACCTAGAGTGGCGATCTCTAATGCTTCTTGAACCGTTAATGCATCTGCTCCACCCAAAACCCTTTGAAGAAGCAGACAATGACGCGCTTCTTCAAACAGATTACTGGAATCATTGCTTGCAGAACCATCAACCGCCAGACTGACTTTTACACCCGCATCCAGCATATCCCGTACTCTACAAATTCCTGAGCCCAGTCTCATATTTGAAGATGGGCAATGCGCCACACCCGTTCCTGTCTCTGCAAGAAGTTGAATCTCATCGTCATTGAGATGGATAGCATGGGCCCACCAAACATCATCCCCCACCCAACCCAAGGACTCCATATATCGAGCCGGTCTCATTCCAAACTTTTCTAATGTGAACGTCTCTTCATCTTTCGTTTCGGCAACGTGCGTGTGGAGTTGGACTTTTTCGTAAGAGCGGGCCAGCCTTGCGGCTTCTTTCATCGCGTCCCCGGTGACCGAAAAAGGCGAGCAGGGAGCCAGTGTAACTCGCACCATTGAATAAGGCGAGGGGTCATGAAAATCTTCTACCGCTTTCTGGTAATCTTTTAAGATCTCATCCTCATCTTGGACCACATGATCTGGCGGAAGCCCCCCCTTACTTCTCCCTAATGACATCGACCCTCTTGTCGGATGAAATCGCATACCGATTTCTTTTGAAGCTTGAATCTGATCTCCAAAAGTAGCATCATGGGGATACAGATACAAATGGTCGCTGCTCGTAGTGCAGCCTGACAAAATCAGTTCAGCCATTGCAGTTTTAGTACTTACATAAACGGCTTCTTTATCCATCTCTCCCCATATTGGATAAAGCCTGACTAACCAATCGAATAATTTGGCATTTTCAGCGCCGGGAACTGCTCTTGTCAGGGTCTGATAAAAATGATGATGTGTATTAACCATACCAGGCAAAAGAATCATGCCTGTAGCATCAATTACTCGATCCGCTTCTTGGGGTAAATCTGCAGATTTACCAATTTGTTCGATTACATTGTCTTTTACATAAATGCCGCCATCATCAATTCGTTGACGCTGACGATCCATTGTAATCAATGTACTAGCATTCTTTACGAGCAAAGTACTCATGTTCTCCACCTCTCATCGTTTTCAACTTGAACGTGGCTGCTAGAATGTGGCTGGTGTATTTACAACAAGCAATTCAGCCGTTGTATCTCCAATATTTGACCAGGAATGTGAAATATTAGACTTGTAGTAAAGTAAATCCCCCGAGGTAATCTCATAGCTATACCCATCATTTAATTCCATGCGGACATTCCCTTGAAGTACATAAGTAAATTCTTCTCCACTATGCCCCTCTTCATCCACACGTTCTGATCCCGGGTTTAACCGGATAACACAAATTTCCAAGTTACCTCGAGATTTCATCAGGATCGATTCGCTTGCCTGTTTTCCAAGCTGAAACCATCTCCGTTCCTCAAATCTTACGGCACTAACATCTGCAGGGTTTTCATCTACTACAAAAAACAATAAAGGAACATCCAATGCATGTCCAATCTCTTCAAGGGTATTGATGTTAATGTTCACTTTACCATTTTCAATTTGGCTCAAATACGGAATAGACAAATTTACTCGATCTGATAATTCTTGCAATGTCAAATTTTTTCTTTTTCTTTCGTCGCGAATCCGTTGTCCGATTAAAGCAATATCTGGCATCAATTTTCTCCATAAATACAATTTTTATCAACATAGCATAATTCTGCAAATAATATTGATATTATCAAAATTGAATTATAGCGGATTCTACTCAAAAGACAATCTCTTAGGTGTTTTATCGTAAAATTTATCAGGATTCTAGCAAGACACCCGGAGTTCAAAAGAGGCTGCAGAAATAGCAGCCTCTTTTGTTAATTCAACTTATCAACGTAAATACCCGGGAAAGTATGGGCCAAAAAGATATTCATTAATATTATCGTGAAATACTTTTTCTCCATCAATGGAAATAAACCTTCGCGTAGGACGTCCATCCCGTCCCTTCACAGAACAAACCTGTCCATCTACCATGACCATTGAAACACCAAAAGTATCATCCAGCTTAATTGCTTCAAGAGCGTCTTTTCCTACTGCATCATGAGATGAATCAATTGCAAGAATATCAGCTTCACGTCCAACCTCAATTTTTCCGGTATTCAGTCCAAACAGATCGGCCGTATTGCCGGTTCCCATCGCAATGGCCTGTGCCGGTGGAATATCATCAAATGCCGCCATGCGCATCACCATTCTTTGAATGCAGTTCGGCATTGCTCCCTGACCAGTGGGAGTATCGGACCCAAAGACAATTTTATTTAATTGCCCTTTATCACGCATATAAGCAGCGATCTTGTCTGCCATCTTCTGGTTGCCGACTGCCACAAATTCAACATAAGAGCTTTGATCACGCTCATCAAGAATCCTCTGAATATCAGCCCATGGAGCCGCCGTTGAACCGCCATTCAAATGCGCGTACTTATGTGGATTATGGGCCAATGCGATATCAGCGAAGACAGGTGATGAACCGGGTATTGAAGCTGGACCAATATGCGTTGAAATCTTAAAGCCATATTTTTTAGCCCACTCGATCATTGGGCAGGCTTCTTCAGGTAAATAAACTCCGCCGCCGCCGATTTCTGCAACCAACCAAACACCAGCCTCGGACATTTCTTTAAAATCTTCTTCTTTAAGGCCATGCACAAGCACCAGCGCTCCACCATGGAATTTCAAGAAACCACCCGGTCGGAAATTATCAAAAATTCTTTTTGCAGCAATTGCTGTCGCTTTTGCCCCAATAGGGTCATCAAAAAAGCGGGGATATCCAGGTCCTTGCTCCCCTTCAGATAAAATTGTCGTAATTCCATACCACAAATAGCATTCCATCCAATTTACGGTTTGAGTCATTGGTGCATAATCATCAACCGTATTGTGAACATGAGGATCAATGAATCCAGGGCAAACAACCTGTCCATCGACATCAATCTCGTGATCCGCAGCAGTCAGATCCAGTTTTTCCTGTTTTCCAATTTGCGAAATATACCCATTATCCACTACAATCGTATCGGCTTCCAGAATACCTTTGTCCCAATCTCCAGATACCAGCGTGCCAATATTCTTTATAACAACTTTTCCGGGATACCTACGGTCGATCGGCATACAGCCCTCCTTTTTTATAAATAGTAAAAAATTTGCTATGTTTTTTGTTATTATTAAAAAATATACTCATTTTTGTCACTCTATGCAAGTGATTATTGTCACTAACAAGTTATCAATCAGAGATATTGATTCAGCAAATTACCTGACCACTCCCCCAGGTAAATTTTTTCAACACGGCACTAAAATAATTTTTTTACCCCTCTAAATCTATTCTTTCAGGATTATGTCTCGTCCATTTCTATCAACAAAAGCATATTTTCAAGCTTAAGGTCCATTTTTTTGATTATTTAGATACTTTTATCTTATTTAGATATTTAAATATGACATTTGTCACTTGTAAACGAATCCCATTCTCATTTTAATTGATAATAACAAATTAATTAGCATTAAATTTGATAATAATAAAATTTCCAGATATCTACAATAGTTTTCCAAAACAATATCAACACAGGGATATACCCAATCGAATAGATTTCACACACTGGATAGATCTTACACACTTGATGGAAAGGAGGATTTCTATAACATATTCATTTAATACTTGTTGGTAAGCTGAACTGTCAAAAACCAATAATTTATCGTAGTATGGAGGAAAAGGACAAATGAAAAAACTGGCCTACTTGTTAATCCTTACGGCTTTGATACTCTCTCTGGCCGGTTGCGGAAGCCCAGCGCAAACCACCCAAAGTGAATCTGCTGCCCCCGAAAGTCAAGAACAAGAAGTTGCTGCTGAACCAGCTGCTGAAGAAGCTGCTCCTGCCGAGGAGGTCGAAGCAGTTGAAGAAATTCCATGTGATTTCGACGAACAGACTTGTGAATTCCTCAAAGGAAAGGATTTCACAGGGCAAACCTTGGTCGTAGGTGTTTGGGGAGGAGTCATCGAAGAAATCTATCGCGACCTGGTAATTCCTGAGATCGAGAAACGAGGCGGACAAGTTGAACTGCTTCTTGGTGGTACGGGTGATCGAACGGCCAAAATTTACGCTGAAAAAGGCAACCCAACCATGGATGTGGCTTACTTGAACATGTATGAAGCCGCCAAAGGCGTGGAAGATGGTGTTTTGGAAGCTCCATCCAATGCTGTCCCCGCATATGATGACTTATATCCTGCAGCTCAAGTTGGCGGTTATGGTATGAGCTTCATGGGCCTGGGTATTGCATACAATCCAGATTATTTTGACGCCCCTCCAGATTGGGCAGATTTTTGGGATCCCGAAGTCAAAGGCAAAGTTGCAACGGCAACTTTCCCCGGTGGCGACAGTGAAGGGTTATTAGCGGTTGCTGGCTACATGAATGGAAGTGACGAAAACGATCCTGATGCCATGTTCTCCAAATTAGCAGAGATTACGCCATTCGCCATGATCTATACTTCATTAGATGAATTGTTCATGATGATGGATAAAGGTGATGTGGTTATTGCACCGGTAATCAGTGGCTATGCCTGGACCTATATTGACAAAGGCATGAATATCGCATTTTCCTGGCCAAAAGATCCCGGCACCATTCAAATGATGGACACACTGACTATTGTCGAAGGCACCAAGAACCAGGAAATGGCTTATGCCTGGGCACAGCTTTCTCTCAGCCCCAAAGTACAGCAAGCATTTGCCGAACAGATTTACTTTGGACCAACCAACTCCAAAGTTACCCTGGAAGGAGATGCTGCCGAGCGATGCGTATACGGACAAGAGAAAGTTGATTCTCTATTACGACTTAGTACTTACATGATTGATAACCGTGACTCACTGACCGAAAGATATAATCGGGAAATTCTCAGCCAATAAATTTACAGTGAAACAGGGTTCATCCCAAGTGTGGATGGACCCTGTTTCTTATTGGGAGGGCATAACGTGCATTCAAAAGCAAAGTGGCCATTATTTGTTTTACTACTCCCCGCTTCTTTAATTATTGGAGTAATTTTTATACTTCCATTTTTCTTTTTAGCAATCCAAAGTTTTTGGACGTATGAATCTTCCTTTGTTGCTGAACCAATTTTTACCTGGGCCAATTATGCGAAATTGTTTTCGGATGAGTACTATTTTGGAATTTATCTGCGAACGGTAAAAATTAGTCTAATATCTACCGCGATTACTTTAGTTCTTTCCTATCCACTGGCAAGATTTATATCCCGTCTCAGAACTGGCATGAAAGGTTTTTTGCTTTCATTAGTTGCGCTTCCCATGATTGGTGGCGCGATGATTCAAACCATGGGTTGGATGGCCATGATGATGCGATATGGTATGTTAAATGGGATTTTAATGTCCCTCGGTATCACAAAAGAACCGGTTGCCTTTTTGGGTACTGAATTAGGGGTCATCATCGGTCTTGTCCAATCATTTATACCTCTGATGGTATTACCATTGGTTACTTCATTGGGTGCAATTGATGTATCCTTGGAGGACGCAGCGAAAAGTCTTGGTGCAAATTCTTTCAAGACATTTTTCAAAGTAGTGTTTCCATTAAGTCTGCCGGGAGCTCTTTCCGGGACAATTCTAACGCTGATGATGAATTTGACCATGTTTGTTACGCCCTCAATTTTGGGCCAGAATAAGATCATGGTTTTTGGCACTATTGCTTACCAGCAGGCCATTTCCGTCGGTAATTGGCCTTTTGCGTCTGCATTTGCCATATTTTTTATTCTTTCCGTGGGAATTTTTATTGCATTGGCAAGGTATTTCACAATATTAATTCAAAGAGCTATTAACAAAGATCTGAAAAATAATGTACAACTTAATGGAGTACAACCATGATTGAGAAACTAAATCGAGGTCTTTTAATCCTACTTTCTTGCATAATATTGTTATTTGTCCTTGCTCCAATTATTGTCCTGGTCGTCAGCAGCTTCAATTCAAGTCGGTATTTTGAATTTCCTCCTACAGGGTTTACACTGGAATGGTACCAGGCCTTTTTTAAAAGCAAAGAATATCAAAAAGCATTGCTCATCAGTGCACGAGTGGCATCTACAGCCGCTACCCTTGGGCTCTTGGCAGGTATTCCTGCAGCATTTGCTTTAGACCGATATAAATTTCGTGGTAATGCTTTCGTACAATCTGTTTTTCTTTCACCTTTAATGTTGCCTCAAATTATCTGGGCTTTGGGTTTGATTCAATTCTTTTCATTAGTCAGGCTTGGAGACCGAAGCATTCTGGGATCCTTTGCGGGAATTGTTTTAGCGCATACCGTTATCATCATCCCCTATGTTATTCGAATGGTTCTATCCAGTTTGCATTATGTAGAAGCTGATCTGGAAAAGGCAGCTATGAGCCTTGGCGCGAAACCAATACGTACTTTCTTTGAAATCACCATTCCCATTATCCTTCCGGGCGTATTGGTCAGTGCGGTATTTGGGTTTATGGTTTCATTTACAGATGTTGTCGTTTCCTCATTCGTTGCAGGAACACGTTACATAACTTTCCCCGTTCGTATGTATAGCGAGATACGTACTGAAGGATTAGATCCATTGGCAGTCACCGTTAGCGCCTTTGTTGTAATGTTCATTGTGGTCATTGCATTAATCGGTGAACGAACAGTCCGCTGGTCACGGTTTATATAATCTTAAGCTTATTAAGAATGATCTTCAAAGACGAGGAGTAACCAATGAGTAGTAACTCAGATATCGCTTTGACATTAAACAATATCAGTAAAGCGTATGGCGATTTAAAAGTACTTAAACACATTGATCTGGAACAAAGAGACAAGGAATTCCTGATCCTGCTTGGTCCTTCTGGATGTGGTAAAACGACATTACTAAGAATTATTGCAGGATTGTTGCCACTAGACACAGGCACAGTAAACCTGAAGGGGAAAAATATCACACAAACGCCCTCATACAACCGGGATATCGGCATGGTGTTCCAAAACTATGCATTATTCCCACACATGACGGTCTTCCAAAACGTAGCTTTTGGTTTAAAAATGAGAAAAGTAGCCAAAAGTGAGATTGCGAAACGGGTAAATGAGGCATTAAAATTGGTTCGCCTGGATAATATGGGGCCACGTTCAATCAAACAACTTTCCGGAGGACAACAACAACGTGTTGCTCTGGCCCGCGCTCTGGTTTTGAATCCGTCACTTTTATTATTGGATGAGCCTTTATCAAATTTAGATGCAAAACTCCGCGCACAGGTCCGTGTCGAAATAGCTCAAATACAAAAACGATTAGGGCTTACGGCTATTTTGGTGACTCACGATCAAACCG
Organism: Ornatilinea sp.; assembly: GCA_018433975.1. Lineage (GTDB taxonomy): Bacteria > Chloroflexota > Anaerolineae > Anaerolineales > Anaerolineaceae > SM3-B121. The sequence continues at coordinate 11,244 of JAHDQE010000054.1, read as the reverse complement.
AAGCCATGACCATGGGGGATCGGATTATATTAATGCAAGATGGAATAATTCAACAATCAGCGACCCCAACAGAGATTTATCAGGAACCCAATAACCTGTTTGTAGCTTCATTTATTGGGTCACCCCAGATCAATATATTTAACTGCACTAAAACAGGGAACTCTTTAAAATTTGACGAATTTGATCACTCAATTCCTGTAGATAAGCTGAACGGCATATTTTTTGAAGACATCGGGAATGATGTTTTTCCGGATGGTCAATATGAATTTGGCGTTCGTCCGGAAGATTTTACAGTTGGGGATGAAACATCCGATCCTCTTTTTACCGGACAGATTTTCTTTGTAGAGAATCTCGGGGCTGATTATTATCTGCATACTAAATTGGGAACAAAAACAATTATCGTGCGCAGCCCCCAAAACTGTAATGATTACAACTCGAGTGGTTGCGAAATCGCAATTGGTTTTCGATCAGGAAAAGTTCACCTGTTTGACGGTGAAACTCATAGTCGAGTGCGTTTTAAATGAGTGGGAAATACAATATGTTAGATGTAATCGTCGTAGGTGATATCGATACAGATACCTTTTACATAGTTCCACATATCCCCCAATGGGATGAGGGAGTAATTGTAAAGGAAGTCTATGAACGCCCGGGTGGCAAAGGTGCAAATACAGCATCGGCCTTGAGCCGGTTAGGGATAAAGACCGGTATGCTATCAGCGGTAGGCAAGGATCATTTCGGTGAAGTGGGAATTGGCGGCTTGAAAAGCAATGGGGTTGACACATCAGGAGTCTGTGTGGTCGATGGTGCTAAAACCTATTACTGCATTATGATGTTGGATTCAACCGGCGAGAAGTCAATACTGGTTGTAGATACTAATTTAATCTATCCAACGCCAAAAATTCTCGAAGAACAAAACGATTATCTTCTCACGGCAAAGCATGCTCATTACATTGGGCTGGAACCTTTAAGAATGGCACCCTCAATGCAAAGGGCAAAAGAAGCCGGCTTAACAGTTTCTATTGACCTGGATGCAGCCTATCAGGGACTTGAAGCTTGTTCGCAGGCAATACAATGGGCAGATATCATTTTCCTGAACCAACAGGGAGCAAAAACTTTTTTTCCGGATCTGGAAACCCACGCTATTTTACACAAACTGATATCTTACGGCCCCAAAATAGTTATCTTAACCAGTGGTAAATCTGGAGCTGCCGGCTATGACGGGAATGAAATCTGTTCTATGCCTGCTTTTAAAGTACCGGTCATTGACACTACTGGAGCAGGGGATATATTTTCCGCATCGTTTATTTATGCCTTCCTTAAGGAATGGGGGCTAGACAAATCAATAAAATTTGCCAGTGCCTCGGCAGCATTATCGACAGCAAAAATCGGTGGACAAAGCGCACTTTCAACCCCCGAAACGATTTTCCGTTTTCTCGAAAAACATGCACAGAATACGGCGCAAACAAATTCAAATGTGTAAGGAGATGAGCAAATGAAAATAAAAGGAATAGCCTGGGCAGGAACAAAAACCGAAAATTACGAAGAAACCAAAGCATTTTTTGAAAATGTTTTGAATTTTCCTGTTTTAGAAGATAAGGGAATCGTAACAGTTTACAGATTGCAAAATGGAGATATTTTTGAACTATTATCACCCGAAGCAGCTCCTGAAATTGGGCATCCCAAGGGTTGTAAAGTAGATTTCTTGGTAGAGGATGTGCATGAGAGTGTGGAAGAACTGATAGCCGGTGGATGCGAATCCACAGGTCCCGTGTATTCGGAGGAAACGCAGGATTGGACAAACTTTCGCGTACCGGATGGGAATCTGTATGGTTTTACAAATATGCGCTTTCACCCGCTCAGCCAACCAGAAGCAAATCGTATTTTATTCTATGGGCCGCATGAAGCCAATGCATATCTAAGCAACTGGTATCCGGCTTCAATTTTCCTGAAAGGGAAAATTTGGCCTTCAACCGAACATTATTATCAGGCCCAAAAGCTGGCTGGCACACCCTATGAAGAAATATGCCGTCGCATGGAATCTCCTCGACTGACATTTGAATTTACCCGCCGGCCAGATGTCCAGGTGCGCAAAGATTGGGAGGATGTCAAGGTCGATGTAATGAGAGAAGCCGTATTCGCAAAATTTAGCCAAAATCCAGAGCTCAAAGAAAAACTTTTGAATACCGGAGATCTCGAAATTGTTGAAAATTCCCCCGTCGATAGTTTCTGGGGAATCGGCGAAGATGGAACGGGCAAGAACATGCTTGGAAAAGTTCTCATGGAAGTAAGGGATCAATTACGAAAAGAATAATTCTCGGTCAAACCTACGAAGGGATAATTTTATGGCTATCTATCGATTGGAAAACATTTCTTTTGCAGATGTAGATAAATTAGACAGAGAAAACACAATTGTCATTTTGCCCTGTGGTTCGATGGAACAGCATGGTCCCCACCTTCCCAACGGGATGGATACACAGGTCGCCGTGAAAGTTATAGAGGCAGCCATGAAAAATGTAGAAAAGGATGTTGACTGCCTTTATATTCCACCCATTCCGATTGGTCAAAGTCCGGAACATATGGACTTTCCTGGTACCATCACATTTACCGCGGAAACATACATTCGTATGCTAAAAGAGATTTCTTGCAGTGTTGCCCGACATGGATTCAAGAAAATGTATATTGTAAACGGCCATGGTGGAAACATCTCTGCAATTGGTGCAGCTGCTTTTGATATTCGAGATTCTTGCAAGCTGCAAATATATATGTTCAATGTATGGGCTGTCATTGTCGGCCTGGCCAACCAGCATACCAATCGGGAGGCATCCAATAAAACCGATGCGCATGGTGGAGAGATTGAAACCTCTCTCATGCTCCACCTTACACCTGAAAATGTAAAAATGGACAGGTCCATCGATGAAAAAAATGAAAAGTTGGCTGCCGGAGAGTATGTCCAACTTGGCGGCCCAATTTCTTTCAATTGGAACTCGTTGGAAGACATAGCTCCCAGTGGGATTTCAGGGGTCGCGAGCCTCGGAACAGCAGAAAAAGGTGCAGCCATTTTCGACGCCCTGGTTGATCTATGTACAAAAGGATTATTTGAAATAGCAGCCAAGTGGTAAAAAAAGCCGCTTGAAACCACATACAATTTATGACTACTCTAACAAGCTCCTCAGGAAATCTTACTTTTGGCACGGGGCATCCGACCATTTTGGCCAGTATGCTTATAAACACCTTAAAAGATGATTCCCTTGCCCACAGCCTCATACAAGGTGATTTTGATAAAGTCAAGCGTCTGGCTGAAAAACAATGCAATGATGGCACAGGCATGCTTCAAATCATGGTTGCCCACCCGGATATTAACGAAGAACTGATTCTTCCAAAAGCCTGTAAAGCAGCGCACGACGCATCCGGCCTGCCCCTGTACATTGATTCAACCAACATAAATGCAATGCGAAGGACGCTTGACATTCTTCCCTACAAACCAATCTTCTCCACCAGCGGTGACCCGGACAGACTACAATCCATGCTGGAACTGACAAAGGAGAGTAAAGCCGCGCTAATTTGCCTGTGTATGGATCATAATGGAATTCCCACTACAGTATCCGGCCGATTTTCAATCGGGGAAATGATTGCAAATCGAGCCCGGGCGATAGGCGTAGCCGACAACGATCTTGTAATCGATCCGCTTGTTATGGCAACAGGTGTAAGTGAACCAGATGCAATGTTGGTTACGCTGGAATTGCTCCGGCAATTCAAACAGAAATATTCATTTTCCACATTTCTTGGAATTGACAATGCCGGTTTTGGCATGCCGTACAAAGATACAATCGACATGGCCTATCTTTTAGCAGCAATTCCCGCTGGGCTTGATGTTGCCTTACTGGATCCTCCGCTATGCAGCAGTATCGGAAGAAACGGCCTAAACCTGCTGTTTGCCTCTAATTTCATCAGCGGGCGGGATCCATATGCTAAACAATACTTATCCTATCTGCGCAGAAATCAATTAATAAAATCGAGGAAGCGTGAGTAAAAAAAGACTTGCCCCAAGCCTGCAGGAAATTTCGACTTTATCTGCGTCCGAACTCCCCCTGAAAAGCAAAACCGTCGTGTTTCCTATTGGCTCAAATGAACAACATGGTCCCCACTTACCTATGGGAACAGACACTTATATATTAAATGCAATCGTAGAAGGCGTAAGAAGAGAATTGGAACCGGAAGATCCATTTGTATTTCTGCCTTCAATGCCATACGGGAAAAGTCCGGAACATATGGATTTCACCGGCACAGCATCGTTAAAGGCAACCACGCTAATTGCAATACTGGATGATATAGTAGGCTCCATGCAAAAGCATGGTGTAAAAAAAATTGTCATTCTAAACAGCCATGGAGGAAACACTGATCTGATTAACTCTCTGGCATACGATCTGCATTACAACTATGGCGTGGGTATTTTCTGTTTAAGCCTGTGGAGCAGCGACTTTATGGGCAGCGATGAAATCAAGCAAGTGATAAAAGAAGTAACCTATCCCGATGTTCACGCAGCATCCATCGAAACCTCAATGCTGTTGTATCTTAAGCCAGAGCTCGTAGGCGCCATCCCCAAAAACGTTTTGCCCAAAGCCCCCTTCCCCACCATCAGCACCGGATGGGCCACAAAAGATCTATCCGATAATGGCATAATAGGAGATCTTCGGGAAAGCGATAAAAAGAATGGAGAGATTTTATATCATTTGCTGATAGAGAAAGCTGTTTTGAAATTGCGGGAAATTGCAAAAGAAGATTAAGATCGTGCGAAAGACCTCTTGTATAGCATAAACAACTATACAAGAGGTCTTTTCTTCTAACCACAGCAATATTATATCTATCACAGGGCATTTGACTAAATACCCTGTGATTTTAAATCTGTCATCTCAAACATGAAAAAATGGGGAAATTCAACAAGTTTATCTCTGGTAACAAATCCTGGCATCTATATTTCTTTGACAATTTTTAACTGGCTTCGAGAAAGAAAATAACCGGCCTCACTCTAAAGTCCCTGCCAACAGAATACCGGTCCTACTGCCCATTCCCTTTCACTTATTTTTTTCAAAAAGAGAATGGAAACAATCCGCCAATTCTTTTGTAGAAGCATTTAACACAGCATTCAATAATCCAAAAGCAGTCTGAGGAATGTTTGATATCCAAAATTAACAACGTATGGTAAGCTAGATACACACAAAGCAATCCATTCCTTAGCTCGCTTATCAGATATTTTGATAAGCGAGCTAAATGCGGAAAGGCTGGAATAAAAAATGAATCTGAATTTAGCAAATAAAACCGTCATTGTAACCGGTGGAGTTTCCGGGCTGGGAGCTGCGATTGGCGCAGCCTTTGCCCAGGAAGGTGCCAATCTGGCCATATTTGATTTGTGCAATCCCCCATCTTCTCCTCTCGGCAAAAAGAGCATCTTTTTAAAAGGTGATGTAACCTGCGCTGAGGATATCGAACGAGCATTAAATCAAATCGATCGAGAATTCGGCAGCATTGATATTCTGATCAATAATGCGGGGATATGGCCGTCCACCAGAGTACATGACATGCCCGACGAGGAATGGGAACGTACTCTCCGCGTCAATCTAACAGGCGCTTTTCTGTTCAGTAAGCGGTTTGTCCGCTACCTGGAGGCCGAAAAACGGCCGGGAAAAATCATTAATATTGTGTCTCCGGTTGCATTTCAAGGTTCTGCAAACGGGCACAGTCATTACGCTGCCGCCAAAGCAGGCCTGGTGAGTTTTACCCGTTCTCTGGCATTGGAGTGCGCGGAAAGTGGTGTTCGTGTCGTGGCCGTTGCTCCGGGCATCATGCAAACAGAAATGACCCGAACTGCAATCGATTCGCATGGGAAGAATTATTTACAACGCATTCCTATCGGACGTTTTATTAAACCTGCTGAAGTTGCAAACGTAGTCGTTTTTATGGCATCTGAGGCAGCCAGTTGTGTTACCGGCACAACAATTGATGCAACCGGTGGAATGTTAGGGCATTAGTTATAAGGAGGCATAAATGAACGCGCATCAAGCAACATCTGATTTTCAGTTTGACCCTTCAGATTATCCTGCCTTTAAGGAAAAAGTACGATCTGCTGCCAACATGGATCCTTTCGCAGACCTTGCCCTTAAAGAAGTGATCATCCATTCAGAAGCTATTTATGACCTGCCTGCCGTACTGTACCGTACGGCACCTGACTTTAAACAAGTATTGGTCGTTATGGATAAAACGCCCATGGTTCGTGATCAGGTAAGCCTTAAACCGCTTGTATCCCAGATCCTGACCCAGGGAGGCTACCAGGTGACGACCATAATACTGGAAGGAGACCACTTTGGTGTCGTCCATCCGGATTTTGAACAGGTTGAAGTGGTGCACAAACAAATCCAACCCGGTGCGGTTGTGATTGGGCTTGGTTCCGGAGTTGTGGCGGATATTTGCAAATATGCCTGTTTCCTGTATGATAATGAGCACAACAACCAGCCCCCGGTACCTTTGATCTCCATACCTACCGCAAACTCCGTGCCCGCTTACTCTTCTTCTCTTGCAATCATCTCTAAGGACGGCGTAAAACGCACCTGGCGCACACGCCTGCCCAATGTTATCCTGTGCGACTTAAAAATCTTGCTCGATTGCCCGCATTCCCTCACTCTTGGGGGGATTGGTGATATGTGCGCAATGTACATTGCATCGCTGGAATGGTTTATGGGAATTTATATGGAAGTCATTCCCGATTCACCCGCCTCACGTGCTATTCTGGACGAAGCACGTCCTCTGCTTATCCAAAGCGCCAGTGAGATTGGCAAACAAACGCTTACGGGCATGCAGATGTTAGCCAAGATTTTGACTCTCGGTGGTCTGGCAATGACCTTTGCCGATGATTCTACCCCCATGTCCGGATACGAGCACGGCATTGCGCATCTGCTGGATATGAGTGCCGAACATTTCCACCGCCCGGTCCGAAATCACGGCTCGCAGGTGGCTGTCGCGGGAATTTTGGTCGTGCTTGGATTTGAAGAGTTCTTCAAAAAATTTAACCCGGCTGCAGTGGATGTCGAACAGTGTTATCTCAGCGAAGACGAAATGAAAAATAAAATCATGAAGGTGTTTGCAGAGATTGACCCTACCGGCAAAATGGGCGCAGAGTGTTGGCGAGATTATCAGAAGAAACTGGTAATCTGGAAAAACGTTCGGCCTGGCTTTGAGAAGCTGCTGGCAGAATGGGGTCAAATCAAGCCAAAAATGGAAAGTTTGACCCTTCCGGCCGAAACTTATACCAAAATGCTCCATGAAGCAGGGCATCCGTTGACCTTTGAAGAATTAGGAATCCAGGAAAATCAAGCCCGGTGGGCATACCAGAACGCTTACATGCTCCGGAAACGCCTCAGTACAACCGACCTGATGATTTTCATGGATTGGATGGATCAGACCTGGGTAGATGACATCTTTTCAAAAGCTCAAAGTTTGGTCAATCGTGTACAACAGAACCAACAATAAGTTTTCCGGTAATTACGGTAAGGAAGCAGGGTCCTTGGCATCACAACACTTGCATCACAGTAATTCGGCCTCAATCAAAAATACGATCCATCAGATCTATCACAAGCCTTGCGTCCGTGTTTTTATATCATTTGAAAAACAGCCGGTTGAATTAATGGTATTGCCACTAATTCAACCGGCTGTCTTCAAGATGTTTCTAAAGTAAATCTCTTTAACTCCATTTCGTCCAGAGCTTTGCCTATTTTGTAATGGATGCCCGCTGCGCCAAGAAAGGCTTTATCAACATAGTAATTTCGCAAACCCATCTCAGCCAGGTAACCAACCATTGAAAATTCGGCGTGCCTGCATTTCCCTCCAATGAGAATCTATTCAACATTTTTAGGAGTTTCAACCTCTGTTCCCGTCAATATTCGATAGTGCAGTAGTTATTGAGAAGGCACACCCCATAAATCGATTACCCCGTCAGCGTCAGAAACAATAACAATACTTCCGTCCGGAGTAAACTGCATCATTCCATAGTTTCCGGCGCCACTGCGGCCCTGCACAAGAGCAATCATCTCGCCGCTGTTTACTTTCCAGGCATGGATTCCAAGTGCATTTCCTGACAGGAACAAACTGCCATCTGGCGAGATGGCAGCTCCTCCCAAAGCTCCCGTACCAAAAGGTGAAGCAAAAGATTGGGACACTTGAAACCGGCCAGAAGAAACCTGCCCTATCAAACTTCCCTGCGAACCAAATGCACCGAACCGGGACTGGTCCAGAGAAAAATTGAGGTCCTGAATTCCATACGGCAGCAGGGTCGTGATTTGTCCACTGGTAAGCTCAATTTGGCGCAGGTCTCCTGCCCCTGCTGCCAAACAGCTCAAAGGATAGAGGCAGCCGGATATTACCAGAACACTTTGCTGATCCATGGTAAAGAAGACCGAATTCACCTGCCATTCACCCGTGCCTGTCGCCAACGTTTTCAACAGGCTGCCATCTGCCAGGTTCCACAGCTTCAATAGGCCGTCTCTGCCTACCGAAACCAAACGACTGCCATCATCTGTATAGCCAATACTCCACACCCCTCCCGGGTGAGCGTCGAATGTGGTCAACAGCGATCCATCCGCTGTATGCCACAGACGCACCGTTCCATCCATTGAAGCCGTAGCAAGTTGGCTCCCATCCGGTGAGAAAAGCGTTTGCAAAACCGTTGCGGTATGTCCTTTCAGGATATAGCGTACCTTTTCATTTGCAGTAAACCAGACCTGAACGCTGCCGTTCTCGTAACCACCCCAGGCCAGCAGGACATCATCCGGAGAAAGCGATGGGCGGCGATCCACCGTATTCCGGCCGGAAAGCCGGAAAAGCTCCTGCCTGTCCGCCAGGCGCAGCGCCCGCACGATTTCAGGTGTGTCCACAAAATAACTGTTCAAAAGGGAATATAAAATACTGCCATCGCTGGAAAAAACCAGATCCAGTACATGCTTGGTTTCATATTCCTCCAAGGTAGAATTAACGTCCTCTGCCTCCAGCTTGCCAATTAACTGGCCTGCCGGGACACTGTACAGGCTCACCGAGCCGTCCCAGGCGCCCAAAGCGAGGCTGCTGCTATCCGGAGAGAAACGTGCCGCGGAAAAGTTGTTGTTATCTCCCGCAGATTGGACCTCCACCTGAAGGCTGCCATCCCCAGTGGATCGAATTTGTGCCGTTTTGCCACCCATTACCATCCACTCCTGATTGGGAGAAAGGTGCAGAAAATTTTCGGATTCCGATAAATCCAATTGTATTTCGAGTGCGCCATTTTCCAAATTATATTTTCTGAGCTGGTTAAGAAAAATGCCACCCTCTTTGGCTCTTGAATCATCCACGCTCAGCGCCCAAACCGTTTTTCCGTCCAACAACGGTGGGGTAATGCCATACACCCGCCACGGATTTTCGGGTTCGATGGCGTGCAGCAGCCTGCCATTCTCTGCATCCAGCACACAAATTGAACCCGTGCTGGGATAACCATTCAACCCAAAGGAATCAGAAAAAAGGATACATTTTCCATCCGGGCTGAAAGTCAATGAATCGGCATTATATTCTCCACAACCTCTGCCTGACAGCGGCAGTTCGTAAAATATTCTCCCTTCTGGGATAGACCGCATCGTGAGTTGTGGTTTTAATATTTCGCTTCCGGTAAGACCAGGATCGGGGCCACTGTATTTCTCACCACTGGGAATATCCGAGAAATAAGCCAATTTTTGGCCATCCGGAGAAAAAGCCAGGCTAATCACCTTGCTGCGAGTAGGATAAATATCCAACCATTCTGCCGTGAGTGCATCATACAGAACCACCCCTCCACTGGCAGCCAGCGCCAGAAATTTCCCATCCGGTGAGATCGCCATTTCTTCTCCAAGGCCGCCTTCACTAAAATGAGCCAGCAAGCTCAAACGTTGAATGTTGCCTGTTGTGATGGGTTCTAATTCCTGCTCCAATGGCAGTAAAGCATCCCCTGAACCTGAGCTCGGGAAGTCATCGGCAGACTCTGACGAAACTCCATACGGGAGAGAGGTTCCCGGTTTGGCAATATCATTTTGACCCGCTGCCGGTGCCAGTGATTGAACTGGCTCCGTTGGACCGGCCGCAGGGCCACAGCCCGTCAGATTAAACACCAGCAGCGTAAAAAAAATGGTTGGGAGAAATGGAGAATGTAAAATTTTCATAGCATCACATTTCCAATAAAACGATTCTAATCGCGAAAATTTGCAGGGAAATCGTCTCTTTACACCCCTGATCCGCTGTCAAAGTAAGGATTTAATCTCCCTGAGGACAGAGTAAAAATCTGATCACATAAAATCTTCAACTCATCCCGACTGTGGCTGGTGATCAGGATAGTCTTACCCTGTTCACGCAGCGTTATCAGATAATCGTAGATTTCGCGCTGCCCATCAAAGTCAAGTCCATTGGTCGGTTCATCCAAAATAAGCAGGTCAGGATCTTCCATAATGGCCTGAGCCAGACCCAGGCGCTGCCGCATCCCTGTTGAATAGGTGCTGACGGGACGGCGGTCATCGGGATCCAGATCCACCTGACGGATAGCCTCGACGATTCTGGCTTCGGAAGCTTTTCCACTCACGCCGGCCAGGAGTTGCAAGTTGCGCCGCCCGCTGTTGGCCAGCAGAAAGCCCGGGTTATCAATCAGGATTCCGGTTGATGGAGCAAATTCAATCTCTTCTCCAATCCGTTTTCCCATTACGCTGACTTCTCCCTCATCGGGCAGGATCAGGCCGCTTAAAATCCGTAAAAATACCGATTTCCCGGCCCCGTTGGAACCACTGATGCCATAGATCATTCCAACCGGGAGATCAAAATCTACATGGTCCAGAACTTGATTCTTGCCAAATTTCTTACGAATATTTCGTGCAGTAAGCACAACATTTTCAAGGTTAGAGTTCATCATACTCCTCGATTAATGACGTTGAGCAAGGTAATTTTGATGACGGCTGATAGCCCGTCCCACAAAAATGAGTAAAACCAGGCCGATTCCCCAATAAACATAGGACCAAAAGATAGGAACTTCACGAAATGGATAAGGATAAAAGGTCATGATCAGGTTTCGAATGGGAGGTAAAAGCTTTAAAATGTCGGGCACATTTACCAAAGAACCACTCAGCCCCATACTGCCGATCAGAAGAGAAAGTCCAGCCAAATAGCCGTATAAATAACGGCGGGTAAGCAAAGTCACTACCTGCATCAGTG
>JAHDQE010000094.1 GCA_018433975.1 Ornatilinea sp. | reverse complement strand
GGGCTGCAACAGAGGGGGCTGCAACAGAGGGGGCTGCAACAGAGGGGGCTGCAACAGAAGAAATCGTACCGAAAAAGGAATCCTTTGAAGCGGTGTGGGCCTTCCGTCTGGAGAATGGGCAGTGGAAATATAACTGGAACAATCTGGTGGATTTTCGCACCTTGAATGTGCAGTTCCAGACCACAGGCGGTGTGAGTATGCTCCCGAAAGAGATCCTGCGTTTCACTGATCACATGCAGGTTAACCTGCTGGCGCAAAACCGGACCAATGATCCGATCCTGTTTGGGCAGGTCAATGAAACTCTGGCGACCTTGCATTTTCAGGGCAAGACCGTTGAAGCGGAGCCCGCAAAAATCTATCTCAATCCTTTACGCAGCTATCCGGATACCACCATCAATTTTGCCGGGTTCTATCAAACCTATCCCGACACCCTTGATATCCGCACCTGGAAAAGTTATGTGGTGGACCCGTGGTACCGCTTTGATTTGATTTATTAGAGTGCTATCTTCCTCTTTCTTTCTGGCAGGAGGCGGCAAAACGCTGCCTCCTGCTTCTGTTAATGGCAGTACCCTGACATGGGGGCTGTCAGGGTACAAAGTTATAATCCGGATGATTTCAATACACATGATAGGGTTTTCTGAGCCAGGGCTTTCGGATTGATGGCTCCTTGAGGGTAACTGCATGAAAGTCGGCTAAATTTTTCCAATTGGCATCTATAAAATCATTGTTCCCCAGTCATCCCTTTTTCTTCTAATTCTCTCATCTGTAGAAAAAGAGGTCCTGAAGGATTTCACTGCGGATGATTAAGTTATGTTAAAATCATCTTGAGTTTCACCTACTTGAGTTGACCATTGCTTCCTGACTTGAATTCAATCTGATTAACACCGCAGAATGTGTTCCATTGAAAAACCGATAATTTATTTTGGTAATCCGCGAGGAGATTATTGGAAATAATGGATACAAAGCCCAGACCAGGCGATTACAGCCGGTGGGATTCAATTACCGTTTTTACATCAATATCTCTCTAAAGGAATAATTACGGAAAATCACATAGGAATGCTCAAAAGTCTTTATAAACACCGCGGTTACATCCTGGAAAATGCCTGGAATGATATCCGTTACCGCTATGCCGGTACAGGATTGGGGGCTTTCTGGAATATTTTTAACCCGCTGCTGGAAGTGGCTATTTATACCTTTGTTTTCTCCCAGATCCTTGCTCTCAGATCCGGAGGCACCCGCGGCACAGCCTATGTTCTTTTTCTTTGCGCGGGCCTGTTCCCCTGGCTTTCGTTTTCAGATACCATCCTGCGCGGCAGCAATGCCTTTCAGGAAAACGCCGGTTCCCTGCGCCGCCTTCCGATTTTACCAGCTGTTTTTGTCGCTAAATATTCCATCTCCTCTTTTATTAACCTGTTAATTTATATGGCACTTTTATTCCCGTTGACCGTTGTGATGGGGATTTCTCCACATTGGACACAATTATTGGTATTCCCATTGAGCCTGATGCTGCAGGCGCTGGCCTTTGGCCTGACCCTGATCTTTGCCAATGTGCGTTTTTTGATTCCCGACACAAAAGAGATCCTGGGTGCGCTGATGCAAATCTGGCGGTGGTTGTTGCCCATTATTTACACCGAAGAAATTATCCCGGAGAAATACCAGACCTTATTCCGGATTGATCCTCCCTATTATTTCATTCAATCGTTCCGCATGGTGTTCCTGGACCACAAAGTCCCGACCGTTGAGGTCTGGTTGACCATGTTGGGCTGGATTGTTTTATTTGGATTCCTGGGGAGCTTTGTTTCCAAAAAACTCTACTCCGATGTAAGGGATAACTTATGAGTGATGAGATTGCGCTGCGGGCCACAGGGCTTGGTAAACGCTTCAAGATTTATCGTTCTCCCTGGCATCGGATGCGAGAGTGGTTTTCCATACGCCGCCGCAGTTATCACAGCCCCTTCTGGGCTGTTAAAGATGTCTCTTTTGAAGTGCGTAAAGGGGAGTTCTTTGGGATCATCGGTGTCAATGGGGCCGGGAAAACCACTCTGTTGAAAATGCTCTCTGCTATTCTGAGCCCGACAGAGGGCAGTTACCAGCTTAGTGGTCAGGTACTCTCTTTGCTGGAACTCGGCGGGAATTTCAATAAAGACCTTACCGGTCGGGAAAACGTGCTGCGCACGGCCAAACTTCTCAATTTGCCAAAAAGCTATATTGGAGAACAGATGGAGAAGATTCAGGAATTTTCCGAACTGCGGGATTTCTTTGACCGGCCGGTTAACACGTATTCTTCCGGGATGTTGATCCGCCTTTCCTTTTCCCTGTTTGCCTTCCTGAAATGTGACGTGCTGATTTTAGACGAAGCACTGGCAGTGGGTGATATTTTCTTCCGGCAGAAATGCTACCAGCGGTTGGAAGAACTGATCGCCGCCGGCACTTCCATTATCCTGGTTTCTCACAATATGAGCGCCGTGAAGCAGTACTGCCAGCGGGTGCTGGTGCTGCATCAGGGGCGGGAGCTTTATTTGGGGGGAGCCGATGAGGCCATCCGGGTTTATTCCCAGGTACAAAACACTGCCAGCCAACCGGAACTTCAACGGAAATTATTGAAAAAGATGATGGACGAATCGTTTGATCTCGATTTGAGAAAAGCGAATTCTCTGGAACCCCTCCCGGAGGATGCTGCCTTCTGGCCGGACGAATCCACGTTCACAATTTTTCCCATCCCCGAAAAGCCGGGGCGGGCGCGATTGACAAAATTTGCCCTGTGTGATGAAAAAGGACAGTCCTGCCAGGCTTTTAAGGAAAATGCCACTGCATACCTGTATTATGAAATGGAACTCAATATCAGTGTTCCGGTGCCCTTTGCTCAGGTATCCATCCGCAACACTTACAACACCCTGCTGCACGCCAGGAACACGCTGCAATTGGGCATTGAACATCCTCCTCTGGCAGAGAAGGGGACACGGTTCCGGTTCCGACAGACCATCCAACTGGGTTTGATGAGGGGACAATATACCCTTGGTCTCTCATTCTTTTCGATTCCATTTAAGATCTACCAGCAATTTTCGACAATTTCCGCGGATGAATTGCTTACAAATCGCCTGACCCTGGTCTGTTTTGAGCCCTTGATCAGTTTTATGATCTTTCCCGCAGTGGATGAAATTAGCAGCGGCACTTTCAATGGGCTGTGCAACCTGCCCGGGGAGTGCTTGATCGAGCAAGTTATTGAGAGAACGCAGGATGATTAGATGGATTTAAAAAATATGCCAACCGTTTTTCACATCACGCATCCCAAAGCCGGTTCCCAATGGGTGATGCAGGTGCTGCATGAATGTGCCCCGGAGCGGTTTATCCAGCCGGAAAGCTACGCGGCTCATTTCTATAAAAAAGCCATCCAGCCCGGTATGATTTACCCGACACTGTACATCAGCCGGAAGCAATTTTATACGGTGATTGACCCACAAAAGATTAAAAATCATAGAAAACCGATTGCCGCGCTGTTTTTACGGATACACTATCTGAACTGGTTCCGGTTCAGGACACTCAAAAAACCCTATCGGATCTTTGTGGTGGTCCGTGATCTGCGCGACACACTGATTTCCCTTTATTTCAGCCTCAAGCACAGCCACCCATTGATTAATGAAGGGATTTCCCAAGCTCGCTTCAGCCTGAATGAAATCAGTGAAGAAGAAGGGCTGCTTTACTTGATGAACACCTCCATTAAAGATTACCATCAACTGCAATTAACCTGGTTGGAGGAACCGTTTTTGATGAAGTACGAAGAACTGATCGCGGATGAGAATGCAGGGTTTCAAAAAATTATTGATTTTTGCGAAATCGAAGTCAGTAAGGAACATCTTGGAGAGATAATCGCCCGGAACTCTTTTCGGGCCCGTTCCGGGCGACCGCAAGGAAGTGAAGACGTTTCTTCTCACTACCGCAAAGGAATTGCCGGGGACTGGCGTAACCACTTCACGGACCGCATCACCCGTGAATTTAAAGAACAATTCGGAAAAACTTTGATCCGATTCGGATACGAAAAAGATTTAAATTGGTAAAGTATGGTTATGGATCATCCATTTTACGAACCCACTATTTTCCATGTTACGCACCCCAAAGCCGGCTCGCAGTGGGTTCTGCAAGTTTTGCACGAGTGTGCTCCAGAGCGATACATCCAACCGCTCTCGCAAGCAGGACACTTTAACCAACATCCTCTTCAACCGGGAATGATCTATCCGACGGTTTATCAGAACCGGAGGGATTTCTATACTGTGATGCCACCCTGGCATGGGAATCATTATCTAGCGTTTCTATCGCCACGCGCTGTTTTGAAATATTATCCAAACTGGGTGTCTTTTGGTTTGCAGCAACGGCCTTATAAAATGTTTGTTGTAATCCGGGATCTGCGAGATACTCTGGTCTCGCTGTATTTCAGCCTCAAACACAGCCATCCGATTTTGAATGAAAAGATCTCTGCTCATCGTGCCCACCTAATGGGATTAAATCAGGAAGAGGGAATGCTATATTTGATGGATGACTTGCTTCGCAAGTCCAGCCGGATTCAGACTTCCTGGCTGAAGGGAAAAACGCTTCTGGTAAAATATGAAGATTTAATTGCTGATGAATCTGCTTCTTTTCAGCGGATCATTGAACACTGTGAAATTAAGGTCTCCAGCGAGCTCTTACAAAATATTATCCAGCGTAATAGTTTTCAAGCCCGATCGGGACGCCCCAGAGGAACAGAAGATATTTGGTCTCATCACCGGAAGGGTATCTCAGGCGATTGGAAAAACTATTTTTCCAATCACATTAAAGATAAATTCAAAACGATGTATGGGAGGGTTTTAATTCGAACTGGATATGAGAATAATTTTGATTGGTAAGATATATAAATGATTCTGAAAAGGTTATTCATGTCATCAATAAAGTTTTCTTTTACAGAATGCTCCTCCAAACAAAGTTTATCGAGATACTGGCTGTCTAATCTACCAGAGGGAATCATCCCACTTCAAATTTAGAAAGTAACAACATGATCTTCTATATTGCCTCCTACCCCCGCAGTGGAAATACCTGGACCAGACGATTGATTGCCAATCACTTTGAGAGGTCCTCTGTCCCCTGGCATGGTGGTGATCCATCCATGGAAGGATTGCTGGCCTGGTTGCTTCTTAGACCAGACAGCGATAACAATTTTGTGTTTTATCATTCACTTCTTTCCCCCGATAACAAAAACCTCGATCCTGATTTTGTCTATTATCATCCTGTCCGTGATGACAGCACCTTTTATCGATGCCTGATACCTAGCTGTGAATATATTCTGGAAGATCCGAACCGCAGAGCAGAACTGGCGAAATCCGGAGAACACTTCTTCATTAAGATCCATGCGATGCCTTTTGCTTCTTATCTGCCCGGGGAATATGTGATCCAGCCAATCCGCAACGCCGGAGCCTGTTGCTGGTCCTACTATAATTATTTTCACGATATCTGGGAGAAACAGGTATCCCTGGAAAATGTGCTTCTTGGAAATGTGGGGTTCGGACATTGGAATGCTTACCATCAGGAATGGCATAAGGCTTCCGAAACCCTTGGTGACCGTTACCTTCCCCTCTATTATGAGGAGATGTTTGACGAACTGGCGACCTGCAAAAAGCTGGAGGCCTTCACCGGCCTGCCGCTGCTGCATTCCGATTTCAAACCTTTTGTGTATTACCATCACCTGCGCCCGAAACATGCCCGGAAAGGGCAGGCTTACGGATGGGAGGAGAATTATTCCAAGGAACAGCTCGAACTGCTGTGGCGGGAACATGGGGAAATGATGGCTCATCATGGCTACCCCAATCCCCTGGAGGAGAAAAACCGGCCGCAAGCACACGTGCGGAGCAGGAAGAAGAAAATCGCGCCCAAACCGGTCTTTATCACCGCCCGCTTTCGTACCGGTTCCACCATGCTGTGGAATCTGTTCCGGCAGGTTCCGGATGCTGTTACGTTTTATGAGCCTCTCCATGAAGAACTGCTGGCATTTATCCGGGAGGATATCCAGCCACAACCGGAACACTTCCACGTTGGATCCTATTTTGATGAATATGCCTGGCTGGATGAAGTCCTGAAACAGCATAATGCCGGTTTTGGGAACAGCAGGCTGTATCTGGAAGCGGCGGATTCCCACCCGTTATTGAAGGATTATCTCTCGGAATTGCTCAACACGGTAAGCGAAGAAAAAACACCGGTGTTGAAGTTCAACCGGATTGACTTTCGCCTGGGATGGGTGCGGGCGAATTTCCCCGAGGCGCGGATCCTGCATCTCTATCGCTCTCCACGTGCCCAGTGGCACTCCTCTCTGGTGGGTCTATCACCGGATGCCCCTGCCGATCTCAACGCCGACCCTTACCGCATCACTGCCTGGTCCCGTGATCTGTGCGGTTTGTTTCCTTTTCTGGCTTCTCCTTATCTCCAGAATCTTTACCAGCGGTTCTATTTTCTGTGGAAATTAAGCTATCTGGCCGGTACCCGGCAGGCGGATTGGTCCATCTCCTATGAAGAAATCCTGGCGAATCCCAGAGAATTGATTCCTGGGATTCTGGATTTTGCCGGGCTAGATACGCCGGAGAACCGGGAAAGTGCATTGAAAGTGATTGAGCCGGCACCCCAACGCCGCTGGACGCAGCACGAACCGGAGGAGTGGTTCGAAGCTCAGGAGCAGCACTGTGAAGATGTGCTGGATGAGCTGGGATTGAATCAAAACTTTGGGGCAAAGCCAATTGCCGAGATCATCCGGTCCTCTCAAACCTATACGGATATGGTTCAATCTCCTCAAAGCAAGACCTGGGCGTTGGAAAACAGTATCCGGGTCCTCATTCAGCAGCAGAATGACCTGAATGCGAAAGAACAGGTCATTCAACAAATGGATGTGGATCTTAAGAAAAAAGAGACTCTGGTTGAGACTTTGAAGAACAGCCTCCTCTCATATCATAAACTTTTACAGGAAAACACACCGGGATTTGTGCAAGACCTTCACGATCAATTGGCCGCCAAAGAGGAAGTGATCCAGGACCTCAAGCACGCTGCACAAACCCGGGAGGAACAGATTGAGCTTTTGCAGACAGACCTGCGTGAAACGCGGTCGGCTCTCACTGAGCTGGAAAGGCAAGTCAGATCCTCGGAGGTTGTCCGGAACCTCCAAGATGATTTAGTTGCCAAAGAAAATTTCATTCGGAAGCAAATATCCCAGATCAAAGATCTTCAGTCCCGGCTGCATATTGCCCAGAGAGTGATATCCGATCAGGAAGCGGGAGAAAACGTTCTGGATATTATTGAAAACCTGCATGGAGAACTGGATGCTAAAGAAGAAGTGATCCAGGAATTGGTCCGGTTCCGGCGATCTTCCCTGCGGTACTGGGCACGCGGGATATTATTCCCGGCTTTATATCGCTTCTCTTTGACCAGGCAGGCCGGGAAGTTCATTAAGTCAACCCGCAGGAAATTCCTGCCGCGGTTGTTCGTACTGGAGCAACACCCGCCCCGTTCCCTTAAACTGCCCCGGAGATACAGCAAGCCGGTTGAACTCCCCGTTGGTAATCTTCCGGCTTTTTCAGTTGTCACACCAACCTATAATCAGGCGGATTTTCTGGAACGAACGCTGCGCAGTGTGCTGGAACAGGATTACCCCAAACTGGAATACATCCTTCAGGATGGCGGCTCTACCGATGGTACCGTTGCG
Source organism: Ornatilinea sp. (assembly GCA_018433975.1). Classification (GTDB taxonomy): domain Bacteria; phylum Chloroflexota; class Anaerolineae; order Anaerolineales; family Anaerolineaceae; genus SM3-B121. The sequence continues at coordinate 31,910 of JAHDQE010000094.1, read as the reverse complement.
ATACTGGACCAATACCGGAGCCGGTTGGCAGTAGCCAACTCCCAACCGGATGATGGTCAGACGCAGGCCATTAACCTGGGCTTTTCTCATGCTCATGGCGAAATCATGGCGTACCTTAATTCGGATGATATTCTACTGCCAGGGGCGCTGGCGTATGTTGCCCGGTTTTTCATGGAAAATCCGGAAACGGATGTGGTGTACAGCCACCGCATTATCATTGATGAGCAGGACCGGCAGGTTGGACAATGGATTCTGCCCCCGCATGACCCGGTTGCATTACAGTATGCCGATTATGTCCCTCAAGAGACTCTGTTCTGGCGCCGCCGGATCTGGGAAAACACCGGAGGCCAGCTCGATGAGCGTTTCCAATTTGCTATGGATTGGGATCTGCTGCTGCGCTTCCAGGATGCAGGTGCAAAGTTCACCCGCGTGCCGCGTCCATTGGCCGCATTCCGGGTTCATCCTGCTCAAAAGACTGCGGCACAAATTGCAGATATTGGTAAAAAAGAAATGAAAGTCTTGCGGGAGCGCTGTGCCGGGCGGCCGGTTCCCCCTGAAGAGACCAACCAGTACCTACGCCCTTACCTGAGGCGCTCTGTCCTGTACCACCATCTGTTCAGGACAGGAGTTTTACAATAGTCTAATCACTCAATGGGAATTATATGGACGAAAAAAACATACGAGAAAGCCTGCGTGACTTTATCACGCAGGAACTGATGCAGAATTCTGGCTATCCGCTACAAGATGATGAGACGATTATTACTGGCGGGCTGGTTGATTCCTTTTCTCTCGCGGAGCTGGCAGTTTTTATTGAGAAAACCTTTGGCGTTTACATTCCCAACCCGGAACTCACCGTTGAAAGAATGGATACTCTGAATCAAATTGTCGCTCGAGTGCTGAGGGGAGAATGAAGCGAATCATCTCTCAGGCGCTGCCGTGGCTTGTGGCCATTTTTGTCATCTCCCTGGCTTTGTGGGTTGCAAAGCCGGTATACGGATTGGGCTTTATAAAATTTCAAGGAAATAATACCGTCAACGCGACAGCCAAATGGATCACTCTGTGCGGATTGTTGTTTTTTTTCTTCATTATCTGGATCATCAAAACCATACCCAACCTGCAACAGGAACTTTCTACACAAGTAGACCTGGTTGGGTTGAGACGAATCGTGATCATCAGCGCTTCGAGCATCCTGATTTGCGTTGCGGCTTTCAATATTTTTGCAGATTCCTGGGACTTGTATGGTCTTGATTTCTGGGAGTCTCGCGTTCTTCCGTCCCGCTCGGTCAAGCTCGATTTTTATTCTCGGCTTGCAGAACCGCCCGAGATGGTCATTGTGGGAACATCAGCCGCTTTCAGGATTGCCCCAGCCTATATTCAGGAGAAACTTGGTATCCGGGCCTTTAACTGGGCTATCAATGGAGGAAAAGCACCGGAAATCAGGATTCTGCTCGAGTACCTGGCGCAGCAGCACCCGGGAGAATATCCGGAGGTCCTGTTAATGCAGGTGTCCGAGCAATCCGCTGAAGCAGGGTATCACCAGTTGCCCTTTTCTCTCTTACCCTTTCTCAATCCCTTGACGTTGATTCAGGAAGGAGGCCTGCGGCTATCTGAAGCGATTAATTTATCTCAATTATCGGATTCGTTGTATGTTTTTCGCTACACACTTTCACCCAGCACCAGACCTCTTGCCAATTTTTATTGTCTGGAAGATGGGTTTAGCGATCGAATCATAAAGCGCTTTTCAGAAACTGCGGTTCTTGAGCAGACTGAAAAAATCGCGAATTGCAGTTCAGCTTCTGAAGTATATGGAAAAGATATTGAAGAGATTATCGCTTTTGCAGAGGAACAAAACAGCAGTATCGTATTTTATATCAGTCCCTTCCTGCCGGAGTTTTACGACAAGTACATGAAGAATGATCCGGATTATCGGCATTGCCATCAAGAAATCAAGGAGTATTTTACAGAGCTTGCTCTTCAACATGATAATGTCTTCTTTGAAGACTATACCTTGCTGGATAGCATTGATGGGTTAGATGGTGAGGAAGGATTTTATGATGCCGGGCATCTCACCCCTCAGAACTCCGAGCGCCTGATTGATGCACTGTCGGACACCATCCGGCAGGCTTATGAGATTGCTGAAACGCGGCGGAACGCAGCAATGGAAGGCGGGAAATGAGCCTCACCAGTCATGCTTTTTTGCTCCTGTTTCTCCCCATCAGCCTGCTGTTCTATTGGCGGTTTTTCAAAACCAGTCAAAGCCGACTGTGGGTACTGCTGGCGTTAAGCTATGGATTCTATGCTCTGGCGGACTGGAAATATATTCCTCTTTTATTGGGCCTGTCCTGGATAACTTTCCAGACCGCGCGCCGTGGTTGGTTCACTACAGGAATTGTGATTAACCTGGCTGGCCTGGCTTTCTTCAAGCTGATTGGCTGGGAATCTGCCGCCTTGAATGGTCTGGGTTTCCCGGTGGGGGATGTATTGCTGAACCTGGCTCTGCCGCTCGGTCTTTCCTACTACACTTTTAAGCACATCAGCTATCTGCTGGATATCAAATGGCAGGTTTATCCGGCCAGCACGGATTTCACTGTCTTTGCGGCTTATGCCGCCTTCTTTCCTCAAATCAGTGCCGGTCCGTTGAGCAGCTTCCAGAATACCGGAAAACAGTTGCGCGCTTTACCGGAGCGACTTTCCAATGACCAGGTATTTGACAGTCTGGTGTATATCACCATCGGGCTTTCCAAAAAATTGCTGATCGCCAATATCTTGCTGAAGTTTGCGGAAACGAACTCACTGTTGCCGTTAGTTGCGGAGAGCGGGCTGATCAGTGCCTGGCTGCTGGTGCTGGCCTCGGCGCTGGGGATCTACTTTGATTTTTCCGGCTACACCGATATGGTGATCGGTCTGGCGCAGTTATTTGGCATCCGGCTGCCGCCCAACTTTAACAACCCTTTTCTGGCAAAGGATATCCAGGACTTTTGGAACCGGTGGCATATTTCGCTTTCCAAATGGTTCCGGGTGTACGTCTTTTTCCCATTGAGCCGGAAGTTCCTGACAAAGCTGGGAACGGAAAACAAAGGCTTTTCACAATCCGCAGCCAACCTGATCACCATGTTCCTGGTGGGTTTATGGCATGGGATCACTTTTGGCAATCTGGCCTGGGGTGTTCTGATGGGACTCCTGCTTAACCTTCAGACCGGGTTGAAACGCCGTAAAAAGAAAATTCGGTCTGAATTCCTGGCGCGGCTGGTTCTTCTGTTATTCGTTTTTGTGGGGTTGGCAGTATTCATCAGCCCGGATTTTGAATACGCCCGGCTGCTGCTGGTTAAACTGTCCGGCCTGGACGGATTTGAGGGATGGAGTTTCCTGACAATGTCCGGTAATGAACAATTCTATGCCACGCTTCTGATTGCTGTAGTGATTGCTTTTTCCGGCTTTGTAGAAGCAGATAAATTATTGCGCACGCGCACACGGTGGTTTGCCACTGCTATGGGAATCTTGCTGGCATTGTGTTTGCTGTCCATGGGACAGCCGGTAGATTTCGTTTATGTTCAATTTTAGAAAATGACGAAATGATCGTTCTGAGATCATGAAGTAGGAACAATGAATACCGACAATAAAAAACTGCTGTTTACCTTGCTGATGCTTTTCGGGCTTGTCGTCTCGATCCGGATCGCATGGCCGCTTTTTCAATCCGGTTTCCTGAAATTTCAAGGAAATACCACAGTAAATGACGCCGTATATTGGATAGGTGTGTGCAGTGTTTTGCTGCTTGTAATCTTGATCGGGGCCATCCGGGTTGATGACAAACCCGCTCCATCCAACTTTCCAATCCATGACCGAAAACTGGTTAAATTATCCATGATATGCGCTAGCGGGCTGTTGATTGCGACAGGTATATTCAATATCTGGGCAAATCCCTGGGATCTGTATGCTTCCGATATCTGGGAACCTCGCGTTCTTCCATCCCGCACGGTTAAGCTTGACTTTTATTCTCAGCTTCCAGAAGCGCCCGAAATGGTTATTCTGGGAACTTCAGCCGCCTTCAGACTTGCTCCCGCCTATATTCAGGAGAAACTCGGTATCCAGGCCTTCAACTGGTCTATAAATGGAGGAAAAGCGCCGGAAATTCTGATCCTGCTTGATTACCTGGCACAGCAACATCCCGGAGAATACCCGAAGGTCCTGGTAATGGAAATAAACGAGTCGCCTCCCAGACAGGGGTATACCTTATTGCCTTATTCTCTTCTCCCCTTTCTCGATTTCTGGCCATTCATTCAGGAAATAGGCCTGCGGGCATCCAAGGCGATTAATGTATCTCAATTATCGGATGCACTGTATGTATTCCGCTATACACTTTCACCCTATACCAGATCCTTTACCAATCTGTTTTTTCTGGAAGATGGGTATTGTGATCGGATAAACAAAGACTTTTCAGAAGCCGCAGTTCTCCAGCAGGTCAAACTAATTGCGAAGTGCAGTTCAGCCGCTGAAGTGTTCGGCGAGGATATTGAAAACATCATTGCCCTTACCGAAGAGCAAAACAGCAGCATCATTTTTTATATCAGCCCTTCCTTGCCCTCATTTTACGATTCCTATATGAAGAATAACCAGGATTACCAGCGCTGCCATCAAATGATCACGGCGTATTTCACCGAGCTTACCCTCCAGCATGATAATGTATTTTTCAAAGACTATACCCTGTTGGACAGCATTAACGGGTTGGACGGCCCGGAAGGGTTTTATGACAGCATGCATCTAACCCAGAAGAACGGCGAGCGATTGGTTGATGCCCTCGCGGATACGATCCAGCAGGCGTATACAATTGCTGAAGCGCAGCGGAACACCACCACAGGAGGTGTGAAATGAGCCTCACGAGCCACACTTTTTTTCTTTTGTTTCTCCCTCTTAGTTTGTTATTCTATTGGAAAGTTCTCAAGAGCGCCCCGGCCCGTTTGTGGGCACTGCTGGTATTGAGCTATTTGTTTTATGGCCTGGCGGATTGGAAATATATTCCTCTTCTGCTGGGGTTATCCTGGTTGACCTTTTATGCTGCACGTAAAGGTTGGTTTACCGCCGGAATCCTGATCAACCTGGCTGTGCTGGCATCTTTCAAATTTATTGGCTTTGAGTTTGTACTGCTGAGGAGGCTCGGATTTTCCAATGCGCGTATGCTGCTGCGGCTGGCCTTCCCGCTTGGCCTCTCCTACTACAGCTTCAAGCACATCGGGTATTTGCTGGATGTAAAGCGGAAAAGAGTCCCGGCCACCGCAGATTTCTTAGCGTTCACGACTTTTTCGGCGTTCTTTCCCCAGGTCAGCGCGGGGCCGTTAAGCAGTTTTCAGGATACAGGACACCAGCTGCGTGCACTGCCGGAGCGTGTTCCGGCAAGTCAAATCTTTGACGCAATCGTGTATATTACCATCGGGTTGGCAAAAAAGCTGTTAATCGCCAATGTGCTGCTGGAAACATTTCAGTCAGGGACCCTTTCTCCCATGAACCCGGACAGTGGATTGATCAGTGCGTGGCTGACGGTATTATCCTCCGTTATGGGGTTGTATTTCGACTTCTCCGGGTATACGGACATCGTCCTGGGCGTGGGATTGCTGTTTGGTGTGCAGCTGCCGCCTAACTTCAACAATCCCTTCCTGGCGCAGAACATCCAGGAGTTTTGGAATCGCTGGCACATTTCCCTCTCCAGCTGGTTCCGGGTGTATCTGTTTTTCCCCCTGACACGAACGCTGCTGATTCGGTTCGGGCAAAAAAGAAAAGCGCTGGCCCAATCGCTCGCAAACTTGATCACCATGTTCCTGGTGGGTTTGTGGCATGGCATCACCTTTGGAAACCTGTCCTGGGGCATTCTGATGGGACTGCTGCTTAACCTGCATACAGGGCTGAAACGCCGCAATAAACTAATACAACCCCGATTTCTGTCCACGGGCGGATTCCTGATTTCAATCTTTGTCAGCCTGGCGATCTTTACCAGTCCCAGCTACGCGTATGTTAAAATGTTGCTCACAAAATTGATCGGATTGGGTGGTTTTGAAGGCTGGAGCTACTTCACGACACTTGGACTTGAACGGTTTGGCGCTATACTTTTGTTATCTTTATTGATCGCTTTCTCAGGTTATGCCGAAGCTGATAAATTGCTTCACAATCGGAAATGGTGGTTTGCCGCAGCGATTGGACTGCTGTTGTGGTTGTGTTTGCTGTTTATGGGAAAACCTGTAGATTTTATTTATGTCCAATTCTAAAAAGGTCGAAACGCGTCAAAAGGCAAAGTTTATTAGAGCCAAAAAATGGAAAACGCAAAATGAATTCCAGTAAGAAACTGTTAAATATCTTGCTGACACTCTCTGGTCTTATTGTTTCGTTCCGGATTGTACGGCCGCTTTTTGAATCCGGCTTCCTTAAATTTCAAGGAAACATTACGGTTGATAACACCACATACTGGATGGGGGTGTGCAGTGTTTCGCTGCTTGTGATCCTGATCGGAGCCATTCGGGTCGATAAAAATCCCGCTCCATCCAATACTTCAGCCCATGACCGAAAACTGGTTAAATTATCCATGATATGCGCTGCCGGGCTGTTGATTGCGACAGGCATATTCAATATCTGGGTAAATCCTTGGGATCTTTACGGAACCGATTATTTTCCGTCCCGAACAAACCCCGCTCGTAGTCAGAAATTAACCTATTATTCCCGAATCGAGAAGACTCCTGACCTGATTATCATTGGGAACTCGACAGCATTTACCATCTCCCCGCAATATATTAAAAAGAAATTAGGCTACTCCAGTTTCAATTGGTCTGTCGATGCCGGCCGGCCCGCTGAAAACCGGGTACTGCTCGAGTATATCGCACAACAGTCCAACCCGGATTTTCCGAAAATTATATTAATGCAGATACCGGATAAATATCCGTTAACAGCGTTTTACGATAGGATGCCCATGCAGTTTCTGTCCTATCTCAAGCTTAGTGAGGTGATGCAGGAAGGAAGCACTCGTCTTGCGAAGGCTATTTCTATTTCACAGTGGGCAGATTCGATGTATGTTATCCGAGCCACCCAGATCAACGTCACAAAGCCATGGGGTGGGTGGGCTTTCGACGCGGATGGTTTTGGATATAAATATAACAGTGAATTTTCAAAAGCATTTTCCCCGGAAAAAATCAGCGATTATCAGAAATGCTCTGTTCCAAATGTATTTCGTGACGAAAACATCGAAAACATTTTGGCGCTTGTGGATGAACACAACAGCAGCATCGTTTTCTACATCGGCCCTTTACTGCCGGAGTTTTATGACGGCTATTTAAAAGACACTCCCAAGTACCAACAGTGTCACCAAACCATTGTGGATTACTTTACAGAACTCTCCAGAACACACAGCAATGTTTTCTTCCAGGATTATCTGGCATTGGAAAACATGCAGGGTCTGGACGGCCCTGAGGGCTTTTATGATGAATTGCATCTTAAACCAGAAAACGCCGAGCGGTTGATTGACGCTCTGGCTGACACTCTCCAACAGGCATACGCGGCTGCCGCAGCGCAGCGCAGCACCACTGCAGGAGGCGTGAAATGAACTTCAACAGACATATTTCTCCCTGTTTTTTGGTGAACTTATAGCCTGGCATCACTTTGGGCAACCTATCCTGAGGCAAACACCTTTAATGAAGAAAGAGCACTGAAGCATGAAGATGAAAAGTACTACATCGCTTTTGACCTCCCTGCAGCATCATCAGCAAACGCAACCGGATCGAACTGCACTGATCTTTTTGCATGAAGATCAGACTACTACTGAATTGACTTACCAGCAAATTTGGTCAAAGGTTCAGACTTATGCCGCTGCCCTGTACCGGACCGGTATCCAATCCGGGGATCTGGTCGTTCTGGTCCTGCCGCAGTCGCTTGAGCTGGTGCATGCCTTTCTGGGGGTTGTTTATCTGGGTGCCGTGCCCTCGATCTTTGCTTTCCTTTCTCCACGAATGGATGCAGCGCTTTACCGCCAGCGCGTCAAGACTTTGGTGGCTCAGTCGGGTGCGAAATGTGTGATCACCTTTCCGGATTTCCAGACTGAACTGGAGACTTTGCTGTCCGGATTGGATTGTCGGGTTTTGAATATCGCAGTTGTAAAGAATCAGGATGCCATTGACTCGAAGAGCGCTGTCCTCTCTACCCGATCTGGAGAAGACACTGCCTTCCTTCAGTACAGCAGCGGCACAACCGGACTGCAGAAGGGGGTTCCCGTCTCTCACCAGGCCATCGTGGAGCAAATTAAAGCCCTGAGCCGGGTGGTGAACCTGCAAGCGGATGATATCGAAGTGAGCTGGCTGCCGTTGAATCATGACATGGGATTGATCGCCGGGATGCTTCTGCCTTTGATATCCGGCATCCCGCTGGTTCTGATGTCGCCTTTTTACTGGGTGCGCTCTCCTTCCGTGCTGTTCTGGGCCATTGACCGTTATCATGCGACCCACTGCTACATGCCCAATTTTGCCTACAGTCACTGCACGCTCAATATTCGCGAACGGGACATGGAAGGGTTGGACGTGGCCCACATGCGTATGTTCATGTCCGGTGGAGAGCCGGTCCATTATGAAACACTGATGGGGTTCCTGAAACGGTTCGAGCCCTATGGGGTCAAGCCAGAAATGCTTTCCGCCGGATATGGCCTTGCAGAAGTCACCTGCGGACTTTCCACCACACCTGCTGCGCAGTTCCCGCATGTGGATTGGGTAGATGCGGAACAGATGAGCCGGAAAAAAATTGCGAAGAAAGTTGATCCCAACAGTGAGCAGAAAATGTCCATTGTGAGCTGCGGCAGAATTATGCCCGGTACGATAGTGAAAATTGTGGATGAGGCACAGAATGTTTTGCCGGACCGCATCGTTGGGGAAGTGCTGATGAGCGGAAGTTTTGCTTTTCAGGGTTATTTTCAACAACCGGATTTAAGCAGCACTGTGTTGAAAGACAATTGGGTGCATACCGGTGATCTGGGATATATCGCTGAGGGAGAACTTTACATCTGCGGGCGGAAAAAGGACCTGATGATCATCGGCGGACAGAATTTTTTTCCCGAATATCTTGAACAGGCCGTGCTGGAAATTCCTGAAATCCGGCCTGGACGATCGGTGGCCTTTGGAGTAGAAGACTCTAAACTGGGGACGGAAATGGCCGTGATGGTTTGCGAGTTGAAAGAGCCTCTGCTCCAAGACGAGCAAAACCGTGTGATCCGGGAAGTGCGCCGCCGGGTTGTGCAGGCCACGGATATCGCCTTGGGGGATATCCGTCTGGTAGAACGCGGTTGGATCCACAAAACTTCCAGTGGAAAAAAAGCGCGGAACCTGAATCGCGAAAAATATTTAAAGGAATTTATAGGAAAGGTAGACCCAAAGTTATGAACACGCTTAATGTTGCTGCAATTTTAGAATATGCTGCCCGAACGATGCCGGAGAAATCATTTCTTTTATCCAACGGGAATAAATTTACTTATCACCAGATTGAAACAGATGCCCGACGATTTGCCAACGCACTTCGCTTTTTAAACGTTATGCCGGGGGACCGAGTCGCGCTGTTAATGCCCAATATTCCAGAACTGGCAGTGTGCCTGGCCGGAATTGCGAAAGCCGGTGCAGTTGCCATCCCCCTGCATCCTTCCACCCCCGGGCTCGCCCTGCAAAAGATTCTGCTGAATGCTGAAGCTAAAGTCCTGGTAGCCTTTGAAGCTTTTCTTGAAAGTGCTCTGCAGGGAAAACAAGGGGCAGTGGCCTGCCAACATTTGGTGATGGTCCGCCAGCCCGGCAGCCAATCCAGTCCTGATTCGGTGGAGCTCTACAAAGACTTGCTTCATTTCGCGCCGGATTCATTTGACACCCATCCTGCCCGGCCCCAGGATCCCGCGGTGATTCTGTATACTTCAGGTACTACCGGGCAGCCCAAAGGGGTTGTCCACAGTCAAAATAGTTTGTATTTTAATGTCTTACAGGCATCTTTAAATATTTGGGGGCTTACTTCAGAGGATGTGGTTTTAATTGCCACACCACCTTCCACAATCTTTTTTCAGACACTGATATGGGGCTCCGCACTGCATTTGAGTTCTGCAAGCCTGATATCTCAGTTTGACCTTGAAATCTTCCTGAAGGCCATTGATCGTGACCAGGTCACTTTCTTCGCGGGTGTCCCTACCATTGCTCATTATCTGATGCATGCTTCAGTCACCAGCCAGTTCAATCTAAACTCGTTGAGTAAGTGCTTTCTTGGTGGTTCAGCGGTACCGCAACCGATGGTCCAGGCTTTTGAAAAGCAATTTCAGGCAAAGATTTCATCCGGCTATGGAATGACAGAAGGCGTGCCGTTCTGCTACATTCATTCAGATGAATTAAACACTATACTTAATTCAGTCGGTCGTCCTGCGCCGGGCGTCAGCCTGCGGATTGTTGATGAAACCGGACAGGAGGTTCCTACCGGAAGCCCCGGCGAGATTACCGTCCGCGGGCCGCAAATCTTTTCCGGATATTTTCATGCCGAGGAACTCAATCAATCCAGTTTTAGGGATGGCTGGTTCCACACCGGCGATATCGGTAGGCAGGATGAGGCCGGGTACGTGTACCTGATCGACCGCCTGAATAACGTGATCAAACGCTCCGGTTACAAAGTGTACTCTGCTGAAGTGGAACAGGTTTTGGCGCATTACCCGTCGGTGGCTCAGGCAGCCGTGATTGGTATTCCTGACGAGGCCCTCGGTGAAGAGATCAAGGCCTATATTGTGCTAAAACCGGGTGCTGAAAGCACCGCGGACGAGTTGATCGCACATTGCGAATTACAAATGGAGGCTTATAAAGCCCCGCGCCTGGTGGAATTTCGTGACGAACTGCCCATGACTCCGGCCGGGAAGATTTCACACCAGGCACTGCGGGCAGAAAACGCCGGGCAATAAATCCGTGTATTGAGGCAAAGTCTTGCTAACCTTTTCGATTGTGACCCCAACCCTGAACGCGAGCCGCTTTTTGAATGAAGCGGTTCAGTCCGTTCTTTCCCAACGGTATGATGCGTTGGAATATCGGGTCATCGATGGAGGTTCGTCAGACAATACGCCGCAAGTTCTCGATTCCTTCGGAGACCGGCTGCGCTGGAGCGCTCAAGCCGGTCTCGGGCAATCGGCAGCCATCAACTATGGGTGGAAGCTGGCGAAGGGTGAGATTCTCTCCTGGTTGAACGCCGATGATCTCCTGCTGCCCGGCGCGATTGAAGCGGTTGCTGCGTATTTTGCGACACATCCGGAAACGGATCTGGTGTATGGCGATTGTGATTATATTGATCCGGAAGGGCGGTTCATCCGCTCTTATCCTGCCCAACCTTTCTCATATATGGCGTTGGTAGGGAATGCCTTTAACTACCTGCCGCAGCCTGCGGTTTTCCTGCGGCGAGAAGTTTTTAATCGCATCGGCCCGCTGGATGAAGGGCTGCATTATGTTATGGATTTCGATTACTGGCTGCGGGCCGGGTTGTCCTGCCGGGTAGATTATCTGCCTTGCCGGCTGGCAGTTTTGCGGCTGCATCCCGAAGCGAAATCCATTGCCGACCTGCCCGGGTTCGCGCCTGAGCTGGTTACGATGTATGAAAAGCTTTTCAGCTCTTCCGGTCTTCCCGAAGCCGTGCGAAGCTTAAAATCCCGTGCGATGAGCAGCGCTTTGTACCGGGCCAGCGATTGCGCCTATTGGGGCGGGAATATCGGTGAAGCGCGCCGCTACGCCCGGTTGGCCTGGCGTTGGGCACCGCTCCACCTGCGGCGCCAGCTCTGGCTGGCCTTGCTCGGCAGCCCTATGCGGGAGGCTTTGCTGCGTGTGCGTGGTAATCCACATACCCGTTGGAGCCGTGACCGTGAATAAGAAATTAACACCTTACCCGGTTGGTCTGGTTTATGGCCCCCAACTGGATGTGGGGGGTGTCGAGACCCATCTGCTGCAATTGCTGAAGTATCTGGATCGGGACGCTTTTGATCCGGTTCTATTTTCCGGCGCATCGGAGCGGTTTACCGGCCAGGCCGGTTCACTGGGCAGCAAAGTGATCCCCTGGGAGCCTGAATCCGCGCTGGATTTCCGCTCAGCACACCACCTGCAAAAACTTTTCCGCGAAGAGAAAATTGATCTGGTGCATATCCATCACCCGCGCGCTTACTGGCCGGCCAGCCAGGCGGCCCGTGCGTTGGGGCTTCCATGCGCAGCCACCGTTCACCTGCTGGCGCGCGAAATGGCAGAAGCTCCGGTGCCTTTCCGGTCGTTTAAAAGATGGGCTTATGGAGCTATGGAAGGCTGGCTGCTCCGCCAGCGGATTGACCAGGTGATCTTCGTTTCGGAAAATGCGCGCTCCAGAATGGGACCTGTTTCGCGTGCCGTCACCATCCCGAACGGGATTGACCTGCGTCCGGTGCAGCAAAACTCCCGGGAGACCCTGCGTGCTGCTTTGTGCGCTCCTAAAGAGAGTGTGGTTGTGGTCGGGGTTGGGCGTCTGCATCCACAAAAGGGGTATGATGTCTTGCTTGAAGCACTCGCTTTGTTACAACCTGCTCCTGAAACCCTGCGGTTGTGGATTGTGGGTGATGGGGAAGAGCACGCTGCGTTAGAAGCACAAACTCGTGCGCTCAACCTGCAAGACACCGTGCAGTTCCTGGGGGCACGCGAAGATATCCCGGACCTGTTGCGGGCGGCGGATATCTTTGTCCTGCCTTCCCGGTTTGAAGGCATGCCCTATATCCTGCTGGAAGCGATGGCGGCCGGGATGGCAATTATCGCTTCGGAGGTTGGCGAAGTGGGGAACATTATTGAGGAGAATAAGACCGGTTTTTTGGTCCCATCTGGGGCCCCGGCCGGTCTGGCGAAGCGAATTAAAACCTTGAGCCAATCCCCGAAAATCCGGAAGGAGTTTGGTGCAGCCGCAAGAGCAAAAACGGGGAATTATGAAGCTGAACCCATGGTGCGGCGGTTGACAGGGGTTTATAAATCCCTGTTGCAGTTCGATTCTGCGGAAGTTCATGGGGTGCGAAATGGTTGAGCGAATTGTGATCTGCCGCTCGAACCCGGTAGCCCCCGACCCGCGCGTGGAAAAAACAGCCCGCGCTCTGGTTCAATCCGGTTACGCGGTCAGCATTATGGCCTGGGATCGCACCGGACAGCTCCTTGAATCCCCTGATCTGGCAGAGGTTGAGCTGCACCGCTTACAGATTCCCGCACAATACGGGACCGGGATGCAAAACCTGGGGTCGCTGCTGCGCTGGCAATGGCTGCTCCTGCGCTGGCTGTGGCAGCACCGTGGTGAATACCGTGCCATTCACGCCTGTGATTTTGACACCGTGCTTCCTGCCATGGTGATGAAACTGCTGGCCGGGAAAGTTGTGGTGTATGATATCTTTGACTTTTACGCGGACCACGTCCGCTTGGGGTCCGGTTGGCTGCGCGGCCTTCTGCGGTGGCTTGACCGGAAGATTATCCGGACTGCCGACGCAGTTATTCTGGTAGATGATATCCGGGAAGCGCAGCTTGCCGGAATAGGCCCCAGGCGGTTAGAAATCATCTACAACACGCCTGAAGATCGGCCGGCATTGTTGCCTGATTTATCCGGTGATCACAAAGAGGGGCTGCGGATTGCTTATATTGGCCTGCTCCAGTTGGACCGGGGGCTGCTGAATTTGATTGAACTGCTGCCCGGGCATCCGGATTGGCATTTTGATCTGGCCGGTTTTGGCGGTGATGAAGCCGCCATCCTGCAGAGCGCTCTTGTTTTGTCCAACCTGACCTGGCACGGGCGCGTCCCTTATTCCACAGCGCTCGAAATCAGCGCCTGGGCCGATGTGCTGCTCGCCACCTACGATCCGGCGGTCCCGAATAATCGCCTTGCCAGTCCCAACAAGCTCTTTGAAGCCATGATGTTGTCCAAACCGGTTATTGTGGCGGAAGGAACCGGTATGGATACCCTGGTTCAATCTCACCGGATGGGCATCGTGGTCCCTTACGGCGATGGCCCGAAGCTGGAAGCTGCTTTAGAACGTCTGGCGCAGGACCCGGTACTGCGCCAGACACTTGGAGCAAATGGACGCAGACTGTACGAACAGCGTTATGATTGGAGAGAAATGCAGACCCGCCTTACCCGGCTTTACCGTGATGTGTTGGGCTGCCGGAACGTTAAAGGTTGAAAATGCAAAAGAGAAAAACGCCAAAAATTTTGATGGTCGCCAACACCGACTGGTATCTCTACAATTTCCGGATGGAATTAATCCGGAACCTGGTCGGATGCGGATGGGAGGTGGTACTGGTTTCTCCGGCCGGGCCTTATTCTGCGCGCTTTGTGTCGGAAGGGATTACCTGGCGGGAATGGCAGGTCGGGCGGCAGTCCATTGCCCCCTGGCGGGAAATCCGTTCAATCCTTGCACTGGGCAGGATCTATCAGGAAGAGCAGCCGGACCTCGTCCACCTTCACACCAATAAAGCGGTGATCTATGGCTCATTGGCCGCGGTACACTGCAAGACTGCGCGGGTGGTTAACTCTATCCCCGGGCGCGGCTATGTGTTCAGCAACACCGACCTTAAGGCTGTGCTGCTGCGCCCCATTGTCCGGGCCCTATTCAAGATGGCCTTCAAGGGAAAAGCCATACAGGCCGTTGTTTTTGAAAATTCAAGCGATCAGCAATATTTCATCCAGTCCCACCTGATTTCCGAAAAGTTCACTCACCTGATCCCGAGTGTGGGCGTGAATATTGACCAGTATCCGTATAGCTCTTATCCTGAGGGTACGCCTATCGTTGTTATGGCCAGCCGGATGCTGTGGGAAAAAGGCGTGGGGGTTTTTGTGCAGGCCGCCGAAATCCTCCAACGTGATTTGGATGTCCGGATGGTGCTGGTTGGCATGCCGGATACCGGAAACCCTACCAGTATTCCGGAAACTACTTTGCAAAACTGGGTGCAAAGAGGTGCAGTGGAATGGTGGGGCTGGCGGGAGGATATGCCGGGGGTATACCAGCAAAGCGCCCTGGTTGTACACCCTACAACCTACGGTGAGGGAGTTCCCACCGTACTGCTGGAAGCTGGCTCCAGCGGGCGGCCGGTGATCGCTACGGACTGGCCGGGCTGCCGGGCTGCTGTTCTGGAAGGGCGGACCGGCCTGCTGGTTCCGCCGAAGGACAGTCAGGCATTGGCAGATGCGATCCGTGCATTGTTGAGCAACCCGGATGAGTGTGTGCGGATGGGGCGCGCCGGGCGGGAATTTGTGTCGGAAAATCTCTCTACCGAGGCTGTTAACCAGGCTACCCTTTCGATTTACCGGAAAGTACTGATGGAATGACCGATCTCCGCGAGACATCACTTTCCCAGCAAGTTCACTCTCCTTCAACAAGGGGCGTGACGCTCTTTTTCGCGCTGGCTGCTGTAGAATCGCTTGGAGGGGCGGGAATGCTGTTAAGCATTCCCGCGGACCCCAAACATGCAGTCTTTTTGGGCTTTTCGATTTTCCGTTGGACCGGAACCCTGATTTTTGGAACCTTGCTGCTGGGGAGTGCCCTTCTGGCGGGTAAGGCTTTCCGGGGCAAATCTTTCCCGCGAATCCAATTGTTTTTGGGAAATCTCCGCAGCGTGAAAGCTGTGATGGGCGCTGCCTGTGCGGTTGCCTGGATATGTGGCAGCGCGGTTTTTCTGCCCGGTTACCGGGTAGGGGTGTACGCTGCGTGGTTAATTCGCCTGCGGCCCTTCCTGCTGTGGCTGTTTCTGGTGTCGCTGCAAACCTTCTTTGGGGTTGCAGCGGGTATTTTCCCCATGCCACAAGGATCGTTAAAGCAGAGATTGCAGAAGTTCCTTCCCGAATTACGCCCGGCGGCTTTAACCCTGTGCGTTCTGGGTGTGGTCTGGGCGTTTATAGCTTTCACAAAAATCGGATTGGAACCGGATGAAATGTTCTGGAATGAGTCCGCACCGCCGCTGTTGTTGTGGCAGGTTTTTGGCAGCATCGCAATCGGCTTGCTGTTTTTCCTGTTGGAACGCCGTCTGCGCTCGACTCATTCCAACAATCTGTTTGCGAGAGAACATCGGCTGGATCTTGCCGTCTGTTTGATCCTATGGGTTGTGGCGGTCCTGGCCTGGAACCTGGTGCCCCGGCAGGACAGCTACTTTGCCCCCGGGCCTTACCCGCCCAATCAAGAGTATTATCCTTATTCCGATGCAAGGGTTTATGACCTCAGTGCGGAATTGGCCGTAACCGGTCAGGGGTTATCCGGGCAAGAATATGTGGATAAGCCTTTTTACTCCTGGTTGTTGTATGTTTTGCACCGGTTGACCGGGAATGATTTCTCGCTGTATATGGAGTTTTACACTGCTTTGATGGCAGCGTTTGTCCCAATCGTTTATCTGATTGGCCGGACGCTGAAATCCAGGCCCGTGGGGATTGCAGCGGCAGTCCTTGTTCTTCTCTATGAGATAAACGCCATTGCGGCTACTCCCTGGATCAACGCACCGAACGCCCGGCTCCTGCTGACGGAACCGGCCTGCCGGCTGGGGCTGGCTGTGTTCACGTTGTGGCTCCTCCGGGCACATCAATCCAACTCCAGGAAGAATACCTACCTTGCGGCAGCCGGTGGCGCATTGGGACTGACAACCATGATCCGCTACAACGTCTGGTTTGTAGTGCCGGTTGCACTTTTCTGGATATTGTTGAAAATAAAACGAGATTGGAAACAGACCGTATGGAGTCTGGTCGTGTTTTTATCGGCTTTTCTACTGCCTTTGCTGCCCTGGATGATCAACACCGGCCGGACCTGGGTCACCCCCTATTTCTTTCTGACACGCTTCCGGGGAACCGTCTGGATGCAGCGTTATGCTCCTTATGTTTCGGAGCCGGAAGTACAATCCGAGTTCTTTCCCAGTCCCACGCAGCAGGCCGTTCCGGAAACAACTTTTTTGGATATTCCATTTTCCCCTGCGTTAACTCCTGAACCGGCTGCCAACCTGCCTGCCAGTTCTTCAACACCGCAGTACGAGCATCCCCTTGGGGCTGTTTTGAGCCTCACTTCCCGGCATTTCTTCCACAACCTTGCCACCAGTATGTTGGCACTTCCGGATTCGCCTGTGCTGAATGATATTGCGCACATTATTAAAGCGCCTGATTCGCACTGGCTGCCGGAATGGGATCAAACGCTGAACTTCCGGCAAATCATTTTTCTGGCTGCCAACCTCGTACTGCTGAGTGCCGGGATTGGTTATGCCTTCCGGAAACAGGGATTTGTGGGAATCCTCCCGCTGGTGATCTATCTGGGATATAACCTGGGGTCGGCCTTTGCCCGCACGTCCGGAGGGCGGTATCTGGCACCGATTGAATGGATTCTTATCCTGTATTATCTGCTGGGGTGGTTTCAGGTGGTCCAATTCGGGTGGCAGAGCATTCACGGCGATGTGGAATCAACCTCGGAAGTTCCTGCTTCCGGAGGCCTACCCGCGCAGGAATGGAAAAAAATTGCTGTGGTGCTGGCGGCCGTTTTGCTGGTCGGACTTGGCATTCCGCTGCTGGACCGTATTCTTCCCGCTCAATACCTTCCGGATGAAACTGCCAATCTGGAGACTCTTCTGAAAGGAAATTTCCCGGCGGAAAGAATCCCTCGAATTCAAGCCGCTTTGGACAAATTTCTGGAAGATGAGGACGCAGTCATCCTTTCCGGAAAAGGACTTTACCCCCGATACTATCAAAGTGGAGAAGGCGAGGCCGGGGATCAGGGCTACACCCGGGAAATGGCATATTCACGCCTGACCTTCACCCTGCTTCGTACCGGCGGCAGCAGAGGAGTGATCCTGCCGCTGTCTGAAATGCCGAAGACCTTTCCGCACGGGTCCATTGTGACTGTGGTTGGCTGTAACGGTAGTGGTTATCTGGACGCACTTTTTGTGATAGTTGAAACTGAAAAAGGGACCAGTTTCTATCGACGACCCGACATCAACGGGTTAAAATGCCCTCTCAATTCTCAATAAACCAATTCAAACTTCCGAACGCTTTTCAAAGATTCTGCTATTCACTTCTTGTTTCAGCGCAGAACCACTTTTCGGAATCAATAAACCATCCCTGATCATTCGTCAGGGATGGCTTATTGTTGTAATCCGTTTTGCAATCGGAAAAGAAGACTATTTGGGGAAAGTACGGTAGACAGCAGAGAGCGACACCAGGTTTTCCATGACATAATCCGGATGGAAATCGGCCTGTTCCAGATCCCCGATTTTCGTTTCGCCGGTGAGGACCAGCACCGTAGTCAGACCGGCTTTGCCCAGGGCAATGTCGGTATACAACCGGTCCCCGATCATTCCCAACTGGTCCACCGGAAAGCCGGTTTTTTCCACCAGTGCCTCAACGACTGGCGGGTGCGGTTTGCCCACAATTACATCCGGCCGGCGGCCGGTAGAGGCGGCTACCAGTTCGATCATTGCACCAATATCCGGGATGAAGCCGTCCTTGGTAGGGCAGTTGATATCCGGGTGGGTGGCGATATAGGGTACACCCTTGCGCACAAAACCGCACAACTTGCGCAGCTTTTCATAGGTCAACGTCATGTCAAATCCGAGGACTGCAAAATCCGGGTCATCCTGCACCAGTCCAAACCCGTAGGCAGCCATCTCATGCTCCAGGGGCGGCGTGCCGACCAGGTACAGCCGCGCGCCGGGTTTCTGTTTCTTCAGATAGATTGCCGTGGCTTCGCCGGAAGTGAAAATCCGGTCTTCTGCGTAATTCAGGCCGAACCCTTTTAGCTTTTGGGCGTATTCTACTTTAGATCGTGAGGAATTGTTGGTCAGGAAATAGAACTGGATGCCGCGCTCTTCCAGCAGTTCCAAAAACTCCTGCGCGCCGGGCAGCAGGTGGTCGCTTAAAAAGATTGTGCCGTCCATATCCAGTAAAAAACAGCGGATTTTTTGCAGTTTTGAATAATCTTCCATGTAGTGTCTTTCCTTTTTAAGTATGTATCTATCTCTATACACATTCGAAGGGCAGTTTCCAACCAATTATAATCCGGTTAGAAACGAGACTTGTCTCACATTGGTTACAATTGACGCAACCGGACGCACCCCCATCCACGCTTGCAGAAAAGCGCTAGGGTGTTTCCCTCACACAAAGCTGCCCGGGACGCAAAGATTTTTGGAGGAGACGCTGAAAAGGGAGCCAGAAGGAAAGCGGCTGCCGGCAGGCGGCAGTGAAACACGGGGTTGCCGCTCTGCACCCCTCGGAATAACCCCACTTACCAAAGCGGCGTTAACAACACAATTGTTTCAGAGACAGCAATACCGGTAAGGTCCGTCGAAGCCCAGTCGCAGGTCCGGGTATCCGGATTGAGTCCGGATACCCGGACCTGCGATGTTGCTTTGCAGCCTTTACAGAACAGCTTGCCTTTGGAACGGTTACCGCAACATCGTGTAATAACATAAAAGACCCTGAAGGGATCAAAACCCTTCAGGGTCTCTGTTGAGAGGAAATCATCACGGCGGCAAGTATGCTTCGCTGCTTGCCGCCGGGGACTGCTTCATTCTTTATTCAATCACTGCGCTGCTGGCTAAAGTGTTCATCAAATATAGATGAGGAAGTGCGCCGTCATCCCCGACCTGGGTCATGATGAGTGTGACCGTCTCGTTGGTGGGGTTGTTGTTCCAAAGTGTACTCCAGATACCACGCCAGCCGTAGCTGCCTTTTCCGCCTAACCAGGTGCCGTCAGGGCTGCCGGGCGAGTCGGTTACCTGAACATCTACACCGTATCCCCACAGGTTTCCGGTGAAGAGCGACTTTCCAAATTTATCCGGGGTGGGCTGGGTCATCAAATCAATCGCTTCACTACTCACAATGCGGACCCCGTCCAATTCGCCTTTGTTCAGCATCATTTGGGCAAAACGGAAGTAATCATAAGCTGTCCCGTGCAATCCGCCGCCGCCGGAAAAATAGGTCTTGTTCTTACCAAAGGTATACAGTGTATTTTCAGGCAAAATTCCCAGGGTCTTTTCGACAAAGGGTGTGTCCGCTTTGCCGGTTTGAGTTACTTCCGGTATTCGGGAGAATACACTTTCCGGAGGATAGAACCAGGTCTCATTCATCTTGAGAGGTTTAAATATCTCTTCTTGCATGTACTCGTCTAAAGATTTTCCGGAGAATTTTTCAACCAGATAGCCGATGACATCATGGGATGTGTGAGCATAATACCATCCCTCGCCGGGTTGGTAGGCTAACGGACATTTAGCCAGCGCGTTGACATTATCCTCGAGGGTGTGGGTGTAGTCCGCATCAAATAAGTCCTGCACCCCATTATAAACATAGCATTTTGTCACCTCGGAACTCACCGCGTTCGCCCCATAATAAAACGAGCAGGTAAACCCGGCCGTATAGCTCATCAGGTCGTGCATCGTGATTTCTCGTTTGGCCGGAACCAGGGATACGTTCCCTTTGCCATCATCCACGGCCACCTGGAAGTCCTTGTATTCGGGCAGGTACTTGGAAACCGGATCGTCAAGTTTGAACTTGCCCTGGTCATATTGCTGCATTAAAGCCACCATAACCAGCGGTTTTGTCATAGAAGCCCACCGGAAAATGGCATCTGTCTTCATAGGCGTGCCTTTTTGGTCCGCATCGCCATAGGCTTTGAAATAAGCGATTTTACCCTGCCGGGCAACCAGCACTACTGCTCCCTTATAATAGTTGGACTTGATGTCTGCCTCGGCAAATTCATCGATCAGAGACAGATTCTGCGCAGACATTCCAACTGTTTCGGGGTCTACAACCTGAGAGGTAACAACATCCACAGGAGCAGCCGGGGTGGCGGTAGCCGCCAGGGCCGGCGCTTCGACCGCGCTGGCAACCGGGACGGCAGGGGCCAGAGCGATGGTTGAAACTGAGGCGATTAACAACAAAGCAATTAACACTACACGGTTTTTCATTTTTTCTCCTCACTCAAATATAATGGGAATTCAATTTGTGGACAGCAACATGAAGCTTTTATTGACATTTTTTGCCATCTCAACCAGATTTGATGAATCACCTCCTTTTAAGAATCATTAAGAACGGCTAATTCAAAATGAATGGCTGAAAAAATGTAACAATAAAAAAGGGCGAAGAGAATGGGTAATCAGAAATCGAGTTGGTAAAACGGTCCAACTCTGAAAGAGGTGAATGCGGCTGTTGTAGATAATTTCGCAGTGAACGGATAAAGGGATCTCTTATATATAACTATAGCAAGGAAAAAAAGCATGTAAATCAGGCAATGGCGCTGATTTTATCCGAATCAAAGTTGTTTGTGAGATTCTTTATCCAGGCGGTATGCTCCATTGGATTATCTTGCCCCCAGGTTTTTGGAAATACTCCTCCATTTACTTAATGCTTATCGGTGGAAATCATTCCCATCTCCAGACAAATACACAATAGTTCCACCAGGTTATTCGCCCCCAGTTTTCTCATAGCATCCCGTCTTTGCTTTTCAACCGTTTTTATACTCAAAAACAGGATGGCAGCAATCTCACGCGCAGATTTCCCCGCGGCAGTATATGAAATTACCTCTCGTTCGCGCGGTGATAAAAGGCTCATCCGGTTGTCCGGCGGCGTTAATTTACCGGTTCCCCAGAATTTAACACTTTCAATTGCTTTCAGCCAGCCGTTATAGAGTTCTTCACGTTTTGAGGTAGAAATGCGCGGCTCAAAGCAAGTGTCCAGCTTCCAGTTGGCACTAACTTCGTCAAGGGATTGCCAATAACCGATAGCCAGTCCGGCGAGATACGCTACGCCCTGGGATGATGCTTCAATAACCACCGGCCTTTCTACAGGGATACCGAGGATATCCGCCTGAAACTGCATCAGGAAATCACTTTTTGCGCTTCCACCATCCACCCGCAACAAAGATAATTTTCTCCCATAGGCACGTTCGATGTGTTCGAAAGCATCACGGGTTTGATAAGCCATTGATTCCAGTGTTGCCCGGGCAATATGATTTTTTGTCGTTTGAAGATTAATGCCAAACAGGGTCCCGCGCGCGTTTGGAAAATAATGCGGAGCCCCCAGCCCCAGAAAGGCCGGTACAAAGTAGACTCCGCATGTTCCCGGCACCTGAATCGCCATTCCATCTACATCGCTGACATCCTTAATGATTTCCAGGCCTTCCTTTAACCAATTGATTGCGGCGCCAGAAACATCGGCAAAGCCTTCAATCCCGTAAGTTGTGTTTCCATCTATCGTCCATAAGACCGGAGAAAATATCCCGCCGGGTGTGAAATAGCGCCGGTCCCCGGTGTTGAGGATCAAAAACGAACCGGTGCCATAAGTGTTTTTAATGACCCCGGGCTTTTGACAGGCCTGAACTAACGCGGCTGCCGCCTGGTCGCCAACACATCCCGAAATTGGAATTCGGGTTTCTCCAAAAATTTCGGTGTGAGTATAAGCATAAACTTCGCTGGAGCTTTTCAACGCCGGCAAGATTTGGGGAGGAATTCCAAATTTATCCAGAACCCAATCATCGTAGGTGAGTGTCTGGATATTTAGCAAGCCAGCGGTGCATGCGTTCGAAAGATCAGTAATGTGGACAGCACCTCCGGAGAGCTTCCAAATCAGCCAGGAATCAATCGTGCCGAAAAGCAGGTCGTCATTGAGGATGGCTTTTTGGACCAATCGATCCTGTTCCATTAGCCATTGAATTTTTGTGACCGAGAAATTGGGTACGACCATAACGCCCGTTCTTTTCTCGAATTCGGCTTTTTCTCCAACCGAAAGCCGGTCACAAATTTGTTGGGAGCGCCGGTCCTGCCATACAATCGCTCGACCAATGGGTTCTCCCGTTTTCTTATTCCAGAGTAAAGTTGTACACCGCTGGTTGGAAATTCCTATGGCACGAATGTCGTCCGGAAGAATACGGGCATCAATCAGTGCGTCCGAAATCGCCCGTTCGGTTTTAAGCCAGATGTCATTGGCATCCTGCTCTACCCAGCCGGGCCGCAAACAATGCGAAGTAACTTCGTGAAACGAGTAGGAGACGATATCCCCGGAATGGTTAAAAATGATGGCTTTTGAGCCGCCGGTTCCCTGATCAATACTTAAAATATAGCCTTCCATTCTTTAAACTCCATCAAGGTGCCGGTTGGGAGGAATTATGGCGTGATGGTCATAACTGTTCAGATGTGGCAATGAAAATCGGTAACTGGCGGCAAAGAGGCACCTAATCTATTAATTATCCGAATCCGATTCTGCTTCCGGCATAATACATGGCCTGCACGGTACTGCTGATGTTCTTCCGGTAAAGACGGATGGTTGTAAGCTCTGTAAGCAGTTTGAGGTCAGGGTCACTGTTCATCCGTTGGCTGCTGTCTCTATCCGGAAAATTTTCTGCGGGCAGGAGAAGTTCGGCCTGGTTAGATGGCCGATCACCTGAGATGGCCCAGGGTAAACTGTTGAAGTTTGGATGGGGATGGGTGAAAGGTTGACCTGGTATTGTGAAAAGTTAATTGCCCTATGCTGATATTGCTCGGTGAGCCGACAATACTGTTCCTTCATAATCCTAAAATCCACGCCATCCTCCCTGAAATAAGTGAATGGGAACAATAGTGATTAATAAGATTATAGCGAAATTTTCTATATGCGAGTGATCAGTTTTATGGATACTTCAATTTAGCTCTGTATATATGCAAAAAAATGAATATAATCAAGTTGAAGCAAATATCAGCAGATGGAGGATGGATGAGAAAGCTCATCAAAGCAGTGGTCAATAAGACCGGAGAGTTGGTGCTGCCGCCAGAGACTCTGGCTCGATCGGGTCTCCGACCAGGTGAAACTTTCTGGGTAGAGGTGAACGAAAACCAGATCCATCTGCATCCCCCCATCACTCACCTGAATCGTGTCTACATCGAGCCAACCAACATGTGCAATCTGACCTGTCGCACCTGTATGCGTAATGATTGGGATGAGCCAATGGGACGTATGGATGAAGAAACCTTCCAACGCATTCTGACCGGAATTCAATCCTTTCCCGTTTTACCGACCATTTTCTTCGGCGGGTATGGCGAACCGCTGCACCATCCCAGGATTTTGAGTATGTTAAGGCAAGCCAAAGCTCTCGGTGCGCGCGTCGAGATGATCAGCAATGGCATTCTACTAAGGGAAAAAGTTGTGGCGGAATTGATCGACATGGGGTTGGATATGCTGTGGGTGTCTATTGACGGTGCTTCCCCGGAAAGCTACGCTGACGTGCGTCTGGGCGCTAACCTGCCCACCGTAATTGAAAATCTCAATCGATTGCATTTTCGCAAGTATCAGGCCTTTAAAAATCACCCTGCTGTTGGCGTGGCTTTTGTCGCCATGAAACGCAACATTAAAGACTTGCCAAAAGTGTTTGAAATCGGCCGATGGATCGGCGCACAGCAGTTCTCCATCTCCAACGTGCTGGCCCATGATGCATCACTGCGCGAGGAAGTATTGTATGAGAAAGCCATTTACGATTACACTTCCGCTCATGATGCAATCTTCCCAAAAGTCAATTGGCCCCGCATGGACACTACTGAAGAGACCTTGAACGCTTTCGGGAAAACATTAAACGGACAGTACCGCACCACCATTGCAGGGGTAGATACTTTCAGAGCTTTTGATACCTGTCCATTCCTCGAAAAAAACAGCACCAGTATCCGTTGGGATGGTCTGGTCAGCCCCTGTTTGCCCCTGCTTCACAGTCACCAGAGCTATCTGGACGATCATTTACGCAAATCAACTGCTTACACTGTTGGCTCCCTGAAAAGTAACACATTGGAAGAAATCTGGTATGATCCGGGTTACATGGCGTTGCGCGAACGCCTGCGGGAGTTCGACTTCTCCCCCTGCACGACCTGCAATTCCTGCGATATGGCCGAAGCCAATGACGAAGACTGCTTTGGCAATGAGTTCCCCGCCTGTGGCGGCTGTCTTTGGGCCCAGGGATTGATACAATGTCCTTGAAATTGATTGACAGAACGAAATGATGAGACAAGAGAAAGCAACAAACAGCCCCCACACAGTCAAGTGTGGGGGCTGATTAAGCAAAACGTTGAGTTTATTGTTCTTTTAATGCCTTGATCAATTCGCGGCAGAAATCCGGAATATCGGCCACCACGCGGCCCCAGACGATGTTGCCGCTGCGGAAGGCGGGCTCATCCCGCCAGGTCGCGCCGGCGTTGATCAGGTCATCTTTGATCCCTTCGGAGCCGGTTGAATCGTGCCCTTCTACGATTCCGGCGCTGATGCCTACCAGACCGGCATGGCAGATCATTCCCACAATCTTGCCTGCGTCGTAGGTCTCTTTGACGATCCTCTTGACGCCGTCAAAACGGCGCATCTTATCCGGTGCCCAACCACCGGGAACAATCACGGCGTCAAAATCAGCCGGGTTGACATCCTCAAAGCCGACATCCGCTTTGGCGTCCATGCAGTTGCCATGTTTGCCAAAATAAGCCTTCCCGGCTTTTTCTCCGGCCACCACCACTTCGGCGTACTCTTCCTGCAAGCGCATCAGAGGGACATAGAATTCCAGTTCTTCAAACCCAGGACCAATCAGGTACAGTATTTTCTTTCCTTTTAGTGTCATATTCACTCTCCTTTACAAGCTGTATGGATATTATACAGAATCATGACGTTTCTTAATATCCTTTGTATCAGGGAGTAATGCTGTCCTGATTAAGAACTGGATGAATCTTTCTTTTCTCCGTTTTGTTTCAGCGCGGCCAGCAGTCTGATCCCGGTGAACACGGCCAGCACTGCCAGAATTAAAATCACTGCGACCGGCCGGGCCGCCGAAAGACCGAAACCCTGGAAGCGCTCAAAGATCAGCACCGGGACAATCTTGGGGTGGTATGCCAGAATGGCAACCGCCCCAAATTCACTGATACCCCGTGCCCACATCATCATTGCGCCCGTTGTTATTCCCCGCCAGGCCTGGGGCAGCGTGACGTAGAGAAAGGCCTGCCACGAGTTGGCCCCATCGATCAGGGCAACCTTTTCCATCTCGATATCCACCGCGGCAAAGGCTTCGCGGGCGGCGCTGACCAGAAAAGGCAGGCCCACGAACAGCATGGCCACCACTATTCCTGCCAGACGATCCACAAAGAAAATTCCAAAACGCTGGAAGAAGCTTCCCAGAACTCCCTGGCTGCCAAATACCATCAACAGTGCGATCCCGGCTGCGGTGTGCGGAATGACCACCGGCAGCGTCACGATCGCTTCCACCAGACCCTTGGCCGGAAAACGGTAGCGCGCCAGCACATACGCCAGCGGGATGCCCATCACCAGACCGGCTCCGGTTGCGATGGCCCCGGCCAGAAAGGTGGTGCTGATCGACCTGGCAACTTCACCATCGGTCAGCGTCTTCCACAGGTTGGCCGGAGACGTCCCCAGCACGGTGGTTGCCAGAGGCAGCACGACAAACAGGACGGCTGCCCCTCCCATAACTGCGAAAACGGCGATGAACCAGCGCTGCCGCTTATTCAAATTACTCTCCTGAGCTTATAAATTCTTGCAAGGTTTCCGGAACATTTTGAGGCTGGTCTGCTGTAACGGTGTCCAAAATGGAGTGGTGGTTTGCCGTCATGATCTCGCGTCCCTCCGGGCCGAGCAGGAAGCGAATATACTCCTCCGCAAGTTCCGGATTGGGGGAGTTGGCAGGAATGGTCAACCCATATTCAATCATCTCTCCCTTGAATTCGGGTTCTACTGTTGAAAATCTTTGAAAATCGAGCCGGACCTCTACGGATTCATAAGTGGCTTGATTGGCCTGGTTTCCCATGTTGATCGCATCC
The DNA here is from genome assembly GCA_018433975.1 of Ornatilinea sp. Classification (GTDB taxonomy): domain Bacteria; phylum Chloroflexota; class Anaerolineae; order Anaerolineales; family Anaerolineaceae; genus SM3-B121. Next base: position 5,121 of record JAHDQE010000094.1, on the reverse strand, counting down.
GGCAGTTCCACCTTTTTAAGCCCGTGCTGTTCAACCACACTTTCATATTCTACAGCATAATCGATATCCCCGGAATCCAGCAAACTCAGGAGTTGAATGCTCGATCCGCGCAGGAAGATCTTCGAACCGGATTTTGTCTCCAGGATCTCCGGTACCAGGATTACCGTGCCGTTTTCCCGATCCAGGTCGCGGAGGGGTTCGGTGAACTGTCCGTTGAACACACCGGAAAAGATATTTTCTTTCTGATAGTGTTTTTCGGCCAGCTTCAACATCATCAACATCCGGTATCCCGCGGCATCAAAACGGGGGTCGGAAAGGCCGATGCGCACATCGTCTCTCCCCAGGATCTCGTACCAGTTATCCGCAGTGATTTCATCCCCATATCGGCTTTGATCGGTGTAGGCCAATGTCAGTTTGTTGGTTGCAAATTTAAGATACCAGTCTGCGTAAGGCGTTTTCGTGTCCGGTATGTTGCGGGTGTACATCAACATGGGAATAAGCGCGTGGTCCGCGCTGAGTACCACGTCAATTGGCTCGTTGAGTTCGGCGGCGTGCCGCAGCACCTGAATGCTGCCGTGAAATTCGGTCAGGACGTCTACATCCGGATGCTGTTTTTCAAAAGCGGTCTCCACTGCCTTAAGCGGCACAATCAGGCTGCCTGCTCCAAACACCACCAGAGGGGTTTTCTCCTTAGGAGTGCACCCTGTGAGGAGGGTTGATAAAACCAGCAGGATTGTCAGGATGAATCGGGATTGTTTGATCATCTTTACCATCTCATCATAAAAAATTAAAAAAGGGTGGGCCATACTTTGCCCACCCTCTTGCAGCCCTTTGCTACTCTACAACAATCTCAACCAGATCTTTTGCCCAGAACATACTCTCCATGCCGGGCATAATGCTCTTCAATGTTCCTTCTTCATTAAACCCGATCAGGCAGTCTTTGCAGGCGGTCAGGTCTGCCAGAGGCAGTTCGATGGTATAGCCATCTCCTGCGACCAGTTTGACCTTTTCGGCATCCGCTTTGGGTTTTGCCATTTCGAGCAGATCGTTCAAACGAACGCCCGTGTAATCTTCCATCTCGTCTTTCTTGGGGTGTTTGGTGTTGATAGTGACCATGTCCATATCCGCAATTTCTTCATAGGTGAAGGGCATGGTGAACTCTACGTTGCCCGAGATCACAAAGTCGCCTTCCATTGTGCGGGCAGTTCCACCCACGAACTCCAGCGAGACGACATCTTTGACCCAGGCGCTGCTCTCAAAATCGGGCATGACGCACATATAACCGCCTTCTTCCATGGCAGCCAGCATACACTCCTTGCAGGACAGCACGTCCGCGGCGGGAGCTTCTGTCTGGTAGCCATCGCTGGCGGTGATCACCATGGTTTCTGCGTCTTCATAGGGCTTTGCGATGGCGAACAGGTCGCTCAAAAGGATCCCTGAATAATCCTGCACTTCTTCCTTCTTGGGATGCTGTGCGGAAATATCCGTCTGGTCCATGGCTTCCAGTTCAGCAGTTGTAAATCCGGTGGGACTCTCCACCGAGCCAACGATCACCAGATCGCCTTCCACTTCGACAGGAGCCTCACTGGCTGCCGGTTCTTCGGCAACGACCTCTTCTTCAATTGGCTCGATATCCAGCAGAATAGACTCGATTGCACCGGCCGTCTGACCACTTGAGAGGCCTTCACCTACCAGGCGAAGCGGATAGTATTTGTCTTCCAAGGGTCCCCCGTTGACTTCAGAGGCCAGGATCAGGTCATCATTGAAAGCAACATCCTGGCTGTTTAATTCCACGGTGTAGCCGTCCGCGGCAACCAGAGTAACCGTATAGCCCGCTTCGGCCAGGTCTTCATCAAACGCCCGGCTCTCATGGCGGACTTCGTCATCTACCCGACCTACCAGATACCAGAGTGGAATCCCCATCCATTCGTTGCCGTCTTCATCTGTCCAGGTCTTAAGGTGACAGTGTGGAGAAGAACCCGATTCGAACGTGGCCCGATCCATTTCTTCGGTCAGAGCGCCTTCCAGATGAAGATACCAGTTCGCAGCAACCGATTTTACCTCGACCCGTGCCAGCCATTTCACCGCCCAATGACCGTCTACGATCTGGTCTGCTTCCGGGCTGACTACCACCAGGCGCAGCGTCCCGTCCTGTACCGGGTCCATGGGCTCTCCATCCCGTTCATAAGCCACAATTGCGGTCAGGGGGCCGGCAGGTTCTATTTCGAGGGCCGTGACAGGATCGTAGGCAATGAAATCACCCGACATGACCTGATCGTAAGAGAAAGTGATGCCGTAACCGTCTTCGGCTTCCAGATAAAGGCCCATGGTCTCATCGATGCCGCCCACCAGTTCCACCAGATCCTTTAATGAGACGCCTTTATGCTCCACCGGGGGGGTAATCGCGCCGGTGCTGCTGACCATACCGGCCTGCCCGGAAGTGGCATTCATGGACTCTAACTCGCTCAAAGAGAGTTCTACGGTTTCACCGTCGAGACCTACCACTTCCAGTACCGGGGCTTCTGCGGCTTCCTCAACGGCTTCGGCTGCCGCCGGGACTTCCGCTGCGGGAACTTCTGCTACCGGAGCCTCTGGCGCGGTTTGAACCTGTGGCTGACAGCCGATCAGGGAAGCTGCCAGCAGCACAGCTCCGATCAATAATACCCATTTCTTTTTCATTCTTCTTCTCCTTTGTATACAAACTGTTTATTTGTATTGGTTCAAGTTAAATTTACCAACCCGGCATGGATTCTGTCAAGGAGGATTACCACAATCTCAACGTGCCGGGGAAGGTCGTTCACCGGGCAGCCTTGTTTCCCGCACAAAAGCCGCACATATAAAAACCGATCTCAAAGAGTTGAGATCGGTCAAGCGGTCAGAACTATCCTGGCAGACAGAGAGACAGAGACTTCTTCATCTAAAAATGGTTAGGGGCGGATAGATTGTCTTATTCAATTGGTGCGTTTGTGTGGAATATCAACAATTAAGGTAACCGTATATCTTTGTCAATCTGCAGAAACAACCCGGTTGCGTCCGGCTCCTTTGGCACGGTACATAGCCTGATCGGCCCGGATGATCAGTTCGTATAAATCCAGGACTTCGCCCGGACCGGAAACCGCCACACCCATGCTCACGGTCAGCGATAACGGCCCTTTATCTGTGGGGATTTTCTCTTGGTCAATGATGGTCCGAAGCCGGTTGGCGATTTGCTCTGCTTCTTCCAATTCTGTATGGGGCAGCAGGATAATAAACTCTTCACCCCCAAACCGGGCCAGCAGATCACAGCCCCGCAGGTTCTCCTGGCAAATTGCAGCCAGACCCATCAGCATCTGATCACCAATGAGGTGCCCATACGAATCGTTGATGTTCTTGAAATGATCCACATCGATCAGCACAACTGCGTTTGAATGCCCGGTGATACCCGCGCGAGCCAGTTGGATCTGTGCGTGGTTAAAAAAATAACGGCGGTTGTAGGCATTGGTCAAAGGGTCTACAATTGCCAGGTGCTGGAGTTTTTTCCGGATTTTCTGGAGTTGTCGAATCACATGTACTTTTCTGCGTTCGTTGAATTGCGAAGCTGCCAATGCCGATAAGGAGACCGTCAGCAGGTCCACCAGACGATCTGTTCCGGTGGATGCAATTACAGTGTAGTCAATTCCCAAGACCTCATTCAGAACATAGAAACAGATCACCGTGAAAATACAAATCCCTCCCCAAAGCAGCCCGCCGCCCGAACCGGACATTACCGTTGCCGCAATAGGAATGAACACCATCCACAAAATGCTGGATGAATGGATTCCGCCCGTAATCATGGTGAATGGTAAAACTGTGAAATAAATGGAAAATGTAGCCGCCTGTGCCGCCAACCAGTTGTGATGTAGAAAATGCTGTATCGCCAAACTGGTCGCCGCAATGCCTGCCGCTATAATGCAGACCCAGATCATCACAGCGGGGTAACCCCTGAGACTGTAGAAGAAAGCGAAAAATAAATTTGTTCCGATGCTGAAAAAAACACCAAAACGAATAAGTTTGGTTAAGCTGCCCTGATAGGATGTTTCATCGATTAATAATGGATCAGTAAAGTTAGAAAACATGATTTTCTCTGTGCCTTAGTGTTGTAAGACCCTCATTCATGAAAAAATTGATGAAAAATACGCCCTGGTTCTTATCATGCATAATTCTCCGAATATAATCATTTACCCCCAATGATCGTTACTTCATCAAACCTGTTAACCCGGAAATAAATCATAACATTTTACAGCGGCAGAATCAATCCAATCAGGAAACTGATACCGTTTAAAACCAGGCTGAGCAGGGCCGCTTCTTTGAATGGAAGTGTCTTGCGCTGCGTGAAGAATAAAATGAACGCCTCTACCAGCCAGATACCGGTTTCCAGTATCAGGGTGAAAACCAGCGAGTTCCCTGCCTGTACGGTTTCAAGAGCGCCCCACAGCCCGAATTGGGTGAAAACGTTCATCACAAGGATTACGATCGCCAGGGGAAATACAGGCCGTTTGCGCCAGAGCGCATATCCGATCCCCAGCGCGATTTCAATCAGCGCGGTGATGGGCAGTGCCAGACTGAAAAAGCCGCCCGCTGTTGTGAGCACCAGCCCCAGACCAAAGGCTGACCAATAAAAACCTTTGGAGATCTCCCAGGTCGCGCGTCCCTTGCCCTCCCTGACCATCAGGGCAACCAGCAGACCCAATTCAATCAACAGCCCTGCCACTCCAACCAGGCCGCCCAGCAAGGCCCCCAGCAGCGGGTCCATTCTCCCCCGGCCCTCCTTTACCCGCAGGTCATCCTGCCCCACCGTAACCTTGTATGTAGCATGAAAGGCATTCTTCTGGAATACACTGCTTTGGCGTGTGATTCCATCCGAGAAAGTCACTACCAGCTCGTGATACGCTGCATAGCCGTAAGCCATGGAAGAGCAGCTCATTTCCTGACAGGTTATCCCCTGGGGGCCCAGTTCTTCCAGAGGTTTTGCGTCCGAGCATGAAGAATCGCTGCATTCCAGCAGCACTGCTTCCGTAATGATGATGGCGGGCATGCCCGGCTCGGCAGTAAATTTAAAATCCATGGTGGGCTTGGGACCCATATCCATCCCGGAGGCGCGCT
>JAHDQE010000032.1 GCA_018433975.1 Ornatilinea sp. | reverse complement strand
TGCATGAGGGAATCAATCTCCGGCTGTTCCGGTTGATGTTTACAGCATGATAAAGAGGATCAAGTGTTTTTTAAATGACCCGTTTCGTTCCAGGATACGATGCGTGGATACCCATCCTGGAATTGCAATTCACCCAGGCTGGCGTTATCCATCGCAAACGCCCAGCGCCGGGCAGGGGGCATCTCCAGTGCCAACCGCACCAATTCGCTTAAAGACCCGCCGTGTGCTACAAGCAGGAGAGTTTGCCCATCATGCTTTGACTGTACCGCTCTCATAAAAGAAGTTACCCGCGCAGTGAAAGCTTCCAACTTTTCGCCGCCCGGTGGAGGCGTATTGTAATCCTTTAACCAGGCATCAACTTCGGCCGGATAGCGCGCATATGCATCATCGAACACCAACCCCTCCAACACGCCAAAGCTCATCTCACGCAGGCGCGGCTCTCTCAGAACCGGAACGTTTCGCCCGGAAAGGATGATCTCAGCGGTTTCTGCTGCGCGGTTCAAATCGCTTACATAAGCCACATCAATTCCTTCCTGCGCCAATCTCTCAGACAGCGCACGCGCCTGCTGCCGGCCCATATCCGAAAGCAGGACATCTGACTGTCCCTGGTAACGATGCTGGAAATTCCATTCCGTTTCGCCATGGCGAACCATCAACAAACGCAGCATCATTTCACCTTCATCGGGATGCCCGCCACCAGCAGCAGCACCTCATCGGCATGACGTGCCAGAACCTGGTTGGCACGCCCCAGAATATCGCGATAAGCCCTTCCCAGTTCATAAGCCGGAACCAGACCGGATCCGACTTCATTCGACACCAGAATCAGGGTTACATTCTCTGCGCGCGCGTAAGCTGCCAGCGCTTCCACTTCGGCAATTACAGCTGTTTCAATCTCGGTATTGAACGGGTCAGCGCTGGGCACATCAAAGGGATCGCCTTCAGGCCCCGCAGCCGCAACCAGATGATTAGAAACCAGGAAGGTAATACAGTCCACCAGAATGACTTCCTGCCCACTCCGTTCCTGAGAAATGGCCTGCGCGACGTTCTGTGAAGCTTCCACCGTCACCCAGGACGGTGGACGGGCTGCGCGATGTCTGACAATGCGCGCCAGCATCTCACCATCTTTGGCTTCCGAAGTAGCGACGTACAGTACAGCATCCCCGGCGATCTCTCCGGCCCGTCGTTCTGCGTAAGAACTTTTCCCGCTGCGCGCACCCCCCAGAAGCAAAATTAATTTTCCCATACAATCCTCTCCAACTTCCGCATATCGAGCGATTCCTCCAGGCTGTCTGCAAGCCGAGCCAGTGATGCACCAAACAAGTCAACGTCTGTTGTCTGCATTGCCCTCCATCCCAGACTCCGGAGCCAGGCGTGACGCAGGTTCCGGTTGGCAAAAAGGCCGTGGAGGTAACAACCCCATACCCGCCCACTTCCAGAAACCGCGCCGTCCGCAATGGACACGCCCTGCCCATTACGGAACCTGATATCCAACCAGGAACTGGCTCCCAGTGTACGTCCCATGTGAATCTCATATCCCTTAATGGTTTCACCGTTTAACCCGGCAAGCCATCCCCTACCGGTCTGTATTACTGCACCGGACTGATAAGTCGCCTTTTCCGCAGCAAAAGTGGTCTCCATCGGGAGCAACCCCAGGCCGGCTGTTCCGCTCCGGCGCGATTCGACATACAGCGGGTCATATATGGCTTTGCCCAGCATCTGGTAGCCACCGCAAATGCCAACCACCGCTCCATCCCGTTCCGCAACCGCAAGGACGGCATCCGCAAGGCCCTGGGCGCGCAGCCAGGCCAGATCGGCCATTGTATTTTTCGTCCCCGGCAAAATAACCGCGTCGGGTTGGCCAAATTCAGCCGGCGAATCTACATAGCGCAGGCGCACGCCGGGCTCGGCAGCCAGCGGGTCAAAATCGTTGAAATTGGCAATCCGCGGCAGGCGGATAACGGCAATATCGATTTCCTGAGTAGATGAAGAGATTTGCACCGGATTTTCCAGCGCTACCACGTCTTCTTCAGGAATAAAGAGTCCATGCAGGTAAGGGAACACCCCCAGCACAGGGACACCGCCGCGCTCCTCGATAATCTGCACGCCGCTTTCGAACAAAGAAAGGTCCCCACGGAATTTGTTGATCACCAGTCCCCGGATAAGCGCCTGCTCTTCAAGGGGAAGCAGCCATAAAGTTCCAAGGAGCTGCGAGAAGATTCCTCCGCGGTCTATGTCACCGACCAGCAGCGTTGGGGCACGGGCATAACGGGCAACCGCCATATTGACAATATCCCCTTCTTTCAGGTTAAGCTCTACCGGACTTCCCGCACCTTCTATAATAACCAGCTCATATTCCGACCGGAGTACATCCAGTGCGCCGGTTACTTTTCCCCACAGCAATTCCTTGTTGGGATAGTACTCACGCGCGGAAAGGTTCTTCCAGGAATGTCCCATCACAACCACCTGTGAACGGGAGTCCGCTTCTGGTTTGATCAGCACCGGGTTCATTTCCACACGGGGAGCAATCCCCGCTGCCAGCGCCTGGGTAGCTTGAGCGCGCCCGATCTCCGATCCATCCGCACACACAGCGGCGTTGTTGGACATATTCTGAGCTTTAAAAGGAGCAACTTTAATCCCTTTTCGGGCGTAATAATGGCACAATGCGGTCACAAACAGGCTTTTACCGGCCGATGATGAAGTGCCGACTACCATTAAGGTTCTGGCCGTCATACAAACTCCTTTTCAAGTAAGGCCAGAAGGCGCATATTTTCTGCGTGCAAACGGGTGGCGATCCGCACATACGCCGGCAATCCAAACGAAGCACAGTCACGGACCAACAACCCATGAGCGAGCAGCTTCTGGCGAAATCCTCTGCCATCACCAACGGGCAGCAGAAAATAATTCGTACGGGACGGGACGGGCGCAAAACCCAGACTTTTCAACCCGGCCAGTAGGTTTTGCTTCTCATCCCGAAGCTGCACAAGCGTTGTATGCAAATACGCTTCATCCTGTAACGCAGCCAGACCGGCTGCCTGTGCCAGCACGTTCACATTCCACGCAGGGCGCACGTTGACCAGCGCCCGGATCATTGCTTCATCCGCAACGGCATATCCCAACCGCAGTCCGGCAATAGCGTAATCCTTGGTCATTGAACGCAAAGTGATGATATTCCTGCGCTGCAGTGCCAGGGAAGATTTCAACCCGGGCACAAAGGCCATATAGGCTTCGTCTATCACAAACAAGGTGTCCGGATATTGATCAGCCCACAAATCCAACGCATCCAGCGGTAGTATTTGTCCGGTCGGGTTGTTCGGATTGCACAAGAACATCATACGGATCTCCTGATTTTTCAGGATTTTCTCGATTTCATCCGGGCAAAAAGCAAATCCGGTTTCAGGAACGGCCCGCCAAGAAAGGACATTTGCACCCATCAGGTCTGCCGCGCGGGTGTACTCCCCAAAAGTCGGGGCCGCAATCAAAACATTTTCTTTTCCTTTCCGTCTGGCTTTACAGTGAACTAAAAACGCAAAGGCCGCCATCTGGATCAACTCTGCCGTGCCGTTCCCAACCACAATTTGTTCGGGAGAAACGGCCAGACGCTGCGCTAGGGCACGCCGCAAAGCGATCGATTCGCGGTCCGGATAGCGTTCCAGCGGAGTCCGGTGTACCGCTTCCTGTACCTTCGGCGACGGGCCAAACGGGTTGCTGTTGACGCTGAAATCCAGTACATCATCCGGATAAATGCCAGCCCGTTCAAGTTCGGCAAAGTCAAGTGCGCCGTGCACGGCGGGTTCAACGTGATTTAACATAATAATCCAGTCCTGTGAGGAATAAAGCAGCCAGTCCAACTGCAATTCGCAAACTTCGCCGGGCGCGGGCGAGGTCATCCGGTGTACACAGGCGCAATCCTCTGCCAAGGGTATAATGGCCGATCTTCTCCAACTCCACGCCCAACGCGCCAGACATGGCACTCATCGGGAAACCTGCATTGGGGCTCAAAGTAAGGCGCGCGTCCCGCCGCAGGATACGCCAGGCAGTTTTACCGCTTGCCTGGCGAGCAAAAAAGGATGCCAACACAATACATGACCCCGTCAGACGGGCCGGGGCCCAATTAAACACATCATCCAGACGGGCAGAGAACTTCCCCAGCCATTCCAACGCGGCATTATGATAACCCAGCATCGAGTCCGCTGTGTTCAGGAAGCGGTACACCAGCGCAAATGGCAGTCCGCCCAACGCGAAGAAAAACAACGGGGCGATACTGCCGTCGGACGCATTTTCGGCCACCGATTCAATCGCCGCCGCGGAGATGTGTGCCGCATCCAGACCCGATGTGTCGCGGCTCACCAGATGCCAGGAAAGCAGGCGGCGTGCCTCGGATATGTTTTCCTCTTCGAGAGCAGACTGCACTTCATACGCCGCGCGGTCAAGCCCACGCAGTGAAAGAGTCAGTTTAAGGATTATGGCTTGCAGCAAAACCCCTGCCCACAGCGGGAGGTGCAGGGCAATGATTTGCAGTCCAAAACCAACTGCGGCTACAAAGATCATCCCTCCCAGTGTGAGCAGTAAACCAAACATGAATTCGCGCGCAGGACTGCCCCAGGGGCGGAAACGCAGGGCAAAGCCGATCAGGTTTCCCATCCAGGCCGTAGGATGGAATCTCGTAGGTGGATCGCCCAACAATCCATCCAGCAGCAAGGCAAGAGGAATGATAAGAAGAACCTCAAACGACATGGCTCAGACCCATAAACACCAGCAGGACAAGCATCTCCACCCCCTCACACAGCGCGCCATAGCTGTCCCCGGTCAGGCCAGGGATCAGGCGCAGCATATACCCCGCGGCCAGCACACCTGCCAGCCCACCGGCGACCAGCGCCGCAAGGCCCATCCACCCGCCAAAGATCCAGGCAGCAGCCAGAGCGGTGAGGGTTGCCAGTACAATTTGCGGCCAACCCACATTATCTTTCATATCGCGCCCCAGCCCCTTCTCACGCGCGTATGGGTAAGCAAAGACCGCCAGAGAAATAACCCAGCGTCCCACAACGGGAGCAAGTAAAAGCCCAAAGAAAAAACGCGGCGAGTCCACCAGAACGGTAAATTTGGTCAACAGGAGCAGCACACCGCCGGCCATGCCAAAGGTCCCAATCCGTGGATCCTTCATGATCTCCAACCTTCGTTCGGGGGTGAAACCGCCAAAAAGCGCGTCAAAACTGTCCATAAAACCATCCAGGTGCAGGGCGCGGGTGAGCACGACCCAAACGGACAGGGTCAGTGCAGCGGTCAGGGCATCAGGGAATACGAAACGAAGCGCCCCCTGTAAACCGTACAGCAGGCCTCCCAACGCCAGACCCACAAAGGGATACCAGCCCACTGCACGCCCCATTTCTACCGCAGTGAACGGGCGGCGGACGACAGCCGGCAGAATAGTGAGGAACTGGAAAGCAGCAAGAATGGGAATCATGATCTTATCCTTTTCCGGTTACACCGGCTTCGGCAAAGGTCGCCATTTCGATCAATACTTTACAGGATGCTTCTGCAATGGTGAAACCCATGGCCGAGCCGGTTCCTTCTCCCAGGCGCAGGTCAAAATCGAGCAGCGGTTTAAGGCCCAGCCAATCCAACATCAGCCCATGACCGCTTTCCCGCGAACGGTGTGCGGAAATCAAGTAAGGGCGTACGGCAGGTGTCAGCGTGACCGCAATCATGGCAGCGGCAGTTGAGATAAAACCATCCACCATAACGGGCTTTCCATTGGCCGCCGCCCCCAGGATCACCCCCACCAGTCCGCCAATCTCAAAACCACCGACTTTGGCGAGTACATCCAGGCCGTCTTCAGGATCAGGCCGGTTGACAAAAAGAGCGCGCTCAATAACTTGCACTTTACGCCTGAGCCCTTCTTCGCCAACACCTGTGCCGCGCCCGGCAATTTTAGCGGGTGCTTCGCCCGTCAGAGCAGCAGCGATAGCGGCAGACGGTGTTGTGTTGCCAATCCCCATATCCCCCGTGCCGACAATATCCAACCCGCGTGATATTTCCGACTCAATTACTTCAGCACCGGCCAGGATGCTCCGCACGGCCTGTTCCCGCGTCATGGCCGGACCTTGAGCCATGTTTGCAGTTCCATAAGCAATTTTCCTGACAATCAGCGCCGGGTGCGGTTCAAAATCATGCGCCACCCCCATATCCACAACCACCACCCGCGCGCCAACATGCCGCGCCAGCACGTTAATCGCCGCGCCGCCGTTGAGAAAATTCAGCATCATCTGCGGGGTCACTTCCTGTGGAAAGGCGCTGACGCCCTCCGCCGCCACCCCATGGTCTCCCGCCATTGTGATGATCACCTTATCCCGGATCGACGGCAGCGGACTGCGATAAATCCCGGCCAGTTGAACCGAGAGCTCTTCCAATCGTCCCAGGCTGCCCGCCGGTTTGGTGAGTAAATCCTGGCGAGATTTAGCAGAAAAGGCTGACCCCTGATCCGGTTCCCGGATGCGTGCAATAATTTGTTTCAACATAGGATGTCCTCTGATCTTAAAAATATTATCCTGTAAAACTTACAATACCGGCAGTTCAAATATCTTAATTCTGCGGTCTATATCTTCCAAGATAGATTGGCGTGCAGCAGCAATTTTAGGGATTTCGTGCCACCCGAACAGTAAACCAAGTACGGTTCCACTGTGCGATACGCACACCCCACTTGCACCGTATTCCCGTGCAAGGTAAACAATCCTCTCAAAATACGGTTTGGGGAGGATACGCTGGTTAACCTCCGCACTGAGGGTAGCTCCCAGCCCAATCTTGAGGGGATCATGGATCCGGATGCCCGCTTTTACCCATTCATAGGCCTGTTCAATTCGCCTATATTCATCGGCGGTGTAATCTTTAGGAATCCGGTTAAATGCGACCGTATCCACCTGCCCGCCCGGATCAAGGGCCAGCAAACGGGTGGGCGGCATTTTTCCAATTACCTCCAGCAGCCTGCCCTGGCGGTGGTTATAGCAGACAACATTTGAATACATGACGCCGTCCGTGGGTTCAATCTCAACAGCGATGCGTGAAATTTCCTCGGCCGAAAGCGGCCGGTTCAACGCAACCGCAACCGCACGACACGCGGCAACAATGTCCGCAGAACTGCTCGCCATACCTTTCCCTTCAGGCAGGTCGCTTTTTACATAAAAAGATGCTCCCCAACCCGGAAAGCCCAAATAATCCAGTGCTTTCCGGATCGCCATCCCGGTTTTTATTTTTCGGGATGAATTCCCCACAATTGTAGACGAAGACATGCTCACTGCAACCTGAACCTCCGACCACAGGTCGACAGGCAGGGTAACCAGAAAATCCTCCCCGGGTGCAAACTGGCCCTGAACCAGTTCACCGCAGGTTCCAAAGGCCCTGCCAACGCCCTGCATGACCGGGGCATCCCAAAACTTGGGAGCAGCTTTTCCAAAAGAGATCCGGGGCATGTTCATCCTTTCCGAAATGAGCGGCAGGCTTTGACAAAGTTACGGGCCAGGTCCGGGTTGGACGCAAAATGCAAGTGAATATAGGAAGCAAGCAAACCCGTTTTTGAAAATCCTTCCAGACGAGTTTCATTCCCCGCCCGTGGCCGGATGGCGTACGCAAAGGCATTATGTCCTTCCGGATTAACCCACTCGGAATAATGGAACTCATGTCCCCGTGCCGTTTCATCTTTGCCCAACAGGAGGTTGGGCTGCAAACCGGCAACTTCCCGATATCCCATTTTCAGCTTTCCGGTCAGCCGCGTGAAACCGGGCAGGATGCCCACCATCGGATATTCAACACCGGAGGAATCCACAAAGTACTCTGCAAGTGACATCAAGCCGCCGCATTCCGCATAAGTTGGCATCCCGATAGCAATGGCGGACTTCAACGCCGCACGCATGGATCCGTTTTCCGACAACTGCGCTGCATATAGTTCGGGATAGCCCCCATCCAGATAGAGACCACATAGATTGGGTGGAATACAGTTATCCCCCAGCGGGCTGAAAAACACCAGCTCTGCACCTGCTTCTCGTAGCAAATCCAAATTATCCTCGTAATAAAAACTAAAAGCTTCATCCCGAGCGACACCGATCCGGGTTGTAGCGGCAGGGTGCACGGGTTGATCTATCACGGACATTTCGGGGGCACTGCGCGCAAGTGCTTCGAGACCCGGCAGGTCGAGATGCCGGCCTACGGCTTCTCTGGCGGCCTGAATATATTGGCGGGTAGCGGCACTGCGCTCCCCCGCGGTATACAGTCCAAGGTACCGTTCAGGAACGTGCAGATTATCATCGTGGGGGACCCATCCAAAAACGCGCAGGCCGACCGATTGTATCGCTTCCGTTACCCAACCCGCGTGCGCGGCCCTGGACACGTTGTTTATGATGACGCCCGCAAGATTTAAGTCCGGATCAAAATCGCGGAAACCCAGTGCGATTGCCCCTGCACTGCGGACCATGCGATGCGCATCCATCACCAGAACCACGGGGGCATGGAGGAGTTTGGCAACCTCGGCGGTACTGCCCGATTCGGTAAGTCCGCCGTATCCATCGAAAAGGCCCATGACGCCTTCAATGATGGAAAGATCCGCACCGGACCGGCTCCGTGTAAACATCTCTTGCACCTGTTCAGCGGGTATCATCCAGGTATCGAGGTTGCGCGAGGCACGCCCTGTGACCGCGGTGTGATAACCGGGATCAATATAATCCGGCCCCACCTTATACCCCTGCACAGTTAAGCGTTCCGCAAAAGCAGCCATCAACCCCACCGTGATGGTTGTCTTACCGCTGCCGCTGTGTGGCGCAGCAATCACCAAGCGGGGAATTTTCACTTTCATTGCAGAGCCTCTTTTACACTCATGGGTGATTCCCCTCAAGAATGAAGACCGGGTTCAGTGGCTCCAATCGGGTCAGTGAGGAAAGGCCATGACTGTACGAAATACTGACCTGACGAAACGAAGGCTGCCAGTGAAGCTCCTTCATCCTATTTAATCCGGCGACCAGATTCTCTAAGGTAGCAAAATTGCACACAATCCGGCAGCCTTCAGGTGCCCTTGCATGGATCATCCGCAAAATCTGTTCCAGTCTGCCCCCCGAGCCGCCGATGAAAACTGCCTGCGGCGCGAGCAGATCCTGTAAAACATCCGGCGCTTCTCCAGGGATGATTTCCACATTCGCAGCACCATATTTCCGACAATTCATTTCGATAAAACCCAGGTTCTCATCATCTTTTTCGATGGCATACACTCTCCCCTGCCAGGCCAGTTGTGCCATCTCAATGCTCACCGCGCCGCTTCCTGCGCCGATATCCCACACCAGATCAGTTGGACGGAGGTTCATACGGGAAATGCAGAGCGTGCGTAAATCTCTCTTCGTGATCAACCCATGCCGGTGATGATAAGCCTGATCCTCGCGGGAAATCCAAAGCGCTTCAGGACGCCAATCCTCGCCCTGCAGGATGAGCAGGACATTTAACGGATCAAAGGCCCTATCGAACAAAGCGGAGAGATGCATATCCGTGATTCGTTCAGTTGAAGTACCCAGGTTTTCCGCTACCACAGCACGACAATCCCGCATCCCGGTCCGCAGTAAGAATTCGGCGATCACAGCCGGAGTGTGCTGCGGATCGGTTAGAATTCCCAGTTTGGGGGCACGTTTTACCCAACCGGCAATTTGATCCAGTGAATGCACGTGCGCACTGGCCCATATTGCGTCATGCCAGGGCACACCGATCCGCGCAAACGCAGCCTGCAAACTGCTTACATTGGGAATCATGCGGATATCTTCACCCGGGAGTCTGTCCACCAGCGCACCGGCGATGCCATGAAACCCTGGGTCACCCGACGCCAGAATGACAATCTTTTCTTCTGCGCGCTGCCTGATCCGGTCCGCAAGTGTGTCGATATTGTTTTTAATAACAATCTTCTGCGCCCCATGTTGAGGATAGCCTGCCAGCTGGCGTTTTCCGCCTATCAATATCTCTGCGGTGCAGAGAATATCCTGGGCCTGTTGCGATAAACATGGGGGCTGCTCAATGCCCAAGCCTAAAACATATACCGGAGACTTCATTGGACCCTCCTGACCAAGTTTTGGGCGGTCAGCTCCCCATCTCTATCGAACAGCAACACCTCCAGTTGGGCCAGCTCCCGACCGTATTTAAAACATTCCTGTGCAGCAAGACAGGCCAATTTCTTCTCAAGCCCCAGGATACCGTTCTTTTTCAAGATGACCTGCACATAATGAGCTGTGTTGGACTCAACAATTTTATCTATCAAAGTCCTATCGGCTCCCAATTCTGATGCAACACTGCCAAGAAATTGGAAATCCACACCACCCTGGCTGACGTGTGTTTGCATGCGCCCCTGAGCCAGTTTAGAAATCTTACCGATCATACCGGTTATCACCACCGATTTCAGGCCCAGGCGGCAGCACTGCCGGAGCGCATGATCCATATGATCACCGACCTGAATAAAGGCCAGCTCAGGCAGCTCCGGGTGAACGCGCATCGCATACTGTTCACTCCGGCTCCCGGTAGATAAAACGACCTTCCCAACACGGTTTGCCTTAGCCACTTTGAGTTCCGTAGAAATCGCAGCGCGGTAAGCATCGTTGGAAAACGGTTTGAGCACACCGGTAGTTCCTAAAATGGATATTCCGCCGACTATTCCCAGACGCGGGTTTAAGGTCTGCTGTGCCAGTTCGGCACCGCGCGGCACGCGGACTTCTATATTTACCCCTTTCGCTTCAAGAAAATCCCCGCCCGCTGCCAGAACTGCGTTCCGGATTAAACGCTGGGCCCCGGGATTAATTGCGGCCTCACCCACCCGGACCGGCAGACCTGGCCTGGTAACTATCCCAACACCTTCACCGCCTCGAATGTAAATTCCCGGGAAATCTTTCCACGAAACAAAAGCCTGGATCTCCGCGCCGTGCGTAATATCGGGGTCATCGCCAGCATCTTTTATCGTCCCGCACAGCACACCATGAACGCCGATCTCACAGCGTACCATATCAAACAGTGCCTGGCTTTCACCGGGCAGATCAATCCTGATCCAGGAAACCGCCTGTCCACTGATTAGCGTCTTTAAACCCGCTGCCGCACAGGCTGCTGCACAAGCACTGGTGGTATATCCGGACCGCAGGTCCGACTTTCGCCAGGAGCGGTCGGAATGGCGGGATTTCGGCCGGTTAGTCATGAGTCTTTAAGCGCAAGGCCCATTAAAGCATTGACAATTGCCACAGCAACAGATGAACCACCCTTACGGCCTGTACTGGTGATATAGGGCACATCTAACCTCATCAATGCTTCTTTTGCTTCCACCGTATTGATAAACCCCACCGGAACACCCACAATCAGCGCCGGTGCCAATCCTTCTTCCTCCACCATACGGACCACCTCCAGTAAAGCAGTCGGCGCATTCCCAATTGCGGCAATCCCGCCCTCCAGCAAATGAGCATTCTGCCTCATAGCCATGGTGGCTCGCGTCTCATTCACTTCCCGGGCGGCTTTCAGCACTTCCAGGTGGCGGATCTCACAAATTTTTTGCGAACCCAGACAATCAAGTCTGGTTTGGGAGATACCCGCTTCAACCATTTGAACATCGGTCAGAATGGTTACCCCCCTCCGCAATGCTTCAATCCCGGATGAAATGGCTCGCGGATGAAATTTGAGGAGATCTTTGTAATCAAAATCCGCAGTGGCGTGGATCACCCGGACAGCAATGACCAGCTCTTCTTCATTAAAAGCGTGCTTCCCCATTTCGGCACGGATCATCTCAAAACTGCTCCGTTCGATCTCCTGAGGTTTTCTAATTTTCTCCATGATTTACCTTTCACTCCTATCCTGCCAGATCACTTTGAGATTCCAAATAAGCGTCCGATTCCCACCAGCGTTTCTCCGGACAAGATAAAGAATAACAAGCCATACTAGCAATCAGATCCGCCCGGGCAAGAATTAAACGTCCTCACTAAATTCATATTTGTTCCGATAACCGCGCGGGGTCACCATCCTGCCATCAATGACCCGCGTTTTTTGGTTCCCCACGATAATGACCGTCAGCATATCAATATCGCAATTCGGCAGGTCGCCCAGGGGTACCAGTGTCACTTGCTGCCCCGGGCGGTAAGCCTTCCGGACAATGCCAACCACCGTCTCTGGTGCCCGCCATTTCAATAAAATTTCACAGGCCTCCTCAAAAGGCTTTACCCGCTTTTTACCTTTGGGGTTATACAGGCAAAGAATAAAATCCGTCTGCGTAACCAATTCAAGCCGCTTTGTAATTTCTTCCAGTGTCACCAGATGGTCACTCAGGCTGACCACGGCAAAATCCGTCATTAGAGGCGCTCCCAGAAGTGAGGCCGCTGCATTGAGCGCCGAAATCCCGGGGAACACCTCAATTTCAACGGCTGCCCCGGTCTGTTCCCGCATTTCAAAGATCAGACCGGCCATACCATAAATACCGGGATCACCACCGGAAACAACCACCGCTGTGCTGCCCTGCGACGCAAGCCGGATGGCCTCACCGGCGCGCTCTATCTCTTTGCGCATCCCACTGGACTGACGGGGAACATCCGGGGCAATATCCGCGATCAAATCCAAATAAGTGGCATAACCAAGGATCACATCGGCCGATTCGACAGCCTGTCTGCCGGCCGGCGCCAGCAGGGCCTGACTGCCCGGGCCAAGCCCCACAACTTTAACCACGCCGCACATCATACAATTTCCTCAAGAGCTACTGCCACCGTTACGCCGGGGAACTTTTGTTTTTCCACCAACCATACCCCTTTTTGAGCAGCCAGCAGTGCCGCCGGTTCCGCCACACCACTCACCCCAACATAACCTCGGACGCTGGCAGAAGGGTTTGGAATATTCCCAACTGCCGTAAGTTCCTCCGCACTGAAAGTACGCAGCGGCCATTGTTGATTTTTACACATTGTCAACAGACCTTCTTCATCCTGCTTGATATCGATCGTGGCAATGGATGCGATACTTTCCATGGCCAGCCCAAATCTTACAAAGGTTTCCGTGATAGCCGCTTCAATCTCACTGGCCGATGTACCGCGATTACAGCCAACCCCCACGTGCAGGCAGGCCGGATGCAGTATCAGTATGTTCTTATTTGCCCCTTCAGGGCTCAGTGACGGAACTTGATAAGTAATGCAAACCGCATTCTCTATCTCATCCGCCAGCAAGTCGCCCAGGTTGTCAAAAACGGTAAAATGCCATGGCACGGGAACAGGCAGCCAGGCTTTTGTACCGCAATCCTGATAGACGCCAAAAGGCTCATCGTTGACCATCGCGCTGCTGAGAGCGGACATAGAAGGGGCCGGAATCATTGCCCAACCATACTGCTCTGCTAACAGATCCAGGGCGGGCAGTCCCCGGACATCGCTAGCAGTTGTAACCACCGCCTGCCCGCCCAGCACATCCGCACAGCGCCTTGCCAGGGCATTGGCCCCGCCTTTGTGCCCGCTGAGCAGGCTGAAAGCAAACTTTCCGGCCTCATCAACAATAACAACTGCCGGGTCAACATGCTTGGAAGCCATCAACGGAGCCAACTCACGCACCACAATACCGCTGGCAAGGATACAAATTAACGCCTGATGTTGTTTAAAGGCAGTTTGCAAAGTTTGCCGGATTGAAACGGTTGTTGGTTGAATTCGATCATCACGGGGGCACTCCTCAAGAAAGCGTTCAGGAGCATACAAAACACTTTGGGGCAAACCTTCCAGCAGTTTCTTGCCGGTTTCCAAACCATTCCTGGTCAGGGTCACAATCGCTATTTGATGGTCACGCGTGAAAGCATCCTGCCCTTCACCATACAGGTGGGATACTGGGAACGCATCAAAAGGGGCGTTTTTCAGAGATGGGCTGACAACAATCAGAGCATGGTGTGTGATCTCATCTTCCAATATCTTTCCGGCGATGTCCTTCAAGCTACCCCGAATAATCTTCTCGTCCGGCCAGGTCACCCGATAGACCACGACCACCGGAGTATCATCCGCGTAACCCGCCGAGCGCAGTTCCTCAACCACGCGGTTAATCATCCCCACACTGAGAAAGATCATCAAACTGGAATGGTGCACAGCCAGCCCGGCAAGTGATTCCCTTTCAGGAACTTTCGTGTGTCCGGATAGACGCGTCAGAATAACGGTCTGGGTAATCTCAGGAACGGTTAACTCTATTTTCAACGCTGCTGCGGCAGCAAGCGCAGAACTGACGCCGGGGACCACAACATAAGGTATATCTAATCGATCGAAGGCCTTCATCTGTTCGGCAATCGCGCCAAAAATAGAAGGATCACCCGTGTGCAGCCTCACTACACAGAATCCGCTCTTCACCGCTTCGGCCATGATTTCTATTTGCTTTTCGAGCTTTAATCCGGCGCTGTTATAGATCACGGCATGTTCAGGAGCGTACTGCAGCAGCTTTTCTGGGACCAGCGAGCCGGCATATAACACAAGGTCTGCCTCAGCAATCCGTTTTCTCCCCTGAACAGTGATTAAATCAGGGTCTCCAGGTCCGGCACCCACAAAATAGACCATTGCCTTTTTTGATAGGGTTTTATCTTTGCTCATTACTAAACCTCGAAGGCATACAAAGTTATCTTGCCTTGGATCAAATTGCAGTATCTTTCCATTTCTGTCCTTGAACGTCCAGTGCTTGAAAGCCAAACGTGGCACAAACAGCCCGTTTCACTGCGGAAAATTATCATCCGTCTTTGAGCGTTTCCAGAAAATCAATGACTTCGTTATACGTCAACACCTGTTCCGGGTTGAAATCTCCGTTTTCCAGTGAAAACACTTGGTTATCCACCAGGATTTGAACAATTTTGGAATTCGAAGACTTGTCCAGATCGTTAATCCGGATATGTTCATCCTTCCGTTCATAATCTCCCATGACAAAAACCATCTTGGCAAACTCATCCCGCGTAACCGGGCCTTCAGGATCAAAGAATTCACCCTCCTGATCCTGCCTTCCGTCCATCAAACCGGCCAGAATGGCGGTTTCAATGTAATCAAAATCAGGATCCTCCCAGGAGACATCCCGGAACAAGCCATAAACATGGCCGCTGTGTTCTTGCTGATAATATTTAGACGATGAGGGAACGTAAATCTGCCGGTGTGTATCACGAACAATGATCTTCGCAAAATCTTCGCGTGTGACCGGGTCATCAGAACGGAAAGATTCAATCTCATCTAAAACTTCCGGGTATAGAGCTCGGGCAATCTCCCGGACGCCCTTAAAATATCGGAAGGTAGGCGAAGAGATCAATTTCTCATTAATTTCAAGAATGTCACCGGTCTGGACCGCTTTAACATTCTCAAATCCCTCCCGGATCGAGATGGAATGTTCATTTCCACCGGCATTCATTGCCCCACGCTGGGAGACATAAACATCAATATCTTCAGCATTCATTAAAATCTTTTCAATGCCGAATGAAGCAATTGTGCTGCCTTCGGTGATGGGTTTAACATCCGTAGCAATGTTGATTCCTCCGGCAAACTCAACCGCTCTGGCAGGCATCGAATCCAGCGTAACGGTACGGTAATTGGTTTCTGTCGATTCAAAATAAACATGTTTTTTGGTTTCTATCTGAGAAGTCACTGCGTGGATTGCCGTAATTTCCGAATGGAATTCCTTCAATAGCTGTACGGCCTTATCCTCTGTACCACTCAGCATTCCTAACTTCAGAATATAGTCGTCAAACACATCAAAGCTTTCAGGGTATAAAGAAATCACCTGTATCCCTGCTTTTTCAATTGCCGCGACAAAATCCGGGCTTTTCCGATTAATGAAAGGGCGAATGATGACGCAATCCGGATCGACTGCTATCACTTTTTCCGGATCGGACTGATAGTCAAATACCGGTCTAGTAGCCGCATCAGGTGGGTAAATAGAGGTTGAATTCACCCCCACAATTTTGTCCCCCACACCCAGGCTGTAAAGGTTCTCTGTATGCGCAGAGTATAAAACGATCATTTCCTGACAGGCTTGATCCAGGTCGATTGTGTTTCCCATATCATCCTCAAAGTGGATCGCACCCATGACTTCCGGCTGCGGAAATCCAGCAGCCGGAGTGCAGCCCGCCAGACACAACAACACGATCAGCAACCCAAAGAAAAACTTTGTGTAGAATTTATTCATCATTTACCTCACACGATCCAATTGAGCACCCGGTAAGAATGGTGGGGCGCACCGTTTATGCCGCGTAAAACGTTACAGGAAAAATTACGCCCCACCAAGAGGCTTAAGATTTAATCAGAACCCTACTCGTCACCGATTTCCTCACCTTCCAGGGCTGCTTGAGCATGTTCAATGTACATTTGCTGAATACCTTCCAGTTCCCCAAGGCCTACCAGAACGGTATCTACTTCATATCCGACGCTTTTTAAGATGACTTTCCAGCTTTCATCCTCATCCCCCGCCATATCATTCTGTGCATGATCTCCCGCGACAACCATCAATGGCATCAAAGTGACTTTTTCAATGCCGTCTACTTCAAGCCAATGCATGACATCCTCCAGACTGGGATATCCTTCCACGGTGCCGACATAAGCATTGGGGAAACCTTCGGCTTTGAAAACATAATCCAGAGCAGCATAAGCGGAATTTGCGGGGTGATGGGTCCCATGTCCCATGAAAACAACAGCTTCGTTCTCGCCCAGTTCCGGCATTACCATCTCTACTGCTGCAACCATGGCTTTATAATCATCGCTGCTGCTGAGCAGTGGTTCTCCAACAACCAGTTTGGCGAATTTCTCCTGATAAGGAGCCAATTCCGTAATCAGGTCATGGAATTCAGCGCCGTTGATTACATGCAAAGGTTGAACAAGAACTTCCCCGTAACCCTCCGCAAATAATTCATCCATCGCCTGGGTAACATTATTAATCTCGATCCCATCACGGTCCTTGAGGATATCGATAATCGTTTGCGAGGTAAAAGCACGTTTCTGATCAAACTCAGGGAAGGCTTCAGCAAGTTTTTTCTCAGATGCATCAATTGTTTTTTCACGTGTGTCGCTGTAGCTGGTGCCAAAACTGACCACCAGCAAAGCTTTTTTGTCGGTATTGTCATTGATTTTTACTTCAACTGGCGCAGATGCTGCGGGCTGGCAGGCGCTTAAAACCATCCCCGCGATAAGCACCATAGCAAATAATGAAATTTGAGAATATCCGTATTTCATTTTTTCTCCTTTTTATGGTTAAATTACTCTGCGTCTCCGGGGTGGAGGGGTATACCCAACATGTCCAATGTCTCAGGTTCCCTTCTTCCCGGGGACAGATTTAATGACGACACGAATGCTAAATATCGATATAGAAACACCTCCTTCCAATTAAATTCACCTTCACATCAAACACGGACGAAATTCTATCCTCGGTCATCACGGAATGCGGATGGCCAAAATCAGCCAGCTCTCCATGATGAAGAATAGCAACTTTATCGCTGTACCGGTATGCAAGATTTAAATCGTGAACAATAGAGATCACCGTCAAGCCCTGTTCCCGAACAAGTTTTTTCAACAAGGCAATCAGGTTTACCTGATAAGAGATATCCATTGCCGAAAAGGATTCATCTAAAAACAAAATGTGCGGCTGCTGCGCCAGGGCACTGGCCAGGATAACCCGCTGCTGTTCCCCACCACTGACCTGTGTGATCAATTTGTCTTTAAGCTGCAACGTATTGGTCTCTCTCATCGCTTGAATGATGATTTCATAATCCTCAGGTTCCAGCTGGTTCAACCTTTTACGATAGGGATATCGCCCCAAACCAACCATCTCAAGGCAGGAAAAAGGGAAAGGGAAAAATTGTTTTTGCTGAACAATGGTGAACAATCTTCCACGCTGCAAATTTGAAATTCCTTCAATCGGTTTTCCATCAATTTCGATCTTCCCGGTTTGCAGGTTTAATAAACCGCTGGACAGTTTCATCAATGTCGTTTTTCCGGAACCATTCGGGCCGATAATGGACACAAAACCCTGTTCGATATCCAGGGTAATATCCTTTAACACCGGAACATGGTCATAGCAATAATGAACATCTTTTATCCGAACAGGAAGCGCCTCACTCATAGAGATAGCCCCTCTCCCCTATTCTTTCGGGTAAAGAGAAACAGAAAATAGGGGCCACCGATCAGAGTGGTTAAAACGCCCACCGGGATTTCACTGACGAAAAGAATCCGGGTAATATTATCGGCAACCATCAAAAGCAGCCCGCCCAACAAGGCCGACAGCGGCAGTAAATACTGATTGTTCGAGGTAACCCCAAAGCGAATCAGATGCGGGATTACCAGCCCAACAAAACCAATGATGCCGCTCACCGACACACAGGCAGCGGTTAAAAGAGATGCTGTGACCAGCAATATCCAGCGGGTTTTCTGAACATCCACCCCCAGCTTCTGGGCATTTTCGTCTCCCAAGCAGAGAATATTGATCTCATTGCTGTAATAGAAACAAATCAGACAACAAATGATTACAATGGGAGCCAGGGTGAGCAGATGAGACCATGAACGTGCGGCCAAGCTTCCCAACAGCCAGAAAACGATCATAGCAACTTCTTCCCCCGCCGCATTTTTAATGAAGGTTATTCCTGCCGATAAAATGGATCCCACAATAATTCCTGCTATGATCAAATTACCGGCATTTAATCCTGAACTTCGATTTGCAATTAAGATGACCATTGCCAGAGCAGCCAGGGAGAAAAGGAAAGCCGCGGGCAAGACAGGAAGAAATTTCAACCCAAGAATGGCAGTGAAATAAATCGAAATCGAAGCGCCAAACGCAGCACCAGTCGATATTCCCAGCGTGTACGGATCCGCAAGAGGGTTCATCAGCAGGGATTGGAACACGGCTCCGGCAACGGATAATCCCATCCCCACAATGACTCCCGTGAGTATTCTGGGTAAACGAATATCCCAAATGATTGCAACAAACCCCCGGCTGAGATCATCGTAAAGTTCGCTGTGGCGGGTTAACTTCCCAAAAATAACCCGCTCAGTTTGACTGACTGTGATCTGTGCTTCGCCCATATTTGCGCTGATGCAAATTAACACAATTAATACGGCCAGCAAAACGGACCCCAAAAACAGGCTTTTTTTATTAAGTGTTACGAATGAAGAAGCTTCTTCCGGTATTGTCAAAACAGATCCCTTATCTGAATAGCCTGCTTTCATTGAATCAGAACTCAATTCCCGGCTGTGCCATGACACCCTGTTCGTAGGGGTGTTTGACCAGGCGCATTTCTGTCACCAGATCGGCCTGCCGAATCAACGCTTCCGGCGCGGAGCGCCCCGTGATGACAAGATGCAGATTCGCCGGACGGTTGTGGGCCAACCACTCCAACACATCCGATGCATCCAACCAACCATAAATCAGCGGATAGCTGAATTCGTCCAGCACAATCAGGTCATAATCCCCGCTGCTAATTTTCTCCTGCGCCAGTTCCCATCCATGTTGGGCGCGGGCAATGGTTTCATTAATATCTTTAGAAACCCAGGTAAAGCCATCCCCGGTGGCGATCCACTCAATGCCCATTTTCCTGGCTGCTTTGATCTCGCCCCATTTTCCGGGTTCAGCTTTGATAAACTGGATCACGCACACCCGCATCCCCTGGCCCCAGGCGCGCAGTAAAGTCCCAAACGCGGCAGTAGATTTCCCTTTACCGTCACCGGTGTTAATCATCAATAAGCCTTTTTTAACCATAAGCCAATTTCCTCCTGCTCCATTTTGATACGTGTAGATGGTCCACAAGAACAACCATTTTTGCCTGTAAAACCTCAGCCATTCCTAAAGCTATAGCCGTCCGGATATAAAAACCGATTGGCGGCCGGTATTATTCCTGCAGTACCCCCACAGGCAGTTAACGCCAGAGTAGTTCCCAGGGCAATTGATATTCCCAGGAAGTATCCAGGCGTATTTTCTCCGTAAAGCTGCGAATTTGGCGCTAAGAATCAAAATCCCCTGCCATTCAGACAGGGGAGGTAAGGAACACGAATTAGAAATCAAACGTATGCCACCTCCTTTCTGCGAGGGTTGTGGATACCGATCAAGGCGGGCGACCTGGCTTGATCCGTTTCGTAATCAGAAATAGAAAACGGACCCCACAGTTGCGCGACAGCGCCGGACTTCTCACTAGAGTCACCGGCTTCGCCATTGAACCTTTCCCATCCGGGGGTAAAGGTACCTTGAACGTTTATCGATTGAAAAAGTACAGATACTGATAAGAACTAATTACTATTGTATTAGCAACGGGCAAAAGAGGCAAGGGACAATTCTCCCGTATTCAGCGCAATCATATTCAGGAAATGACCTAAAAAGTATTTAGAAGTCCGTCATAAAACAGACCCGGTATGTTTTAATACCGTTGGGATTAAGGAAAGCCTTTATCCTGAGTTCACACGGCACATTGATAAAAGTGGATAATTTTAGTAAGATTAAGCATGCCTTCAAAAAACAGAAGCTTTCGAATATACCGGTTTCTTTTGCCGGCATTAATATTTTCTATTTTACTAACCGGCTGTGGACAGGCAGGGACATTTAAGAACGATCCCGCCGCAATAGACCCGCATCTGCTTGAAACAGCCGTTGCCAGTTTGCAACCCGGCACCCCAACCTTCACGGCGCTTCCCACCGCTACACCGACTCTGACCCATACCCCAGCGCCCAGCCTCACGCCCACACCTACCCCGCACCCCCTGGATATTCTCGCCATGCGTGCCGGGTCCTACCCCGGCAGCGACATTGTCATCGAGCAGGAACTGGACCCGGGGGCAAACTACCGCCGTTATTACGCTTATTATCTTTCCGAAGGTTTGAGAATTTACGCCCTGTTGACCGTTCCCAACGGCGACATGCCCGCAGGCGGCTGGCCGGCGATTGTCTTCAACCACGGGTATATCCCGCCCGACCAATACCGCACTACGGAGCGCTACATTGCCTATGTTGACCGGTTGGCACGCAGCGGCTATATCGTTTTCAGGATCGACTACCGGGGTCATGACCGTTCAGAAGGTACACCTTCGGGGGCTTACAGCAACCCCGGCTATATGATTGATGTGCTTAACGCGGTGTCTTCACTGCAGCGCTTCCCCCAGGCCAACCCGGAGAAGATCGGTATGTGGGGACATTCCATGGGCGGCTATTTGACCCTGCGGGCAATGGTGCTGTCGGATGAGATTAAGGCGGGAGTCATCTGGGCGGGTGTAGTTGGTTCGTATCCCGATATGCTCTACAACTGGACCCACAGCAGCAGCGCTCCGATTCCCACACTTCGTCCCGGCTCTCGCCGGTGGCGCGATGAATGGGTGGAGATTTACGGAACACCGGAGGAGAATCCGGCGTTCTGGAACTCCATTTCGGCAAATGCTTTCCTGGCGGATCTGTCCGGGCCGGTGCAGCTCCATCACGGCACCGCCGATCAGGACGTGCCGCTGGAGTTTTCACAAACACTATCGGCGCAGATTCAGGCTGCCGGAGGGGAAGTAGAATTGTATACCTACGAGGGGGATAACCACAACATCTCGAATTATTTCAGCACCGCCATGACCCGAACGATTGAGTTTTATGACCGCTATTTGAAGTAATCCTGCCTCAATTCGCGCCCCAACAAAATATTCTCTTCCTTTTGCAATATTCCTCAAAAGTTGGGCTCTCATCAACAGAAAGGGACGTAATTCAGTTTGAAGTAGCGGTCCGAAATTTATCCTTTTGTGGCATCCTTATCCAAAATAAAACGCCTGATCATCACAGCTTTTAAAGTGTCATTCACACCAAGACAGAAGAACATCGCATACCCGAACAGGGACAAAATCTGCCACCAAGGCAAAGCCGTTAAGTCTGAGAGACCTACCAGCGCCACCGTCGTCCCCAAGAGCACTTCCACTGTAAGGGAGAAAATAAGGGGCTTGCTGGGAATCGTCTCCCAGAACCTTCTCCGCTCGCGCGCGGACAGGATGGAGAATGCGGAAAAGTAGAGCAGCATTAGAAAACTAAACGTGTAAAGGGAGCTGTCATTGGACGTCAGACCAAAACGTGACCAGCAAAAAGATAAAAACAACAAAGTCTCACCCAACATTGCCACACCCAGCACGACAGAAATCATGACAAAGTTCCCAATGTTCCAGGTTTCCGGCTTTTTAGAAGGTTGAATGACATCTGTGGAGAGGGAGATTTTCGCGAAGTCCGTCATAAAGGTCAACAACAGCATGGTGAAAGCCGAAACGGCGAACTTACCGGTCACCACAAACGCAATGGACACAAAGGCCGCTTTGAGGATCGTCCGGCTGATCTTGTTGATGATCCACGTCAATACCCGCTGGTAAATGATTCGCCCCTGCTCAACCAGGCTGACGATATTGATCAGTCCCGGTTCGGTCAAGACAACGCTTGCCGCGCTTTTGGCAACATCGGTCGCACTGTTGACGGCGATACCGACTTCAGCCTGGCGCAATGAGGGCGCGTCATTGACCCCATCTCCCGTCATACCGGTCACGTGCCCTGCCGCCTGCAAGTGCTGCACCACGATATATTTATCCTCAGGGTAGACCTCGGCAAACCCATCCACATCCGTCAAAAAATCAGCCGATTCGCTGCCGGTCGGAGCGTTCGCGGCTTTCAGTTCTGCCACATGCCGGATATTCACTAGCCCAACGCCCCGCGCGATTTCATTCGCAACCGCCAGTTCATCCCCGGTAAGCATTTTCACGGAAATGCCCAGGTCGCGAAGTTCGGCAATCAATTGTTTCGCGTCCGTCCGGGGCGGATCATACAGCGTCACCAATCCGAGAAGTTCGGGGGTTCCTTTTTCAGGGCCGCGTGCCACTGCCAGTGTTCTATATCCTTTTAATGCCGATTCACTGACCCGTTCCTCCAACGCATCGATCGCTGTAGACTCGAGCCCGCAGGCTGCGGCAACCGTTCGCACGGCCCCTTTCATCATCCGCAGGCGCTGCCCGTTCTGCTCAATCACAGCCTCCGTCCGGCGGTTGGTTGCATCGAACGGTGTGACGGAGATCGGTGTGACCTCCGGCACATTATTAAAGACATGTTTTTCTTCCGCTGCCGAGAGGAAAGCCAGGTCAATCGGATCTTGATTGGCCTCCCGTGAGGCAAGTGCCCCGGCAAACAATACATCGGTCTCTGTAGCATTCCCCAGCGGGATCACTCCGGTAACGGCCAGCCGATTCATTGTAATCGTCCCGGTTTTATCCACGCACAACACATCCATTGTCGCAGCATCTTCTATGGCACTGAGGCGGGTTACCAGCACACCCCGTTTTGCCAGTTCTTTCGACCCAACCGCCATGCTGACCGTAAACATGACAGGGAGGGCAACCGGTACGGCGCTCATTAACAGAACCAGCAGGAGGGGAAGCACTTCAAGAAGCTGTGTGCCCCGGATAAGTGATAGCACAATCACCACACCGAGCAGCGAACCCACAATGATAAAGAGCCAGCGAACAACTCTGGCTACCACTTCTTCAATGTGAAGTTTCGGACGCGCCTGCTGTACCAATTCTGTCATGCGTCCAAAGTAAGTTTGCGCTCCCGTCAATAACACTACACCGTTGCCCTCCCCCTGACGCACGACGGACCCCGATGAGAGCACATCACCAGCCGCCTTACTCACATTCCTTGACTCGCCGGTGAGCGCAGACTGGTCAACACTCACCGCGCCGGTCAACAGCTTGATATCCGCAGGAACGATATCCCCTGAGCGGACACGCACGATGTCGCCGGGCACCAGTTCTCGGGCGGGAATAACCTGCCAGTTCGTCTCACGCAGAACACGCGCATTGACCTGTAAGCGCTGCCGCAGGGCTTCAACAACGCCAGCAGCCCGGTGCTCCTGCACAAAGCTCAATACCGCATTGATGACCAGCAATGTGCCCACCACAGCGACGTCCGAGTATTTCCGGAGAACAATAGACAAAATCAAGATCAGTTCCAGCATCCATGCCGAAATGCCCCAGAATTTCCCGAGGAACTGGAGGAATGGATGGGATTTTTGCTCGGTCACCTCATTGTAACCGTACTGCTTCCGCCGGGCTTCCACATCGGTGCCCGTCAATCCGGTCTGCACGTTCACATTGAGTGCCAGGAGTGTGTCCGGAATGGATAAAGAGGCAATATCAGGTGCCTCGGCGGTGGATGATACTGAATGTAGGGTCATAGAACTCTCCGGATGGGTGTTCTCGGATAATGGATCTACAATCTCTTACTGCAAGTATGCCACAAACACCTGCAAGAAAACGCTCTCGATGTGATAGATCGTTCTACAGCAGGGAACAAAATACTGCATCACAGCCAAGGATCGGCTGGAGCTTCATCCATTCAACCAATTTACTCCCTGTACCGAACGAACTCCAGCACAAGTCAGGGAAGAACGAATTAACCTTCGGTAGATCCTTTGGGTTGAAACGCGACCATCGGCAGCTCCCGTCCCAATGCGCGAATATCCTCCTGGCTGCCATCAACACTATATCCCATGAACCGGCTCAATTCACGCAGTGCCAGGGGATGGCGGCGGGCGTAATCGAACAGCTCTTCCGCGCTCTCTTCCGGCGTCAGAAATCGGGCAGCCATCTCCCAACGGCTCCGCTTGCATTGAACGGTCACTCTGGGGTTGGCCTGGATGTTGCGGTACCAGTCAGACTCGGGTCCAAAACCAGCCGTGACGACAAAAGTGGTCGTTCCCTTATCGTAACGGACCACTTCCAGCACCGTCTGGCGCTCTTTTCCGGTTTTACGCCCGGTATGGGTCAATAACAATAAGCGAGTTCCAAACAGCCCGCCCAAACCCAGGTGATACAGTTTAATTGGAAAACGAAACCCCAAACGCGCCAGTCCGCGTGGAGGATGTAGCTCCTTGACTTTTTTAACCATGTTCAACTCCTTATTCACGATCATTCCTGAAATCAAATGATCGTCATCTTTTCAAATACTCTTGAAAACCTCGGGCCTGTATTTCGTTTACAGAAAATCGTTTCACTTTTGCTTTTTGGGCCAGAAGGCCCCGGTATGCTTGCAATACTCGGCATACGCATCCCCGTAACGCAGCAGCAGATCCTGCTCTTCAGCGTAACACATCACAACGAAAATGGGAAAATAGATCAAGGAGAACAGGGTCAGAAAAGGAGAATGCAGCAAAATGGCCATAACCGGAAAGAGAAAAACCTCTCCTACAGCCTGGGGATGGCGCAAATAAGCATAGCTTCCACCGTAAAGCGTGTGTTCCTTTTTCGGCCGGATCGCTTCTTCCCCGGCATCACGAACACCAATCACCATCAGCAATGCAGCCGGAACGCCAATGAGGGCAGCGATAACCAGCGAAACCCACCACGGCCAGGGGAACCGCACAGATAAGGGAGATGGCAGCGGAAAGAAGCGGTAGAGAACAAAATTCCCCGTAATAATAAACTCGAGCCCCCCGGAGATCAGCCGATCATAAAAGCAAAGCCGATAAGCACGCGGTCCAATGATTTTTTCACGTCCGGCCGGGCTGACGCTGCGCACGTAGAAAAACAGGAACAATAGTGAAGCAAAGAGTAAAACAACAAAATTAATCCAGGCAATCATGAGTATCTCCTATTTCACGGATTATAATTCTCCGCTTCACTCTGGTTCTCAGGTCCGTTATGTAAATGCAATCTTCGGATTGTGGGGGAAAACAGCACTTCAACAACGGGTTCGTAAAGCTGGATTGCCAAAAGAAACGACCCACAATCAATTATATCCACAAAAATCAGGCAGATTCGTCCCGCTCTTCTATATCCAGGAAACGCTGTACAAAACCATATGGTTAGAAACCAACACTGTATTATAATAATAAGGCTCACCTAAATAATAATATTTCTTAAACTAAGGATGTAATATGGGTAACTTATTTTACTGGCTTATCCTGGCCGCAGTACTGGCTGCAGCAGCGATCTGGTTTCCACGCTATGGACTTCTGGCGCAATGGCAAGCCCACAAGCAGACAGAACAACGTCAACAGGTAGAAGATGCGCTCAAGTTAATTTTTAATTTACAGCAGGAGGGCCAGCCCCCTGATAAAGATCGCCTAGCCGCAGATTTAAAGCTTGATATGCCAAAAGTTCAAAAGTTGGTCAACAGCCTGGAAACCCAGCAGCTTGTAGTGGACCAGCAGGGACGCCTAAACCTGACCGTAGAGGGTCAGCGCTGGGCGCTCCAGGTAATTCGCGCTCATCGCTTATGGGAACGTTATCTGGCAGATGAAGCTCGTATGCCTTTAGAAAAAATCCATACCGCTGCTCACCATCAGGAACACCGCATGACCATTGAAGAAGTCAACGAGCTGGATGCAGCCCTTGGGCATCCCGCCCGGGACCCTCACGGGGATCCCATCCCCAATGCATTCGGGGTACTCCGTGATGTCACAGATAGTTCTCCCCTTAAAATTTTGGAACCCGGACAACGGGGGCAAATCGTCCACCTCGAAGATGAACCGCCGGTAATTTATGCTCAATTACTGGCAGAAGGTTTATATGTAGGTCAAACCATTATCGTGCAGGAGAACAATCCATCGCGAGTAGTGATGAGCGATGAAGAAAACATATACACTCTGGCGCCATCCATTGCGGAAAATGTTTATGTACAACTGGAATCACCCAAAGAGCAACCCGATCCTGCAGTGGTTCAATTGGGCAGCCTACAGAACGAAGAAGAGGCTGAGATTGTGCGCATTGATGATCGCTGCCAGGGTTTTACCCGCCGGCGCTTTTTAGACCTCGGTCTGACACCCGGCACAGCAATCTATCCCGAGCTGGAAAATGCTTTCAAAGACCCACGAGCGTATCGCGTACGCGGCACCCTGATCGCGCTGCGCCATGATCAGGCCGCTTTGATATGGGTACGGCCCGCTCTTGAACATTCTCCATCCAATTAGTTGAGGTTTAACAATGCCAAACATCATTTCTACGACCAATTGCGAATCCTGTCCCGCCAATGCTCATCTGGCACAGATGGGTTTAAAACTGGATAAGTTTGATAAAGTGGTGGCACTGGCCGGCAACCCTAACACCGGTAAATCCACCGTATTTAACGCGCTGACCGGCCTTAATCAACACACTGGAAACTGGCCGGGAAAAACGGTTACCCGCGCTGAAGGAGGTTATGAATTCAACGGCATTCGCTATAAGCTGGTTGACCTTCCCGGTACTTACTCCCTTCTTTCCGCTTCACAGGATGAAGAAGTTGCACGTAATTTCATCCTTTTTGGCCAGCCGGATTGCACCATCGTCATCACCGATGCTACAGCCCTGGAACGCAACCTGAACCTGGCTCTGCAGGTAATGGAAATTACCGATAAAGTAGTGGTTGCGATTAACTTGATGGATGAGGCCCAACGTAAAGGCATCAAAGTGGATGCGCGCAGTCTATCACGCGATCTGGGCGTCCCTGCCATTCCGATCATAGCTCGTACCGGTGAAGGAATGCAGACCCTGCTGTCCACGGTAGGCGATGTGATCAGCGGGCAGATTCACACCAAACCACTGCGGGTAGAAGGCTCTCCCGAAGTGCAGCGGGCCGTTTCCGAATTGAGCAAAGGAATTGAACAACTTTACCCCGGTATGCTGAACGCACGCTGGTTGGCAATCCGTTTGTTGGATGGCGATGCGCGCGTACAGCAGGCCATATTGAGCGGTGAAATTGCCTCTCTGGTCAGCGACCAACAGCAAGCCGACGTAAACTTCAGCAGAAAAATGGCTGTCGAAGGGCGCCAATAGGAGCATAGATGAATACCACTAACACACTCACTCCCCAAGATATTATCGACCGGGCCGAAGTATTACGTCCGCAACTTTCCAGCGGTTTCCGTGACGAAATCGTCAAATCGTTATACAGTGAAGTAGAACGCATCACCCAACGTGCCGTGCAGACCGGTTCAGAGCATAAATGGGACCTTGACCAGCGCATTGACCGGTTGGTAACTTCACCCATTTTTGGACTGCCGATCATGCTGCTCCTGCTGGCAGCGGTCTTCTGGGTCACCATCGTAGGAGCGAATGTGCCCTCGGCAATGATCGCAAAGGTATTGTTCTTTGTGGAAGACAGGGCCGCAGCACTCTTTACGCAATGGGGAATACCCTGGTGGATAACCGGTTTTCTATGGCATGGTGTCTACCGCGGGCTGGCCTGGGTGATCTCGGTCATGCTGCCGCCAATGGCCATTTTCTTCCCGATCTTCACCATCCTGGAAGACCTGGGGTACCTGCCCCGTGTGGCCTTCAACCTCGACTGGTTGTTTAAACGTGCCGGAGCGCACGGCAAACAATCGCTGACCATGGCCATGGGATTTGGCTGTAATGCGGCCGGTGTAATTGCCACACGGGTGATCGACTCGCCACGTGAGCGTTTGATTGCTATCCTGACCAATAACTTTGTGCCCTGTAACGGGCGTTTTCCAACTCTGATTATGCTGGCAACGATCTTTGTGGCAGCAGCCTTCCCGCCTGCGGTGGCTTCTTTCGCTGCAGCCGGTGCGGTGGTTGGGGTAGTTCTGATCGGGGTCTTCTTTACCCTGGTCGTCTCGTGGGCACTTTCAAAGACCGTCTTAAAAGGAGAAGCTTCAGCTTTTACCCTCGAACTGCCGCCGTACCGCCGGCCTAACATTGGGCGTATCCTGTATACTTCTCTGATTGATCGTACTGTTTTTGTATTGTGGCGTGCAATACTAACTGCTGCACCCGCCGGAGCGGTCATCTGGATTTTAGGAAACATTATGATCGGGAATCTCAGCCTGGCACAACATATTGCTGATTTTCTCAATCCGTTTGGCTTACTTCTCGGGTTAGACGGAGTGATCTTACTCGCGTATATCATTGCCATACCAGCGAATGAAATCGTCGTTCCCACCATGATGATGGTTTACATGGGTGTGGGTATGATGACGGATCCTCCACAAATGAGTTCGTTACGCAGCTTACTGGTCGATGGTCACGGCTGGACTTTATTAACCGCTATCAACCTGATGCTATTTTCTCTCCTGCATAACCCCTGCGCTACGACCATCATGACCATTTACAAAGAAACCAAGAGTTATAAATGGACGATACTGAGTGTGGTGATCACCTTAGGACTGGCCTTTCTGGTGACGTTCACAACAGCATCAGTGGCTCGTTTATTAGGATGGGTGTAATATGTCCAACAATCCTGTTGAAGAAACCTTAAGCGCATCTGTACAAGATTATCTCAAAGCAATCTATGTTCAAACATGCAACGGTCAACCTACCAGAACAATGGAGTTAGCCACTGCATTGAATATCCGCCCGGCTTCGGTTACCAATATGCTGCAGAAACTGGCAGATACCCGGCCGGATCTCGTTGTTTATCAAAAACACCGCGGCGTTCTCTTAACTCCAAAGGGCAAAAAAGCAGCACTGCGCGTTATCCGCCAGCACCGTCTCATTGAGCAGTTCCTTTACCAGATCCTTGAATATCCGCTGGATAAAATTCACGAGGAAGCTGACAGGCTGGAACATGCCGTTTCGCCATATTTTACCGAACGGCTTGCCAGACTACTTCAACATCCCAACTTCGATCCGCACGGAGATCCCATCCCGGATCACAACTTAAACCTCAACGATCCGCGCACCTTAGCCTCACTTTCGGACTTGCATCCCGGAGAAAGAGGTATCGTTCGTCAGATTTCCGACCAGGACCCCGACCTGTTAATCTATCTAAAAACGATCGGTATTTACCCTGGCGCGGGGCTCAAAGTCATCCAATTAAATCCAATTGATGGCACCCAACAGGTCGAGATCATTGATAACGGCCAGGTGCAGGTGTTTGGCAAAACCACCAGTGAGCGTATTCGAATGGAAGTGGGTAAGCATCCCCTAAAATAATACCAACCTAAAGTGGAATATTCTGGTAAAACAAAGACAGGAGATTCCAGATGAAAAGAACAAGATACACAGAACAGCAAATCATCAGTATCCTCAAAGAAGCTGAAGCAGGTGTCCCGG
>JAHDQE010000122.1 GCA_018433975.1 Ornatilinea sp. | reverse complement strand
GCCCTATAAGGGCCTATTACTTGCAGCACCTCAAGATGCTGCTTTCACTTCGTTCAAGCCCGATGCACTGATTACTTAGCTACCCCTAAAGGGGTCTTCTGCCTCTTTCGTTGTGATCCGATCCATCATCTGATCGTGTTTCTCCTGTTCTCTTACATACTTCGCTATCGTCGCTTCATTCAACCCCACTGTACTCACGTAATACCCTCGCGACCAGAAATGCCGGTTCCCATACTTATATTTCAGATTTGCGTGCCGATCGAATATCATCAACGCGCTTTTCCCTTTCAAGTACCCCATGAAACTCGATACGCTCATTTTCGGCGGTATGCTTACCAGCAAATGCACATGATCTATCATCGCTTTCCCTTCTATTATTTCTACCCCTTTCCATTTGCATAACTCTTTTAGGATTTCTACTATACTCTCCTTATACTTGTTATAGATTATCTTCCTCCTATATTTCGGCGTGAAGATTATATGATATTTGCACATCCATTTCGTATGTGCTAAACTCTTTGCCATGGAAATCACTCCTTGTCTTTTGCGGCTTGAACTCTGCAATTTTACCGGGCGTGATTTCCTTTCGCTATAAGCCTTTGTCTTCCACCAGCTTAGCTGGTGGTTTTTTATTTCGGGCTGTTGCCCTCAACTCACTAAAGTGTTAAAAAGGAGCTGCTTGAAATTCAAGCAGCTCCTGATTGTTTCTGAATGGGCTGTAAACTACACCCGTTTGCCGGTATTATTTGGCGTATTTCACAGCTGCGTGTGCAGCAGCGAGACGAGCAACCGGAACACGGAACGGCGAGCAGCTTACATAGTTGTTGCCAACGATATGGCAGAACTCAATAGAGGAGGGATCTCCACCGTGCTCACCGCAAATCCCAACTTCCAGCTTGGGGCGGGTCGTGCGGCCATCTCCCACAGCCATCTTCATCAAACGGCCAACGCCATCCCGGTCGATTGTCTGGAATGGGTTCTTGGGCAGAATGCCATCTTCAACATATTTCACCAGGAAGTTGCGTTCGGCATCATCACGGCTGTAACCGAAAGTCATTTGAGTCAGGTCGTTGGTTCCAAAGGAGAAGAACTCGGCAACTTCGGCAATCTCGGCAGCGGTCAGTGCGGCACGAGGAATTTCGATCATGGTGCCGAACTTATAGTGGAAGTCAACCTTCTTATCCGCCATAATCCGTTTGGCGATCTCTTCCAGCCGCGGCTGGATCAGCTTCAGCTCATTGACATGTCCGGTCAATGGGATCATGACTTCAGGTTTCACCACAACACCCTTCAAGGCCATATTGGCGGCAGCTTCGATAATCGCGGTAACCTGCATTTCAACGATTTCCGGCATCACAATACTGAGACGGATACCGCGCAAACCCATCATGGGGTTAGATTCATGCAGAGACTTGATCGTGTTGAGGAGTTTAACTTTCTCGTCCAACCCTTTTGTCTCGCCTTTAACCCGCATGGTGATTACTTCTTCAAGGATTTCTTCTTCATCCGGAAGGAATTCATGCAGCGGCGGGTCAATCAAGCGGATGATTACCGGGAGACCATCCATTGCCTCGAACAGACCTTCGAAGTCAGACCGTTGGGAAGGCAGCAGTTCGTTCAAAGCCGCCGTGCGATCCGCGGAGGTCTTTGCAAGGATCATGCGCTGTACGATCGGGAGACGTTCCGGCTCAAAGAACATGTGCTCGGTACGGCAGAGGCCAATACCTTTGGCACCATAGGAGCGGGCGCGGCGGGCATCTGCCGGGTAATCGGCGTTTGCCCAAACCTGCAAACCGGCGGTCGGCCAACCTTCGGCAAAACTGCGGGTTCCGGGGCGGGCACAAATTTCATCCGCCCAATTCAACAGCTTCAACAGGTCAACCTGCTCTTCAATAGCAGCCGCTTTCATATCCAGTTTGCCCAGGAAGACTTCACCGGTGGTACCATCGACCGAAATCCATTCACCTTCCTTGACAACTTTGCCATCCACAACCATTTCTCGTTTGTTCAAGTTGATGCGGATGGAAGAAGCACCCACCACACAAGGCACACCAAACTGACGGGCAACTACTGCTGCGTGTGAGGTGGCACCACCTTCGCTGGTGAGAATACCTTTCGCGGCCAGCATACCATGCACGTCATCCGGCTTGGTAAAGGGGCGAACCATAATCACATCGCGTTTTTCTTCCTTGGCCATCTTTTCGGCAGTATCGGCATCAAAATAAATCTCACCCACAGCAGCACCGGGGGAAGCATTCACGCCGGTTGCAATCATTTTGCCTTCCTTGCGGGCTTTCTCCTGCAATGCGGCATCAAATTGAGGGTGAAGCAGGGTGTCCACCTGGCTGGGCTGAACCCGGGCAACCGCCTCGTCTTTGGTGATCAATCCTTCGTCGGCCATATCCACAGCGATTTTCACAGCGGCGGTTGCGGTCCGTTTACCATTTCGCGTCTGAAGCATCCACAGCTGTCCACGTTCAATGGTGAATTCCATATCCTGCATTTCTTTGTAGTGATTTTCAAGCTTATCGCAGATATCCAGGAATTGTTTGTAAGCTTCGGGGAGATCATTCTCCAGATTAACAATCTTTTCGGTGTTGCGGATACCAGCCACAACATCCTCGCCCTGGGCATTCAGCAGATATTCGCCAAACAAGGTCTTTTCGCCGGTAGAGGGATTACGGGTAAAGGCAACACCGGTACCGGAGTCATTTCCCATGTTACCGAAAATCATGGTAACGATATTGACGGCTGTGCCAAGGTCATCGGCTATATCCGCGGCGCGACGATAATCCACTGCGCGTTTACCGTTCCAGGAGCGGAAGACCGCTTCGGTCGCCAATTTCATCTGATCCAGCGGATTCTGCGGGAAGTCAAAGCCCTTATGCTCCTTGACAACGACTTTATATTTTGCGAGCAGCTCTTTCAGGTCGTCAGCAGTCAAATCCGTATCGATTTTAGCGCCTTTTTCCTCTTTGACTGCATCCAGCACTTCTTCAAAAGCCTCATCCGGAATATCCAGAACAACCGAACCAAACATCTGCACTAGGCGGCGGTAAGCATCATACACAAAGCGCTCATTCTCGGTAAGTGCCACCATGCCTTTGGCCGTCTCGTCGTTCAGACCAATGTTCAAAACCGTATCCATCATGCCAGGCATGGAGAATTTCGCACCGGAACGGCACGAAACCAGAAGAGGATTCTTCGGGTCGCCAAATTTCTTTCCGGATTGAGCTTCAACCTCTTTGAGTGCAACCATCATCTGGTTCCACATCGTCTCCGGAAACTTCGAGCCTGCCGCCAAAAATGCATTACAAGCCTCGGTAGTTACTGTAAATCCAGGGGGGACGGGAACGCCAATACGAGCCATTTCTGCCAGGTTCGCACCTTTACCGCCGAGTAATCCTCGCACCTCTTCCCAGTCTCCATTGACATATCGAGAGGCCTGCTCTATCTCGGTGAATAAATACACCCACTTTTTTTCCGCCATTACTGTTCCTCCTTGGGAAAAATCATAAAAAATCAATACTTCAATTTTTATTAAATTTATTTAATCGCTAATTAAGAATTTTACCATAAGATTGATTGACACATTAGCCGCGGCGAGGGATTTAACACGCCAAATAACAACTTTGGTTTGTAAACCATCTGCAAGGTACAAAGTCGGGACTTTCGGGGATAATAAAGATTGTGACCCCGGAGAAAAGTTTGAATATGAACAAACCTATCAAAGTATTAATCATCGATGACGATCCCGTTACTGCTGAAATGCTAAAGATCCTCATTTCGCAATTAACGCCGGATATTCTTACTGCCAGCTCTGGACAAGAATGCCTGACAATAACAAAACACGCTTCCCCGGATATCCTCATCCTGGATCTGGTAATGCCAGACATGAATGGAGCTGAAGTCTGCGAAGAAGTCAGAAAATTCAGTTCGGTACCCATTTTGATTCT
>JAHDQE010000066.1 GCA_018433975.1 Ornatilinea sp. | reverse complement strand
GGGTCTGAATGAAGCACGCAGCGGCGGCTTCACCAATATCATGGATGAATACGACAACATTGAAGTCGTTTCTCAAGAGCCGACAGACTGGCAGCCCGAGAAGGCAGTGGCCGCCATGGAGAACTGGTTGGTAGCGTATCCTGGGCTGAACCTGGTGTACGGCAACAGTGACGGTCTGACCGTTCCTGCCGCACAAACCGCGCAGGCCGCCGGGCGTGACGATATCCTCTTTACCTCCGTAGATGGCTCCGACTTTGCTCTGGAAGCGATCAAGGATGGGACGATCCAGTCCACCTTCCTGTATGCGCCCGAATACTCCGGTTATTGGAAGGCCTTTGTACCTATGCTGGCGGCTTTGGGCGAGCCTCTGGATGAGGAATATTTGATCAAGGGCACGCTGGTAACGGCTGAGAATGTTGATCCGGTTCTGCAACTGGCGACCGATCAAAAAGAAAATATTGAAACCTTCCCATTTGACCAGAATCTTGGCGATATTGTGGCTGAATACATGTCCAAATAGGGATACCCGGGTGTAAATTATAAATAGGCTCCGGTCTGGATGCGTTTTTTTGGACCGGAGCCTGTTGAACGGACAATACTTTTCTTTTTGGAGAGAATACATGAGTGTGCTCAATAATGATGCTTCCTGCATTTTGGAAATGAAAGGCATCACGAAACGTTTCCCGGGTGTTCTTGCTTTAGATGAAGTTAATTTCCAGGCGAAGCGGGGCGAAATACATGCTTTGCTTGGACAAAATGGCGCAGGAAAATCGACCCTGATGAAGATTTTAGCCGGTGATTATTCGATGACTGATGGGGAAATATTCATCGATGGAGAAGCGGTCTCCCTTCGGAATCAGCGCCAGGCATTAAATCTCAATATTGCCATTGTATATCAGGAGATCAGTCTGCTTTCAAATTTGACGGTCGCAGAAAATATATTTTTAGGCCGTGAAATTGTTAATGGTATTGCCATTGATAATCAGAAAATAATGCAAGAATCCGAGAAAGTCCTGGACATTCTCGGCATTGATCATATTTCGTTGGATGAAAAGGTCAGTAATTTATCGCTGGCACAGCGTCAGCTGGTTGAAATTGCACGGGCAATTTCATATGAGCCTCGAATTTTGATTTTAGACGAACCCACTGCGACATTAACTCCGGAAGATGTGGAGCGGATGTTCAGGGTGTTGGATCGCTTGAAACAGCAAAATATTGCTATTATCTATATCTCGCATCGTTTAAAAGAGATCATGAACCATTGCGATCGGGGGACAATCTTGCGGAATGGTCGCACGGTAAAAACCGTTGAAATTGAAAATACGACCGAAGAAGAAATTATTGAGTTGATGATCGGTCAGAAAAAGGAGAACTTCTTCCGCGCTGGTAATGCAGATCATGAGAACGCCAAAGTTCTATTGGAGGTCCAGAACTGCGTTGTTGGGGACCGTGTGCGGAACGTAAGTTTTAAATTGCACCGCGGAGAAATTATTGGTTTGACCGGATTGTTGGGTGCAGGGCAAAATGAATTAACCAGAAGCTTGTTTGGATTGGCAAAGGATGTAAAAGGTAAAGTGCTGTTAAACGGCCGTGAGGTCACGATCACTTCCCCCTTACAGGCTTTGGAGATGGGAATCTGCTTGCTTACGGAGAATCGAAAAGAGGAAGGTCTGTTTTTGGATATGTCGGTAAAAGAAAATACAACCTTACCCATTTTGAGAAAATTTTGGATATCCAAGGAGATTCCTTTTATTTCTTTGAACAATGAGGAAGCTGCGGCAAAAAATGTCTCTGAAAAAGTGAACGTTGTAACCCGATCCATGTCCGCAAAAATCCGTACGCTCAGCGGCGGTAACCAGCAAAAAGTGATTCTGGCAAGGTGGTTGCTTCAGGAACCGGAAGTGTTCCTTTTTATTGAACCGACAAGAGGGATTGATGTGGGAGCAAAGGCTGAGATCTACCGCCACCTGGACCAGCTTTCCAAACAGGGAAAGGGAATCATCGTTGTATCTCCCGATCTTATTGAGATTCTGGGCGTTGCGGACCGTGTATTGGTAATGCGTGAAGGCGAACTGGTCAAAACTTTCGCTGCAGCAGATGCTGCTGAAGAGAAAATCCTCGCTGCCACACAAGGCACAAGCTATAACGGGGAGGAAAAGACAGCATGAGCGTTCAATCTCAGAAACAGGCTTATCAAGCGTCTTATTGGGACAAATTCAAAGAGCAAATCAGCCAGTTTGGCATATTAATGGTGATTCTCGTTTTGGGATTGGTCTTCAGTGTTACCAGTGAACACTTTTTGACTCTTCCAAACCTGCAAAACATTCTGAAGCAAATCTCCATTACAGGTGTTTTGGGCATTGGCATGACCATGGTGATCCTCATCGGCGGAATCGATCTTTCGGTGGGTTCGGTGGTGTTATTCAGTGCCGTTGTGATGAATACGCTGATTGTGGATGAAGTTTTTCCCACATGGATCTGTGTTTTGATTGGGCTGCTGGCCTCAGCCGGATTGGGGGCGTTAAACGGGTTCTTGATCATTCGCTTCAAAATCGCTCCCGTGATTGCAACCCTGGGAACAATGATCATGGTGCGTGGGCTGGCTCAGATCATTCTTTGGATTAACAATTCCTGGTTGTGGGTGAAAGATCCCATGTTCATGTATATCAAAACCGGAGAAATCGGATATATACCGGTTACAGCTTTCATCATGATCGCCTTATATATTGTGGCGATCTTCATCATGCGCAACACGCCCTTTGGGAGAAAGATTTATGCCGTCGGTGGAAATATCGTCGGCGCCAATTTGTGCGGTGTTCCGGTGAATCGGATCAAAATGTATGTCTATATGGCAAGTGCTTTTTGCGCGGGTATCGGCGGTATCCTGGTGTCGGCACGTCTGAGCGCCGTCAGCCCCGGTGTCGGTAATAATATGGAATTTCAGGCCATTACGGCTGTTGTTCTGGGCGGAACCAGCCTTTCCGGCGGCGTCGGTAAGGTTGGAAAAACGATTTTGGGTGCCATCGCTGTTGGGATGATCTTGAACTATATGACCATTATGGGAATCTCTGCGCATTATCAACAGGCTGCAACGGGTTTCTTGATTTTGATGGCTGTGTTGATTGACCGAATGAGCAAGGGAAAGTTAGGAGAATAAGACCTATGAAAAACATCGGCACATTCATACAAAAATATAGTTTGATCATTATGATCCTGTTGTTGGTGACTGTATTTGCGATCCTCAATGAGAATTTTCTTTCGCTTTCGGGTTTCCAAAACATACTTGAACAAAATGCGGCTCTGGCTGTGGTGACGGTAGGAACAACTTTCCTGGTGATCAGTGGGGTTATGGACCTGTCGCCCGGCTCTGTGGTGGCGTTGTCGGGGGTTGTGATTGGATTGATTTTTCGCAGCACGGGGAATATTGTGGTCTCGCTGCTGGGCGGCGTCTTTGCAAGTGTGTTTATCGGTTTTTTCAACGGCATCATCGTAACCCAGTTCAAGGTGAATCCGGTGATTGTCACCCTGGCTGCCATGACCTGGGCCCGTGGGCTATCGCTCGCTTTGACCGAAAAGGCTTCCATTATTATTGACAGCCCATTTATAGGAATGATGAACACCCGTTTTGG
This sequence comes from Ornatilinea sp., assembly GCA_018433975.1. GTDB lineage: Bacteria > Chloroflexota > Anaerolineae > Anaerolineales > Anaerolineaceae > SM3-B121. Next base: position 27,833 of record JAHDQE010000066.1, on the reverse strand, counting down.
GGGTTTGATTTCAATCCCAATTCTATTAATCATTATTTGCTATATTGCCGGCGATTTTTTCCTGAACCACACCCGAATGGGTCGTTACACTTTTGCCATTGGAGGGAACGAGCGCTCGACCAGAGCTGCGGGTATCCCTGTTGATTGGTATAAGGTTCTCATCTTTGTGTTCGGTGGGATTTTTGTGGGGCTTGCATCAATCATCACGGTTGGCAGACAGGGCGCAGCGACGCCCAACGCCATGTTTGGTCTGGAGCTGGACGCGATTGTTGCCGTGATCATTGGCGGCAATAAATTGGATGGGGGCGAGGGAAGGATCCAGAATACGATTCTGGGATTGTTGTTCCTCGCAATTTTGAATAATGGCTTGAGTACATTGGGTTTGCGCGATGCCTATTTCTATTTTTACAAAGGGATTGTGATTCTGGTTGCGTTGTGTATCGGTGTGATCAGTCAGACGATGATGACCTTTGGGGATCGTGCATCTTCTCAGAAAGTATTGGAATCGAAATGACGGTTTTGAATCTGCGAGATCAGAGAAAGGATTAAATTATGCTTGAAGATACTTATGGACATACTCCGATCAAGAAGGCGTTTGACCAGATTGATGTTTATGGTATTGGATATGATGAGGAGCGCGCTTCGCGCAAGAAACTGAAACTGGGCATCATCGGCGCCGGCCCGGTGGTTCAATCCAAGCATTGGCCGGCAATCAAACGGCTTCAAACAATTTGGGAACCGGTTGAGGTAACCGCTTTTGCACTCAGGACTCAAAGCCAGGCTGAGAAAGTGCAGCGCGTTTTTGGGGGAAAATGGTACAGCGATTACGTAAAGATGCTGGATTCGGAAGAGCTGGATGGTGTGATTGTAAGCAGTTCAGACGCGGTTCACGCAGAACACTCTATTGCCTGTCTGGAACGCGGGCTCCCCGTCCTGGTAGAGAAACCCATTACACGTTCTCTGGTGGATGCGGAGAAAATGACAAGGCTGGCGGAAGAAAAAGGACTGCCTTTGATGACGGTTGCGAATAAAAGATATTCCCCTCCTTACTTCCGCGCAAAGAAAATGATTGAAAATGGTCCCGTGTTGAACCCGGCAATGTATATCGGAAAATTTAATCTGGGCTATGACTATGTGGATATTTTGGAATCCGGAACGATCCATATTTTTGACATTACGCGCTACTTAATGGGAGATGTGAAGCGTGTGCGGTGCGTAGGAGTAAACCAGTACAAGCGCTGTATGCGGAATTATCCGGTGGATAATGCAGTAGCCCAGCTTGAGTTTGAATCCGGTGCGGTGGGTACCGTGTATACCAGTTCAACCGCGTTGAGTCTGAAACCCTGGGAGCGCGTGGAGGTTTATGGAGACCATGCCTGGCTGGATGTAGACGACCAGTTCAAGTTGACCTTACACGACAGTGAGGTCGGCGGCTCTAAATACTGGACACCCATTATTCCGAACACATTGATCTTTGATGAGGAGTTCGGAGGTTTTATGGGGTTGATTGAAAACTTCCTTCAGGTTATCCGGGATGTTGATGAACCTCTTGTCAAACTCTGGGATGGTTTCAAGGCATACGAACTGCTTGTGGGCTGTCAACTGTCAATGGCCCGAGGCGGAGAAGTAATTGACTTGCCGTTGAAAGATCTACAGGCGGCGGATGCAGAAGCGTTAGGTTGGCTGAAAACAACGGGCTGGCCAGGAAAATAGAGAAACAGGGTTCGTCAAAATGAAGATTACAAAGCTCAAAACGTTCATGGCCAATGCAGGCTTAAGAAATTACCTTTTCGTTCAACTCGTTACCGATAAAGGGATTACGGGAATTGGCGAAGCTTCTCTGGAATGGCAGGAAAAAACCGTAGAGACCATTCTGCATGAGTGGGTGGAGGATCGCATTTTAGGAAAAGATCCTTTTGCGATTGAGGCAGTTGTCGGAGATATGATCCGGGATCAATACCAGGGCGGTTCTACTGTGATGACGGCAATCAGCGCAGTTGAAGTAGCCATGTGGGACATTATTGGGAAATCCCTGGGAAAGCCCGTTTATCAATTGATTGGTGGGCGATGTCATCAGAAAATTGCCACCTACGCGAACGGTTGGTACGGTGGTTCAAGGACTGCTTCAGAATATGCGGAGCGGGCAAAAGAGGTTATCGCACGGGGCTATCGCGGCTTAAAATTCGATCCGTTTGGGTTTGCCTGGAAAGAGCTTTCTAAAGAGCAGACAGACGAGGCTGTTGAATTGGTTGCCACGGTGCGCGAGACGGTAGGGGATGACGTTCAATTAATGATCGAGTTCCACGGCCGGCTGTCAGCCACCCGGGCAATTGAAATGATTGAAAGACTGGAGCCTTATCATCCCGTGTGGTGTGAAGAGCCGGTGGCCCCTGAGAGTATTGACCTGTTATTGGAAGTTAAACAGCATTCCAAGTTGCCGATCTCTGCTGGTGAACGGTTGTATACGCTGGTTGATTTTTACCGGTTGATGAGCTTGCGGGCTGTGGATGTTGTGCAAATGGATATCTCACACTGCGGAGGAATCTGGGCCAGCAAAAAGGTTGCAGCGTTTGCGCAGGCTCAGGATGTTTCAATTGCACCCCATTGCTCCGTTGGACCGGTAGCTTTGGCAGCAGCGCTTCATTTTGACGTTTCTACGCCTAATTTCTTCGTTCAGGAGACCTTTGCAGATTTTGACGTCCCCTGGCGTAATGATATGGTATCCGGATGGAACCCCTTGAAGAATGGGCAGCTTTTCCTGACGGATGAACCAGGGTTGGGCCTGGATATCGACGAGGATGTCATTGCCGACCATCCTTATCAGAAGAATCCTTTCCCCTCTCTGTGGGATAACACCTGGTTGAAGAATTTTACGCAGGATAAAACCGGTTTGGAAGGGATCTAAGTGAAAAGGACTTGCTTTTCCAGCCTGTATATAGCTTTAAACAAAAAATAATGAAAGTGAAGCAGCAATCATTAGAAAAGGAGTATTTCATGAGCAAAGAATATGTGTTTTTAAGTTTTCCTCTTTCTAAACAAACGCCTACACCTCCGGCAATTCCCCGGGTTGAATTGACACCTTTTTTGACCATTGAAAAAGACGACGCGAATGTGACCATGATGAGATTCACCAGCCATACCGGAACACATTTGGATGTGCCACAGCATGTGGTCAAAGATGGGTATTCTCTCTCGGATTTCACCGCCGGTGATTTTGTTTACTCGCACCCGGTTGTGATAGACCTCCCTATGGAAGACACGGCGGTTGTCCAACCGGAAGATCTGGAGCCATTTGTTGAGGCGGGACAAGAGGCTGATTTGCTGATTTTTCGATTTGGGTACGGCGTGGTAAGGGCGGAAGAACCAGAGCGATATACGACCAAATCGCCTGGCTTTGGCATTGAAAGCGCCCGCTTTTTATTGGAATCTTTCCCCAAGATGCGCGCTTTGGGCATGGATGTTCCTTCTTTGGCCTGCATTGAATTCCTTGACGAGACCATGTCTGCGCACAATGTCCTGTTAGAGGGAAAAGACCGGCGTTTCATTGTCGTTGAAGATATGAAGCTTGACCAGGACCTGAGCAGTTTGTCTCAGGTAATCGTATCTCCCTTGCGGGTTGAGGGAATTGATGGCTGCCCCTGTACGGTGTTTGCGGAATTAACGAAATAAAGATCTAGACCGTAAAGATAATCTGGAGTAAGACGAATGACAAAAGTGATCACGATGGGTGAGATGATGGTCCGCTTGATGCCACCCGGGAATCTCCGAATTGAACAGACTTCCTCGTTTGATGCCTTTTATGGGGGAGATGAATCAATTGTAGCAACCACTCTGGCCCGATTTGGACTGCAAAGTTTTTACATTACCAAACTCCCCGACAACCCACTGGGCTGGGCAGCAGGCAACCATTTGCGTGCTCAAGGGGTTTATACGGATTTCATCGTAAAGGGAGGAGACCGGTTGGGTTTGAATTTTTATGAAAACGGCGCGGCCATCCGCCCTTCGAGGGTTTTTTATGATCGTAAACACTCTGCTTTTGCGGAAGCGGATCCATCTGAGTTTGATTTTGACCGGATCTTTGAACAGGCTGATTGGTTCCATGTATCCGGGATTACGCCGGCTTTGAGCAAAAACACTTCCGCAATCACCGAAAAAGCTATGATCGCGGCCAAACAACATGGTGTGACGGTGAGCGTGGATTTGAATTACCGGCGTAAACTATGGTCGCCGGAAGAAGCACAAAAAATCATGACGCATCTGATGCAATATGTCGATGTTTGCATCGGGAATGAAGAAGATGCTGAAATCACGCTGGGCTTTAAACCGGAAAAAACTGACGTGTATCAGGGAAAGATCAATATTAAAGGGTATGAGCAGGTGTTTGCCCGGATGTATGACCGGTTTGGTTTTAAATATGTTGCTTCTACTCTCCGGGAGAGCTATTCCGCCTCGGATAACGGTTGGTCTACGCTGGTCTATGATGGAAAAACATTCTGTCAGTCCAGAAAATATGATATTCATCTGGTTGACAGGGGCGGGGGAGGAGCTTCTTTCTCTGCGGGACTGATTTATGGAATTCTGCAGGGTATGTCTCTGGAAGAGCTCACGGAGTTTGCCGCGGCGACATCCGCTTTGAAGCAAACTATTCAAGGTGATTTTAATTTAGTGAATGTAAAAGAGGTTATGGAACTGGTCAATGGAGATCTCTCAGGCCGCGTACAACGCTGATTTGATGTTCCTCCTTTATTTGTCTTAAAGTAGCCCACAATAACTGGAAAGTTGAGGATTAATGATGATTGAGTTGATGAGTATTGCCGAAAAAGCAGTCTATTGGACGAAAACCACAGGTATTCTTCCTGCGATAAAGATCAAGGATGAGGATGACGGGATACTTTCTTATGTAGGCGCAATGCTTGAGGGAGGAGCACGGTTAGTTGAGATCACCATGACGACACCGAATGCATTAAAGCATTTTGAAGCCATTGCGAAGGAGTTCCAAGGAGAAATTCTGCCGGTCGCCGGTACGGTTTTGGATGCTGCCTCCGCCCGGCTTGCTATTCTGGCGGGCGTGAAGGTGATCGTTTCGCCTACTATAAACCTTGAGGTGATTAAAACGGCAAAACGCTATAATGTGGCCTGCTATTCGGGAGCCTTCACGGCTACGGAAGTCCAGACTGCCATGGAAGCAGGGGTGAATATGGTCAAAATCTTCCCGGCGGCTCTGGGTGGGCCAAAATACATGACCAATCTGAGGATGGTTTTTCCCGAAGTTAATCTGATTCCTTCGGGGGGTGTCAGTCTGGAAAATGCGGCAGAATTCATTCAATGTGGGGCCTGTGCTATTTCCGGAGCGCGGAATTTCTTTAATTATGAAATGGTCAAACAACATGGCACCAGCTGGATCAAGGCCCAGGTATCCAGATACATGGAGATTGTTCAGGAAGCGCGGAAGAATGCTCCCCCCCTGCCCTAGGATATGGCAGGGCTGTGAAAGAATTACTTCGGCTGTAAGGAGAAACTATGTACAGGCTTGGCGCTTCCACTTCGCTCTTTAAGAAATACTCATTTGAAGATGCAATTGATTGCATTGCGGCGAGTGGCTTTGAAGCTATTGATATTTGGGGCGGGCGTCCTCATATTTACCGAAAAGATTTCACACCGGTTGAACTGACGGGTTTCCGAAAGAAGATTGCCGAAAAAGGGATGATTGTATCCTCTTTCATGGGAACTTTTTATGGGTATCCCCATAACCTGTGCAGCCCGAGCCAAACTGCTCGTTCTGACACTGTTTCGTATTTGTTCAATTGTGTTGAGAACGCGGCGATTTTAGAGGCAAACCTGCTTTTAGTCTGCCCGGGAACTGTTCTGGTAGGGCAGGACCCGCAGGAAGCCTGGGATTATCTGGCCGAAGGGATTGATAAAGTATGTTCTTACGCAAAGGGATTCCATCTTCCGGTTGGGCTGGAAGTGGTCAATCACCATACATTCGACCTGATTAATACGGTTGAAGATGCGGTCAGAATGCTCGATCAGGTGGGTTGTGAAGACCTGGGGATTGTTCTGGATACTGGACATATTAACCTGGAACAGGAAACAATCGAAGATGCTTTGCGGCTTGCCGGGAATAAACTTTTGCAGGTGCATGTTAACGATAATGATGGAAATAAACAGCAAAATCTGATTCCGGGAGAAGGGACGTTTGATTTTAAGGATTTCTTCCGCGCATTGAAAACAAGGGCCTATAATGGTGTGGTCAGTGTGGAAATTGGAGGAGCCTACGCAGCAAATCCGATTGAGGCCTTAAAGCTTTCGGCAGAACGTGTGCGCACTTATGTGGAGTAGGGAAGAGCTAACGTGTTTGAGAAGAACTATTCATTTAATCAGGACCTCCGAGATTATCTTGGCAGTTGGGAACAATTAGGCAGCCTGCAATTGCTGCAAAAATTAGACGGGCCCGGCAGGGGGTGCCGGGTCCTGCAATTTTATACAGGTGGGGGTTTGGAGTTTCAGGTGGAAGTGGAGCGCGGCATGGATGTGAGCCAGCTTCGGTATCAGGGAATTCCGTTTGGATGGATCCCATCTACTCAATTGCCGGCTCCCTGGTTCTTTGAACAGCAGACGGAATTTGGATGGCTGCGTACTGCCATGGGAGGCTTTCAGAATTCCTGTGGATTGCTGCATATCGGTGACCCCGAGACGGGCTCTATTGAAAATTATGCGTTCCCGGCGAGGAGCGAAGAACACTATGGCGTTCATGACCGCCTCGCCATGACCCCGGCAAAGCTGGAACGCCACCAGACGGTATGGAGAGAAGGAGAAGCTTACCTGGAAGCCGAAGGAAAATTAATCCAATCGCAGGTTTATGGAGAGAACTTGACGCTTCGGCGAACTTTCCAGGCGAAATTTGGCGCGAATTGCTTTAAACTAAACGACGAAGTTACCAATGAAGGGTATTATGCGACCCCGCATATGTTCCTTTACCATTTTAACTTTGGCTTTCCAATCGTCTCGCCCTCTTCTCGGGTTCTACTGCCTTTGAGCTCTCCGCCGCAATTTTTGAGCGGAACTGAGACTGCGGCCACGAAAGATAATTATCTTAACTGCGCTCCACCGGATGTTGGGGCAGAGTTTGAAGTTTTTGCGCATTCGCTTTGCTTTGATGCATCGGGTTGGACAATGGTTGGTGTTTTTAATCCGGATCTATTGGATAATGGATTGGGGGTATACCTCCGATTTAATAAAGAACAATTCCCTTGTTTTTTGCAGACGCGTTTAATGCGGAAAGGACACTATCTTATTTCTTTAGAACCAAGTACAAATCTGTTTGGCAGAGCCGCCAATTGGGAAAACGGGAAGATGATTACTTTGAACCCGGGAGAATCCCGTAATTATGAAATAGAGGTAGGAATTCTGGATAGTAGAGAGAAGTTTGATAATTTTTTATCCAATTTAGAGGGTTTGTGGGTATAGGTGGATGATGATTTTCACGGAAAAAATTGGTTTAATTTCTGACGGAACAAATTATTCCGAAGTGGTAACCGATCGGGTAAAAGAACTGGTAAAGAAGCGTGGTTTACAAAATGGTGTGGTGGTCGTTTTTTCCCAGCATACTACCAGCGCTTTGATGCTGGTTGAACATGAAGCGGGGATTCTGGTGGATATTGAAGATACTCTGGAATGGATCCTCTCTGAAAAGAAGGAAATGAAACATCATTTGCGCGGATTTGATCTGAACGGCCGTGCCCATGTTCTGGCAGGGATTATGGGGAATTTCGTCACAATTCCTGTGATTGAAGGGAGTCTTGCGTTGGGTACTTTTCAGGAGATCTTATTCTGGGATTTTCAACCGGAACAAAAGACCAGGACTGTGCTGGTCCAGATGATGGGGGAATAAAAAATGTCTGAGATTGCTACGATTTATCTTTGCTTTGAAGGAATCCTTGTCCCAAGATTGTCGGATATGGTGTTGGATTATGTGTCGGCACAGGGTGTTCGGACGCAGCCGGGGTTTCAAAAATCGTTGGTGGGGCAGGACCGGAAGCTCTTTATGGGACAAATCACATTTGAAGCGTATATGGATGAAACCAGCCGACTGTTGGATCGGGAAATAACCTCTCAGGCGGTGCTGGACTGGATCAAGTGCACTCCTTATTGGAATCACGAAGCTGCTGAACTCATCATGGAGCTGGTTGGCAAGAAAAACTATCTGGTTTGCGGGATTTCAAAGAGCTTACTGAATATCTGGGAACAGAACTTAAAGCCATTACCAATGGATAAAATCATTTGTTCCGATGAGCTGCATTTAGGGAATTATTTTGATTCCATTCTGGATGAAGTGGTGCGGGAGAATTCGGAGTCGCTGGATACCGTGTTGTGGATAGATCCACATCCCTTCCGGACTTCAAGGATGATTCGAAAAGGTGGAAACGCCCTGATTTATGTGGATCCTTATCGAACCAGGCGGGAATTTGTGATGCGCAGGGTGCTGCCGGAATAAATTATTTTTGGATGATACTCTTGCGCCTGGTTTGCAGAAATTATCCGGGACCGTTTAAAAGACAATCTTAACAAAGCAGAATATTGCATCCGGGAGGAGGCGGTGTTCTGCTTTGTTTTTTGACTGCTGAATGATACATAAAGTGGTGCCAGAATTGGGGGTTGAAATCGAGTCACAACTGTGCTATTATTTTTGTGTTCATAAATACACAAATGTGCAGCACAAACTTGCGTATCAAACGAGCTGCATAATTTTTATCGGCGTCAGGCTAATTCGATGGATCCACTATGGATGATCTGAGAAATCTTCTGTTGGCAGAAACGCACTTGAACATCTCCAATCAAATTTTCAAAATTTAGTTCATAGAAAAGGATTGACCATGCAAGACCATGAACGGCTGCGGCTTATGGTGCAGGTTTCGAAAATGTACTACGAACAGGGTATGACCCAGGACCAGGTAGCTCAAGTTTGCCAGATAGATCGTTCCAGAGTGTCCCGGCTTATCGCTCAGGCAAGGCAAGAAGGTTTTATCCAAATCCAGGTCTTAGATCCTTTTTCCATTGACTCCAATTTAACGCAGAAACTTAAAACGAAATATGATCTTGAAGATATTGTTATTTGTGATTCTATAGGGGTCACTGAAAGGGAATTGAAAAAAGTCATTGGAATGTATGCCGCAAATTTTCTGCTCAATGTATTAAAAGAAGGCGATATCTTTGCGGTTTCCTGGGGGGAAACAATTTTTCACACGGTTAAATCTTTATCTTCTTCCAGTCCAATGAAAATTACTGTGGTTCCCTCTGTAGGGGGATCTGGTTTGATCAGCCCGGCCTATCAGGTCAATGATCTGGTTCAGGAGGTCGCTAGAGCGTTTGGTGCTGAAGCAAAAACTTTGTATGCGCCGGCTTTTGTGAATTCCGCAGAGGCAAAATCCGAGTTTGTCGCTTCAAAAGATATCCAAATGATTCAGGAATATTGGAAAAAGGCTACTGTTGCCCTGGTGGGTCTTGGGAAAGCGCCACATCTGTATGAAAAGAAACAGGAAAGTGATTTGCTTTTTGGAGAGTTTTACTTGAAACCTGATGAGCTGGAGGAAATCAAAGCCAAACAGGTTGTAGGCGATATTAACACCAGATTCATTAACTGTGATGGGGAAGAGCAAGATTTGATTGTGCATTCACGAACGATTTCGATGACTTTGGAAGAATTGAGACATTGTCGAAAAGTGATTGGTGTTGCGGGCGGTCTCGGCAAAGTTGAAGTCATTCGGGGCGCCTTGTTAGGCAAACAGATCAATGCCCTTATCACCGATAATCTGACTGCTATGAAATTACTGGAAAACTAGAAAAGGAGGTGCGTTAAATCAGGAGGAGAAATATAACTATCGAATTGTTGTTAAAAGAAGATGTGATAGAGAGAATTCGAAAGAAAAAATGGAGGTTGAAATGAGTAAGAAACTGTTTGTGTTTGTTTTATTTGTTGCCCTGTTGATGTCGTTGGCGGCGTGCGCGCCGGCAGCTACAGAACCAACGGCTGAACCAGAAGCTCCTGCCGAAGCTGAAGCACCAGCCGAAGCTGAATTGCCAATGTTTGCAATGGTTTGCTCGGGATCGTTAGGCGATAGCGGTATTTTTGATTCGGGCAATGAAGGACTTCAGAAAGCTGCTGAAGATTTTGGCGTTACTGTCAAAGTTCTGGAAGGTAAGGATGACCCCTCGCTGTATTATGATCTTTTGAAAACAGCCGCTTCAGAATATGATGTCGTCTTTGTAAACCCGGGCTATCAATTTTCTAATGAATTGGGCGAATTAGCCCCGGAATATCCTGACACCAAATTTGTGTATGCAGATGGCGTCAGTGATGTAGAAGGGGACAATATTCTGTCTGTCCAATACAAAGAAAATGAAGGTTCTTATTCTGCCGGTGTGATGGCCGCTATGATGACCACCCGAACAGATATTGCCGGCATCAATGAAGACAAAGTTCTCGGTTTGGTAGGTGCGCTGGATATCCCTGTGATCAACAACTTCCTTGCTGGTTTCAAACAGGGCGTTGCATCGGTAGACCCCGAAATTGAGGTCAAAGTCCTGTATGTTGGTGATTTCAATGACCCGGCAAAAGGAAAAGAACTGGCTTTATCTTTGTATGAACAGGGAGCGGATATCGTTTATGCAGTGGCTGCAAACTCCGGCAGCGGCGTCTATGATGCAGCCTGTGAAAACGGTATGTATGCAATCGGTGTGGACACGAACAAAGATGACGTGTGTCCCGGTCATATCATGGGCAGTATGCTCAAACGCGTTGATAACTCTTTCTACGATATTGTTGATCGTGCAGTAGCAGGCAATTTGGAAGGAGGAGTTGCTTATCGGTATGGCGTTGCAGAAAATGGAGTCGGGATGACTTACAGCGACCTCATGTTGCAAATTGTTCCGGAAGACATTGTTGCAGCAATGAAAGAAGCGGATCAAAAAATCGCCAGTGGTGAAATAGTGGTTGATGAAGTGAAGTAAGACAACTCCTCCTGTCTAAGGGTGGAGGGATTGATTTCCCTCCACTCCCATTATACCTTTAGAGGATTAAGAATAAATCTATGCAAGATGCTTATGCAGTTGAACTGTTGGATATCACGAAGAATTTTCCGGGCGTGCTGGCGAATGATGATGTGACCTTGCAAGTTAAAAAAGGGCAGGTTCATGCGTTGGTCGGAGAAAATGGCGCCGGAAAAACAACCCTGATGAATATTTTGTATGGATTGGTTCATCCTGACTCCGGGAAGATTCGTATCGACGAGAAGGATGTATCCATCCGGTCGCCACGTGATGCGATAGAAAATGGCCTTGGAATGGTACACCAACATTTTATGTTGGTGTCGTCTTATACAACCACTCAGAATATTTTTCTGGGACATGAAATCAACCGTCTTTTTATTGTAGACCAAAAGCAAGCAGAACATCGAGTTCAAGAAATTTCAGAAAAATACAACCTCTTTGTTAACCCCAAAGCGATTGTTCGGGATTTACCGGTTGGCATTCAGCAGCGGGTGGAAATTTTGAAGGTGTTGCAGTGGGGCGCAAATACCATTGTGTTGGACGAACCCACCGCAGTCCTGACACCCCAGGAATGCGAAGAGCTTTTTGTGATTGTAAGATCACTGGTTGCTGATGGGAAAACCGTTATTATCATCACCCACAAACTTTCAGAGGTAAAAGCTATTTCGGATTGCGTAACCGTGCTTCGCCGGGGAAAAGTTGTGGGTACGTTTTTAACAAAGGACATTAGCAAAGAAGAACTTGCCAGCCTGATGGTCGGCAGCGATATTCCCACAATTGGCGAAAGAAAAAAATTTGAGACCGGAAAATTTGTACTGAAGACAAAAGATCTTCTGGTTCGGGATAAATTCAACACGGATGTTGTACGTGGGGTGAGTTTATCCGTACGCCAGGGAGAGATTGTTACCATTGCCGGTGTTGAAGGCAATGGACAGATGGAGTTTGTGGAAGCCGTGACAGGTTTAAGAAAGGTCTCTGGTGGACAGGTTTTTGTGTGTGATCAGGAAACCGCCAATCTGAGCCCTGAAAAGGTAAGACAGTGTGGTTTAGCACATGTGCCCGGAGATCGTATTGCAACCGGAACAAATGTTAAAGCATCGATTGCAGATAATTTGATTGCCGGCCGCCACCGGCGGCCTCCTTTTTCGAAAAGGGGTTGGATTAATCCTAAAGAGAAACAAAAGTTTTCTCAGGACCTGGTGGAAAAATACAAAATTAAAACTCCGAATCTGGATGTATGGGCAAAAACTTTATCCGGTGGAAATTTACAAAAAGTTGTGGCTGCGCGTGAAATGTCTTTTGATACGCCATTACTCGTTGTAGTTCAGCCCACCAGGGGTTTGGATATTGCCTCAACCGGCTTTATTCATGAAATTCTGCTGGATATGAGGAATCGCAACAAAGCTATTCTTTTGGTTTCTACCGAACTGGATGAGGTCTTTGAACTCAGTGACCGGATTCTGGTGATGTATGAAGGAGAAATTGTTGGAGAATTCATGCCGGAAAACGTAACCCGAGAAGAATTGGGCCTTTATATGGCCGGGGTAAAGCGTCTGTCCAAAGCAGAGAGTGAAACATCATGAGCATTAAAGAAAGATTGCAGGATTTTCTTAAACAAATTAGTGGTCTCCGGCGCGCAGTCGTTTCGATCCTGTTGGCGATGATGATTGGGGCATTGATTGTTTATTTGCAGGGGGATAATCCACTGGTGGCTTATTCCGCTTTATTCAGTTCAGCATTTGGCTCAAAGGAGGCATTTTTTCAAACGCTCACAAATTCAACGCCATTAATTGTGACCGGAATTGCGGCTGCAATCACTTTTCGGGCAGGTGTGGTAAACCTTGGCGTTGAAGGACAGCTCTATATGGGAGGATTGGCGGCTGCACTGGTGGGCGTTTATCTGGAAGGCGTTCCCTCGTTCCTTCATATTTTTCTGGCATTGTTGGCTGGATGTGTGGTGGCGTTTATCTGGGCGGCTCCATTCCAGTGGCTGCGGGTGCAGTTTGGTGCAAATGAACTGGTAACCACCACGTTATCGAATTATGTAGCAATCTTATTGACCACTTATCTTGTGGCGTATCCATTTATGAAACCCGGCGCGCCCCTGGCGATGACAAAAAATGTCCTCGCAAGTGCCTATTTGCCCCGTCTGGTCCATCAGGGACGGCTCAACCTTGGATTCATCATCGGCGCAGTTTTATGTGTCTTTATCTGGTATGTGATTAATCGTTCCAGCCTGGGTTTTGAACTCCGAATGATTGGTGCAAATAAGCGATTTTCGCATTATGTTGGAATTCGAGTGAAGCGAATGCAAGTGTTGGCAATGGGTCTTTCGGGTGCAGTGGCAGGGCTTGCAGGTGCGATTGAAGTCCTGGGCACGCAGCATCGCTTCATTCAAAATATTTCTCCGGGTTATGGTTGGGTTGGTGTGCTGGTTGCTTTGATGGCTTCTAATAACCCAATTGCAGTGCTTCCGGTGGGTATTTTGTTTGGCGCATTGAAAACAGGTGGTCTGGGAATGGAGGCAGCAACAAACGTTCCTTCGGAGCTAAGCGATGTTTTGCAGGCGATTATTATCCTGTTTTTTGCTGCAAATGTGGTTTTCCCTTCTTTCCGTAAGAGACATGTGCCGAGAAAGCACCTTGAAGAAACTGCACACCTGGAAGAATCTTAATTTCAGGAACCAATAAGAGGACATCGCAGGAGATGCATTTATGCTGGAATTCTTTCTAAAAGTTACAACTTACCGGGCGGCTTTACGGATTATGACTCCCATTTTGCTGGCTGCATTGGGAGGTGCGTTTTCACATTACGCGGGCATTTTGAACATCGCTTTGGAAGGCCAGATGTTGATGTCTGCATTTATCTCGGTCGCTGCCAGTTATTATTTTGGCAGTGCTCTTTGGGGAGTGGTTGCAGGAATGGCCTGTGGGATTGTTGTCGGCCTGTTGTTTGGATTATTTGTGATTACCTTTAAAGCGGATGAATTTATTGTCGGCACGGCCATTAATATTCTGGCGGTTGGCGGCACCACATTTTTGATGCGGGCCTGGTTCAACGTAAAAGCTAGTTTTGCAGATCCGGGGATTGTACCGCTTCCGGAAATCAATATCCCGTTTTTATCCAACAGCTCAGTTCTTGGTGAATTGATTAATGGGCAATCTTCACTGGTTTATCTGTCTTGGATACTCGTCATTGTGTTGTATGTGCTTTTCTATCACACTCCTTTCGGTTTTCATCTGAGAGCAACTGGTGAACACCCCGAAGCTTTTGCAGCGGCAGGAGGAAACGTGGCTGCAATAAGATACATTGCTTCCATCTCGTGTGGGGCAATGTGTGGATTGGCCGGAACTCACCTGGCGCTGGGGTATTTAACGCAATTCGTGCTGAATATGACGGCAGGCCGGGGTTTTATTGCCCTTTCAGCTACGATTTTTGGAAACGGTAATCCACTGATTGTGGCATTGGCTTCGTTTTTATTTGCTTTGGCAGAGAGTTTCTCCATTCGCTTCCAGAGTCTTGGAATTCCTCCGTATTTTGTTTTGATGATTCCATATGTTTTCACCATCATCGCTCTGGTATTCATTTCCGCGCGTCGGAAAACGAATGAATTAATGGAATAAATCTTTAGGTAGGGAAATCTATGGCAAAAGATTTGAGAAGTTTTTTGGAACGATATCGATCCAATTATCCGGATGAAGTCTGGGAAATTAAGGATCAAGTTTCACTCCAATATGAGGGGACCGCTCTTGCGCTTCAATTGGAGAAGAAACAGAGATTCCCGGTTTTATTCTTTGAAAACATAGAGGGTCATGCATTCCCGGTCGTTTCAAATTTGTTCGCGGACCGGAAGCGAATTGCCTTTATGCTGGGGCTGGAAGAAGATCAGTTAATTTCCGATTGGCACAGGCTCGCATCGCGGCGAATCAAGCCCATTATGGCAAACCACGCTCCAGTCAAAGAGGTGGTCCGTCTGGGGAGCGCTATTGATTTATTGCAGTACCCAATCCCGGTCCATTTTGAGTCGGACGCAGGCAGGTATATCTCCGGCGGTGTGACCGTTTCAAAAGACCCGGATACGGGTGTTGGAAATCTCAACTTTACGCGTTTACAGATCAAAGGGGCGGATCTGATGGGCGCAAGTCTGCATTCCAGAGGAGACTTGTGGGATTTTCAAAGAAGGCAGGAGGAACGGGGAAAACTTCTGGAAGTGGCGGTGGTGATTGGAGCGCATCCTGCGGTATGTATCGCAGGCGCAACGCGATTGCCCATCAATGAAGATGAACTTGAACTGGCAGGTGGCTTACTGGGAGAGCCGGTTCCTCTGGTGCCAGCCGAAACATTGGATTTGCTGGTTCCGGCGAATGCTGAAATGGTTATCGAAGGATTCATAGAGCCTGATAAGCGGGATCAGGAAGGCCCATTTGGAGAATATACCGGCTATTCTACGGATCGTTCCACCCGGAATGTGTTCCGGGTTACAGCGATTACTCACCGGAAAGATATGATTTTTCACGATATTGTGCCCGGTGCTTCGGCTGAACATTTGAATCTGAGTAAAACCTCACGGGTGCCTCAAGAATTTGAGATGCTGAAGAAGGCATTTCCCAATGTTGTGGCGATGAATTATCCTACTTCAGGCACGCATTTTCATTGTTATCTCTCAATGAAGAAGAAAATGGAAGGCCAACCCAAACAAGCAATGATGTTCTTGTTTGGGCTGGATATGTATTTGAAGTGGATTGTTGTGGTAGATGACGATATTGATGTGTTCAACGAACAGGAAGTGCTTTGGGCACTGGCCACGCGGTTTCAAGCGGACCGCGATTCATTTGTGGTACCGGATGTTGCCTGTAATATCTTAGACCCTTCTTCCCACGATGGGATGTCGGCGAAACTGGGAATGGACGCGACCCGCCCCCTGGATGCAAAAGAACTGAAAATGGGGTTTTCCCAGGAGTTAATTCAGAAGATTGAGCAAAAGATTAAAGATTTTAAACCCAACAACTAACCCAAAAAAATTTGGAGGATTAATGAAAGAATTAAGTTTTATTCCCGGCACTTCATTACGAAAGAGCAGGTTATTTAATGACCAGACTGGGCGGTCGGTGTGTGTGGCAATTGATCATGGATTTGGTGGAGCTCATCCGGGGATGGAAAACCCCGGTGAAACTTTGGATCGGATCATTGCAGGACAACCGGATGGTGTGCTGGTTACACCCGGAATTGCCAGGAATTTTCAGGATCGCTTTGCCGGACAACATGCCCCCGCGATGATTTTATCGATAGATTATGTGTTATTTCATAGTTATCCCGGCTCGAAAGAACCGGTTGAAGAACAGGGGATGGTGAGTTCGGTTGAAACAGCGGTGAAATTGGGCGCGGATGCGATCAAAATTTTGATGATTTTTGGCCGTGAAGACCCGAGTATGCAGGCACGGAATTTTGACACGGTTGGAAGATTGATCGATGAAAGCCACAATTGGGGCCTGCCGGTTATGGTCGAGCCGACCACATGGGGAAAACGGTTTGATGATTCATCCAGGAAGAATAAACTTGTCCTTCGTGACATGGCCCGGATTGCATTTGAGTTTGGTGCAGATATTGTTAAATGTGATTACCCGACACCTCCTGAAGGCTTTGTGGATGTTGCACAGTCTTGCCCGGTCCCGGTTCTGGTGCTGGGTGGAACAAAGAAAGAAAATGTCGTAGACCTTCTGCAGGAAGTGCTGGTTCTTGTGCAAAAGGGCGCCTCCGGAGTAACTTTTGGGAGAAATGTCTGGCAGCACGCCAATACACCGGGTTTTATTAAGGCATTGCGGCATGTTGTGCACGACCAGGATATTGATTCAGCTATTGCAGAGTTGAAATAACAGGGGGGTGTGATTTGGATACTTATAAAGCAGCCTTAGTAATCGGATCGGAAAAGATTGCAATTGGGGAACTGCCCGTTCCGGAGTTGAAAGCTGGTGAGGTATGGGTCCGGCTTCAGTGTGCCAACCTGTGCCCAACGGATTTGAAAAAGTTTTATCATCTGGATTCTAAATCAGCATCGCTTTTGTCTGAAGATGTGCCGGTGGTGTTAGGACACGAAGCTTCGGGGTATGTGGCTGCAGTTGCGCCGGATGTAGATCAGATAAAACCGGGTACGCGGGTGGCGATTGATCCAATGCTGCCATGTTATGAATGTGTATATTGTGAAGATGAAGATTACCCGTTGTGTAAAAACCTTAAAGGCATAGGCATTTCTGCCGGGTCCGTCAGCGATGCCATCCATTTGTTGGATGAACAAGGGATTGGCGGGTGTTTTGCGGAGTATGTTAAAGTTCCCGCGCGCAACCTGTTTGTGCTTCCGGATGGGATTAGCTATGAACAGGCAGCCCTGATGGAACCGCTGGCAGATGTCCTTCACAGCATTGAAGCCGGGAACCCAAAACCGGGAGAAACAGCGGTTGTTTTTGGCCTTGGGGCAATGGGATTGATGCATATCCGTGTTCTGAGCTCAATGGGAATTACCAATCTGATCGGAGTGGATCCTTTACAGAACAGGCGTGAAAAGGCGTTGGCTTTTGGCGCATCGGAAGTAGTTGACCCTGGCTCGGCAAACCCTGTTGAAGTAATTTTGGCGGCCACGAAAGGATTGGGCGCGGAATTGATTTTTGTGTGCGCCGGTGGGAATGCTCAAAAAGTGTGTACGGATCAGGCTCTGAAAGCGATCCGTAAAAAAGGACGTGTGCTTCTATATGCCAGTGCACTAAAACCCGCGGATATGCCCATTGATATTAATCATATTCACTACGGATTGATCACCCTGACAGGAACGGTAGGCTTTTACCGGAGGCATGCGGAACAGGCCATCCAGCTCATAATGTCCGGTGAAGTGGATGTGGATCAGATTCGTACCCCAATTTTTACCCTGGATGAAATCGCTGAGGCATTTTCGATCAGCGGCAAAGATGATGTGGTAAAAGTTGGCCTTGATTTAAGATGAGCAGACAGCTGGTTCTTGGGGTTGATCTGGGAACGCATGGCGTAAGAATCCTGGCTGTAGATGCTTCCGGGAAAATTTACTGCCAGAGTGCCAGAGAGTATGAGCGGGTTATTGAGGTGGGTGGGATTCAAGAACAACCCATGCAGCCCGTTAAAGATGCTTTATGGGAGGCCATTCGGGATATTGCGAGCAGCTTAGAACCGGATGCTCATATTGAAGGAATTGGGATCACACATCAGCGCGGTACGGTCGTCAGCCTGGATGCGGCCGGACAGGTAGTGGGAAATGCGCTGTGTGATAGTGATACACGTTCCTGGGTACAGGCCAAACAACTTCAAGAGAATATAGGGGCAGAACAGTTGTATTTACAGACTGGCTGCCCTCCTCTGCCATTTAATGGCCTGACGAAAATATTGTATCGGTTATCAAATCAACCTGAATATGCACACAAAGTAAAAACATGGGCCAGTGTTCAGGATTGGGCTGTGCTTCAATTGACGGGTAGTTTGAAGGGGAGCGCGGCCTCTGCCCTGCGTTTGGGGGTACTTGATGTACAGAATCGCCAAACGTATGCAAAAAATATATTGCTGCAGTCTGATCTAAATTTAGATGATTTGCCTTCACTTTGTGAATTTAATACCGTGCTGGGGAGAGTTACCGGAGATGCAGCCGGGCAAACCGGTTTGCCTGCAGGAATACCGGTCTACCCGGTTCCCGGTGACCAACCGGCCTCGGTACTCGGATGTGGAAAGATGGAAGAGAATGTGGGGGTAATTAATTTGGGAACCAGTTTTCTGATTTCTTTTCCACGAAAAACTTTCCCGAAAAACGGATTCCGCCATCTCAGTACCGCAGAGATTCTTCCTGAAGATTGGTACGCGCTTGAGCTGGGCGGCGGTGCGGGAACGAATGTGCTGGATTGGATGAGAAACGTGTTGTTTGAGAGTTCATCTTTGAGTGATTTTATTTCTCTCCAGAACACCAGTGTGCCGGGGTCAAATGGGTTGAGAATTATCCCGCGTTGGTGGTCAGCGTTCGACAAAAATATTACCGGTTCAATTAAAGGGCTACAAAGCTGTCATACCCGTGGAGATATAGTCAGGGCCGCGATGGAAGGCCTGGTTTGCGAGGTAAAACTCAGCTGGGAAAAGCTGGAACAGGCTGTGGGTGACAGCCCGGATACGGTTGTCGTTTTTGGAGGAGCTTCTCAAAATAATCTTTTATGCCAGATTCTTGCGGACACTTTGAAAAAGCCGGTATATCGACCCAGGACAACGGAGGCATCCGCGTTGGGGGCTGCACTTTGTGCTGCCATAGGGCTGAACTGGTTTGATTCCGTTACCTCTGCTTCGGAATCCCTGACGGAATTGTGCGATCCATGTGAGCCGGATCCCCGTCATTTTGACATTTATGAAGATATTTATGCTGCTTACAAATCCGAAGTAAGTTAGTTTCTTACTGGTTAATGGGTTGAAGAGGTCTCAATGAAAATATTAGAAGTGGATCTTACAAATCAAAGCTTCTCCTGGAAAAAAGTCAGAGACGAGATGGTCTCTGACTATCTGGGTGGGAGAGGCCTTGGGGCTCGTTATTTATATGAAGCGTTACCGGTTGGTGTGGATCCTTTAAGCCCGGACAATATTCTTTCAATGTGGACGAGCCCATTAATGTCTGCGGGTACGCTGTCGATGGTGAAGTTATGCGGCGTAACCAAATCCCCCTTGACAAACACAATTTTGATGAGCCTGATGGGTGGTAATTTTGGCCCTTATTTGCGATTTGCGGGTGCTGACGGATTGATTTTTAAAGGAAGGTCTGAAACTCCTGTGTATTTGTTGTTAAGTGATGGAGTTCCGGAACTAAAGCCGGCGCAGCATTTATGGGGGAAGACCACGCGTGAAACGGAAGAAGCAATTCGAGGTGAGTTGGATCTTAAAAGACTCCAGATTGCCAGTATTGGCCCCGCAGGTGAGAATGGTGTCCTGTTTGCATCCATAATGCATGGAGGCGATGCAATGGGTCGAGGGGGAATTGGCACGGTTATGGGCTCGAAGAATTTAAAGGCAATGGCTGTGAGTGGAAGATCCAAACCGGAGATCCAGGATAGAGATCGCTTCCAAGTGGTCTTGAAAAAAGTCGTTGGAAATTATAAAGAATCGGATGCCCTGAAAGAGTTTGGTGAAATTGGTTCGACACGTCATGTTAATGGACTAAACCCCAAGGGAATTTACCCGGTGAAAAATTTTCAAACCGGGGAATTTCCGGATTACCGTCTGGTGAACGCAGATGTCCTGAATAACCAGTATATGCAGAAAAGATTTGCCTGCTTCTCCTGTTCGATTCGCTGCCGTCGGTATACGGAAGTGAAAGCAGGGCCCTATGCGCCTGTGCAAACGGAAGGTCCGGAGTATGAGACGATCTGGACTTTTGGCGGAAACTGCGAAAATAAGAATATTGAATCTATTATTGCTGCTAATGATTTATGTCTTGAGTATGGCATGGATACGATCTCAACCGGTGGGGCAATTGGCTTTGCAATGGAGTGTTTTGAAAAGGGATTGATTGACCTGAAAGACACGGATGGAATCGATCTTCATTTTGGCAACCATGAAGCGATTGTTGCAATGGTTCATAAAATTGCTCGAAGGGAAGGGCTGGGGAATATTTTATCCAAAGGGACAAAGCAGGCCGCAGATCTCATTGGCGGAAACGCCGCTGATTTTGCGATGCAGGTCAAAGGTCTGGAACTTGCTGCGTATGAACCCCGCCGTGCGAAGGGGATGGGGTTGGGATATGCGACCTCGCCACGTGGGGGATGCCATGAAAGAGGGTATCTGTTGTCAGAAGTTTTTGGGATTGAGCAGTATTCTTATGAGGGAAAAGGCGCAATGGTCCAGAGGACTCAGGACACGGTGGCGATAAAGGACGCACTGTGTTTTTGCGCGTTTGCCAGCGCAGGCGCTTCCGTTCAAGATTTGGGGGAATTGTTTTCTGCTGTTACCGGTTGGGAGAAAACAGAACAGAGTCTGATGGAAATTGGCGAGCGGATTTGTAACCTGGAGCGGTTGTTTAACCTCCGTGAAGGATTTACCCGGTCGGATGACACGCTGCCAAAAAGATTTCTGAAAGAGCCTTTACCCGGCCCCAATGGAGAGCCGGAAGTGGTGGATATTGATTTGTTGCTGGATAAATATTATCAGGCCAGGGGATGGACTCTGGATGGCGTTCCATTGGAACCGACATTGTCCCGTTTAGGATTGGATGATCGTATCCTAAAAACCTCTATATTTGAGGATGGTGATTGAGCGGATTGTTTTCAAGGCAGGATTATCCGTAAAGAGGAGAATACAGGAAATATCAAGTGTTCGGAACCGGTGACATTACAGAAGTATCTAGCTTGCTTGCGGATATCAACACGATGACAATAGCAACTTCAGGCGCGGCAGCCGGGCTTGCCGCAGCACCGGTATATTTTGTGTCGGATGAAGATCTCCATCTTTATTTTTTCTCAAGTTTGAAGAGCGAACATGGAAGGAATATTGTCAATACCCCGGCAGTTGCGGTGGCAATTTATCCTCAATGTATCGGTTGGCGAGACATCCAAGGCGTTCAGTTAAAAGGGAATGCCTATCCTGTGAAAGATGCTGCGCGTTGGAATTTCGTCTGGGAGTTATATCAGGAAAAGTTTCCTTTTGTGAAGCGATTTAAATATTTAACCAAGCTGGAACAGCTTTTTGAGTTTATTCCATCCTGGGTCCGTCTGGTGGATAACCGGAAATCTTTTGGTTCAAAAAACGAATGGACATTGTGAGAGTCTGTCTAGTGAAAAATGCTTGAGGACGAAGTGAAATGGAATCTATTCTGATAAAAAATGCAAAGATATTAACAATGTCGGATCAGGGGGTAGTTGATTCGGATTTGTTAATCGAAAATGACAGGATTGTACGGATGGATTCCGGCATTCAGACTGAATCTAAAATCGTGATCAACGCTGCGGGAAAGGTAATCATTCCGGGGTTTGTTCAGACCCATGTGCATTTGTGCCAGACTCTTTTCAGAGGGTTTGCCGATGATATGGAATTGCTGGATTGGCTCAGACTTCGCACCTGGCCCATTGAAGCTGCTCATGATTATGATTCAACGTATTATTCGGCAGTTTTAAGCTGTATGGAATTGATCCGCTCAGGAACAACCTGTATTGCGGATATGGGCTCCATACAAAATGCGGATGCGGATGCTCAGGCCATGTTGGATATGAGGATTCGAGGTAAATTTGGCAAGGCGATGACCGACTTTGGAACGCTGCCGCCAGAGTTGGGAAAACTCCCCGGCGCTTTTTCCGAGACAACGGAAGAGTCGATCCATGAAAGTATGGCACTTCTTGAAAAATGGCATCATCAAGATAACAATCGCATCCAATATCTTTTTGCACCAAGAGGTATTTTAAGTTCTTCGGAGCAAATGCTGCTGGAAGTAAAGAGTCTGGCCGATGAATATCAAACAGGGGTGCATATCCACGCCTGTGAAAACCGGACCGAAATGCAGCGGGTGATTGAGCAAAGAGGGATGAATGAAATTCAGTATCTGGACAAACTTGGTCTGAGCGGACCAGACTTGATGCTGGCACATTGTGTTTGGGCCGGAGAAGATGACATCCATGTTCTCGCGCAAACCGGAACAAATGTATTGCATTGCCCTTCGGCGAATCTCAAGCTCGCTTCGGGCATCGCGCCGATACCGGCCATGATCCGGCAAGGAGTCAATGTATCCATTGGTGCCGATGGCGCGCCCTGCAATAACAATCTGGATGCATTTATCGAGATGCGGATAGCGGCCCTGATCCAAAAAGGCCGTTTGTTGGATCCAACAGTGATGCCGGCCAAAAAAGTGCTGGAACTTGCCACAATTAATGGGGCGAGAGCATTGGGTATGGATGCGGAGATTGGCTCCATTGAAGTTGGAAAGAAAGCCGATTTAGTGATCCTTGACCTTTTTAAACCCCATTCGATTCCCTATTCTGATGTTTATGCAGCGATTGTATATTCATGCGGTCGTGAGAATGTAGATACCGTGATCATTGATGGTAAGATCTTGTTCGAAGCGGGGACCTTTCAAAGAATTGATCAGGAAGAAATGCTGAGAAAGTGTCAGGCTGAGAGCCGGAGGTTGTTAACCAAAACGGGAATCCTTTGATTTTGTCAGTTTGCTTGCAAAATAACGAAAATAAAATACTCGGTAGTTTATCAGGTCCAATAAATCAAACGGATTGGATGCATAAAAAGTCGGCGAAGATCAAACGATCCACCACTTATTTTGCAGAGCCAGTTCTAAAATGCCATCCGTGCTGTCGGACCGCACCAGAACGTTGTCCCCGATTTTGAACATATCCAGATCGCCTCTGCTGTTCCCGGCAACGAGGAAGGGCTTTTTTACTCCTTGTTGTTCCAGAAGGGTAACTTTTGTTCTTTGATAAGGTACAAAATAGGTTCCATCCACCTGTCTAAAAACCCCATAAGCATGAACGGTTGGGACGCCGTAAGTCCGGCAAAACGTGCTGACCATTAACTGTGGGCTTCCGGAGATGATCCAGATGAACCCCTTTTTCTCCTTGATCCCATGAAGAAATTTGATCATTATGGGATCAGCCTTAGCGTAGAAATCCAGGATTATAATTTTGCTTCCAAGCAAGATGGTTTTCAAAAAAGGCGGAAGATTGTTTATCAGAACGGTATAGGCCAGGTTGGACAGGTGAGTTTGATCCAGCGTGTCAAAATATTCTGCTGTCAGGCGGTAGGCTTCTGCCAGTGCACCGGAGTTTTTGAAATTCAGATATTCAAGTAGTATCCGGGCAACAGGATGGTCGGGACGGAGCGCGACCTTTTCGGTCGCATGGAGTCTTTTGAGTAAAGGGTCGGGGTTTTCTATTGAAATCCCAAGATACTCTGCCATTAAAACCAGATAAAAAATGGTCTCACCCAGGTCACCGTGAAGTAAAGTGCCATCCATATCGAAGACCAAATCCTGCTGATTGAGGTCAAAGGTTAATAACTGGCTGATTGCATGTGGCGGCATCGTAAAGGATATATTTATGAAAGTTTTATAGGGGAGGTTTGCATGGTTTCGGGAACAGGGAGACCCATTAAAGATAGAATTGTCGGCGCAATAGCCAGTTGTGAGTAAGTTTCTTCACTCCACCCTTTGCCTTTTTGATGATAGGGAATGTAATACAGCGGGGTGCAGCGTAATTCATCTGCCGAACCGCCATGCTGTCCATCACTGTTCATTCCATGATCTGAACCGATGAAAATGTCGTAATGATTGGTACTCCAATCATCGATGTACCGGCTGATGTAGTTATCCGTACTGCGTACGCTGATGCGGTATTGTTTTGAGTCGGAGGTGAACTGATGTCCTGTTTCGTCAATGGACATAGGGTGAATAAAAGCAAATTCGAGATTATATTGATGGATCAACGAGGCACCGGTATTGATGATGTCTTCGTTGGTGTTCAAAGCGCATGCTTCATAAAACCGGCCAAATTGGATGGGCGGTTTAGAATACTCTTGATCTTTCGGAGCGTTTGAGGATTGACAGGGAGGGTTTATGTCTTTATCGGTCAGAGGATCGAAAGGATAGCGGATATAAAGCTCGGAAAACCAGAAATAGGCAACAGCCATACTGGTCACTTGATGGTCGGATAAGATTTGAAAGAGGTTTGGCATCTTTGACCGGCGTTTGACCAGGTTGCTGGATATGCCGTGGACGTCGGGGGATGTTCCGGTAAAAATGCTTTCATACATTGTCCGGGACAGGGTCGGCGTTTCAGTTCGGATTGTAAAAAAACTGGCTTTGTTCCTGTCAGTGAGCTGATGTAAATACCCCATTTCATGGATGGCAGTATCTTCTCTTAACCCATCACAGAGAATATAAATCACTTTACGCATATCAGGATTCCAGAATGATCGGTGCGGTGAATTTTTTGAACTTTTTCTGGCTTTCTTGAATGTTGATAATTCCTTCGTAAACGAAGCGGATCCTGTTTGCGGGATAATAATCTTTAGCATATTCCACAACATTATTGTTTTCATCACGGACGATCCGCTTCACTGCAACAATTGAAGAATGTGATTTGATGCCGAGTTTTTCGGCAATTTCATCCGGAGCGGTAGAAGCTTCAATAGTTTGGTGCACCAAAAGGTTGCTTAATTTATATTTTTCAGCCATTAAAGAGAAAATAGAGTTTTTTGCAAGGTCGTACTGATCAAACCCGGGGAATAAATGACAGGGCAATAATGAGTTTTCAAGCACGATGGTGATCTCGTTGTCTTTTCTGATGCGCTGAATGACGAACATTTCCGTACCGATTGGATAGCCAATCTGCACCGCGGTTGCCGGATATAGGGGTTCCTTTTCAAGTTTCAGAACAATGGTTTCCGGTTTTTTTCCTTGTTTTTCCATCAGAGTGGTGATACTGATTAACTCGCCTTGAAGCATTTCAACTTTTGGAATGGTGACAAAAGTCCCCTGACCCTGGATGCGTTTTATCCTTCCTTCATTGGCAAGATTATTCAACGCCTGTCTTACGGTCACACGGCTGATTTGAAATTGTTCGCTGATCTCCCGCTCTGAAGGAATCTTGGTGCCAGGCTTCCATTCGCCAGAATCGATTTTTTCCGCGATATAAATTCGAATTTGTTCATGGATAGGTTGTTTACTGCTCATCATGTTTTAGTCCTCCATGACGATAAAAATAATATGAAGCCATTATGAAATCTATGAAACAATTATATACTAGCAAAAAATTTAAAATCCGGGCAATTTTATTCCGTGTATTGAGTCGGCAATGTTCTTTGAATAACTTTAAAGTCGACAGGAAGTTGTTAAAGTTTATGTCTCTGCCCCTTTCTTTTGAAGCAGTACATTGGGTACAAAATATCAGTATAAACTCTGAGTGCATAAGTAGATTAGACCTGAGCAGATTGCCGAAAACGGAATGGTGACGAACCATGCCATTACAATGTTCTGTGCAACACCCCAGCGCACTTTGTTGATTCGGTCTGCGGCGCCAACACCAAGGATCGTTGAGCTCACCACCTGGGTGGTACTGACGGGCCCACCCAGTAAGGCGGCACCTAAAATCACGCCGATGGATGTGATCTGTGTGCAGAATCCATGTATAGGCCTGATCTTGAAGAACTTCCCTCCGAGAGTCTTGATGAGGCGATACCCACCGGATAATGTTCCCAACGCAATAGCGAAAGCGCTGAGCAGTACAACCCAGGTGGGGACGTTGAAATGATTTTGTACGCCGCTTGCAACCAGGCCAAGTGTAATGATACCCATTGTTTTTTGGGCATCATTTGCCCCATGACTTAACGCCATCGTAATTCCGGTAAGGATTTGTGAGCTTTTAAAAAACATATTGATCTTTTGAGTAGCTCTGCAGGAGCATAAAAAGACCAGTTTGGTGATCAGGAAACCACAAACCAGCCCGAGAATCGGCGATAGGATCAAGAAAAGGATGATCTTAAGAACCCCGTTGAGCATGATCGCGTGAAACCCAACGCTGACCGCGATCGAACCAATGAGACCGCCTATCAATGCATGGGAGGAACTGCTGGGAATTCCAAAGTACCACGTGAGCAGGTTCCAGACAATGGCTCCGATCAGGGCGGTGATAATGACGGGAACCTGAACGAGACCCGGTTGGACAATTTCTTTACCAATAGTTTCTGCCACGGCAACGCCAAATAAAAATGGACCGCAAAATTCTGCAATTGCGACACTGACCAAAGCCTTTTGAGGCGTCATGGCTTTTGAAGAAATAATCGTCGCTACAATGTTGGCGGAATCATGAAATCCATTTAAAAAATCGAAAATCACAGCAAAGACGATCAGAAAAATAATTTGAGAGCTCATCATAATCGCGGTTTAGTTGATCTTCATAATGATATCCGCGATGACATTTGCTGCTTGATCTTCCATATCCGCAGCATTGCTGAGATGACGGTAGATTTCACGAACCTTTAATATCTTCAAAACGGATTGCATATCAGCCGCATCTTTGAAAAGATCGGCCAATGCCTCCCGATAGACTGTTTCAACACGATTCTCCAGTGCTTTGGCACGCTGAGCGTGGTTGGATGCGACTGAAAAGTGTACGTCTTCCAGACGGTCTACCGCCAGCTGAATTTCTTTTGCAGCGTCGTTCAACAGACTTGCCATCTGTTGCATGTGAGGTGTTGAACCAACGTTCAGAATTTCCATTTCATCCACGGTCGAATTTGCATAGTCAAGAATGTCGTCGATTTCGCGCGAGAGCGCAAAAATATCTTCTCTGTCAAATGGTGTAACAAATGTTTTCATCAGGTCTTCGACCAAAATGCGTCGCATTTCATCCGCTTCTTTTTCGATGTTTGAAAGCAGTTTCGCCTTTCCGGAATCTTTTTCAGCCAGATATTCATTCAGAACGGACAATCCTTCCACTGTTTTTTTGGCCTGGTTATTCAGCATGACGACAAAGCGGTCCGGTTTTTTTTTCATAAGGGTTCTCTAAGTTAGTGTCCTGCATTTTCATCAATGAAAATGCAGGACAAAGAAAGGAGTGTAGGAATGGATTTTTAATTTATCCGATATAAATTTTCATTTATGTCTTTGCCGGATGAGTTTGAGAGCCAATTCGGGGTTGTCTCCCATCACTCCATCAATCCCCATGTCCAGCACCTGATTGATCTCACTCTCTGTATATGGATTCCATGCCCAAATTGCGATATTCTGAGCGTGAAGGTAGTTT
>JAHDQE010000123.1 GCA_018433975.1 Ornatilinea sp. | reverse complement strand
TATCCAGCTGCTGGTTGTTTTCCGCTACCGCTCACTGGTGCCCTTCATGTATCTCCTGCTCATCCTCGAAATTTTGCTGCGTGAACTGGTCGGGCACATGCGCTCGGTCACCTTCGCCCACATCCCGCCCGGCGCCATCGGCAATCAGGTCCTCCTCCCCCTGGCCGCGCTGATGCTCGTCCTCTCGCTGTGGTCGGTGGCCAAATAGTACAGTTTATTAAACCCTTACTTCGCTAATACACAAATTTTCCTCCCACTGTGCCGGAAATGCTTTTCATGCAGACTTTATTAATCTCGCTCGTTCATCATAAATTTTTGGGAGCTGTAATTCTATACCAAGTTTTTTACACATTCTATCTCGTGTTTGGTATTTTGAGGGGTAAATATAAAAATGATACCAAACAAGATGTCGTAATAAACTCTGGGGAAAACTCATTTTCTTGGTGCATTTATATAATTCAATGACTTCTGCCTCTGGGAAGTTGTTAAAGAAATAATCTAGACGAACCGAAAGATCAATAAATCGATACGAAATATGATTATTGGATTTAATAATTTCGTCAAAAGTCAAAGCTAATTTGTCATGCCCAAGGGAATCGGAAATATGGCGAATGATTGCAAAAGTAAATCCCTCCATAAGCATAAACAAAATCCTACGAGACTCTTCATCGATTTCCCTTTGAGATAGTTTCGGTTTGATTGAAGGTAAAGCTTCAGAAATTACTTCAAGAATCTCATCAATATTTTCCTCTACTAAGGTAAATATAAATTTCAATACTCTCATCCCAAGGGAATAGCATTCTTGTGCCAATTCTAATTTCTGTTTTCCTTTAAGAGAACCGTGAAAATTACGTAATATTTGGCCAATGATGTGCACAGTCTTCATGGCTGCATTAATCTGTAAGAATTGATTTATGTCTTCATTATCATCAACAAAATCTTCTTTATCCTGATCAACCAACATTGGTTCATCTGCAGACATCATGTCTTTTTGGTCTAAGAGGGCTCTTCGATTCTCTTTCGGTGCATTCGAATTTAGTATCACCTTTGGAAGGCTCTCAAAAGCTTGATATAAAAAATCTGTATCAGTAATAATATTGAATTCCGCATTTGTCGAAAACAAACTCTTTGAGGTGGAAATTATTGTTTCTAAAATATATGGATCTTTCGATAAGTAACATAAAAATAACAAGATATTGGCAGACTCATTTTGATAAAGTCTTGTAGTCATTTTTAGAATATAATCCCGGATGACTTGTTCACCAATATGATCTCGGAAATACCTACCCACAAAATAATAATATAAATATGAATATCGGAAAGAAAGCTTTTCATCCTCACGAATAATGACAGATGCATTTATAAAGTATTCCAATATTTCAGAAAAATCGAGTCGAACACTGTAATCAGTACAATATACATTGTGCCAATCATAAGCTTGTCCCTCGCTTAAATATTTTTTACGATTCTTAAAAATAAAATATGCTAATTCTGAAAGATATGAATATTGTGTATCTAAATCTATAATTAATTTAGATGATTTAAGCAGAGCTGTTGTGAGGAGAGATTCATAAAGGTATCCGTACGATCCTGTCGAAGTGGAAGGTTTAATTGGTGTCTGGATATCTTGTTGTTGTATAAGCGCTAAAATAAAAATTGGATAAGATGGTATAAAGTTTTTACCCAATAAAGAAGTAATAATGCGTTCCGTTTTAATTATTTTCTGATCCAATTCTATTTCATCAACATAATAATCCTGGCTTAATGAATACCATTTTTCAATTAATTCTGAGCGGAGTGCATAACCAAACTCCATTATGTTACATTCAACAAAATCCAACAACTTGGATTGGCTTTTTTCTATGGTCAGCAAATCTTTAATTTGAATTTCTTCTCCACCAATAAAAACTATATGTTTAAAAAGAGGTTTGAGTGTTTCAATAAGCCCTTCTCTTCCTTTTGCATTGAGATTTGCTTTGTCGTAATCATCGATAATTATCACTCTTTTTTCAAAATCCAATTGTCTAAAACGATCCCAATCGGGTGATGAATACTCTTTAATAAAAACTCTTTTCAACAATTCAACTAGATACCCTTCATCAAATCCTTTAATTTCTGCTCCATTGATTAAGATACATACAAACCCTCCTGACCTAAAATTAAGAAATAACATTTTGGCCAATGATGTCTTTCCAATTTTTTCCTGCCCTATTATGGATATATGGTCATTTTCAATAAAGAAATTTCGGAGAGGACGCTGAATTATTTCAGGTTTAACATTTCTATCGCCTATAAATGGAATACGTTTAAGATCTGGGTAAATAAAAATGTCATCTAGTTGTATGTTATCTTTGTATGGGTGGGAATATTGGGCGCCCGGATCATGCAAGAACTTGCTTTCGAAGTTTTCTTGCAAAATAAATTCATTTTTTAATCGATTGATATTTCTAAGAAAAGATGAAGTAATTGAATCTGCAGTTGTTTTGTAATACCCGAGCTCGCTCCAACAAAAATGTATGATTTCTTGTTGTTTTGCATCTAAATCCAAAATTATTATATTAAATCCTGAAGTATTTATAGATTCTGATTCTTGTAAAACATCACCCTCTAAATATTCAGTATTACCTCCATCACGATCACTTTTTTTAAAAAAGCCATCATCATGTTCGTGCCCTGTTAAAATAATGTCTGAAACTTTTTCAATTT
The DNA here is from genome assembly GCA_018433975.1 of Ornatilinea sp. Taxonomy (GTDB): domain Bacteria; phylum Chloroflexota; class Anaerolineae; order Anaerolineales; family Anaerolineaceae; genus SM3-B121. Next base: position 7,818 of record JAHDQE010000123.1, on the reverse strand, counting down.
CTGTTTTAAAAGCTCTACCATTTGTACTTTCATACCAAGGATAAGGATGATGAAATAAAGTAATTGACACTGATGCCGGTCTTTCTTTGTCCGACACAGATTGTCTAATATACTGACATGGATATACAATCTTACCTTGCTGCTCTTTAATTGACGACATCCAGGCTGAATTTATTAAATTAAAATCGATACTATAATCATTCACGCTGTATCGTTTAATTGTAAACATTTTGTCTTTTATAAGAATTTCTTTATTACCTGTAATACTTTGTAGGAAGTCAAAATAATAACGCTGAACTTTTATTGATTGTTCTATAATTGAATCATCACATTCATCTTCAGACAAGTTCGATAAAATTAACTCGCGAGCACAATCAGAAAATGAAAAATCACAATCATGGTTTCCCGGCACAAAAACATAATTTATCGGACAATTAGCCATTGCTTCTATTTTACTTTGTAGATCAGAAAAGAAATCCTTTGCAATTTCATATTCTTTTAATTTGCCTGAAAATGCAATATCCCCAGTAACTACAACGAAAATTGCGGCTGGTTTTACCACACAACTCGAAGCAGCATCCGCTATTTTTTTTATGTTGAATAAAATTGGATTTTGTTGCTTTGACTCTTTGAGATGAATATCAGACAAATGGATTATTAGTATTTTCATCGTCCACTTCCCCCTTTGGGTGTTATTCAATCTTGCTTATGTAACTATAATAAGCCAAAACCACATTTAGAACAAGCATTTTATTCACATTTACCCCCCAATAAAATGCAATGATTATCCACTAAATGCAAAATTTATTATGATTTCAATACCTGACATTCATTTCAAGACAATCAAAGGTTTCTTGCAGATCTATAGCAATCTTAAAAATTGATACCTACTAGATAAAGTACCAGCTACATTAACTTAAGGGGGAAAACTAATTTCAACCAGATTAATGAAGATGGGTAACCATAATAGAATTTTTTCTTGAAGCTCAATTTTGTCCGAAAATTTAATTACATAATGAAAAGACACCAAATTAAGATCTTTAATTTTTGGTTTGGTAATTATTATTGGGTTACTATGAACCCTGAGAAAAAAGTGACTCAATAACTCATATGTCCTTTTGAACATCTTTTTCCTCCATTTTTCAAGTTCGCAAAATATTATCCTTTTGTACACAATACTGGTAAACCCAATCTAATTTCGCTATTATGTATATAATATTGATAACTTCACCTTTGTCGTTAGTCATGGATCGTTTGGTTTAACTCAATTCCTGGGCACTACAAATTAATAAGGAGAAGAAATGAATAAGAAATTGTTGTTCGCAACCAGCTTTATCTTAATCATGACCATGCTCCTTGCAGCCTGTACTCCAGCAGCAGAAACACCCGCTGCAGAGGCTGCCCCAACGACGATCACAATATGGCATGGCTATATCGAAACTGAAGAGCAGCTCTTCAGCAAAGCGGTGGATGATTTCATGGCCGCCAATCCGGATATCACGGTCGAATTACTGGCAGTACCCTTCGACCAGCTCCAGAACAAATACCAGACTGAAGCCGCGGCAGGGACCGGCCCGACCATCGTCATGGGTCCGCAGGACCGCATGGCAGGTTACGCCACCGCGGGTCTCCTGGCGGAGATTGACCCCGGCACGGCCTTCCTTTCCAATCTGGTGCCCGCCGCTGTCGAAGGCGGTAAAGTGGGCGGTGTGCTGGTCGGCGTCCCGGTCAACAACAAAGTGGTCGCCCTGTTCTACAACAAATCCATGGTCGATACCGAGCCGGCGGATTTTGATGCGCTGCTGGCAGCCGCCGCAGATGGCGGTCTGGCGATCACCGCGGACTGGTTCCACAACTACATGTGGGGCCCGGCCTTTGGTGCCACTTTCCTCGACGGGGACAACAAAATGGTACTCGATAGTGCAGAGGGTGCGGAAGCGTATGCCTACTTCGATTCGGTCTGTAAATCGGATGGCGTGGTCTGCGATGCCAATGATGGCGATATGGATACCCTCTTCCGGCAGGGAGAAGTCGCTTTCCGCATCCAGGGCCCGTGGTCTTCGGGGGATTTCGTCACCGATTTAAGCGCGGACAATGTGGGCGTCATGGCAATCCCCACCATCCCCGGGAAAGCCGCCCCACGCCCCTGGAACCAATCCGAGATGGGCTCCATCAACGCCAATGCCACTCCCGAAGAGCAGGCTGCGGCCTTGAAGTTTTTTGAGTTCTTCACCAGTGCCGACGTGCAAAAAGAATTTTTGAATTCCGCCAACTGGATTCCTGCCAACTCCTCCGTCGATACCGCCACCAACCCGGTGGTGGGAGGCTTCCTCAAGCAGGTTCCCAACTCGGATCCATTCCCTGTTGTGTCGGAGCTCGGCGCGACCTGGGACCCGATGGGCAACGCGATGACTCAGATCCTGGAGGGCGTCAAGACCCCGGCAGAAGCATTGGCCGAAGCCGCAGCCCTGATTAATACCACCAATAATAAATAACCAGACAACCATAATGGGCGGTGATACACCGCCCATTATTTAACATTCCACCACACACCGGTCCGTCGCCGCTACCATACCGATCTCAGATACCGTGAGAACATAAGCCAATAAGTATTGCTAAAGGACAGCGGATATGGCAACAATTGCTTCTTTAAAAGATTCCAAAAAGCCCAACCGGTTCCAAAAAATAAAAAAGGAATATCCCAATATCGGGCTGGCCTATTTGTACATTCTACCGGCCTTTTTGATCATGTTGTTTATCACCTTTTATCCCTTGCTTTTTCAGGTATGGATGTCGTTCACCGATTTCAAACTGGCGAATCTGCGCTTGATGAACCCGGATTTCACCGGGATCAAAAACTATTTCGATGTCATCATTCGCGGACTGCCGGTCACCAATTACAACTTTGGCCGGATTTTTGTTTTCAATCTGTTCTGGACTTTTATCAATGTTTTCCTGCATGTGGTTATCGGCATCACTGTGGCGCTGATTCTCAACCAGGAAAACATGCCCGCCAAACGGCTGTACCGCAGCCTGTTTGTCATCCCCTGGGCGCTGCCCTCGCTGATCTCCGGCATGATGTGGGCCAACATGTGGCACGATAAATTTGGAGCGGTCAACCTGCTGCTGCAGCAGATTGGCCTGCGCGGGGATATCCGCTGGCTGCTTGAACCAACCCCGGTTATCAACCTGCCGCAGATCGGGCTGGTTTTGCCGCTTTCTTTTTTCGCCGTGCTGATCGCCAATGTCTGGCTGGGCTGGCCGTTTATGATGGTAATCGCCACCGGAGCTTTGCAAACCATTCCTAAAGAGGTTTATGAAGCTGCGGAAATGGATGGGGTGTCCGGATTCAATAAGATCCGCCTGATCACCCTGCCCCTCATCCGGCCTTCGATGGTCCCGGCCATCATGATCGGCATCATGATGACCTTCAACCAGTTCAATATCATCTACTTTGTGACCGGTGGTGGGCCGCTGGGGCTGACCGAAATTCTGGTCACTCAGGGCTTTAAACTGGTGAACCCACAGGGATGGTATGGCATCGCTTCCGCTTTCAACATCATCGTGTTCATCATCCTGGCGATCATCACCCTGATCACCAACCGGATCACCAAAGCTACTGAACCTTATTACGCATAAAGGAGGCGAAAGATGACCACTTCAGTTTCAGGCATGCCATCGCCCTCCCTGGGCAGTAAAATCGCCGTCGTCTGGGCTTATTTCATCTTCATCGTTTCCATCGCGTTAGGCCTGTACGGCTTCTTCTCACTGGCAAATGGTATTCTCTCAACGGACGCGCTGCAAAAGGCTCCCCGCATCGTGCTCGGAATTTTCCTGATCATCGCCGGCGCAGTCATCTTCCGGCGCTATCTGCGTTTGTTGAACGCGATCAACAAGCACCACAATTACAAGTTTGCCCGGGAAACCATGCGCATTGACATGCTTCAGGTAGTCTTGCTGCTGGTTCTGGCAACCATCCTTTTCCCTGTGCTGTGGATTGTATCCATGTCACTCGACCCGCGCGATTTCTCTCGGCCGCAGGGGCTGTCGATCATCCCTCCCGGTGCGACGTTGACCGCTTACAAATCGGTGCTCACCAAACCCTCCCCCAATCCGGTGACCTTCCCTGAATTGCTGCGGAACAGCCTGCTGGTCTCGGGCGGCACCGCGTTTGGTTCTGTTGTGGTGGGTATCACCGCCGCCTATGCCTTCTCCCGGCTGAAATTCCCCGGCAGAAGGATGGGTATGCTGAGCTTTGTACTGGTGCTGATGATCCCTCCCGGCGGCACGCTGGCACCTTTGTTCGTACTGCTCAACTCGATTGGGCTGCGCAATTCCCTGTTCGGCCTGGCAATCGCCTTCACTTCCAGCGCGCTGCCCTTTGCTATCTGGAACATGAAAGGGTATATCGACTCGCTGCCCTACGACCTGGAAGAGGCGGCGCAGATCGATGGCTGCACCCGTGCTCAGGGCTTCATCCGTGTTATTTTACCGCTCGCCGTCCCGGGCATCGCGGTCACCGCCCTGTGGGGCTTCCTGACCGGCTGGTCCGAGTTTATCCTCTCCTGGACGTTCCTGACCAACCCGTCCACCTTCACCCTGCCCATGGTGCTGCGCGGCATGGTAGGCCAGTACGCCTCCGGGACGCCCTGGTCGCAGTTCTCCGCAATGGCAATCCTGGTCTCCGTCCCGCCTATTATCATTTTTGCGTTCCTGCAGCGTTACCTGATCGGGGGATTGGCGGTCGGGGGCGTTAAAGGCTAAAATTTTTAATTGCCTTACCTACTAAAAAGGGCAGTTCCGGAAATTACCGGAGCAGCCCTTTTTATATTTTGAGCATGTCTAAATGAATAGCCTTTTTATCTCCACCCGTCCTCATTTAAAAATTCATTTTTTATCACCAAAACGCAATAAGTCCGGAAAATTTTAAACATTATCGAGAACTTTTCTTCACCTCGCTGCCGATTCCCGATCCAAATCCCCCGAACCATCTATTCCGCACGCTGTAGAAATTTTTCCGGAAGGTTCTCCATCAATCCATATCCTTGAAATGCTTATGGTATCATCGGAAATAGTAACGATCCCGCTCCGCATTGTTCAAGCAGGTCAATCCTGCCTGCTTTTGGAGAGTTGGTAGTCCACCCTTTTGGCCTCAATCAAATTGTGAAACCACATTTTGAAAGGAGGCTCCGGTTTATGAAACCTTCGTTAACAAACAATGCTGAAAAGCATTCAAAGACTTTCATCACCATGCTGCTAAAATCCCGCTACAGTATCTTATGCCTGCTGGTTTTTAGCGTAATGGCCTTGCACACTCTGAATACGCAGTGGGTGGGGGATTTTTGGGAACACAGCGCTGTGGTAAGGGAGTTGACAACGCATCTCCTGCATCCCCGCCACCCGCAGCTTTTATTAAATGTTCCACACGCTTTTTACTCCCCCTACATGCTGCTGGTGGCCCTTATGGCCCGTCTGTTCGCGCTGGATGCAGTTACCGCCCTCTCCATCATGGGACTATTCAACCTTGTCCTGCTGCTTTTAGGCATCAAGAGGTTTGTTTCTGCATTGGTTCCGGAACACCAGGACACGGCAGCTTTTTACACCTTGCTGCTGACCCTTTTCCTGTGGGGTTCCGATGCCTGGCTTTTCAGCGGGTTCTTCCACATTGGCAATTTAGGGTCTGTCCTTCCTTACCCGTCCACATTTGCAACAGCACTTTCACTGATTGCGTTGGGGTTACACCCATCCCCAATAGATTCAAAACGAAAAACCGGTCTCCTCGCCATCTTCCTGATCTCAATCATCATTCTGATTACCCACCCGATCTCATATATTTTCCTCGCCGTAGGCCTCGTCTCCCAAACAGTTGCATCCAAAGGTTTTACAAAATCTTCAATCTTGTGGATCGGCGGGCTTTTGGGTTTGTCTTTGCTCGCTGCTGTGTTCTGGCCGTATTTTCCTGTGCTGGATTTTTTCCTCAACGAGTCAAGTATTTACCATTCCAGTAATTTCCCCATGTATCAAAACGTATTGGAGAGAATATGGCCCAATTTAATTGCCATACCGTTAATACTTCACGAAATAAAAACAAACTGGCGCAAGCCGCTGTTAGTGATGATCATTGCATTAACAGGAATTTATCTGCTCGGAGACATCACGCAAAACTACTCTTACGGCCGGGTGATCTCCTTCATTGTTCTTCTGTTTCAGATATTTATAGCCAAATACCTTTCCAGGTTAGAGGAATGGTTGCATAAAAAACACCCATCAAATTGGCTCAAGCAACTGGCAGTGCCTGTGGGTGCAATCCTTCTGACCGGGTTTTTATCTTTCTCGCCGTTAAAAACAACTCTGGATCATGCATTTCTTCCTCCCTCATTTGCCGTTCAACCTTACCGGTTTTTATCAGAATTCACCGGTCAATATGATATGGTTCTATCCGATATTCAGACCAGTTGGTACGTTCCCACTTTCGGAGGGAAGGTCATTGCGGTAGATCACCCGCTTGCATTTGTTCCCGATCAGGATGTCAGGCAATCGGATTTAAAGCGTTTTTTTGATGGTAAAGCAACCTTCCAGGAGCAGCAGCAGATTATCAAAAAATATCAAGCAGACTACTTACTGCTCAGGAAATCGGACGAATTAGATGGACAACACTTACAGGAATTATTTATCCGTGATGAAAATGTCATCTATGAAGACAAAAATTTCATCCTGATTTCACTTAAATCAGGCTCTTAAATTAAGACCTGTTTTTAGGTTTACACCGCCCGAATGGTAAAATACTCTTTACTGCTTTAATACATAATTTCCAAAACGGATTGGAGATCAACAAATGGACTCAAACCGCATAACACGATTAGAAAAAATGATGCAGGATGCAGAGTTTGATGTTTTAGCATTAAATCCGGGCCCCACACTCTCTTATCTAACAGGTCTGGAATTTCACCTGATGGAACGCCCCGTTATCTTTCTGATGGCGAAGAACAAAGAAATTGTCATTATTCTTCCGGGACTCGAAAAAGCCAAACTGGAATCTTTACAATTTCCGATAAAAAGCTTTTCCTATGGAGATAACCCCGCCTCATGGAGCGACAGTTTTCAACAGGCTTGCAACTACCTTGGGTTATCCAATCCCACAATAGGGGTAGAGCCCACAAGATTCCGCTACCTGGAATTAAAATTTTTACAAAACGCAATCGAAAAACCTTCATTTACTTCCGCAGAAACTCTCTTAAGCCTTATCCGGATGCAGAAAGATCAAAACGAAATCGATGCAATGCGAAAAGCGGCGCTGATCGCGCAGAACGCTTTATCAGAAACACTGGCTCTTGTCAAAATGGGCATGACCGAAAAAGAATTTGCAGCAGAGCTCTCTTTTCAATTGCTCCGAGCCGGTTCGGACCCGGAATTTGCCTTTGAGCCAATTGTTTCCACCGGAATCAACACCGCCAACCCGCACGCGACTCCCTCTGATAAAAAGTTCGAACCGGGAAATTTTCTGCTCGTTGATTGGGGCGCTCGTTACAATGGCTACTGTTCGGATATAACCCGCGTTTTTAGTATGGGCGATGTTCCCCCTAAGCTCACCGAAATCTACAAAATTGTAAAGCAAGCAAATTTGACAGGGCGCGAAACATGCAAATCCGGTATCGCTGCCGGAAAAGTGGATCAGGCAACAAGAAACGTGATTCAAGAAGCCGGCTATGGGGAGTATTTCTTCCACCGCACCGGACACGGATTGGGCCTTGAAGCACATGAACCCCCCTATATTTTTGGGGAAAACGACTCGCTGCTCAAACCTGGCATGACTTTTAC
>JAHDQE010000077.1 GCA_018433975.1 Ornatilinea sp. | reverse complement strand
TTGGGATCTTCTATTTTATGATTTAACAAAATATCATCAGAGGCTTCATTTAAAAACGGTGAAATAAATGTCCAGACAGCTTCCACCCCTGAATCCAGATACAAAGAGCCGATCAGGGCTTCAAAAGCATCACATAATAACGCCGCCCGGCTTCGGCCGCCGCCCTGTGCTTCTCCTTTACCCAGCCGCAAACTTTTTCCTAATTGTATCTGGCGGGCAAATTCGGCCAATTGCTCGGTATGTACCAGGGCGGAACGCATTCGCGTCAGGTCGCCTTCCGGCATTTCGGGGAAACGGTTGTACAGCCAGGCGCCGACCACGAAATCCAGTACGGCATCCCCCAGAAACTCCAATCGCTCATTATCTTCCAATGCTTCAGGATGTTCGTTCAGGTAAGAACGGTGAGTCAACGCTCGGCTCAATAACAACAAATCTTTAAAAGGCAGGTTCAATCGCTCTGCCAGACTCTGGGGTGTTTCAATAGCTTGCATAGTTCTACGTTGATGCACATCAACCTCTCTCTGAACCCAGGGTTTGGCAACCACCTTTTTGGATAAAGTAGCTGGCAATCCATCGGGTTCAATCTTAATTTTTTAGCTTTTTTGATATTTCAACCCGGAACCGGTCACGATTAATAAAATGGGTTCCGGCAACGAATAAATAAGCTGTTTGGTCGCGCCCCAAACAAGCGCAGATGTTGGTTCTACATAAACACCTCGACAACATAACTCTTTAAAAGATTCTACCAGCAGTTCCTCATTGACGGTTGTAAAAACTCCTTTCGCTTTTTTTATTTCCTCGATCAACGCCATCCCTCTTATCGGACGGCTCACCCGGACACCCTCTGCCAGCGTCTCCCCTTCCGGGATGGTCTGAATCGAGTTTGAATTCATGATAGAAGTTTGATAAATTGGTGCGCATTTCTCTGCCTGGACTCCCACAAAGAACGGTAATTGTTGAATGTATCCGCTTTGCAAAAGCGCTTGGAAACCTCGCACGATTCCCAACAGCAAAGAACCATGCCCAACAGGTGCGATAACCGTGCCCGAAAAATCGTCAAGTTGCTCGTATAACTCATAAGCAATGGTGGCAATGCCGGTCATTCCGAACGGCAGATAAGCATGGCTGGCATACGTGTCTCCCTTAGAAGCAGCACGCAGAACCGCATCGGCAGCAGCCGACCGGGGGCCATCTACAGAGATCAAACGTGCTCCAAAAGCTTCTATTTGGTCTCGTTTTGGCCCTGAAGCATAACCGGGCACATAAACTTCAGCCTCAATTCCTGCACGTGCCGAGTAGGCCGCAAACGAAGCCCCCGCGTTCCCGGAAGAATCTTCAACGGCTCGATGAATATTCCTGGCGGCAAGCTGGCTCATCAAAACAGCAGTTCCCCGGTCTTTATAGGATCCCGTTGGATTAAGAGATTCAAGCTTGAAACCAATACGCTTCCCTTCATACGCATCCCAAATCAAGGGGGTATTCCCCTCTCCTAAAGTGATGGATGGTGCCCCCTCAAACAAACCAAAAGAATGCCGAAAGCGCCAAATTCCCGAAAGAGATTTTTCAATCAATTCTTTTTTAAACTCTGGCAGCACCTCAAAATCAAACACTCCGCCACAGTTAGGGCAAGAATAAGGCAGGCCAGCCTCGGGATAAAATTCACCGCAATTTATACATCGAACAAAATCCACGCTCAATCTCCCCGATTTGGAATGTAATCTCCTTCAACCCACTCTTCCCCCTCAGGACCAACTTCTTTTTTCCAGATGGGTACAATTTGTTTCAACCGGTCAATGCCGTACCGGGCCGCATCAAAACCTCCGGTATCCCGGTGAGAAGTAGCGCAAGCAATGAATACCGTAGGTGTCATGGGATCCAGTTTTCCAATCCTTTGAATCATGGCGATACCCTGAACAGCAGGCCATCTTTCTCGAATTTCTTCAGCGATCTGTCCCATCTTCTTTTCAGCCATCGGAATATAAGCTTCATACTCCAAAAATACCGTTTTATGCGGTTGATCTCTCTCTGTGATCCCGCGAATCACGCCCAGAAAGGAGCTGATGGCTCCGGTTTCCAAAGTGGTGATTTCCGCGATAATCTTATTGGCATCAATTTCTTCTGTCGTAATTTTGAGAATGGTTGCACATTCACTTCCCCCGCTCACGGCCGGGAAAACCCCCACTTCAGCTTGATTCGGGATCACATCCTGATCGTACCCAAACTCCTGATTAATCGATACCAGCATATTTTGAGCCAATGGCTCTAACACGGGAAAGCGCTCAACCAACAGCTCCTTAAATTCTTTAACGTTGGTGCCGTTTTCCAGTTCCATATCTAACAGGGAGTTTTTGGTTCGGTCTTTTAAAGTCGCAAAAAACAAAACTTTGACAGTTATCCGCTCATTCATTGTAGACATCCCCACTTTGGCCGCCATGCTTTTCTACCAGACGGATATTCTGAATCTTCCCCGATTTTTCAACTGCCTTGACCATATCATAAATTGTCAGGGCGGCAACTGAAACCGCAGTAAGCGCTTCCATCTCAACACCGGTTTTTCCCGTAGTATGCACACGGGATTCAATTTTTATTCCTGGCAAGGATTCATCCATCATTAAATCGACTTCGATTTGATGCACAGGGATTGAATGGCACAACGGTATTAACTCGGATGTTCGTTTTGCAGCCATAATTCCGGCAACTTTTGCGACGGACAAGACATCTCCTTTTTTTAGCAGTCCTTCTTTCACCAGGCGCAAGGTCTCCGGGCGCAAATGAATTTCACCTCTGGCAACAGCCACACGGCTCGTATCCGGTTTATGCCCCACATTGACCATGTGAGCCTGACCGGCGTCATCTAAATGCGTAAGCTTCTGTGAACCCATAATAAAATTATAATCGCTTTCTATTTTTTGTCTGAATTAGGATCGATATTATCATTTTACAATGAGCAGAACGTTATCTCTGATATAATCACCCCGTGAGTTTTAAAATTGCTGAACACCAAACCGAGGGCTATCGGGTTACAACAAATGTTTACGAAGGTCCGCTGGACCTCTTGCTTGAGTTAATAGAAAAAGCAGAGCTCGACATAACCACATTGGCTCTCGCTCAAGTTACGGATCAATACCTTGACCACCTTAAAACCATTCAAGACCGCGACCCTTCGGAAGTTTCCGCATTTCTGGTGATTGCCGCCAGATTAGTTCAGATAAAATCTGCCGCTTTACTTCCCAAACCAACGCTGTCGGATCAATCTGCTGACGAGGAAGATCCGGGCGAAGCATTGGCCAGACAGCTAATTCTATACAGAAGGTTTAAACAACTCTCAGAAGTCCTGAAAAATCAGGAAGAAGCCGGCTCACAGACCTTTCTGCGGATTGCTCCGCCTTCAATCAAAATCGAACCCAAACTGGATCTGGAGGGAATCACTTCGCAGGATCTGATATTGGCCGCCCGTTTTGTTTTCTCGGGAAAAATGAATTTGCCGGGCCTGGACAAAGTCGTTAACATGCCCAGGATTTCAATCCGGGAAAGAATAACTTTTTTGGTCTCTGCGTTAAAAAGCACAAGTAAAAATTATTTTCACAAAATAACGGCTTCCGGGAACCGTGGTGAGGCCGTAGTCACCTTTCTGGCCTTGCTTGAATTGGTCAAACGACATATCGTTAAGGCCAATCAGGAAGAACTGTTTGGCGAGATTGAATTTTTTGCTGTAGGGGATATTCTTGACGATAGCGCCGACCTCGAAATTGAATTTGACGAATAAAAAAACCAGCTCTTTTTCACTCAGAGCTGGTTTTCTCCTGTTTTCTTTTTCAATATCAATTGTATAAATCGTAAGGCAACCGCCCTCCCATCCAGACAACCATTAATCGCACATCATCTTCCGGATAATTATGTCCCGGGAACATTTCTGCAAATTTGGCCTCAATGACCTCATACGTATCCGCTTTTGGCCATTTAATCATAAAACCTGGCAGTTTTGTTCGGTTCGCCTCATCAGGCAGTACTTCCCAGCCCATTTCCCCAAGAACCTGACAAACTTTTTTACTCAGGTCGTTATGGATAGTTTTCCACGCAGCCAGCACTTCTGCCACAAACTCAGCAGATTTCTCAAACGCACCCACAGAATTGCGAACCTTCAATGGAACCGGCGCAAGAGAACTATTCCGGAAACCAGGAACTTTCAAATATTTCTTTTGAATCCGGTGAATTGCACGTTGCTGCTCCGAAGGTAATTGCTCCAGGCTCTGAAACACATTCTGAATTACCTGCAAGCGATACTCAGGCAGCATAAATTCATTGATTGCATTAAACGGTAAAAATTGAATTGATTTTTCATTTTCCATGAGCACCATTATAACAAAAAGCCTGTGGTTTAACGATATGTACTTTTACCTTTTTTTGAAATTTATGCTTTCGGAATAATAATCCATAAAATCAAATAAGGTAACAGTCCTGGAATTCCTCCAGGGATGAAGGCAATAAGAAACGCCAGCCGGAACCAAAACGGCTTGATTCCAAAGAACTCCCCAAGTCCGCCACAAACGCCCGCCAGGATCCTGTTGGTACGGGATCTCCTTAATTTATTTTTAGTCTCACTCACGTTTAAACTCCTTTGATCTTTGTGCTTTCATTCTACATATCTATATACGAGAGTCGGCATGAATGGTTGCAAAGAATCAACTGTGGTTATCAGAGTGAGTGATTTGATCGCTCAGCGCGTCAAGTTTTTTGATCTCTTCTGCAGAAAGTGTCCAGGCAAGAGTTTCTAGGTTTTGCAGCGCCTGTTCCTCGGTTTTCACGCCGGGAATAGGGACAACCCCCTTGGAAATCAACCAGTTCAATGCAACTTGCACCGGCGGCTTTCCGGCATGATCTGCCCCAATACGGCGCATTTCGGTGATAAGCGGCTGGATTTGTTTCAGGTAATTTCGAGTTTGTTGCCGGCCCCGGATGCCGTGTGGCGGCTGGTCGGAAGAGTATTTCCCCGTTAACAGTCCCTGTGCTAGCGGGCTGTAAGCAATGATACTTATCCCCAATTCGTCACAGAGTTGTTTAACGCCATTTTGTTCAATTTCGCGGTTTAGGAGAGAATATTCCACTTGAGTTGAAGCCAGCTTTACGCCCTGTTTTGCCAATGTTTCATAAGCCCTCTGTATTTGCTCCCGACTATAGTTAGACACACCAATTGCCTTGATCAATCCGGCCTGATAGGCCTCACTCATTGCGTCCATCCAGGTCTCCACCGTGATAGGAGGAATGGGCATATGGATTTGGTAAAGGTCCAGTTGGCTCACACCTAACCTTTTCAGGCTCTTCTTCAACGCTCGGAGCAAACCTCTTCTGCTTAACCGCCAGGGGAAGGGCATGAATTTGGAAGCCAGCTTTACCTCGCCTCCAAACTCTTTTATAAAACGGCCTAAAAGCAGTTCTGATTTTCCCTGACCATAAACTTCAGCGGTGTCAAAGAAGTTGATCCCTCCCTGAACACTGACAAGAAATGCCTTTTTGAGATCCTCATCATTATATTCTCCGCCATACCCCCAGAATAAACGGTCACCCCAGGCCCATGTTCCAATCCCCATTCGCGCATTTATAAAGGCCTGAGGTTGTTTCGTAAAATCATCATCCATTTTGGATCTCCGTTTTTAGTTTACATATAAAACTCATTATACTGCAACTAAAAACGACTTTTCAAAAAATGGATTGAATTTATATCTTGCACATCCTTTTCAATAATCGGAGCCATATATTCTTGTTTCAGGCCGAAATGCCGCCCAGGAAAACCAAAAATGGTTGATGCCTACCATGGGGCGCAGTTGCCTGCCTCTCATCTCCCCCTCAACCCCAAGACCGAGAATATTCCAGGTCGTCCCCGTCTGCTCATCGACAATCGCATCGCCATCCAATGAAAACGTTAATACGCGGCCATCCAATTCCCTGTAAAAAGCGTTTGCCGCGCCGACATCACGTCCCATCGCAAGATCCTCAGAATCTTGAGCCGATGCCGTTCCATCGTTCCACATCACCACAATCTCCTGACCCCCAACACTGTCATTCACAACGCGCTCTTTTTCCAGGACTTTATAGGGATAAGCAACGGCTTCACCCTCTGTTTCCAATGTAAATACCCTTTCAAGCGGCGAAAGGATATCTGGCGTATCCGGTCCATCATACAACAGTGGCGGATGATGAATATCGTCATAGCCAGAATAAGGGTTCTCTCCATAAGAGCGGTCATATCCGGTTTCGCGTGAAAGTACGTCGCCTTCCGGATAAGTTTCTTTAAAATCCTTCCAGGAGATCAGGGCAGCCGGGAGAGCTTCCAATCGCTTCCCCGATAATTCGCCGGCAATAGCTTCTCCGGTGGCCTGCTGCCACCAGGTCTCCGTTTGCCGGTCATACATGATCATATTGCTATACCGGAGTCGGCCTGTTGTGCCAAAATCAAATATCTTTCCATCAATTGTTCGGTCATACGCAATGGCTGTGTTGCAAAGAGGGCAAAAGGTAACAAGGACAGGCTTCCCATCCAAAACATCATTTGCAATCGCGTGCCATATCAAAATTTGGATCGGGTAAGCTCGTGCCGCATTGCCAAGTTTCAAAGCAATAACCGGCTCAACAGGTTCCAGCCATTGATCTGCTTCTTCAATCGAGACATACAACGGATCATCAATAGACGGAACGCCGTCTTTTGGCGGGCCGCCTGAAAGAATTTCATCCAGCGGCACGGAATGTTTGGAAAAATCGGTTGTAAATTCTCTGGCCACATCAGCCGGAATGCCTCCGTCGGCAATTTTAGGGGATAGATTTGCTTCGGCCGTTGGGAAAGGAGTGTTTTCGGATATTGCTTCCGCAATCGTTTTTTCCTCCTGTCCTTCTGCGCCCTCTTTCCCGGGAACACATGTCGCCAAAATCAAAACAACCAGTAAAACACCTGATAAAAGAAGACCTTTTTTCACGATATATCCTTTTCTAGGTCTATAATTGTAACCATTAGGCATTATTTTTTGTTTTTTAATTAACAACTTCAGGAAATTGCAAGCCCTCAATAATTCTTCAACCTTTAAAAAACACAAAAAAGAACGGACTTTTTCTCCCTTGCCGAAACCTACACAACAACTTAGAATTTTACTATGGCTAAAAACGATAATGTGACCCCCATTCGCAAACAATATCTCGATATCAAACGACAGTATCCGGACGCTATTCTCTTCTTTCGATTGGGTGATTTTTACGAAACCTTTGACAAGGATGCAGAAATCACCTCAAGAGAACTGGATATTGTATTAACTTCCCGCAACGTTGCCAAAGGGTCAAGAATCCCCATGGCAGGCATCCCGCATCACGCCGCTGAAAATTACCTTTCGCGGCTGATTGAAAAGGGATATCACGTAGCAATTTGTGAACAAATTGGAGAGGAACCTGCGAAAGGGATATTCCCCAGAAAAGTCGTGCGCGTGGTCACCCCCGGCACCATCGTTGAACCGGAGCTCTTGAAAGGGGACCAGAACAACTACCTGGTAAGCGTAATTATCGGTGAACAAGCCGCGGGAATCTCCTATGTAGACATCACTACTGGGGAATTCGCAACCATAGAACTAAAGAGTGAAGATATCCTTTCTTCAATCCGGGCAGAGTTGATCCGTCTAAAACCGGCAGAGGTGCTTCATTCTGAAAGCACTTTACCGCCCGATTACATCCCCGGCTTCCCGACAACCTGGCCTTCCTGGCGTTTTGAATTAGGCCGCTGTGAAGAAGCGCTCAAAGCCCATTTTCATACGGCCTCTCTGGAAGGATTTGGCCTGCGCGGAAAGTCTTTATCCATCCGCTCTTCCGGAGCGATACTGCAATATCTTGAAGAGACCCAGCCGGCAGCTGTCAAACTGCTGACCTCGCTTTCTACTTATTCTCTCGACGAATTCATGAATCTGGACGCAACTACGCGCCGGAATCTCGAACTCACTGAGACTATCCGCAATAATCGCACGGATGGCTCTTTGCTGCATATATTGGACCAGACTGTAACCCCAATGGGTCGCAGGTTAATCCGTCAATGGGTCAGCAAACCGCTTTTAGATAAAGCAAAAATCGAGCAGCGGCAGGAAAGCATCCAATTTTTTCTGGACCACGGCCTGCTTCGCGCCGAGCTCCGCTCCACGATGAAATCTCTTGCTGACCTGGAGCGTCTGACAAACCGCATCATCTCAGGACATGGCGCTCCCAAAGACCTGACGGCGATGCGGGAAACCATTGCCGTTCTTCCCCAGATCGCGGACAAATTTCCCGAACCGCCTTCATCGCTCCTGCACACCCTCAAGATGATCAACCCTTGTTCCGAAGTCTTAGGTCTTCTGGAATCCGCGATCAGCGATGAACCACCCGCCACACTTCAGAATACGGGCGTGATTCGTCCCGGGTTCTCCTCGGAGTTGGACCATGTTGTTGAGTCTTCCCGGCACGCCAGAGAATGGATTGCCAATCTCGAAAAGATAGAGAAGGACCGCACCGGAATCAAAACCCTGAAAGTTGGCTACAACAAAGTATTTGGCTATTATATTGAAATTTCCAGGGGGAACGCTCAACAGGCCCCTCCGGAATACATCCGTAAACAAACCCTCGTGAACGCGGAACGTTTCATCACTCCTGAAATGAAAGAGTATGAAGCCCTTGTCCTCAATGCCAATGAAAGAATTCATGAGATTGAGGCACGCGTTTTCCGCCAGGTATGTGGCGAAATCGCGAACTCAAGCAACAGATTGATCAACACTGCCAGAGGGCTTGCAGAATTGGATGTCCTTTTATCTTTATCTGAAACAGCTGCATTAAATAACTACATTAAACCCAACATCATGGATGGCCCTGGGATTGAGATAAAAGATGGACGTCACCCGGTCGTTGAACATACCCTGAGCGACACTCGCTTTGTCCCCAATGATTATATATTGGAAGAAATGGAAACTATTCGCATTATCACCGGGCCAAACATGAGTGGGAAGAGCACATTTCTCCGGCAGGTAGCGCTCATCGTCCTCATGGCACAAATGGGAAGCTTCATTCCCGCTTCTTCCGCTAATATTGGTCTGGTGGATCGGATCTTCACCCGCATCGGCGCGCAGGATGAAATTCACGCCGGACAATCCACTTTCATGGTCGAAATGCTGGAAACGGCGAATATTTTAAATCATGCCACCAGCAGAAGCCTTTTAATTCTGGATGAAATTGGCCGCGGAACCAGCACTTACGATGGGGTATCCATTGCCTGGGCAATGGTTGAATATATCCACAATCACCCCCAATTAAAATGCCGCACACTATTTGCCACACACTATCATGAACTTACCCAATTGAGCGAGCTTCTCCCGGGAGTTTGCAACTACAACGTTGCTGTAACAGAAACCGATGGGAATGTGGTCTTCCTCCACAAGATTGTTCCCGGTGGAGCGGATCGTTCGTATGGCATCCATGTTGCGCAGCTTGCCGGCATGCCCAAACCGGTAATTCAGCGGGCCAGTGAAATCCTTGCCCAACTCGAGGCGTCATCCGGCAAAGCCGTACAGATCAATCCTGTCGCACCCATGCAAATGGCCCTTTTCCCTGAGACCAATCCGCTGTTAGATGAGCTCAAGAGCCTGGATATAAACGGGCTCTCTCCAATCGAAGCGTTGAACAGACTGTATGAGTGGCAGCAGAAATTCGTTTCAAAAGACGATAAATAGATTAGATCAGACCCAATTTAGTGGATCGAGAAAAGGTTTATGCTATTGGGGCCGGCTTTAAATGTCTGGCACATCAAACGCATAAAGTCATAAAACCAAAAAGGGGGAACCAAATGAAAAAATATCTGCTTACCGCAATGTTATTTCTGGTAGGCTGTAGTCCAATTCGGGGGTCAAATTCTATCCATTTAGACACCCCTGAAATGATGGTTACTCCCTCACCAGGAGTAGCCCAGGCATCGATCACTCCGCCCCATCCCACGCAAACCAAAACTCAAACAGCTACTTCAACACCCGAACCATCTCCAACAATCCCATGGCTGGCCCTCGATAGCCGGGTCAATGTACTGGATAATTTCCCCGGCATCTGGTCTCCAACCGCAAATGAGATTCTATTCTTTAACTGTACGGAAGAAAAAACTCAGTTGTTGGTTGCTTCAGCACCTGATTTCAATCCGGAGATAATCTCCGAAAATGTTATGTCTTGTCCCGGACCTGCATCAATTACCTGGGGGACGGACGGGAAACACATCTATTACGGAGGCCCTTTGCCTGGGGAAAACACAGCAATTGAACAGCCGGATTTAAGTGATCTGTGGGTTATCCAACCGGATGGAACAGGTGAGAGACGTCTCAATCAAGAAGGACTATCCCATCGTTGGCTTGAATTTCGGGGTTGAATGGATGACCGCACGCTTATAACCTTCGAATATGCAGGTGGAGGACATCAATTTATTCGTCTAATGGATACTATTACAGGGCGTCCCCTCGCCTGGGCCTTTTTTTACGGAACAACTTTCGAACCCAATGCAACATATTTTCCAGCCACAACAATGCTTGATGAATACACCCTAACGTTATTTGCCATTGGGAAATCCACTCAAACCAGACCATTTGAGTCAATCCAATCGGATTTTGCAAAAGCATTTCCTGAAAACGAGGAATTGGAAGGAAAAATGATCGCAAGTTTTCTGGATTGGATGCCCGGAACAAACAAAATGCTTGTTCACGTTAAGGAACGAGACGCAAACGATATTTTTAAAGAGCAGATCGTAATTTGGGACCTGGACCAGGACTGGGTTGATATTTTAATACCGGACGGCATCAGTGGCAAATTTAGTCCAGATGGAAAGATTCTGGCCTTTATAGAAGAAAATGATCAAATTCAAAATATCTATTTCCTGCAAATCTTAAATATGTCAACAAGAGAAAATTTTTTGTCCCTGCCAGTGTTAGCGGAATATGATGACTTTGAACCTTTTATTGCCCGCCCCCGGATTAATTTCTCACAAGATGGTCATTTCTTGGCGTTCGTTTCTCCAACCAATTTACTGGAGGAGAATCATTCCCGGTCTGATTATTACATTAACGTGTTGGACCTGTCTGAAAATAAAATAATTTGGTCTGGGGAAAGTGATGGTTCTCTCCCTTCCTGGTCACACGCATCAAACGGCTTTGTTTATGAAGATACAAAGCAAAATCTTATTTATTGGCAATCAAATAACAACGGTCTGATGGGAATATTTAAGAGGTCTGAGGGAAAAAACTCATACGCGAAATGGTCTTATGATGACAAGTATTTGTTAATCATTTCAGATGGTCAAAGCATGATTGTTAAAATGCAATAATTTGACAGAAAATCATAAAAGGTTATACGAAATTGCCATCAGACTCCCGCAATTGTGGATACTGGAATTAATACAATTTATTGGAGGCAGTCGATGGAAGCGTTAAAAAAATTGGAATTTAATCCAAATGTCAAACAAAGACAGCTTTTAAGTCAAGAGGATATTGAGATTCTTCAAAAAGAGATCCCTTTATGGAAAGTTGTTATAGTTGAAAAGGAGAGCCGTTTAACCCGTCCGTTCAAATTCAGAAATTTCATAACGGCTTTATCTTTTACTCAAAAAATAGGCGAACTGGCAGAAAACTTTAACCACCATCCTTCTATCTGCCTTGAATGGGGAAAAGCTTCTATTACCTGGTGGACACACTCGATTGGTGGATTGCACCAGAATGATTTTATTATGGCGTACAAAACGCAGGAAATTTATGAGGAGTTCAACGACTAAATCGTTTCGTTCTCCGCTCTTTTTACCAGTTCCAGCAACTTATCCGGACGGTGATCAAATTCTTCCTTGGAGATACTTCCCTCGGTCAAAGCCAGCAGAGTTTGATTCAACGCCCGGTTCACAGGCGTCTCAATGGATAGCGTTTCACCAAAACGCACCACAGCACCATTAAGATAATCGACTTCACTTTTGCCGCGCCCGCCATATAGATCAATATGAAATGAAGGCATTTTATTTCCGCGCCCTTTGGCTACCCCCTCAATCAACAAAGGCTGCGAAATAAATTGCGGCAGGTATCTGGCTGCAAAACTGATCGCCCTGACCGGAGTGCCCGGCAAATTGGTGACATGGATCTTCAGCGCGGACATAACCTCAAGGGTTTCTCGAAGCTGGCGCATTTCCAGCTCAAACAATCCATGATTCCGATAAACCTCTTCGACCGTCATATTCAGTATCGCGGATGTAGCATTTGCCATCAAGTTGGTTAGCAGCTTTGACCATTTCATGCTTGCCGCAGAGGAATATCGTTTTGCGTTTAACCCTGCTTTATCAAATATATCTACCAATGTGCTCGTTAACAAATGATTTGAAGCCAAACCTATCCCGCGCAATTTTTCCAGCTTAATGCTTCCGGTAGACTTTTTACCGATCGCGCTGGTTAAAGTCCCCGAAATTACTTTATCCGTTCCCAGAGCTCTCTCGATCACGCTTTCATTTTCAACGCCATTTTGAAAACAGATAAATGGGGGTAAAGCGACGTGGTAAGACTTTACGGTATCCATAACGCTCTGCGTGTCAAACGACTTCACGGCAATAATCGCTGCGTCATAAGGTCCCAAAGTAAGCGCGTCATCAATTGAACTGACAATTTCCGGATTAGCAATATGATGCTCATTTTGGCCTATTTCAAGATGCAAACCATGCTCTTTAATAGCTTTGCAAACTTCTGGCCTTTCCAAAAAGACAACCTTTTGGCCCGAAAGGAATAAACTTCCCCCAATATAAGTGCCTATTGCTCCTACTCCGAAACAAAGAAACCGAAAATTTTGTTTTGCAAAGTCCATAAAAATTCAACCTGAGATGCCTTTCTGAGTGTCTTTTTTTTTACACTTACCCGTTAAGCTCCGTCCAATCTTTTGCACCCCTCAAAAATGCTTCTCCTGACATTTTTTTCTTTCCACCCGGTTGAAGTATTTCCAAAACAAGCCATCCATCCATCGTGCCGATAGCCGGATAACCGTCGATAATTTTATGCTTTCCCGGTACCGCATCTTCGGATTCCAGATAACGGACCTGATGGATTTTCAAGACAGAGCCCTTCCATTTTGTATAAGTCCCCGGCCAGGGATTAAACGCACGAACCCGTCTGGCCAACTTTTGAGAAGACTCGGAGAAGTCGAGCTGACCTTCTTCTTTTTTGATCATTTTTGCATAAGTAGCCAATGCTTCATCCTGCATGGCAGGCTCAATCTCGCCGCTCAGATATCCCGGGAGTGTGTCTCCTAACAATTCAGCGCCTGCCTCGGCCAATCGTATCGAAAGCGTCTCCGAAGTATCGTCCGGAAGAATTTCCATTGCCCGCCGAGTCAATATCTGACCGGTGTCAATTCCGGCATCCATTTTCATAATTGCGACACCGGTTTCATGGTCTCCATGCAAAATTGCCGCCTGGATCGGGGCTGCACCTCGCCACCGGGGCAGCAAAGAAGCATGAACATTGATACACCCCCGAGGAGGTAAATCCAGTAAATTTTTTCGCAATATCTGGCCAAAAGCCGCCACCACAATCAGATCCGGATTCCATTTTCGGATTGCCGCAATCTCATCATCGGTTTTCAGTCGCTCCGGTTGTAATAACGGAATTTCAAATTGCTCAGCTGTATTTTTAACAGGAGGCGGCGTTAATGTTCTCCCCCTGCCGGAAGGCCTGTCCGGTTGAGTAACGACCCCAACTACATTAAATCTTTCCACCAACTTCTCTAAAGATGGAACAGCAAATTCAGGAGAACCCATAAACACAATTCTTTCTTTCATAGATGCGATTTTAACATAGTTAATAGAATAATACACACAGTCTTTTTGAGAAAATATCCATCTCAAAGAGAATTGAACACGTTCTATTCAAATCCAGAACAGAATATTCCGGGTGATTTTTGGATTGGTTTAACTTAAACCAAACCGGGCAACAAAGATTCGGAAAATTATCAAAACCTCTATCCAATCAATTGTTATAAAACAAAAATGTTGTAAAATAAGAGCAAGCATTAATTACCCAGCTTAAAAAGGAGAATACTATGACCGACGAAATTGCACCCGAGATCACTACAGCCCCTACCGATGACGATAAATTATGGGCTCTGCTGGCCTATATTTTTACCCCCATTATTCCTATTATCCTTTTGCTTTTGGAAGACAAAAAAGATCGGCCCTTCATTAAGGCTCACAACATGCAGGCGTTAGTGTTAGGCGTTGCGCTTTGGGTCATTAACTTTGTACTGAGCTTTGTGCTGATTGGCCTTTGCACATCGGTTCTTACCATTGGCCTTTGCATCTATTACGGTGTGCGTGCGTATAAAGGTGAGATTTTTGAAATTCCGGTGGTCACCAACCTGGTAAAAGGCCAGGGATGGGCATAGTTTCACAATAAAACCGTTTAAAAAACTGAAGCTCATTCAAGAGATACCTTGAGCTTCAGTTTTTCTATACTTTGAAATAGCGAGCAAACAGAAAACGTGAATACTTCAAATCTAATTCAAGTGTATGGAACAAATTGGTGCCCGGACTCTCTGCGTTCTGTGAGATTGCTCCGTTCCCAGAATATTTTATTTGAATTTATCGATATTGAAACAAATGAATCTGGAAGGCGTTACGTTGAAAGCGTAAACCATGGTTTCCGCAGTGTTCCTACAATTGTCTTTCCCAATGGGATTATTCTTGTAGAACCTTCCAATCAGGAACTTCTTCAAGCAATTGAGACAAACTGTTTAGACTAAAAAGTTTTGATAACGTACAGGTCTTTTTAAGATTTGATCTTTCCCAGCAGCCAGACCAACAAAGCCCCAAAAAACAAACCAAAACCGATCAAAAGGACCGCCTTTTTATTCTTTTGATCTTCCAGAAGGACCGCAGAAGACTTTGTCAGCTTGTACTCAAGGTGATTTACAAATTCCGGGTTTGGCGCAACGGGTCGCAGCGCTTCTCTGAGTTTATTCTCTAAAATATATCCAACATCTGCATTCAAAGATTGCATTTGCATTCACCTCAAATTAATTATTCAACACAATCCGAAAAGGGTTTTGTCAAGATTCGTCCAACCCTGCTTTTTCAATTTTCTTCCGCAAAGAAATTAGCGTACGGTGGTAGAGGCTCTTGATTGCACCTTCGCTCCTCCCCATAATGAGGCCAATTTCATAATTGGACATTCCTTCAACCAGTTTTAGGATTAATAACTGCTGCCGCTCGGCTCCCATAGACCGAATGGCTTTTAATAAAGCTTCATTCTCCTGGCTTTGCATCAAATGTTTTTCCAGTTGATACGAGTGATTGGAGAACTCCACATGATCTTCCAAAGAAATTTCTTTGCGACGGCTTTTATCCCTGTGCCAGTTTGCAACAAGATTATGAGCTATCCGATACAACCAGGCAGAAAATGGCACACCACGTGGTTTAAACGTCTGAATATGGCCCAGAGCACGATAAAAGACTCGGGCCGTTAAGTCTTCTGCATCATGATGATTCCCAATTCGATAGTAAATATAATTATAAATTTTATCAATATGCTGTTCATAGAGATGACTGAAGGCTTCCAGATCACCTTGAATAGCCTGATTCAGGATTTCGTCTTGATCTTCTACATTCAATTTTGCATCCTAATTGCCGTTCTCATATTCATAAAACACCGTTTTACAACTAAAGTTCTTCTTTTAATTACATCCACCCTGAATTATAGTATAACCATTATCAGATAAATAGGATCTTTGGAGCACAACGATGAACACAAGAACTTCTCAATGGAATTTTAAAAAGAACACCAAAATATTCTTTCAGGAATATCAACCCTCAGACACTCCAAAAGGAGTTATTACTATCGTGCATGGTCTGGGGAGCCATTCAAGCCGGTATACGCATTTTGCAAATTTTTTCACGCAAAATGGATATACTTTGCTTGGTTTTGATTTACCCGGTCATGGTCATTCGGATGGCATCCGAGGGCATGCTGATTCGTACGATGAAATCCTCGATATTATCCAACACTTCTTGGATTATGCTCTTCACCAATACCCTGAACTGCCCCAATACCTCTACGGGCACAGTATGGGCGGGAGCCTAGTGCTGGATTACCTCATCACACGCAAAAACAACCTTAAAGCCGCCATCGCATCCAGTCCCGGTCTCTCCCCCGCGAAAACGCCTGGTGCAGCAAAATACTTTGCAGCAAAAATGCTTTCAACCGTATATCCAACATTTCAAATTGAGAACGATCTGGATATCTCGGGAGTGTCAAGAGATCCGTCTGTTATCCAAAGATATCAGGAGGACCCTCTCGTACATTCAAAAATTTCAGCGCGCCTTGCATTTGAACTTATTAATAAAGGACAGTTAATCCTCAGGAACGCTGACAAAATATCACTCCCTTTATTGGTAATGCAAGGAACAGCAGACAGGCTGGTTAATCCTCATATCAACCAGTTGTTTGCCCAGGGCACCAATCCTTTAATTACTTATAAAGAATGGGAAGGGCTCTATCATGAACTCCATAATGAGCCCGAAAAAGAAGAAGTTCTAGATTTTCTGCTCAGTTGGATCAACCAGCGGTCAATAGAGCAAGAAAACTTGACCCAACCGATTGTGAGCGATAAAATATAAAAAGGGAAGATAACTTAAATATTTTGGGATGTGATATTGAAAAAAAACAGTTTTTTCAGTTTTACTAAAAAACGAACATGGATTAGTCCGGCAATTGCTATCAAATTATCTTCTGGGGGAATGCGAATATCTCTTTTTCGATTCAACGTATATCACAAACTGATTCAATTTAATAAGGAGCCACCATTATGCGCGACGATTTTTTGTTTACCGACAACTTGTCTGATCTCGACCCCAATCTTCATGAATTGATACAGGTTGAAACGGAGCGGCAGTACAAAAAGTTAATATTGATTCCAAGTGAAAGTCTTGCGCCATCCGCAGTCCGCGAAGCATTAGGTTCCACCTTTCAAAACATTTATGCCGAAGGATATCCCGATGAAGCAACGCGATGGATGACAGAAGAGCAACTGGTAGATTACCCCGCCAGATTAGCCTTTTATCGAAGATATTCGGATGGCAGATATTACAAAGGCGTTGAATACGTTGACGTCATTGAGGCGCTGGCCAGAAGACGGTGCGCAGAACTTTTTGCAACAGACAAAGTTCCCGCTGATTCCTTATATGTGAATGTACAGGCGTTGTCCGGCGCCCCGGCGAACAACGCGGTTTACCAGGCCCTGATCCAGCCAGGAGACACCATTCTCGGAATGAATTTACTCCACGGCGGTCATTTGTCTCACGGATCTCCGGTAAACCGCAGCGGGAAGCTCTATCATGCTGTTCACTATAAAGTTGACCCTGAAACCGAAAAAATCAATTACGAAGAAGTAGCAGCAATTGCCAAAGAATGCCAGCCTAAAGTAATCATTGCCGGTTACTCGTCCTATCCCTGGGTTCCTGATTGGAAAAAATTCCGTGAAATTGCTGATAGCGTAGGGGCTTTTCTTTTGGCCGACATCTCTCATATCGCCGGGCTGGTTGCCACAGGCACTGTCCCTTCTCCGGTGGGATATGCTCATGTCATCACCTTTACAACACATAAAACCCTCTGTGGGCCAAGAGGGGCCTGCATTGTGACACAGGATCCTCAATTAGCCAAAAAGATAGATCGCGCAGTTTTTCCGGGCGAGCAGGGCGGCCCTCACATCCATGCCGTCGCCGGGCTGGCGTTGACCTTTAAGTTAGCCAAAACCGAAAAATTCAAGAAGCTTCAGCAGCAGATTGTCAAGAACTGTCAAACCCTCACAAAACAACTCGAAGAACGGGGATTGCGAGTACCTTTTGGCGGAACAGATACACATTTGGGCAATATTGACTGCAAATCTGTTACCGGGCCGGATGGCACTCCGTTATCAGGAGATATGGCTGCACGCATATTGGATATTGTCGGAATAGTTCTGAATCGCAATACAATACCCGGCGACACAACCGCAATGAAATCTTCCGGTATTCGTTATGGAACCCCATGGATGACCCAACGCGGCCTTAAAGAAGAGGACATGGTTAAAGTCGCAGACATTATCGCCGACGTGCTTTACGCCACACACCCCTATCAAGTCGAAGCACGTAAAGGGTTCAACCTGCGCGCAAAGATTGATTTCAAAGTCCTTGAAGACGCAAAAATTCGTATACGGGAGCTCGCAAAATCAGGCGGGCAGGATATTCCACTAGAGACTCACGGCTATCCGCATTTTTACTATCTGGATGACCCGGCTCAATCCGCTCAAAAATGGTCTGTCGTGGAAATTAGTTCGGAAACAGTCCTCCAGTACGGCGCTTATTCTTACACAGGGAATGCCGGTTTGCTTCAGGAGAGTCAGAATATCCGGTATTTCATGAATTATGCTTTTGCCAGCGACGTTGAAGCGTTAAAAGTTGGCGATAGCCAAAAAACAGTATTGTTTACCCCGGAACAAACCCTCGAAGGTGTTTTAACTTTGGTTCGCCCGGGTGTTTTCCACTTCAGCCTTCCAAAAAATCATTCAACCCTTGCCCAGATCTGGCTCCGCGATCTTTCGGATGGGTTTGTGAAATTCGATGAAGATTTGCTTCGACGAATTCCCGGACCGATTACCGTAAAAGAAGTGGACACACAGCCCATCCTTACCGCAGAAGGCGAAGGGGTTTTCCCTCAAAAACCATTTTATGTTGGTTTTCATTCTGACGACAGCGCAAAAGCACTGCCAGAGTTCCATTGGGCCGAGCCGGAAGAGAAACTGAGGCGCACCCCTCTCTATGAAGTCCACAAAAATTTAGGAGCAAAACTTATTCCCTTTGCCGGTTGGGAAATGCCGGTTTGGTACACTTCCGTAATGGAAGAACATCTTGCCACCAGGCAGGCAGCAGGTCTGTTTGATGTAGCGCACATGGGAGTTTATCAATGTGAAGGACCAGATGCAGCAGTATTTCTAGATTGTGTCTGCGGAAACGATATCAGTTCTTTGGGAATCGGCGAGTCTTGCTACACGCATTTCTTAACTCCTGACGCCGAAGTAGTCGATGATCTGCTGGTCTACCGCCGTAGCAAATCCAAATATCTGGTCGTCGTAAACGCCTCCAACGATGACAAAAATTGGGCATGGTTGAATGCCGTGCACGCCGGAGAAGTCCTCGTCGACAAAAAACATCCTTCGGTACGCGCTTTCGGGCGAAACTCCATTTTGCGGAACCTCCGGGATCCCAAAGAGGGAGAAGACATGAAAGTGGATATCGCTCTGCAGGGTAGAAAATCAAGGGATATCCTATTGTCCCTTGGCTGCTCCGCCGAAGACCGCAATAAAATTATGTCCTTAAAACGCACAAACTTGTGTGAAGCAACCGTGGGCGGCTTTGACCTCGTTGTTTCGCGCACCGGATATACCGGCGAGCGAATGGCTTTCGAACTGTTTGTACATCCGGATCAGGCCGCAAAACTTTGGACGGCATTGATGGAAGCAGGGACACCTTTGGGATTGAAACCCTGCGGATTGGGTGCTCGCGATTCTCTACGTACAGAAGCAGGTTTACCCCTCTACGGCCACGAAATGGGCGGAGAGTTGGGTCTTGGTGTCGGAGAAGCAGGTTTTGGCTGGTATATAAAAACCTACAAACCGTGGTTCATCGGAAGAGACGCTTTCATTGAACGCGAATCAAAGCGGGATAGCGTTGTGGTTCGGTTCCGTTTCACGGAAAAAGCAGTCCGAATGGCGCACTCCGGAGACCCTGTTCTGGATGATAAGGGACGTCTAATTGGAACTGTCACCAGTTGCGCAATTGATAGCGAAGGATGGTTGACCGGACAGGCTTATATTCAAACCAAATATAGCGTTGAAGGAAATACGATCTTTATCTACCAGGGTGCCCCGCAAAGTGTGGGTAAACCCCCTGCTCAGTTAACCACGGGCGACCGAATTAAATTGCCCAGCCAGGCAACGATTCTTAGTCGGTTCCCCAAACTCCAATAAACAAACAAGAAATTCGGGCGCTTTTACACGCCCGAATTTCTACTTTTATAGGGTATACTATTCTCTTTATAAATAATAGTGGTCGCATTAAAAATTTCTAAAAAAGGATGTCTACCCATGCAAACTCCCTGGGAACACAGATTTGCACAAAGAACCCAACGAATGCAAAGTTCTGCCATACGCGAACTACTTAAACTAACCGCGCTGCCAGACATCATCTCGTTTGCCGGAGGGCTCCCTGCCCCGGAAGTATTTCCCGTCGAACAATTCAAAGAAGCCTGCAATAAAGTATTGTGTGAGCATTGCGACATTGCTCTTCAATACGGTACAACCGAGGGATACCAGCCTCTTCGCGAGATGATTGCACAGCACAGCACACGCATGGGCATCAAGATTAAAGCTGAAAACGTGTTGATCACATCGGGTTCACAGCAAGCGCTGGATTTGCTTGGGAAGATATTTATTAATCCTGGCGATCGAATTCTGGTTGA
Organism: Ornatilinea sp.; assembly: GCA_018433975.1. Taxonomy (GTDB): domain Bacteria; phylum Chloroflexota; class Anaerolineae; order Anaerolineales; family Anaerolineaceae; genus SM3-B121. Next base: position 23,519 of record JAHDQE010000077.1, on the reverse strand, counting down.
ACAACCCACCTACCTGGGAGCACTACAAGCCTGGAACGCCTATGGCGCAGAATATATCACGGTCCCTTCGGATGAAGATGGGATGATAACCAGTGAACTTAACCACGCGCTGCGCATGGGACCAAAGTTCATTTATGTTCTGCCAAACTTCCAAAACCCCTCTGGCACAACTTTAACACTGGAAAGAAGAGAAGAGTTGATAGAAATCGCCGGAAACTTTGGAGTGCCCATCGTTGAAGACGACCCATACGGCCAATTAAGATTCGAAGGCGATCATATCCCTTCAGTTGCCTTATTAGATAGCTGCCAACAACCGGATAATGGGCATTACACAGGTAATGTAATTTATCTGGGTACTTTTTCAAAAATTCTTGCCCCTGGCCTTCGCCTTGCCTGGGTAATTGCTCCTTCGGAAGTAATTAATAAATTGGTGCAGGCCAAACAAGGCGCGGATTTGCACACTTCCACGTTTACCCAGGCTGTTGCTTATGAAGTCGGAAAAAGCGGGTTCATCAGTGAACACGTCAAAACTATCCAATCCATCTATAAAGAACGGCGAGATGTGATGCTGCGCAGTCTGGAAAAACACATGCCCGATGGAGTTCAATGGACTCACCCCGCTGGAGGGCTCTTCCTCTGGGTAACATTGCCCGAAACAATGAGTTCACTCAGTTTCTTTGAAGCAGCCATTCAAGAAAAAGTAGCTTTCGTTCCTGGGAACGCTTTCTTTCCTTTGGGCGGTGGGGAAAACTCCATGCGTCTGAACTTCTCAAATTCATGCCCAGAAAAGATTGAAGATGGCATCGCCCGGCTGGCCCTCGTGATCAAAAAACAATTTGCCTGAACCAGCAGCATTGGTAAAAATTATGAGAGGCCGTCCTTGATGATGTACAAGGACGGCCTCTTATATCAGCAGGGCTTAGCAAAGCCTGGCAATTTTTATCGTTTTAAGCATCTCATCAGAAATATCAGCTTTTTGCCTGCAGCAGGTGTTTTACAAAACAAGCTTAATCCTCATTTTCCTTTTCTTTAACCGTATAAATCAATGGCATACTAAAAACGGTAACCACACCCTTCAAAACAACATTTCCCCAAAAGATTTGCCAGACAGATTGGACGGGCATGGAAGCATAAAAAGCCAAGAAAGAGAAAAGTAAGGAATCGATCGGAACGCTGAATGCATTGGACACCAATACTCGCGCCCATTGGTGCCGCTTGGTGATCTTGCTAATCCAAAATCGATAGGCCTCTGTGTCGATCAATTCTGCGACCACTTCTGCCACAATACTTGCCAGAGTGATCCGCCACACCGGCGCCAGCACCCTTCCCCAAATCTCACTGCTGCCGGCAGCAGCATCCGGTGGAAGCAGCGAAACAAACCAAAAGAACAGCGCCATAAATAAATTGACCACCGCAGCTGAAAATATTAAAGTACGGACACCCTTCAAACCGACAACTTTATGCGCCACATCCCGTAAAGTGAATGTGATGGGATAAATAAAAGTTCCTGCATCCAGCGAGAGTCCAAAAACGCTGACGATCTGCAAACTGGCGATATCCGCCAGCATTTGAGCTGCAACATAACTGATGCTGACAATAATAGATTGAATCACTTTTTGTTTTTCCTTAAAAATAAATATATTCCGAAGCGCATAGATTATAAATCATTTTACTGTCATTTTCCGGCCCCCAATAAAAAAGCCGCCATCGTTTTGATGGCGGCTCCATGAAAATACATCTTTTTACACAAATCTTGCCCTGATCTCCGCGCTGATGTAATCCAGAATGGCAACAGTCACGGCAATGAACCATACTGCAATACCGGCCGCAGAATAATCCAGAAGTCTGATCCATTGTGCCAACAGGAAACCAATACCGCCACCGCCCACGAAACCGATGATGGTGGACATACGAATGTTAATATCCCAACGGTAAATCGTGAAGGACACAAAGGGTGGAACCACCTGCGGAATAACTGCGTACACCACCGTCTGGATCCAATTTGCGCCGGTAGCATGAATGGCTTCAATCGGGCCCGGATCAATGGATTCAATTGCTTCAGAATAAAGTTTTGCCAATGCGGCAACTGAATGCAGCGTAAGCGCCAAAATACCGGCAAAAGGGCCAAGCCCAACCACAATAACCGCGATAATTGCCCAGATCAGCGGTTCAATGGAACGGATAATATTTAACACCGTCCGGGTCAGATAATAAACGAACATTGTGATTGGAGAAGCAGACATCAAATTCCTGGCTGCCAGGAAGCTGACGGGAAGCGCCAGGACAATGCCAAACAATGTAGCCATCATACCGATAAAAATGGTCTCGATGATCTTTTCAACCGCAAGTTTAAGCTCGCTGCTCGCTTCCGGTTTTCCAACACTGGCGACTTGTCGCCCCTGCACGGTCCAAATTTTGGGGCCTTCGCCGGCACTGGGTGGCAGCAAACGATAGGGGAAGATAATATCAACCGCAAATTCTCCATTCGCGTCTGTTGGTAAAGAAACATACTCCCCTTCCTGCCGCTGACGGAATTCATTCCCAATAGGATCCTTCCACCAGATTTCTACGATCGTATTGGGGACAAAATTGAAACCCGTCAGATGAATATTCGTGCCCGATTCGCCGCCCTGTTCACTTGGGTTACCGCATACCGGATCTGACCGTAAATAGGGCCCATCCGTGTTCGGTTCACCGGGATCATAAGCTTCATCTGCACAGGGAGCTTGAATCGTAGTTATTCCGGTGATAATTTCTTCAGGATAAGTAACGGCTCGTTTCCAGGGCCATAAAACGCGTCCTAAAGCCGGTCCGGCATCATCCGCCTGGGTAACCAGCGCCACCAGGTCAATTTCCCCAATCTGCCAGCCGATGGAAAAGAACACTACTAGGATCAGGAAGAAAATTCCTACCGGCTGTCCACCACCGCGCCGTGCTACACGAAACGCATCCACTGCAATCCAGATATAAGTGAGCGCCACAAGGATTGTCAGGAAAAGCATAAATGGCTGGAGATGAATCGCTTTTTTGAATATATCAACGATTCCGGTATCATATTTCGCAACAAGTTTAAATCGCCAGATCAATAAACCAATAATACTTAAAAAACTACCAAAAATTACCAGCCCCCGGCGATAGAAACGTGCCAGAGCCTGGCCTAACCCCGGCACCAATAAAGATGCAATCGCAGAAACAATAGGTGGCACAAGGCTGGGTTTACGCGCATCCGCGGGTTGAGGACGTGGATGTTTTATCTTCTCGGTCATATTATTTCTCCTTCGCCTTTCCAAGCGAACCTTCCAAACCGCCACCTACTCGTTCCGCTTCTTCGCCATAGATTTCTTTAAATTCTTCATCTGTCATTGCCTGGATATCTTCCTTATTTCCCTCATAGACGATCTCCCCCTTTCGCAATCCAATTACCCGTGTTGCATAGCGCTGGACAAGATCCAGATAATGAAGGCTGCATAACACCGTCATCTTGTCTTCCCGATTCAAACGCTCCAGGTATTGAAGAATGGAATGGGCCAGAACCGGGTCCAGGCTGGCAACCGGCTCATCCGCAAGAATCATCTTCGGATCTTGCATAAGTGCCCGGGCAACACCTACACGCTGCTGCTGCCCCCCACTCAATTCTGAAGCCCGTTTGTACGCCTGATCTTCAATACCCAATTTTGCCAATGCACCCCACGCCTTATTCCGATCTTTTTCGGAAAACTGATGAAACATGCTGCTGCGCGTTGGGGCATAGCCCAACCTGCCGGCAAGCACATTGGTCAAAACGGTCGAGCGTTTTACCAGATTAAAGTGTTGAAATACCATCCCAATCTGTCTGCGAACTACGCGAAGCTCCTCACCCTGCAATTGGGCAACATCCACGCCGTCCCAAATGATCTCCCCTTCCGTTGGATCAATCAGACGATTGATACATCGCAGCAAAGTAGATTTTCCGGAGCCGCTCAACCCAATGATGATGAGAAACTCTCCATCCGGGACATTAAAACTCACATCCTTGAGGGCAACCGTTCCATCGCCATAGATTTTGGTAAGATGTCGAATTTCAAGCATAAAAACCTCTCCCGACAATAATTTTGAAGCATGTGAATTTCGAGTCAAAATAATTATAAGTGCTTATCGAAAAAAAGAAAGCAGTGAGTGGCATAGTTACCACTCCTGCTTTCACTTTCTAACAGATCATTTACATTCTGATAACACTTGAGGCTTACTGAAGATCCTCAATGTTCACACCGGCCGAATCCAGAACCTGGCGGAATGGGTCATAAAAAGTGTCATCAATTTTTTGCAGACCGCCCCACTGATAAGCGGTATCCAGAGCAGCTTTGCCCTCTTCGGTTTCTGCAATTTTCAGAAGCGCATCATTGATCGTATCCCGCATTTCACGAGTCATACTTGGCGCATATTGAACACCATCGTTCGGGATGTCCGTCGAAACCTCGATCACTTTGATAACATCCATCACATCCGGATAATCCGCTTCAATCGTAGATCGTGCATCCACATAGGATGAACCGGCATCGCAGTCTCCGTTGTAAACACCGGCTACTGAAGCGTCATGAGAACCGGCATCCACAATCGCCGCGAGATCTGTCTCAGGGTCAATGCCTGCAGCTTTAAGAGTGATACTTGGAATGATCCAGCCACTGGTGCTCAATGGGTCAGGGCGACAGAAAGTTTTTCCGGCCAGATCAGCAAGCGATTCAATACCGCTGTCCGCGCGTACAAAAATCTGACCATTATAGACTGCACTGCCATAACGTGTGGCGACTAATTCGGCGTCTGCAGCACCCTTCTGGTGAGCAAGGATATAGGCAAAGGTTGCCAAAGAACCCATTTGTGCTTTCGGAGGATCACTGGCCATGGCCTCAATAACACCTGCATATTCTGTAGCAACCAGGGGTTGAATCACCAATCCGGTCTCATCTTTGATCATTTTGGCAACTTCATCAAACCCGGAAACAACTCGTTCCGTGTCGCCAGATGGAACAACTGCCCAGATAATCGGATTCTCTTCCGTCCCCAGTTCTGGCATTGCAGGCTCTTCTGTGGGTTCTGGCATAGCGGTGGGTTCTTCCATCGTGGGTTCCGGCATCGCAGCTTCTTCAGTTGCGGGTTCCGGTGTCGCTGCTGGCTGGCAGGCACCCAACACCAATGCACCAACGAGCAACATGGCCAGAACAAAATAGGGTACTCGTGCTTTAGACATTCTAAATCTCCTCCTTGTAAAAATATATGGATCAATATAGAAGCATTTGCTTCTCAAGGCTGAATTAATAATAAACCGTTATCTGGTTTCAAGCAAGTAGTTTTAAAAAACCTTATTCCAAAGTTAACATTGACCCAGACGGGCGAAATCATTACAATCGTAAAAGTAAATTTATCAGGAGACCTGCGCATGCCAATTTATGAATATCATTGTAAAAGTTGTGGGCACCAATTTGATGCTTTAAGATCTTTCATAGATGCAGATAAACCAATTACCTGTGAAAATTGCGGGAAAGAAACAACTTTCCGAGTCATTTCAAGCTTTTTCGTTCCCGGTCAGGCAAGTTCTGCAAAATCTGGCGGCGGCACGTGCAGCGGTTGCAGCGGTGGTTCTTGTTCATCCTGCGCACATTAGTGGAATTAGAGGTATATATTTTTATGACGTATCCAAACAGAACCTCATACAATGGCAAACTGGCCCTCATCACGGGAGGCTCCAGTGGTATTGGCTTAGCACTTGCCGACAAACTCGCACAATCTGGTGCGAACATCTGTATTCTTGCCCGCCACCAAAAAAAACTGGAGCGGGCCTGTAAAGAAATTCAAGGTTTTTGCACAAGCCCAAATCAAAGAGTAAGCTTTCTTTCAGCCGATGTCAGCGACTTTAACGATCTCTCTGCAAAACTGGTTCCTTTTATAGCCGAAAACGGTAATCCTGACATATTAATCAATTCTGCCGGAGTAGCCCATCCCGAACATTTTCAAGACCTCAGTCTGGATATTTTTCAATGGATGATGGATGTCAATTATTTTGGAACGGTAAATACAACAAAACTGGTTGTTCCGGAAATGATCAAATCCAAAAAGGGTTTGATCATTAATATTTCTTCCATGGCGGGCTTTTTGGGGGTTTATGGCTATACAGCTTACAGCGCCTCCAAATATGCTGTCCGAGGCTTCACGGATGTGCTCCGTGCAGAATTAAAGCCACACAACATTCAAGTATCCATTGTTTTTCCGCCCGACACCCAGACCCCTCAACTTGAATATGAGGATCAATTTAAACCGGAGATCACCCGCGAATTGGCCGGAACAGCAGGACTAATGTCGCCAAACGACGTCGCCGATCAGATTCTGAGAAAAGCAGCCAGAAGAGCTTATATCATTACACCCGGCTTCGAAGCAAGCGCAATGTTTCGCCTGAGCAATTTATTGGGGCCCTGGGTATACCCAATAATGGATTATTTGATTGCAAAAGCTCAGCACAAAATTAATCAACAAAATAAACCATCCGAATAAATTCTAAACTCCTGCCGGCACAATAAAAAGATGATGCAATTTCTGATATACTAAAATTCATGGGGCATTATCCTTTGAATATTACGCATAAAGCAGGTTGCTATGAATAAAAGAACAAAAATTGTAGCCACACTTGGCCCATCCAGTGACGATGAAAATACAATTGCTCACCTGATTGAAGCGGGTATGGATGTAGCCCGCCTTAATTTCTCGCACGGAACACATGAAGAGCACGCAAATCAAATTCACATCCTCCGTAAATTATCCAACCGGTTCAAAAAACCGGTCACCATTTTACAGGATTTGCAAGGCCCCAAGCTGCGGGTTGGCAATCTTCCTGAAGCGGGAATGACTTTAAACGTGGGAGAACAGGTTGTACTATGCGATCCGCACATCAAACTATCTGACCCCCAACTTGCACATATTCCAACGATCCCTCTTGAAGTTCCAAATTTGATCCAAAGCGTCAAAAAAGGCAAACGAATTCTGCTGGACGATGGTTATTTAGAAATTTCCGTAACGGACATCAAAGAAGACTACATAATGGGCCGGGTCGTTCTCGGAGGGACGCTAAAATCCCATAAAGGTGTAAACCTTCCGAGAATTGATTTAAAAATTCCTTCTTTTACAGAGAAAGACTACAAAGATTTAACTTTTGGGTTGGAAATGGGCGTGGATGCCATCGCCATTTCTTTCGTCCAAAACGCACAGGATATTCAAAAAGTCCGTAGTGAAATGAAGAAACTCAGATCGGATTTAAATGTACCGATTATCGCAAAAATGGAACGTCCTGAAGCAATTGATAATCTCGAGGAAATTCTGGCCGCCGCCGATGGCGTAATGGTTGCTCGGGGCGATTTAGCGGTTGAGACCTCTCCATCCAGCGTTCCTATCATGCAGAAAAGAATCATCCAGCAGGCGAATGCGCACCACAAAATTGTTATCACAGCCACCCAAATGCTGGAATCGATGATTCACAACCCGCGGCCTACTCGGGCAGAGGCATCCGATGTGGCAAACGCAATTTTTGATGGCTCTGATGCGGTAATGCTTTCTGGCGAAACCGCCGTAGGCTCTTATCCTCTCGAAAGTGTCCAAATGATGAGTTCCATCATTATCGAAGCGGAGAAAAATTACGAAAAATGGGGTTCTTATCACTTTTTGCCGGATAAACCTACTCAAGACGACGCCGTTTCGATCACTCGGGCTGCCCGTGAATTAGCAAAAGATCGAAACGTATCCTGTATAGCTGTTTTTACTCAATCGGGTACAACCGCGTTAATGATGTCCAAAGCCCGGCCCAATGTCCCCATTATGGCATTTACTTCCGAGAAAAATACTTTTCAAAAACTCGGGTTGTTTTGGGGGGTTACTCCGTTCCTCGTGCCTTATGCAGACAACGTAGAGAACATGGTGTCTTATGTAGAAGCTATTATGCTCTCAAATAATTTACTGGCCCCTGGTGAACAGTTCATCTTGCTTTCAGGTCATCCCATAGGTGCCATGCGGCCGCCGAACATGATGCTGCTGCATACTTTAGGGGCCCCTGTTTAGTGGTTCGTATCTGAACAAATTTACGTTTGTAAATTTTTATGCGGCTTTTGAGTCGCTTTATCCCATTTAATCATTTCCATAACTCTGATCCAAAAACAACATTCCATCACATAAAAAATTAAGCGATTGGAGAAATAACAACGACTTTAATTTTATAAAGGGCAAAGAGACAATTCCCATAAAATCCATATCTGCTCTGAGAACAGATGTGGATTACTTCCAGAAAACAATATCAGACACCATCACTTTTACCAAGGAATCAATTAATGAAAATTAGAAAAATCGATACCGGCCTTCAGTCTGACATCAATAGATTTAAAAAATTTCCTTTCAAATTATATAAATCTTGTAACCAATGGGTTCCCCCGATGGACTCAGAACTAACCCTCGCTTTGGACAGAAAAAATCACCCATTTTACCAACACTCCGAAGCTGATTTTTTTATTGCAGAGAGTGAAGGCCAGACCGTCGGACGGATAGCAGCCATCCACAATCGCAATTACAGTAATTTCCACAAATGCCCCATCGGCTTCTTCTATTATTTTGAAACAATCGACGATCCCCAAGTATCTCAGGCATTGTTCAACACAGCAGTAAACTGGGCAAAACAGTTTGACGTACAACATATTCTGGGACCAAAGGGCATGCTTCGCTCAAATGGCGTTGGTCTGCTGATTGAAGGCTTTGATGATCTGCCTGCCATGGGGAATCTCTATAATTACCCATATTACCAACAGCATTTAGAATCTTATGGCTTCGTGAAAGAGACAGATCACCTTACGGGTTATATGGATTCTTCTCACCATTTACCAGAAAAACTGTACCAGGTTGCAGAAAAAGTAAAAAACCGGGGTCGTTTTTGGATTAAAACCTTTAAAAATCATTCAGAAATGGAACAATGGATTCCGGTTCTGAACAAAGTACATCATGAAGCCTTTGTAAACAATCCGGGCTATTACCCTACCACTGATGCCGAGTTTGAACTTTTGGCAAGGACATTGATCCAGGTTACGGACCCCCGGCTTCCCAAGCTGATCATGAAAGACGAGGAAGTAGCCGGGTTCATTCTCCCCTATCCGAATATCAACAGAGGGGTACAGAAAGCCCGGGGGAAAATGTGGCCTTTGGGTTGGTATCATCTTTTGAGAGAACAAAAGCAAACCCGCACTGTCGATATCAACGGCCTGGGATTATTGCCAAAATTCCAGGGACTTGGCGGCAATGCGTTGTTATACACCGAACTGGAAAAAACTGTCCGCGAATATGGCTTTGACAAAGCAGAAATTGTTCAGGTAGATGAAAAGAATTTCATGAGCAAGTCCGATATGGAAACACTCGGTACCCACTGGTACAAACGCCACCGCACTTACCGTCTGGATCTTTAAAAAATCATTTAAACATTTCAGGTAAAACTGTGTTGAAAACCCTTGATGCAATTTCATTTCACAGTTTATCCTGAAACCGAAATATTCCGGTTACCAGGCTTTCGGGTAATGCAAACAGAGCGGCGAAACAATCTTATAAAAATGGAGGTACGCAATGAACAAGACTTTCCCCTGGTACAAAAATGCTGTTTTTTACGAGCTGAATGTCCGTGCCTTTTATGATAGTAACGGAGACGGCATTGGAGATATTCGTGGCGTAATTCAGAAACTGGATTACCTGGAAAAACTGGGGATAGACTGTATCTGGCTGCTTCCCATTTACCCATCACCGTTAAAAGATGATGGGTACGACATTGCAGATTATTACGGCATTCATCCGGACTACGGCACTCTCGAAGATTTCAAGGCATTAGTTGATGAAGCGCATCGCCGGAACCTGCGCGTCATAACCGACCTGGTGCTCAACCATACCTCCGATCAGCATCCCTGGTTTCAATCCGCTCGTACAGACCCCAACTCTCCTTACCGTAATTACTATGTCTGGAGCGATACGGACCAAAAATACAAGGAAGCCCGCATCATCTTTCTGGATACCGAGACCTCAAACTGGACCTGGGACCCCGCAGCAGGTCAATATTATTGGCACCGCTTCTATTCTTCCCAACCGGATCTGAATTACGATTCTCCCGAGTTAAAAGCCGAGATCTTCAAAATCATCCGGTATTGGCTCGATCTCGGTGTAGACGGCTTCAGAGCAGATGCAGTACCATATCTCTTCGAGCGGGAAGGGACAAATTGCGAAAATTTACCGGAAACACATACTTTCTTAAAAGAACTCAGGACCTATCTCGACCAAAACTACCCGGATAGAGTTTTGCTGTGCGAAGCCAACCAATGGCCCGAAGATGTCCGGCCCTACTTTGGCGATGGAGACGAATTCCACATGGGGTTCCATTTTCCGGTTATGCCGCGGATTTATATGGCTTTGCGCAGCGGCAATATCGCCCCCGTCAAGGAAATTTTGGATAGAACCCCGGAAATTCCCCCGGATTGTCAATGGTGCACATTCCTTCGCAACCACGATGAACTTACCCTGGAAATGGTAACGGAAGAAGAACGTCAATGGATGTGGCAGGAATACGCTCCGGATCCACGCATGCGCCTTAACCTTGGAATCCGCCGCCGGTTGGCCCCTCTCCTGGATAAGGATCCCCGCAAAATCATGCTCGCTAATTCCTTGTTGTTCACGCTTCCGGGTTCTCCTATCGTTTACTATGGCGATGAAATCAGTATGGGAGATAACATCTGGCTTCCTGACCGCAACGGTGTACGCACCCCAATGCAATGGAGCAACTCAAAGAATGCCGGATTCTCGGAGGCAAACCCGGAAAAGCTTTACGCGCCGGTCATTGATAATCCCAAATTCCCTTTAAGCGAAATTAATGTTGAAGCCCAAATAAATCAAGCCGGCTCAATTTGGCACCAAATCCGCAGCATGATCCGGATCAGAAAAAACAACCCTGGCCTGGGGTTGGGAGATTTGAACTGGCTTCCTCTTCCGGATTCTGGCATAGCAGCCTATACGCGTCGATTTAAAACAGAGACCTGGTACATCATCAATAATCTAACCGCGGAAAAGAAAACTTTCAATATTCCGGCAGACTGGGCCATTCCTCAAAATGCCGTGGAGCAGCTCACCGGCACTGCTTTAGACACCCTGTTGACTGGCAAATTTAACGAGATTACACTATATACATATCAGTTTCTCTGGATTAAAGTTGGTTAACGTATTAAATCGGTTTAATAACCGCTTGACATTACGTTAACAAAACATTAGAATTAAACCGGTTGCACTACTGTTAATTAAGGTGGTTCTAATGTCTTCGGTAACAATACGGGATGTAGCTCGCATTGCAGGGGTTTCACCAGGAACGGTTTCTCGAGCTTTGAATGGGAGTTCGTTGGTGAGTGTAGAAACGAAATTAAGGGTGGAAGAAGTTGCGAGAGAATTGGATTACTCGCCAAATCTAATTGCGAGGAGGCTTTCTATTGGTAAAACACTATCGATCGCTGTATTATTGCCATTTTTTACAAGACCCTCGTATGTAGAACGATTAAACGGTGTCGTTAGCACTTTAGCGCAAACACAATACGACTTAGTAATACATAACGTCGAGACCCCGGAACAACGTAATATTCTTTTTAGAGAAATTCCGCGTAAAGAACGTGTGGATGGCGTATTAATTCTTTCTTTGCCGCCCCGAGACGAAGACCTCGAATTCTTCCACAACGCAAACATTCCAATCGTCTTTGTCGATGCCCACCATCCCCAACTAATCGAATTGAGCAGTATCTCTGTCAACGACATAGAAGGCGGATATAAAGCGACAAAATATTTAATTTCACTTGGGCACAAAAAAATTGGGTTCATCGGTGACTATATTGACAATCCATTTAACTTTACATCCAGCCGGAACCGGTTTCAGGGATACAAACAGGCATTAGAAGAATCCGATCTCCCCTTTGTCCCAAAGTACTACGCCGAAGACAGACATGGAAGATACGCTGCCCAGAGATTAGCGCAGAAAATACTTGCACAAAGCGATCGTCCGACTGCAATTGTGGCAGCAAGCGACACACAGGCAATGGGAGTCCTCGAAGCAGCAAAAGAACTGAACATCAAAGTTCCGGAAGATCTGTCGATAATTGGCTATGATGATATTGAAATGGCTGAATACCTTAAACTAACCACCATCCGCCAGATGCTTTTCGAATCAGGAGAACGCGGCGTTGAAATATTGCTCCAGCACCTGGAAGATCCAGGCCAGCCGCCTGTTCACGAGATTCAACCAACCGAACTGATTGTCCGAGAAACAACTGCCCCCCTCTAAGAAACAGTTTCCCGGTTGCTATTTACAAAATTTCAGTAATCCACTGAAAAAATAGTACGGCTGTACAGCAAGGAGGTGAATATTCCAACACTCAAAAATAATATCATTTTGAAAAACTGTAGATCGACTAATTCTTAAACTAATTAAGGAGTTGAGAAGATGTTTAATAAGAAAGCATATTGGATTCTGCCTACAATGTTGATCGTATTGGGCTTAATCCTGTCCGCCTGTCAGCCCGCTGCACCAGCAGCCCCGACCGAAGAAATGACCACACCCTCTTCTTACCTGGATGCTGCCTATGCAGGTGATTATAAGGACACAGTCGTCTCCATGACCGGCCCCTTCACCGACGAGGATGCTGTGAAATTCGATGCAGCGATCGCTTCATTTGAAGAAGCAACCGGCATTGATATCCAATACGAAGGTTCTAAAGAATTTGAAACCACCATCTCCATCCGTGTAGATGGCGGCGATGCCCCCGACATTGCAGACTTTCCACAACCCGGTCTGCTGGCCAATTTCGTTCGGGATGGAAAAGTTGTTGACGTAAGCACCTTCTTGGATGTTGAAAAACTCAAGGAGAATTACAACCAGAGCTGGTTGGACATGGCCATGATGGAAGGCCCGGATGGCGAGATTATGGCTGGCGTTTGGCAGCGCGTAAACGGCAAAAGCCTGGTCTGGTATCCCAAAAAGGCTTTTGATGAAGCCGGCTATACCATCCCACAAACCTGGGACGAAATGTTACAGCTTACCCAGCAGATTGCAGACGACGGCGATACCGCTTGGTGTATTGGCATCGAAAGCGGCACAGCGACCGGTTGGCCCGCAACCGACTGGATGGAAGAAATCATGCTGCGCACAACTTCTCTGGACAACTATGATAAATGGGTTACAGGGGAACTCCCCTTCGAATCACCCGAAGTAAAACATGCCGCTGAAGTCATGTCAGACATTTGGCTGAACGAAGATTATGTCTACGGCGGACGTGCCGGGATTGTGTCCACTTACTTTGGCGATTCTCCTCTTCCAATGTTTGACGATCCGCCAAAGTGCTGGCTCCACAAACAGGGTAACTTTATTACCAGTTTCTTCCCCGCGGGTCTCGAAGCCGGTGTAGATTATGATTTCTTCTACCTGCCTCCTATTGACGAGCAGTATGGAAAACCGGTATTGGTTGCTGGCGATATGATGGCGATGTTCAATGATCGGCCTGAAGTTCGCGCTGTTATGGAATACTTCACCAAAGGTGCTTCTGTAGAAACCTGGGTGAAATCTGGTGGCGCTATCTCACCTCACTATGACTCCAGCCTGGATTGGTACTCCAATGATGTTGACCGCGGTGTAGCAGAAATCATCTTGAACGCAGACAGTGTTCGCTTCGATGGTTCCGATTTGATGCCGGGTGAAGTCGGCGCCGGCTCCTTCTGGAAAGGAATGACGGACTACGTGAGCGGCACAGTTGATCTTGACACCGCCATGAAAGAAATTGACGCTGCCTGGCCTAAATAAGCCCGCAGTTACATTGCTCTACTAAATCCATTGCATTGCGCAATGAGTTAGATATCACTTTTCAGGGAGCAGGACAGCATGATTAGCTATCCTGCTCCCCTGCAATCAGGTTGTTGACATTTAGGTTTTGCTGTTTCAAAAGTAGAAAAATAAAACAGCAAATAATTATTAAGGAGAACCTGTCATGCAAATTGAACCTGATCTCAAAGGAAAAAGACAATCCCCATTTGAGTGGGTTGTCTCCAGCCTCGGAAGTATTTTAGTATCTCTGTTCGTCCCCGTAGTTACTTTTGTGGTGCTCTGGCAAGGGTTTATCTTCCTTCGCGACAGCAAAGCCCCCAAAATTGTCATTACTATGGTGGCAATTGTTTGGGGTGTGGGAGGAGCGGGTCTACTATACATAGTAGCAAACTGGCTGGTTGAAAAATTACCTGACCTGTGGAAAAAACGCTTGGTTCCTTTTATATTTGTTGGTCCGGCAGTCGCTATTTTGGCTTGGTTTTTGTTCTTACCTACACTCCGCACATTATATTTGAGTTTTTTCAACAATAACTCCTCTCAATTTGTTGGACTCAATAACTATGTTGCCATTTTTACAGATCGCGGAATGTTTGAATCGTACCGGAACAACCTGCTCTGGATTGTGGTTGGAACCGCAGGAAGCGTTGGCTTTGGGTTATTGATCGCTGTTCTGGCAGACCGCAGCAGCTTTGAAAACTACGCAAAATCTCTGATATTCCTTCCGATGGCCATTTCTTTTGTCGGCGCTGGTGTTATTTGGAGATTTATTTACTATTATCGGCCAGAAAACCAGGTGCAAATCGGCTTGCTGAATGCGATTGTTACAGGTTTTGGAGGTAAACCTCAAGCCTGGACAACATTGTTGCAGCCCTGGAACAATTTCTTTCTGATCTTCATTATGATCTGGCTGCAAACCGGCTACGCAATGGTAATTTTTTCTTCAGCGATTAAAGGCGTTCCGGATGAAATTATAGAAGCAGCCCGTGTGGATGGCGCCAATGAATTTGATATCTTTTTCAAAATCATTATCCCCTTCATCCAGGGCACGATTATCACCGTTACAACCACGATTGTGATTTTCGCATTGAAGATATTTGATATCGTGATTGTAATGACGGGAGGCCAATACGGAACCGAAGTAATTGCAACGCAATTCTATCGGCAGTTTTTCTCTAACCGGAACTTTGGCTATGGTTCCGCAATAGCTATTTTGCTCTTGGTTGCGGTCATCCCAATTATGATCTACAACTTGAAGCAATTTGGAGAGAGGGAGGCCTTCTAATGAACGGGAAATCACGAAAAACCCTCAACAAATTCTTGGTGAATGCGGTGCTGGTGATCATCTGTTTCATCTGGACCATTCCCACAATTGGTCTTTTCCTTTCTTCTTTCCGTACCCGCGAGGACATTTCACGTTCTGGCTGGTGGCAGGTTTTTCCTCACCGCGAATGGGTCACTCAGGATACCCTGCAGCTTGACAAAGAAACGGTTGACCTGAATAAGCCCATTGAAACCAGTTTCGGAACTTTCTCCGACGATCAGCTTATCGCAGGTGTCGAAGTCGATGGACAGCAGCTGATCTGGAAAAACCGAAGAGAAAGAACCATTGACATCCAGGCAAAAAAATGGTTCTTTGCTCCTAAACTGACTCTGCAAAATTACCAGAATGTACTGACCGGAAAAGAATATGAATATATTCAACCCGATGGGAATGTCAAAATTGAGAAAGGCGACGATCTTTCGGATGCTTTTCTAAACTCTCTGTCCGTTGCAGTGCCTTCCACAGTAATCCCAATTCTGATTGCAGCTTTTGCTGCTTATGGATTTGCGTGGATTAAGTTCCCCGGAAGGCGGATCATGTTTACCGGAGTCGTCGCATTGCTGGTGGTCCCCTTGCAATTGGCTCTAATCCCAATCCTCCGCGATTACGTTAATCTAAACCTCAACGGCACTTTTCTCGCGGTGTGGCTGGCACACACTGGTTTCGGATTACCCCTGGCTACCTACTTGTTGTACAACTACATCAGCACTATTCCCCGGGATATTTTCGAATCCGCCTTCATTGATGGCGCCTCCCATTTCACTGTCTTCACAAATTTGGTTTTACCGCTCTCCATTCCGGCATTGGCGTCCTTTGCCATTTTCCAGTTCCTTTGGGTCTGGAATGACTATCTTGTAGCATTGGTCTTTATCGGCAGCAAAGCCGAAGTCCAGGTGTTAACCATGCGTTTAGCAGATATGGTAGGTTCGCGTGGGCAAGATTGGCACTTTTTGACCGCTGGAGCGTTTATTACTATGCTCCTGCCATTGATCGTATTCTTCTCTTTGCAGCGTTATTTTGTCAGAGGCTTGATGGCTGGCTCTGTGAAAGGTTAGAACAAAATTTTGCAGGTTCTCTTACAAAAACTGGATAGTTTTTCAACATTATCCGGGAATAATCGGCTTCTATCGTTTATTCCCGGATATTTCAAATTTAGCCTTTATCAAATTTCCTTTACGCCAAAAGCTGCCCGAAATATAGGATGCCATGCCAACGATTTCATCCAATAACCAATATTCCAGCATTACCCTCAACCGGCTTCATAAAAGATTAAACGAAAAATTTGAGGGATTCTCAAAAAAAAGCCCCCAAATATGGTCACTCTTTTTGGAACGTTTGGATTCTCATTTTCCACGGCTGTTTGACTTATTGTTCAATTTATATGGTGACCAATACGATTTCTTTTACCATCTCGAAGAATTAAGTTTTCTCATGGCAGAGTTTTGGATTCAACGCCCTCAAGACTTGAAAGAATTGGATCAACAGCGTGAAGCCAATCCAAACTGGTTCCTTTCAAATCAAATGCTGGGTGGGGTATGCTATGTTGATCTTTTCGCAAAAGACATAAAAAACCTCCAGACAAAGATCCCTTATTTCAAAGAAATGGGATTAACTTATCTCCATCTGATGCCGCTCTTTAAATCGCCGGAGAAAGAAAATGACGGGGGCTATGCTGTCAGCAGTTATCGCGAAGTAAATAAAGAGCTTGGCTCTATGTCAGAACTGCGTGACCTGACCGGCGAACTTCGCCGACAAGGGATCAGCCTCGTGTTGGATTTTGTCTTCAATCACACTTCGGATGAACACGAATGGGCAAACCGCGCAAAAAACGGTGATACCGAAATGCAGCAGTATTACCGCATGTATCCGGACCGGACCATGCCGGACGCTTACGAAAAGAATCTTCGAGAAATCTTTCCGGAAGAACACCCGGGAGCATTTACTTACTTCGCGGAAATCGGACAATGGGTTTGGACAACCTTCCACAGCTACCAATGGGATTTAAATTACGCCAATCAGGCAGTCTTCAATAGCATGGCTGGCGAAATGCTTTTCCTGGCAAATATTGGCGTAGAAGTTCTCCGTTTGGATGCTGTGGCTTTTATCTGGAAACAATTAGGGACTTCTTGTGAAAACCTGCCTGAAGCGCACCAGCTTATTCAAGCTTTCAACGCAGTCGCCAATATCGTATCCCCTGCAATGATCTTTAAATCCGAGGCAATTGTTCACCCCGACGAAGTCGTTAAATACATCCATCCACAGGAATGTAAGCTCTCTTATAATCCTCTGCTCATGGCTCTCCTTTGGAATTCCCTGGCCACTCGGGAAGTTCGCCTTCTCGAAATAGCCTTACGGGAACGATACATCATTCCGGAGGGATGCAGTTGGGTGAATTATGTTCGTGGACACGATGATATTGGCTGGACTTTTTCAGACGAAGATGCATCTCGTTTGGGTATCAACGGGCACGATCACCGCCAGTTTTTAAATTCTTTTTATACCGGACGTTTTCCGGGCAGTTTTGCCCGGGGACTCCCTTTTCAAGAAAATCCTGCTACAGGGGATACACGCATATCCGGCACCAGTGCTTCGCTGGCCGGATTGGAAAAAGCAATTAAAGAAGAAACCGGTCACGAAGTTGATCTTGCCATTTCCCGCATTCTATTAATTCATGGCATTATTCTAACCATCGGCGGGGTTCCCCTGCTTTATCTGGGTGATGAAATCGGGAAACTAAATGATTATGGTTTCCGGAATGATCCTGCAAAAGCCCCCGATAGCCGGTGGGTGCATCGTCCTTTTACGGATTGGAACATCATGGCGCGGCGGGAAGATTCCAATTCAATTGAAGGACGGATATTCCAAAATCTAAAAACATTAATTGAGCTTCGCAAACAACAGCATGCGTTCTCCGGCACTTTAATGGATACAATCCAGACTGCTAACGAGCATGTCCTGGGGTATGTTCGCAGGTGCGGTAATGAACGTGTCTTGATTTTCGCCAACTTTTCAGAAGACCCCCAGATCTTATCCGGGAACTTGTTACGCTTATACGGTTTATGCTACCAATTTGAAGAACTTCTTACGCATGACCAAATATCCACCGGAGATCTCTCGCTTGCTCCCTATCAATTCATGGCGTTGAAATGTAAATGACATTATGCCCTCTTGCCTGCCGGGTATTTTTTGCTTGCCTTGTTTCATTTTCGGGAACAGGCAGGGTTTATAATAAACACACCCGAATGGCATCTTCTAAACATCAAAATGAATCCATGGAGTTATGATAATGAATAATTCTTCTTTGCAAGAAAATTGGACAGATAGTTTTCCGGGAGCAATTACCGTTTGCGATACCAAGGGCACGATCACCGAGATGAATAATGGAGCGAAAGAACAGTTTCACAAATACGGTGGAGAACAATTAATCGGCAGTAATCTGCTGGATTGTCATCCGGAACCTGCCCGCAGCAAATTGAAGGATATGCTGGAAAACCAGGTAAAAAATATTTATATTACTCAGACAAAAGACGAGAAAAAACTGGTCATTCAGACGCCTTTATATCAGAACGGAGAATATAGTGGTTTTATTGAACTATCCTTGAAATTTTCCGGAGAGATTCCCGTACTAGACCGGAATAAATAACAGATCATAAAGGCATTCTTTTTTACTCCGCCCACTCAATAAATTTGTTTATTACACAAATTTATAAAAAAAGTACTACAATGGGATTATGAAGCTTTTCCCATTTACGGCCCATTCTCATTCAACGGAGGTTAAGATGGTTCGCAAAAAGACCTGGCTGTTCTCTCTATTAGTAGGTATATTATCTTTCGTTTTAGTTCGAATTCTACAACAGCGCAAAGCGCCGGTGCTTCAACAATTGCCCCACATGGAGCCTCAGGAAATTGTTTTAATCGAAGCTTCAGGTAAAGAAGCGCAAAAGGAAATCCCTGAAAAGGACTCCAAACCGCGCTCGAGCGATCTCAAAAAGCCCGACGATCTAAAAAAAATTGAAGGCATCGGTCCTAAAATTTCAGGCGTCCTAATTGACGCTGGCATATCTACATTTGAAAAACTTTCCAAAATCGATCTCCAGGCTTTAGAGCAAATCCTGAAAGACGCAAACCTCCGGCTGGCCAAACCTGCCACATGGGCAGAACAAGCTGCACTTGCCGCAAAGAATGATTGGGATGGGTTGAAAAATCTTCAGGCCGAATTAAAAGGCGGGGTTCGAAAATAATTTCTCTGTTTCCCTGGTAACTTTTCATCAGAGCAAGCCTTTTATAAAGGAATTTTTAATTTTTTCTCCAATTCACTTTACATACAAAAAACAGCAGGCCATTTTATATCGGCCTGCTGTTTTTCCATTCAAAAGCAAATTTTTTGTTATTTTTACTTTAGTGCTTTCCAAACCTTCTCGGGAGTGAGAGGCAGTTCCCGAATCCAGACACCGGTCGCATTATGAAATGCGGAAGCCAATGCCGGCGCAACGCCATCGATTGCCAGTTCCGAAACGGATTTTGCCCCAAAAGGCCCGTTTGGCTCATCTGTTTGCACAAAAATAACATCCGTAATGGGCATATCCGCCGCTTTATAAGCATGATAATCTTCCAGCCGGGCGTTCACCATCACGCCATTTTTATCAAAGACGGATTCCTCACTTCTGGCAAAGCCCAGCGCCTGTTGCATCCCGCCCTCTACCTGACCGCCTGCAGTAATGGGGTTGATCACTCGTCCGCAATCCACAACCATCAACATCCGCTCTACATTCACTTCACCGGTTTCTGTGTCTACTTCAACCTCAACAAACTGTGCGGCGGTAGGCGGCGGACTTTGATAACTCATATGAGAATCGGTCGCCATGATCTGGTGTTGGTTCTGTTGGTGCAGACTGCTGAGCCCAATTTCTTCATAAGTCACAGAAGTACCATCGGGCGCAAAAACCTCACGGTCATGGATTTCAAGCGAATCCGGCGAGTCAAAGCCTAACATATCCGCCGCGTGTTCCAGAATTTGTTTGCGCACCAACTGTGCCGCGTTTCGAACTGCGCCTCCACTGATATACGTGGTCGAACTGGCATAAGCACCGGTATCAAACGGCGTAAAATCAGTATCTGAAGAGTAAACGATGAAATCCTCAACCGGGCAATCCAGCACCTCGGCGGCAATCTGTGCCAATATCGTGTCGGACCCGGTTCCCAGGTCTGTTGCGCCCATCAAAAGATTGAAAGAGCCGTCATCATTCATCTTAATGGTTGCCGCGCCCATATCCAGCCCTGCGATTCCACTCCCATGGATCAAAACGGCCATTCCAATGCCCTTTCGCTTTTTGCTCTCACCCTGGTTCCGGTAAGCAGCGCGTTTGGCATAAAAATCCGTTGCCTTAAGGCCAATTTGAACCGCCTCATCCATCGCAGTTGTCTCAAGTATCTGAGCATAACCCTCACGGCCCTCGCCCAATTTTTCGGCCAAATACATGGGATCGCCGCGTTTAATCCAATTCTTTCTCTTAAACTCTACAACATCTAATCCAAGTTTTTCAGCGGCTTCTTCCATCAGTGCCTCAAGAGCGAATAAGCACTGCATTGTGCCATAGCCTCTGTAAGCACCAGCCGGAGGAGTATTGGTATAAACCACATCACACAGAAAATGAGAGCTCGGAGCGTTATACAGGGTCAAACTCTTAAGACCCGCCACCATTTGAACTGTCAGACCGTGGCTGGCATAAGCACCGGTATCGCCGATCAAACGCAGTTCAACCGCTGTTACGATATCCCCTTTCACGCCAATCTTGAACTTAATAATCTGAGGATGCCGGCTGCGGGCGCTGATGAACTCTTGTCGTCGTGTATATTCCAGCCTTACCGGCCTCCCAGTAGCTTTAGTCAGGTGTCCGCACAGATCCTCTAACAAAATTTCCTGTTTACCGCCAAAGCCTCCGCCAATCCGGGGTTTGATAACCCGAATATCTTTAATAGGCAAATCCAGTAACGGTGCCACAATCCTGCGTACATGGAAGGGTACCTGTGTGCTGGTGCGCAGCACCATTCGATTATCTTCGTCCCAATAACTGATGCAGACATGGGGTTCCATTTGCCCATGGTGTTGTTTCGGCGTTCGATATTCGCCTTCAAATACATGGTCCGCCTCAGCAAAAGCCTTCTGGGTATCGCCAACTTCCTCGTCGATATGGTAAATAACATTGTGCTTGGGATCATAAATCCCTTCCACATCTTCTTCGTCGTGGATCACTGGTGCGCCATCCTTCATAGCATCCAGCATATCCACAGCCGCCGGCAACACCTCGTATTCCACAGCGATCAATCGCAAAGCTTTCTGCGCCAGCTCAGGAGTTTCAGCCGCAACGACAGCTACGCGATCCCCCACATGGCGGACCTTATTATCCAGAGAAACCTGATCATAAGGCAGTGGCTGTGGATAACTCTGACCGCCGGAAGCATAGTGAACGCGCGGAAGGTCTTTATACGTCAACACAGCGTGTACACCGGGCAGCGCTTTAGCCTTTGAAACATCAATCTTCTTGATCAGGGCATGCGCATGAGGGCTGGTAAGCAAAGCCGCAAAAAGCATACCGTCCGGTCTGAAATCATCTGCGAACGCAGGTTTTCCCTGAGCTAACTTAACGCCATCAACTTTCTTCTGCGCTTTACCAATAAACTGTGTTTCGGACATACTGGCAGGTGTAAAAACAAGCGGCGGAAGTACACCTTTGAAATCCCCTCTGCGGTAGTACGGCAAGGGCAATTCAATCGCATCCATGTCTTCGGGTAAAGTCTTCTGCAGCACCTCAACCGGGCCAACCTCATCCCCATTGATCATTGCCGAGGCCCGATTCACGGCATCAACAATCCGGACATACCCTGTACACCGGCACAGCACACCGTTTAAAGCATCTCGTATTTCACCTTCGGTGGGGCTCGGATTTTCATCCAGTAAAGCTTTGGCTGTCAACATTTGGGCAGGAGTACAAAATCCACATTGAATGGCACCCACTTCATAAAAGGCTTGCTGTACCGGATGCATTTTCCCATTTTTCTGCAATCCTTCTACGGTCACAACTTCATGTCCATCAATAGAATTTGCTTTGACCATACAGCTGCGCACGGGTTTTCCGTCAACAAGCACAGTGCACATGCCGCAGTCCCCTTCACGGCACCCATTTTTTACACTGAACAGATGCAATCTTCTCAGATAATCTAAAAGGTTAGTCGAGGGATCCACGTAAGCTTGCATCTCAACGCCGTTGAGAACAAATTTGATATTTTCATTTCCGTTAGCCATGCTTATTTTGCTCCCTTCTTACATAATTCTAATGCCCGTCGGGTCATAAGTCCTGCCATCTCGCGCCGATAATCAACACTGCCCCGATAATCATCCTTGGGAGAGACCTCTTGTGTCACGGCCGCAACCACTTCCTCAATTAACGCGTCGTTGAACGCTTTACCAACCATTTGTTCAGCGGCATCCACAAGTTTTGCCTGCTCGCGTGAAGCACCGGTCAGTGCAATCCGCGCCCTTTGAACGACGCCGTCTTTAACGTTCAGTACTGCATAAGAAGCAACAATGGGTTCATCTGTGGGAATAAACCGAACAGCAGAATTGCCGGACACTTGTTCCGGTTGATCACAGGGAATTGAAAGAGAGATTAATTTACCTTCATTGACTTTACGCTGTAAAAAATCTGAGAGAGGTGCTTCCACCCCACTCTCAAACACGACACAGGCTCCCAACGACAATAGAGCAGCCACCCATTGAGAAGCCAGACCCGGTGACAACAAAGTTTTCTCTATTGAATATTCATTCCGTTTTTGCCAGTTTTTATCACTAACAATGGCAGAACGAAGCATTTCTGGAAGATCATCTATTTTGTACACAGTTTCCAGAAGTTGGTCAATACCAACTTCCAGACAGCGTTCACACTCCGTGCTGCCACCCTGAATAACTTTGAAACCTAACCTTTTTGTTTTCACCATGTTCAGCCTCTCTTATCAAGTTTTTTGCTGCCAAGAATTTCTCCCAGCCGCTTCAGGATCTAATATTTTATCAAGAAGAGTACTCACTAATTCACAAAAGCAAACTCAATCGATTTTGGAGTAAGACAATACAGTCTGGCAACAAAACAATTGCCAGACTGCATGATGGAAAACATCACAATTTTCATCAAGTCGAAATTTCAGTAGGTATGGATGCTCAAAACTTATAAAAACAGGCAGTAAGTTTTTAATCGAACGTTTTGTTTTAAAAAACATATAATGATTTTCTCTCATTAAAATTTCGGTGTCTTTATTTTA
>JAHDQE010000082.1 GCA_018433975.1 Ornatilinea sp. | reverse complement strand
CGGGCCACCATTGGGAAAAAAGAATTAATTTCGTTCTGGTGAAGGAAAACAAAACCAGCAGGCAGCACAGCATGCCCCCCACACTTCCCGGGACGATCCATTTCCGCAAGGATTCCGGTAAAAAACGTCCACCCACAATTAACGTTACCCCTAAAATCAGCGGCATTCCAAACAATAAAACACCCAATAACGTCATCTGGACCTTATCCTTTCAAGCGGTCCATCTGATCAATATCGCCTGTTGGATAATGCAGATACACATTCACAATCAGCGCGAGAGCAATGGCGATAATTACGGTTTCAACGATCACCGCAGATATCGTCATGGATTGTGCCAACCGCATATCCTGATTCACCCTCCCTGCTTGAATCAATGCCAGCGCCACACCCTGAAGCATGATCTTCATACCGATCACCTGTTTAATAACCGCTCTTTGAGTCAACATTCCCGTGAAACCAATTGCAACCATAAATATGCTGACAACCGACAGTAAGCCGTCAAGCCCGGTTATGACCGAATCGTTCATCCTCACCCCTCCTTATCTCTGGCGCCGGGCAATAACGCTGCAATTCCTAATGCCCCCGCAAAAATCAATCCGGCCTGCACAGCCAAGTCCGGGCCGCGTTCCAGCCAGAACCAATATTGAAAGCTGGTTTCGACCAATGCCTCGTCAAAGCTGGCAGGCCTGCCAAATTGTTCCCAAACCAACTTTCCTCCCCACAACACCAGAAACAATGCGATCAATCGCACCAACCGGTTGAGATCGAATTTTTTCCTCATTTTTCCTCCCGACCATGTGGGTTTTTGGTCAGGCTGATTACCACAATCATCAAAATACTGGTCAGGCCGGCGCCAACACTCAATTCAAAACCGCCGGCAAAAGGGGAATCCAGCATAAAAAATAAAAGAGCCAATGCAACGCTGCCAATTCCCAATGAAACCGCCGCCCGAATCATGTTTTTTGCAAAAATACTGTATATCGCTGCTAATAACAGAATCAGGCAAGGAAGCAGATAACCAAAAAATCGCATAAGACGCTCCTTATGTGTGGATGAATCTGCAAGATACTGAAATCCTGCATTGCTAGGTTTTAGAATGACAAATAATTCAAGTAAATTGTGTAGTCAAGCGAATATAGTTGTTTAGTGTTGAACGATATGCAAAAGGCTCCCAGTTGATGAGATGAGGCTGCAAGAGCTTTTTACGGATAAAACTAAACATTAAATATCGAAAATACTTTGGTACATACTTAATTATAGCTTAAAACAGAATCTGGCAAGTAAAAACAAGCCAATTTCCCCTGTAAATTACGGTTATCCGGAATCACAACAGGCCAGTCCTGTAGACCAGCCTGTATGTTCGCTATACGAAGTTATTTTCCCTGTTTTCAGGGTTTTAATTCTCCGGACAACATCATCGCTTTTTTCCACGGCGGCAGACCGCTCTGCTCTACAAGCAGCGCACGCATCTCATAAATCTGGTCCCGCAAAAGCGCGGCCTGCTCAAATTCCAGATCGCGCGCGGCCTGTTTCATTCGGTCTTCCAGCTCACCAATTAACCGTTCCAGTTCATCTTTGGGCAGGGCACTCGCTTTTCGTCCCGCATGATATTCCGCCGCCGGTTCGGCTGCAACATGGCTTTCTGTCAGCCGTGCCGTCAGGTCATAGACCTGCTTGACAATGCTGAGCGGTTGGATGCCGTGGGCTTCGTTGTATTCTGCCTGTTTGCTGCGCCGTCGATTGGTCTCGTCAATTGCAGTCTTCATCGCATCGGTGA
This sequence comes from Ornatilinea sp., assembly GCA_018433975.1. Classification (GTDB taxonomy): domain Bacteria; phylum Chloroflexota; class Anaerolineae; order Anaerolineales; family Anaerolineaceae; genus SM3-B121. The sequence goes on along the minus strand of JAHDQE010000082.1, from coordinate 12,405 downwards.
TCGTATCTGCATACATCACCACTTTCCCATCCACATGGCGCGCCGCCCGTCCAATCGTCTGGATGAGTGCGGTTGCAGATCGTAAGAATCCCTGCTTGTCGGCGTCCAGAATTGCCACCATGGATACTTCCGGCAGATCCAACCCCTCTCTCAAAAGGTTGATTCCTACCACAACATCAAAAACTCCCAGGCGCAGATCGCGCAAAATACCGATCCGCTCCAGCGTATCGACCTCGGAATGGAGATAATGCACCTTAATACCCAATTCCATCAGATATTCTGCCAGGTCCTCTGACATGCGTTTGGTCAGGGTCGTTACCAGCACCCGCTGACCCATCTCAACTCGTTTGTAAATTTCACTGACCAGATCATCCACCTGTCCTTTGGTCGGCCGGACCTCAATCTCCGGGTCAAGCAGCCCGGTTGGGCGAATAATTTGATCCACAACCTGCTCCGCATGCTGCATCTCATAAGGGCCGGGAGTTGCCGAAGTGTAAATCGTAGTCCCCATGTGATGCTCAAACTCGTCAAATGTCAATGGACGGTTGTCCATTGCGGAGGGCAGGCGGAAACCATATTCCACCAACGTCCCTTTCCGGGATTGATCCCCACGGTACATTCCTCTTATTTGGGGGATGGTCATATGAGACTCATCGATGACCAACAAATAATCGCTGGGCAGGTAATCCATCAATGTCCACGGGGGTGTCCCTGCAGCGCGCAAATCCAGATGCCGGGAGTAGTTTTCAATACCGGAACAATATCCCACTTCTTTCATCATTTCCAGATCATATCGTGTACGTTGTTCCAGGCGCTGCGCTTCCAGGAATTTTTCGTTGGATTTAAAGTACTGAAGCTGTTGCTCCAGTTCGCTCTGGATTCCCCCCAGGGCCTTCTCCATCCGATCAGACTCGGCAATATAATGTTTGGCCGGATAAATATCCAGCGTCGTGGGCTTCTCGAAGACCTCACCGGTCACAGGGCTGAATGCCATAATATCTTCCACTTCATCCCCGAAGAAAGAAATCCGGTAAGCTCGTTTTTCTTCATAAGCAGGAAACACTTCCAGCACATCTCCACGGACCCGGAACACACCGGAGTGCAGATCCATATCGTTGCGGCTGTACTGGCTCTCAATCAGTTGCCGCAGCAGCGCATTGCGGCGGTAGATCTGCCCCTTCTCCAGGTTGATAACCACCTTTCCGTATGCTTCCGGATCACCCAGACCATAAATACAGGAAACCGAAGCGACGATGATCACATCTCTGCGCGACATCAAGGCCGTGGTCGCTGCCAGGCGCAGCCGTTCAATTTCCTCGTTAATCTCAGTCTCTTTCTCAATATACAGGTCATGCCGCGGCACGTAGGCTTCCGGCTGATAGTAATCATAATAAGAAACAAAATATTCTACAGCGTTTTCGGGGAAAAATTCTTTAAACTCGGCATAAAGCTGCGCCGCCAGTGTCTTATTATGTGCCATCACCAGCGCCGGCCTCTGGAGCTGGGTGATCAGATTAGCAATGGTAAATGTCTTTCCGGTGCCGGTCGCGCCCAGCAACACTTGATGCCGTTGGCCGTGCTCCACACCCTCAATCAATTTTTTAATCGCCTCCGGTTGATCACCGGTTGGTTTAAATGGAGATTGCAGTTTAAATTCCATAAGATTTCCTGTCCTTGACTCTCAAACACGAAGAAACCGGATATAGCTTCAAGCAACTATAACAGAACATATATTCCAATTATAACACGTTGGATGCGCTTTTGTTCTTCACATGCAACCTTAAACAAAAATTGCATGAACCGTAAACGGTTAAAAATTAGCACCTATGACAGGTTTAATTTACACGAAACGTAAAATGAACACACCTGAATAACAAAGGAAAAGTTTTTATCCGAAAAAGGACCCGGCTCAATGAGATTCGTGTATGGACAACAGGATTTGTAGCAAACGGTCCTGCCAATCCGCTTCACGGGGTTGTGGAATCCAGTAGGCATTCTTCCCCACCCGGGCGTTAAAGGATATCCTGGGCAGCCTGCGGTCTGCAACGCCCTCCGGCAACGGCGGGAAGCGCAGCACAAACTGCTCTCCCTCAAAAGTTACCGAAGACAGGCCAATCTGCTCGGCCAGCAGCTTGATCCGCATCTGGTAAAGCAGGTTGCGGACCGGTTCCGGTATGGAGCCAAAGCGATCCTCAAACTCTTCTTCCAGCGCATCCACTTCCGTAAGGTTTTCCATATCCGCAATCCGGCGGTAAAGCTGAAGGCGGATACTCTGGTTGGAGACATAAGCTGTTGGAATGCCAATGGTTTGCGGCAAATCCACACTGACCGGCATCCTGCTGGCACGCAGAATCTCTTTCTGTTTGGTGAAATCGTCCGTCATGCCCTTCACTTTTTGAAGTTCGCGTACCGCCTGAGCCAGCAAACGTGTGTACAGGTGAAAACCAACCGATGCGATATATCCGTGCTGGCGCGTGCCCAAAAACTCACCCGCTCCGCGCATTTCCAGATCCCGCATCGCAATCGAATACCCGGAGCCGAGCTGGGTGTTTTCCGAAATCACTTCCAACCGTTCCAACCCTTCTTGGGTTGGAGGCCTGCGCCGGTGCCGGAAGAAATAAGCATACGCCCGCTGTGCTGCACGCCCCACCCGCCCGCGCAGCTGGTAAAGCTGTGCCAGGCCAAACATATCCGCTCGGTCCACAATCAGGGTATTGGCATTCGGGATATCCAGGCCGGATTCAATGATAGAGGTACACAGCAGCACATCGACATCGCCATTGGTGAACCGGTGCATCACCGCAGAAAGTTCTTTCTCCGGCATCTGACCATGTCCAATCCCGACCTGTGCTTCCGGGACCAGTTTCAACAGGTGACTCTCCATCGCCCGGATCGTCTGCACCCGGTTGTGTACAAAAAACACCTGCCCGCCCCGCTCCAACTCCCGCAGAACAGCCTGCCGCACCAGTTTCGGGGAGTACGGCCCCACATGGGTGATAATCGGCAGCCGCTCCTCAGGTGGTGTGTTAATCATCGAAATATCCCGCACCCCCGTCAGTGCCATATACAATGTGCGGGGGATAGGTGTGGCCGTCATGGTCAGCACATCCACTTCCGTGCGCAGATTCTTGAGATACTCTTTATGCGTCACCCCAAAACGCTGCTCCTCATCAATGATCACCAGGCCAAGGTCTTTGAACTGTACATCTTCCTGCACCAGCCGGTGCGTCCCGATCACAATATCCACTCCACCTTCGCGCAGCCGGCGCAGAATCTCCTGCTGCTCCTTTGGCGTGCGGAAACGCGACAGCATCTCCACAACCACCGGAAAAGGAGCCAGTCTGCGCCAGAAGGTTTCATAATGCTGTTGGGCCAGCACCGTGGTGGGCACCAGCAGCGCAACCTGTTTGCCATCCATCACCGCTTTAAAGGCTGCCCGCAGCGCGACTTCGGTTTTCCCATAACCCACATCACCGCACAACAGGCGGTCCATCGGACGTGGGGCCTCCATATCACGTTTAACATTATGAATCGCCTGCAGTTGATCTTCTGTCTCAATATACGGGAAACTGGCTTCCAGTTCTTTTTGCCAGGGTGTATCTTCCTGAAATGCATATCCCTTCACAACCTTTCTTCTTGCGTAAAGGTCCAGCAAATCTTCAGCAATCTCCAGTACGGCTTCCCGGACGCGCTGCTTGGCAGTTGACCATTCTTGAGTGCCCAGACGGGTAGGGTGCGGCTCCTGCCCATCCGTACCGATATAACGGGTCAAACGGTCGGCTTGATGAACGGGGACAAACAGCTGGTCTCCGGCGTCATATTCCACACACAAGTATTCGCGCTCCACCCCCTCGAACACCTTGCTGACCATTCCCGTAAACCGGCCGATCCCATAATCTACATGCACCACCCAATCCCCCGACTTGAAATCGGCATATACCGCTTCCGGAGATTTGGCCATAGCCTGGGGTTTCTTACGGGGCTTGGGGCGCTCCCAGCCAAAAATTTCACTATCCGTGAGCAAGTGGAAGGCAGTGTCAGGAGTGGCTTTAATGCTGAACCCATCCGAAAGAGAGGCTTCGTGAAAAGACGGGTGGGTCTTTAACTCAAGGTAGCCTTCACGATCTACCCATAAATCTTTCAATCGCGGAGCCTGACGGGAGACCACCTCAACACGTTCGCCTGCCTGACAGGCCGTTCCCAGATAGTCCATGACCTCTTTCAAACGCCCACCAAATCGAGGCTCGGGCATAAAAGCCGTACTGAAAGCCGTTTCATCGGCAACAGTCAGCCTACCCATTTCAAACCATTGTTTATCCCCCAGAGAATCTTCAATTTCCGACCAGGAGAGATAAGGCACAGGGAAATCACCTGGCAAAGTTCCTTCTACAATACTTTCCTGCCGGAATTTAACGGACTGTTCTTCAATTTCCGCGGCCATCAACTGCACTCGGTCCAGGTTATCCACCACCACCAGCGCGTCTGAAGGCAAATAATCCAGCAGCGTGGCCTGCGCAGGATGAACAACTGGAAGGTAAAATTCATCCAGTCTTTCATTTTCTTCCAGGGCCACTTTCTGCGCTTTTCCGGGCAGCACTTCCATGGCAGGCGTGATCAGCAAAGTCTCCAACTTTTTAACTGTTCTTTGCGTGGCAGGATCAAACCGGCGCAGCGTATCCAATTCATCCCCGAAGAAATCCAGCCGGGTGGGCAGCGTTTCAACCACCGGCCAGATATCCACGATCCCGCCGCGGCGTGCAAATTGCCCGGGTTCCACCACTACATCGGCCGGCTCATATCCAATATCCACCCACCGGCGCAGCAATTCTTCTGGTTTGGAAACCTGCCCAACCCGGATCTGCTTGGTAGAAACCAGAAAATCCCGACGGGGCAGAGTACGCGCCATCAGTGCCCGGATAGAAGTCACCACAACCGGTGGCTTTTCCGGCGAATGAATACCCGGCAGGTGATAGGTGGAGAGCGTTGCCAGAGCCTGGATGCGGTCTCGCCGTACGGCTTTACCCCAGGCAGCCTGTTCATAAAACAACGGCGTTGGTTCCGGAAATGAGAGTTTAGAAAGATCTTTATCCCAGAACGTAAGTTCATCCAGGATGGTCAGCAGGGTATCACTACGGCTGGTGATATACAGGATCGGACGGTTGAGATCCGCATACAGCGCCGCCAGGATCGGCAAGCGGGCAGCACGCAAGACCCCCAGCCCCTCAACCAGGGAATGGGTTTCTAGCTGCGCCAGCAGATCCTGATAAGCTCCTACCAACCGGACGGCTTCCAGCATATTCCCTACTCCTGATCAATGGCTCCATTAAACTGGTTCATCGCGTAATCCAAACCATTCTCTATAAAAGCAATGACGGCTTCCGTTGCCCGGCTTAGCACAAACTTGAGCAGTTCCTGGTCCCCACCGGAAAAATTCTGAAGCACATAAGCCGCGGCCGGCATCTGTCCGGGTGGGCGGCCAATACCAATCCGCAGACGGGGAAATTGCTGGGTCCCTAATTGTTGAATGGTTGAACCGAGGCCCTTCTGTCCCGCAGAGCCACCCCCGGGTCTCAACCGGAGCGTACCCAGAGGGAGATCCAGATCATCATGGATTACCAGCAAGTTCTCCAAAGGGACTTTGTAATAGCGCACCAGGGATGAAACTGCCTGTCCTGATAGGTTCATAAAAGTCTGGGGTTTGGCAAGAATTGCTTTTTGCTCTCCCAACCGTGCCTGTCCGGTAATCGCCTTGAACTGCACCTTTCCCATGCGCGCGTCGAGCTTCTCGGCCAGAGCATCCACCGCCATGAAACCAATATTATGCCGATTTTCGCGGTATTCCCTGCCGGGGTTTCCCAAACCAACGATCAGGTAAATTTCACCAGATTCCGGCTGTTTCTTCTTAAAAAGCTGGGTTATCTTTTCCATACTGTTATCAAATCACTATCCAATTCAGTAAATTTCCTTACCGCCTCGAAAGACTTCGCAACCCCAGAATAGTCCCCATTACAATAAAAGCAACAATTGCCAGAATACTCCCCCACTTAATACTGGCAACAATATCCTTCTGAGTAATCGCCGCCGGGTTTTCCGGAAAAGCCGTCCCTGTTGGAACGACCGTTTCAGCGTTAACAATCGGCAGTGGTTCAATCGTAGGTTGAGATTCTGAAGTCACTGGCGTATTGGTTTCCACTGCGGTGTAATTCCTCACGCGCAGATCCGGGACAATGGTCTCCAGATCATTGCCGTCATTCAAAATTACCCGTAGTCTGAGTTGGTAAGTTCCATCAGCAATCGTAGTGGTATCCCACTCGGTCAATCGCTCATTTTCAACAGGCTGTGTCAGATTTGCAATCAGGAACCAGGACTCTTCGCCCCCATCCTGATACGCAAAGGACAGCTCGGCGGATTCAAAATCCAGCACATCCGTACTGCCCTGCACCGCAACCACACCCTGCAGCACTTCACCGGATCGTGGTGAAGTAATCATTGGGCGGTTAACCAACAGAATTCCAGACCCATTCTGGAAACCCATCAGCAGACTTAAAACAAAAACGCCGATTTTCGCAAACATCATAACAAGTAAGTTTAACATGAAGGAAAAAAACATGCAAATTAAGCTGCTGTGGAAAAATCATCTGTTGTCGATGACAATCCTGCCGAGGTGATTGATCTCTTGGAACAATCGTCGGAGCTATCCTTCAGCACTTGGGAAACTTTTGACGCGACAACTTGCTTACTTCCACGACCCTGGAGCCTGAGATTGGGCTGTTAATCTCTTGCTACACGAAATATACTATTTGCGAATGTCGCGTGACCTGACGAATCTTAATCAAAAGAGGTTTTTCTTCAGTGATAAGCAGCCCTTTTCCCCAAAAGTCAATTTCCCCTTCACACACGCTATAATAAAGAAGCGGCCATCTGCGAGGATCCTCGCAGATGGCCTTTCACGACGGGATCACCTGGCCCGCTCAATTAACGGAGCGGACTCAAATTCATCCGTAAATCCTGCGTAAAAAATGCAGAAAAAGCTTATCCTTCCCGCAGTCGTTTCACGGGAATACCACACAGAAACTTGAACGTCGAGTCTCCGGCATTAGCATATTGATGCAGCGCATTGGCGGGCATGAAAACCACATCGCCCACATGCAGATCGCGCCACTCCCCTTCAATCAATACTTTTCCAACACCTTCCACTACATAATTTTCATGCTCGTAAGGGTGTTGGTGTTTTGGGGAACTTCCCCCCGGTTCCAATTCGACCATTCGCAAAGCATAGACCGGTGCGCCGTCATGATCATCATCGATCAGCCACCGGATGGTTGCCCCAGGCGCACCAGGGCCAACCTCCTCTGCCGGAACCTCGGAATAATGAACTACTTTTGCTTTTTTCTCACACATCATTTTCTCCTCTGACACCTGGTTTCTTCTATTCTAATGTTAATGCCCCCACTTGTCCAAATTTGATTTCCATGACTCTTACACGGATATCATTTCTTCAGGCTTAACAGGTAATCAATAATAATCTGTTTCTCTTCTTCGCTTATTTGAGCTCCATAAGCGATCATCCGGTCCAGGGTGGCATTCCACTCCTCCCGGGTGAAATTGGCATTGTAAATGCGATCCAGGTCGTGATGACCAGCAACTTTCTCACGGATCAAAGCATCCACATCCAATTCCACCGTCGCAACCGGTTCCTCTCCTCCCGTCTCACTCGTTGCGGTAGGTGCCATTTCTTCCTGGGTTGGTTCCGGGGGAACCTCTGTAGCTGTTTCCTCCATTGGAACTTCTGTAAACACTTCTATCGTAGGCTGAACTGTCTCCGGTTGCGCTTCTGGCTGTGAACTACAGGCTGTCAATGCCAGAATAGCAATTAATAATAAAATAGATATCCCCAAAAATCGGGTTTTCATATTTACCTCCGTATGTAATCTACTCAAGGATTATTAAGACAGATATTATCAAATTTATAAATTTTAATCAAACCAGTTTAACAGGTTTGTATATCCTTCCAGAAATTCAATGGAGTGGAAAAAGAATGCGTAATCTTGGGTACAAAACCACTCTATCTCAGGAAAATGGCTGCTTTTCTATGCAATTTATTAGAATTTCAATAGAGATTAAATAGATTTTTAGTACAGGCTGTATTCAATATTTATATCCCCCGGGGTTAAGTGTATAATCATTACATGACCTTAAGCGAATTTTCAAAAGTTAAGGTCCTGTTTCAAAAAAAGGTCCAAAATCAATTAAAACTGGCGGTGAAAATGGAAGAAAATCAAAAAACAAACATACAATCTGAACAACAAACCACCCCACCACCGCAACCGGCGATGAATGAATCCCAATCCGTCCCCGAAACCGACCGAAAAAAAGTTATTCTTTTGATTGTGGGAGTCGTTTTAATTGTTGGAGTAGCCATTGCGGCATTGGTCCTGCTTTTGAATCAAACTCCGGACACAACCAGCCATATTCGGGACATTTTTATTATTTTAATGGCTCTGGAATCGCTTCTGATTGGCGTTGCTCTGGTTATCCTGATTACACAATTGGCGATCCTCATCAATTTGCTTCAAAACGAGATTAAACCGATCATTCACTCAACCAATGAGACGGTAAATACCGTCAAAGGGACGGCCGAGTTTTTAAGCAACAATCTGACCGAGCCGGTTATCAAGTTAAATGAATATATGGCTTCATTTAAAAAATTATTAGACTTGTTAAAAATCGGGAAATAAAACAGCATTCGATCTGATGAATGAAATAACGAAAGGAGAACAAAATGTCTGAACAAAATGATTTTGGTGCGTTCTTAATTGGTTTTATCGTAGGCGGTCTGACCGGCGCGGTGAGTGCGCTCCTGCTGGCACCTCAATCGGGAGAAGAAACCCGAACTTTTATTAAAGAAAAAGCGGTCGAAATTTCCGATAAAGCTACTGAAACCGTCGAAGAATCTTACAAAAAGGCAGAAGTCGCCGCCGATGAAGCCCGCAAACGCTTCGAAGAACTGGCTCAAACAACAAAACAGCGTGCTGAAGAACTCCAATCTCGCGGCCAGGTTATCCTGGAAGAACAAAAAGAAAAGCTCAGCACAGTTTTAAAAAGCAAAGAAGAAACTCAACTCGAACAGGACGAATCTTCGTCTGAAGCAGCAGCATAGAGTCATCTTCCTACTTTATTTGGGGAAATTGGAGACCGTCACTTTCGTGAACGGTCTCTTTTTTTGAATTCCATTTCATGCCTTACGGTATAATCGGGTAAATTCAAATCCAATCTCTGAGAAAACAATGCGCAAATACCTTTTCACAGCCGTATTTATATCCGGGTTAACTTCACTGGCAATCGAAATGGCCGCCTCCAGATTGCTTGGAAATGTTTTTGGCACCAGCAATCTGGTTTGGGCGAGCATCATTGGTTTGATTCTGATCTATCTGGCTGCCGGCTATTTTCTGGGTGGCAATTGGGCAGATTCCTCCCAGTCCGACCGCACTTTCTACCAGATCATGATCTGGGCTGCCATCTCCACTGCCATCATTCCCGCAGTTTCCAAGCCTGTCCTGAGCATCGCGGCAAATGCCTTTGACCAGCTTCAACTTGGGATCCTGTTTGGTTCCTTTGCCTCCGTACTCATTTTGCTGTGCATCCCAATGATCCTTATGGGAACCATTTCGCCCTTTGCCATCCGCCTGGCCGTTAAAGATACCCGAGAAATCGGGAAAGTTTCCGGAAAGATCTACGGTGTTTCCACGTTAGGCTCTTTTGTGGGCACATTCCTCCCGGATCTCCTTTTGATTCCAGTGATCGGTACCTACAACACATTCCTGGTAATAAGTGCCATTCTGATGCTTACCGGAATTATCGGTCTGTGGAAATCAACCGGTTGGCGAGCAGCCCTCCCTTACCTGTTGGCTTTACTCCTCTTACCCGTCCTCGCCTTTTGGGGACACTCCAGGGGATATAAAAACAGCATGGGACAAATCTACGAAACCGAATCGGGATACAACTATATTCAGGTGCTTGAGATTGACGGATATCGCTATCTTCGCCTTAACGAAGGACAGGGGGTGCATTCCACCTACCACCCCACTCAGCTCAATTATTATGGACCCTGGGAACAGGTTCTGGCGGCCCCTTTCTTCAATCCTCCTCCTTATTCACCCGAAAACGTCAAAAGGATTGGCATTGTTGGGCTTGCTGCCGGCACAACCGCGCGGCAGGCCGCTTTTGTCTATCCGGATGCCGTGATTGATGGCTTTGAAATTGACCCCAAAATTGTGGAAGTAGGTCAGAAGTATTTCGATATGAATCAGCCCAACCTCAATGTCTTTGTTGAAGACGGACGTTGGGGACTTGCTCACAGCTCTCAAAAGTATCAGATCATCAGCGTGGATGCCTATCGGCCACCATACATTCCCTGGCATCTCACAACTCAGGAGTTCTTCAGCATGGTCAAAGATCACCTTACGGAAGATGGTGTAATGGTGATTAACGTCGGTCGTGGCCCGGAAGACCGCCGGCTGATTAATGCCCTGGGAACAACGATTGGAACTATTTTTCCGTCCATTTACGTGGTGGATGTCCCCGGAAGTTTCAACTCGATCTTGTTTGCGACCAGGCAGCCCACGCAGGTTGAGAACCTGATCGAGAACTACCGCAACCTTACTGCAAAAGCCTCCATCCATCCACTGTTGTTGGAAACTCTTCAAGTTTCTGTGGAAAACCTGGCTCCTTCCCCACAAAAATCCATGGTGTTCACAGATGACCGTGCCCCGGTGGAGTGGATTACCAATAATATGATCGTTGAATTTCTGCTATTCGGCGATATGGAGATGGTTCAATGAAACAGTTAACAAAGCTTCTCTCCTGGTTGATCACTCTTTTTATCCCATACCTGCTGATGATGACCGCAATACGTCTTTTGATCAGCCCGTTTTTCTTACAATTCGAATACAACCGCCCCGGATTTCCTGCGGACACCTATGGCTTCACCCGGGAAGACCGGCTAAAATGGGGCGGCATTTCCGTGGAATATCTCCTCAACGATGCGGATATCTCTTTTTTGGGAGATGAAAGATTGGAAGACGGCAGCCCGCTTTACATCGACCGCGAATTAAGCCACATGCTGGATGTTAAAATCCTGATCCAAAAAACGCTGCGAATTTTCTATACTATTCTCGCAGTCACTCTTGGGCTTGGTCTCTGGGCCTGGCGTGAGAAATGGGCAGAGGATTATTGGCGTGGCATCTCACGCGGGGGCTGGCTGACCACCGGGTTAATCCTCAGTATCTTACTCTTTGTGCTCATCAGTTTCAGTGAATTATTCACCGCTTTCCATCGGATTTTTTTCACTGGAGACACCTGGATATTCCTGTATTCTGACACCCTCATTCGCCTCTTTCCGCTTCAGTTCTGGCAGGATGCTTTCATCCTTATGGGTGTATTCTCACTGACCGGCGCATTGATATTGGGTTACTTCGGACAGAAATTCGCCCGCAAAGCCCAAACAAACTAATAATCTCTCATTCACACAGAAAATCCAAAACGCCGCTCCTGTTCATCATAGAAGCGGCGTTTTTAATATTCAAACGATGTGAGAGAACTTTATTTTGCTTTTCCCTGATTGGCAACTGCCTGCATTGCCTTTTTAACTGCGTCGGGATCGCCCAGGTAGTAATGCTGAATCGGTTTCAAGTCATCGTCCAACTCATATACCAGCGGTACACCAGTAGGAATATTAAGACCGACAATTTTGTCATCGGAGATATTATCGAGATATTTCACCAGTGCCCGCAGGCTGTTACCATGTGCAGCAATCAGGACCCGCTTACCTTCTTTAAGCGTAGGCACAATGCTATCAAACCAGAACGGAAGGAACCGCTCCACGGTATCCTTCAAACACTCTGCTGCCGGGATTTCGTCTTCACTCAAATCTTTATAGCGCGGGTCGTGCCCAGGATAACGTTCATCATCCTTTTCCAGCGCTGGGGGACGGGTATCATAGCTCCGCCGCCAGATCAAAACCTGGTCTTCGCCATATTTTTCCGCGGTTTCCGCTTTATTCAAACCCTGAAGCGCTCCATAGTGTCGCTCGTTCAACCTCCAGGAATTAATAACCGGAATATACATCTGATCCAGTTCTTCCAGAGTAATCCAGAGAGTCCGGATAGCGCGCTTTAACACTGAAGTGTAAGCAATATCAAACACAAATCCGCCTTCTTTCAAAAGTTTTCCGGCCTCATGTGCTTCTTCAACACCTTTTTCAGACAAATCCACATCGGTCCAGCCGGTAAACAGATTCGCCTTATTCCATACACTTTCACCGTGCCGTAAGAGTACTAATTTAATCATATTACCTCCTTATACAATATTCCATCCATACAAAATTGTAGCGCAAGATTCACTCCT
>JAHDQE010000006.1 GCA_018433975.1 Ornatilinea sp. | reverse complement strand
GAACGGTGAGGTGACTGAAGTGATTCCTGAACAGGGTGTCATTCTGGAAACCCATGGCGCGTTAATTCAGGGCGTTTGGGGAAATGGAAAAATCAATATGGGAATGCTCCTCAATCTGGCGCAGGAAGCCGGAGAAGAGCTGACCAGTGACAGAATGGATGTCAGCATGCGGGGCGCGGTGGTTTTGGGCGGGCATTGTTCTTCGGCCGAGGTGTTCCGTGTTGGAATGGAACTTCCTTTGCGAGGTTTGATCCTGGGGAGCATGTCCGCGGACCTGGTTCCCATTACCAGACAGGTGGATTACCCGGTAATTCTGACGGAAGGTTTTGGAATTTATCCTCTTAACAATATCGCTTACCGAATTCTGACTACAAACGAGCGCCGGGATGTATGTTTAAATGCTGTTGAATGGGATTCCTACACGGGTGACCGGCCTGAGGTCATTATTCCTCTTCCCGCGACCGGAAACCTGGCACCCGAAGTTGCACAGTTCAAGGCCGGACATACCGTCCGGATTAAAGGCGCGCCTTACAGTAAACAGGTTGTAGGTGTGCTGGTGGAAATGCTGCCGGGATTAACCCTGATGCCCAATGGATTGAGAGTTCCTGCGGCAAGTGTCCGGCTCGAGAATAATGAAGAAATTAATATACCCCTGGCAAATTTAGATGTGCTAGACTAATAGAGGAAATTTTTTACTTTTTATTCCAAAAGGAGAAATGCTGATGACTGATTTTGACGATAACATCTTTGATGAGTTTGAAGAAGAGCCTATTCCGGAGCCTGAACAAGAACCAGGAGGAAAGAAACCTGGCGGCAACCGTACTTTTGTGATTGTGGCAGGTGCGTTGGGCGCAATTTTCATTCTGGCCCTGATCCTGTTGATTGTATTTACGGTGATCATTGGACCACAGAGGAATGCTGCCCGGTTGGAACAAGCGGCTCAGATTAATGCGCAAAACACGGCAACTTCAGTAGCGGCAACGGAGCTGGTGTTTGCCCAACAATTGGCCCTTACTCCGAGTGAAACTCCGGTACCGGAGGATACGGAGGCACCTACTCCGACGGCGGTAGTAGTTTTTGCTACGGAGACCCCTGAAGGTGGAGCAGAGTCTGCTCTGGAACCGGCCATTGCTGCCGACAGCGAATTGAATGCCCGGACGGCTACAGTAGCGGCTTTGTTAACGATGGCGGCAGGCGGGACTTCTCCGGCGGATCTGACGGCGACTTCCGCAGCAGGGACTCCCGCGGCATCTCCAACTGCGCTTCCCACCACAGGTTTCGCGGATGAAGTGGGTCTACCGGGGCTGTTAGGAGTTGCGGTCTTGTTGTTTGGGGTCATTTTCCTGGCCCGGAGACTTCGAGCGTCTGCGAACGTCTGATAGCAGTTCTTTGTTCAACCTATTCACATCCTTTTGGAGTTTGATTTAATCCGCAGGATCAGGTTCAGCGTGTTTGAAAACAAACAGGTTCTGGTTTTTTCCAGAACCTGTTATTTATTCTATGCGAGTAATTAAATTTTCTTATTATGCGATGCTGGTAGCAATGTGCTCCCCGTATTCCAACATGGCTTTGACCATTTCCGGAGAGCGGCCTTCGGCGTAAACGCGCAGAACCGGTTCTGTGCCGGAAGGCCGGATCAAGAGCCAGGATTCATCCGCGAAGATATATTTGACCCCATCAATCGTAACGACCTCTTTAAGCGATTCGCCTCCAATCATTGCAGGGGCTTCCTGCTCCAAATAAGCCACCATTTTGTCTTTTGCGACCGGGTGTTTCAAACGCAGGTCGCTGCGCTCGTAGAAGGCAGGCCCAACCTCATCCAGTAAATCCTTTACCAGTTCGTGAAGAGAAGCGCCGGTGCTGGAAACGATTTCCACCAGCAGCAGCCCCATCAAAATGCCGTCCCCTTCGGGAATGTGGCCCTTGAATGAGATGCCGCCCGATTCTTCTCCCCCGATCAACACATCTTCTTTCATCATGTAATCTGCGATGTGGTTAAAGCCCACCGGAGTCTCGTGCAGGGTCAGGCCGTGTTTCTTTGCGAGGCGGTCAATCATCATCGAGGTGGATATGGTCCGGACAACGGAACCGCTCATCCCTCGTTTTTCAATGAGGTGTTTCAGTGCGAGGGCCATGATCTTATGAGGGTCCACAAAATTACCGCGTTCATCCATGGCGCCGATTCGATCCGCGTCTCCGTCTGTTGCCAGTCCAAAATCTCCCAGGCCGGTGCAGATTGCCCCGGCTAAAGTTCCCAGATATCTGCCGATCGGCTCGGGGTGGACGCCGCCAAAGCCCGGATTCATTTCACCGCGGATTTCATGAACTTCGCAACCGGTTCCTTTGAGGATGCCTTTGATCACCCCTCGTCCTGAACCGTACATCGAATCCACAACAATGCGCAGCTTTCCATTGGCAATACTGTCGAAGTCAATTAACTTGCGCAGGTGTTCATAATAACTGGGGATCGGGTTGAACCGTGTAATTAAGCCCAGTTCCAGGGCTTTGTCATAGTCCATCAGGTTGGGACCACGTCCCTGGGCTTCATTGTCGTTTAAATAAACTTCTACCTTCCGGCATTGTTCCGGGGAAGCGGAGTTTCCACAACTGGACTTGAGTTTTACGCCGTTGTAGCGGGGTGCATTATGGGATGCGGTAATCATCACACCGGCCACAGCGTTGAGGTTTTTCACCGTGTAAGAGATGGCCGGGGTTGGCGCGTCGGACTGTGTCAGAGAAACTGTAAACCCATTTGCTGCCAGTACGCGGGCTACATCCTTTGCGTACCGATCAGAAAGGAATCGTGTGTCAAAACCGACAACCATTTTCTTGGGGTCCGGTTTGCTTTCCAGAGAATTGCCATTGTTCCAGAAGTCGGATGCGGCCGCGTCGGCAATAGCCTGGGTTACCAGCCTCAAATTGTGAAAGGTGAATGTGTCGGAAATTACCGCGCGCCAGCCATCGGTTCCAAAACTTACAGTCATGTTTGTACTCCTAAAAAAGGTTTTTTGTATTGATAAAGATGATTCCCTGTTGAAAAGTTTACCAGCCAGGAACTGGTGTGGCAGTCTGTAACAATGAACGCACAATCCACCCTTCTTTGGTTCCTAATTCCTGGGAGGTTCTCACGTGCACCCATGTCGCGCCGTCTGCTTCCACGATTTCAGGAAGAACTTCAACCAGCATGCCATTGGTCATCACGATGACATACGGGGCATCGTAGGTTGGTTCTTCCCGGATGATGGCGCCATCGTCGCCTTTAGCATTGATCCGGGCAAAAATGGGAGTAGGAGCCGGTGTGAAGGTTTGCGACGGGGTACGTGTCGGAACAAGAGAATTGGTCGGGGTTGGAGTGATTGTAGGTGGTTGAGGTGTTGTGGAGGCCGTTGGTGTTATGGTGATCGTGGGGGTACTGGTAGTGGTTGGGGACGGCATGGCGATGTTTGTGCTGACAGCGGTACCGATTCCGCTGATGATGATTGCGGCGGCTACACCGACCAGGACCAATGTGCTGCCCACCGTGTAACCAAAGAAATTGGAAGGACGCAGGCCTAAAGCGGCTAAAACAATGGCACCCACTAAAGCGCTCAGAGCGAGATGAACGGCGAATACGATCAGGCCATCCGGCCAAAGACCTCGTTCACCCAATGCCAGCCCAAAACCGGCGGTGCCAACAGGCAGGTATAACTCATAAACTAGTGCCACATTGGTGATCAATGGGCGCTTTTGAGGAGAACGGATAAGCAGGTAAATTGTCAGGCCGGCACCGATAACCAGAACGATAAAATCCGGCCATGAAAAATGGGTGTGGTAAAAAGCCTGCTCCAGCGGCAGGTCCAGCCAATTTTTGGACAGCCATCCGGAGAATAATCCGCTTAGGAATACCAGCAGGCTGCCCACGCTGATTCCGCCGAGAGCCTGCAGGAAAAAGACGGGCGACCCAACCACGGTTGCCAGAGCCAGCCCGGTTACCGGGGCCATGAAGGGAGCCAGAAGCACGGCTAACAGGTATAAAGAAGGTGCGTCAAAGACAATGGCAAGGCTGATCGCCAACCCGCACAGCAGAGAGAACAAAAAGAAATCAAAGGAAGGAATCATGCGCTGGGCGAGGTCTTGCATCAGGTCATTCCTCGCGCCGATGCCTTTAGGGATCACCGTGCGCTTCTGGCGGCGTCGTCGGGCGGGGGGCAGATTTCCCGAATCTTTTGAGGGGATGGGTTCGCTGGTTGGTAAGCTCATTTTCTTAAACTGGCAATCATCCGATTGGGTTTTTCTAACAAAGCAAGGGCTGTCAGAATATCCGGAACGACCAGATCTGCGGCTAACAGCGTGGAGATAGCTGTTCCTTCCGGAGAGAGGACACACACTCCAATGGCTGCTTTCTGGAGCATTGCCGAGTCGTTAGCTCCCTGACCGATGGCAATGACCTTTTCACAACCCAGCCGATCAACATAATCCGCTTTTTGCTCCGGTTCATTTCCCTTTTGCAGACGGGTCGCTTGCAGGCCAAGCTGTTGGTCAATCTGATACTGCTTTCCATGTGTGTCGGCGGTAACCATGTGAATCTTAAGGGAGTTCTGTAGCCTGTTCAGTGTTTGGGCTACACCTTCAATCAAAACACCGTCGACAGCCAGAGTACCATTCACGTCCAAAACAAGATGTTCCAGCATCAACAGGTCTCTTCCGGGGATGTTGATCTCGATCATGAGGATATTATAATACAGATAGCAATAAAAACTGTTTTATGGCAAACTGTCGGGGTTATCGCAAGGGGGACTATAGAACCCTTTCACTGTGTTATTTTCTTGACCAGGAATTCTTTTTACGTTATTATTATCAATAATAATAACGTTATCGTATTTGATTTTATAAGGAGGTGGAACATTGACACTTGGTAAAGCGGAATTGATCATACACCCTGTTCGCCTGAGAATCTTACAATCGCTCTCTTCAAGCGCGTTGACGACACAGCAGATTTCCGATTCGCTGCTGAATGTTCCCGCATCTTCGATTTACCGGCATTTGAAACTGCTGTTGGATGGTGGAATTGTGGAAGTTGTGGATACCCGGCTTGTTAAAGGAATTCAGGAGAAAGTTTACGGTCTGGCCGTGGCTCCTCATTTGAGTCAGGCGGACATGGCCGGACTTTCGAAAGAGGATCATTTGAAATATTTCACATCCTATATCGCAACCCTGCTGCAGGGGTTTGCGGATTATCTTGATTCGAGAGAAGAAGACCAGTTGGATTTTGAAGCTGACGCTGTAGGGTATACAGAATTGATATTCTTTGCCAATGAAGATGAGTTGAAAACGTTTGGTGGAGAAATGAACCGTGCGATTCAGAAAGTTGCTCGCAACCCCGGAGGAAACGGAAGACAGCAGCACAAGCTGTCTGTTATTACTTATCCGGTCAATTTTGTGATGGAGGAAAAATGAGTTCGAATTTTGGCATTGAAACTTTAATGCGCTATTTGCCATTGTTGATTCCACTGTTTGTGATTCAACTGGGTTTGATGATTACGGCGTTGATCGACCTTGCAAAGCAGGAAGCAACCCGCGGTCCCAAATGGATGTGGGTTTTAATTATCCTGTTTGTAAATATGATTGGCCCGATCATTTATTTCGTGGTTGGACGCGAGGAAAATTAACATGCATCTGCAGGAGCCGAAAGAAGCGGCTATTTGCTGTGAGAATCTCACGAAAGTATATGGAGAGGTAGTAGCTCTGGACCATCTGGATCTGGCGGTTCCGAAGGGCTCTATCTTTGGTTTCCTTGGCCGGAACGGAGCGGGTAAAACCACCACCATCCGTTTGTTAACCGGTCTGGCCCATCCCACGGAGGGAAATGCCTGGGTGAGCGGACAGGAGACCACCAATGGTGATAATGCTGCCCGCGAGCAATTTGGCTATCTGCCTCAGGAACCGGCTTTTTATGGATGGATGACACCCCTTGAATATCTGGATTACGTATCCCGGCTGTTTGGCCTTTCGGCCGCGGCCCGGAAGCAGGTCATTCAGGAGACCCTGGAACTGACGGGCCTTCAGGATGCTGTCCGAAGGCGGATTTCAGGTTTTTCGGGCGGCATGAAACAACGTCTGGGGATCGCCCAGGCGTTAATTCATCGGCCAAAAGTCCTGTTTCTCGACGAACCCACCAGCGCGCTGGATCCGGCCGGTCGATATGAAGTTCTGGATATGATCGCCGGGCTGCGCGGAGCCGTAACCGTATTTCTTTCCAGCCACATCCTGGTGGATGTGGAACGCATTTGTGACACCATTGCCGTTATTCATAAAGGTCGTTTGATCAAAGTTTCGGGAAAGGATGATCTGTTGGCGCAGTATGCGGTTAATGCCGTGATATTGGAGTTTGAAAGTCCTTCTCCGGATCAAATCCAAACGTTGATCTACCGGCTCTCGGGACTTCAATGGGTAGAGCGTATTCAACAGGAACCCAATGGGCTCCGGATTCTGGTTTCGGATGTACGGCAGGGTAAGAAAGAATTGGCTCCGATCGTTATTAAAAACAACCTGGTGCTCAACCGTTATGAATGGGTTCGTCCGTCGTTGGAAGAAATTTTTTTGGAGATCAGTGCCTGATATGCTCGCTTTTACGTATACCTTATCTGTTGTTTTAATGATTGTAATCCCTGTGGTGTTGGCGGTCATTCTCAGACGGTATTTTCAAGTTCCCTGGCTGCTGTTTGGGATCGGCACGCTGACATTTATTGGCTCACAGGTGGTACACCTGCCCTTGAATAAGCTGTTGACGGATCTGGGTATTCTTCCGCAAAGTGCTACAGAGGGCTGGGCGTTGATCCAGATGGCGGGCATTTTGGGGCTGACGGCGGGTCTGTGTGAGGAACTGGCGCGGGCGGTGGGTTATGCTTTGCTGCGGAAGTTTCGACGTTTTGAAGATGGCCTGATGCTGGGAATTGGACACGGCGGGATCGAATCCATGGTGTTTGGAGGTGTGTTGACCGCGGCTACAATCAGCAGCTTGATGGCGCTGAGAGGGCAAAACTTGCAAAACCTGGGGTTGAGTCCTGATCAGATGGAAGCGCTGACCATGCAAATAGAAATGTACACCCGGTCTGCCTGGTCGGGATTTGGTCCATTGATAGAGCGCCTGCTGGCGATGGCGCTGCACATCACCTTCTCTATGCTGGTGTGGAAGGCTTTCAGCAAGCGGAATGCCTGGTATGTGGTGCTTGCAATTTTTTATCACGCGCTTGTAGATGCGATATTTGTGGTTGTGGTGATTCAGACCAGCAGTTACCTGCTGATGGAATCCTTTTTCGCGGTCGTTATCCTGCCGGGTCTGGTGTGGTTAGGGGTACAGTTTCGCCGGGAGAAACCGGCCCGCCGCGTGACGCGTTCCGGCAGAGGGGGAAAGCTGTTCCTAGTAGCGTTGCAAAAAGAACTTTTTTCTCTGTGGCGGACAAAAAGGTTTTTGATAACCGTTGCCGTATTTGGCGTGTTCGGATTGATGTCCCCGCTGCTGGCTTACTTCATGCCGCAAATATTGGGCAGTGTCAAAGGCGCGGAGATGTTCGCGGATCTGATTCCCGAACCCACTGTCTACGACGCAGTTGGACAATACATTAAGAACATTACACAGTTCGGATTCTTGATTGCAATCCTGTTGGGAATGGGAGCTGTTTCGGGAGAGAAGGAAAAGGGAACAGCGGAATTGATTCTGGCAAAGCCTTTGCCGCGCTGGGCATTTATTTTGAGTAAGTTTACTGCACAGTTGTTGTCTTACACGGCTGCATTTCTGGTGGCTATCTCGGGTGCCTATTTATATATGCGAATTCTTTTTGGAGAGATATCCCTCAGCAGTTTCATCTTTGTTAATCTTCTGCTGTTGTTGTGGCTGTTAACGTTTGTCGGGATGACGATTCTGGGAAGTGCGGTTGGGGATTCAATTGGCGCTTCCGCCGGAATTGCGCTGGGGGGATCGGTACTTCTCCTGCTGGCCGGAAGTCTGCCACAGGTTGGTGCTTTGTTTCCCAGCGGGTTGGTTGCCTGGGCAGGGCAGATTATTTCCGAAACCGGCGCGGAAAAGATGGGGTCAAATTTTGGAGCCGTGGCAACCGGCCTGGTGATTGTGGTTCTGTGCAATATCTGGGCAGTTGCTCTCTTTGAGAAGCAGGAATTGTAGACAGGAATCTTTTGTGGATAACCTGGACAGTAGAATCCTCCAGAAAAGCTCGCGTTTTCCAAATTTATTGAAAATTGTGTTAATATATGGCCTGAGTCAGCACTCTAATTCAGGCCATATTATTTTCCATATTAAATCGTTGAAGGTGCCAGGTGCTTCATGGAGCATTTGAACAGCAATCGCTTTTTTCAAAAAATATTCTCTGTCTTCCTGCTGAGCGTGCTTTTGATCAGCGGGTGTACCGGACCGGGTAATTCATCTTCTCCTACCCCTACGGCTGAAGCTGTTATTGAAGTTGCTACCGCAACATTGTTTGTTGAGGAAACTCCCACTCCCGAACCGGAACCGGCCCGGGTAATCCTGGTGGGGACGCAAGAAGCAGCCCCTCAGTTTTTTCAGCAGGTTCAATCCACATTGACCGAATTAGCCGCTTCTGCGGGACTTGGCTTTGAAGTGTACCCCACGACTGCGGACCTGGATTTGAATACAAATCTGGGGATCGTGGTGTTTTTAGAGCCAACGGAAGACCTTGAAAATCTTATTCCCGCTTCATCCCTGACTCAATTTGTGCTCATCACTGCGCAGGACCGGCAGCCTGCCGAAAACCTGAGCGTTATCCGGCTGCATCCGGATCGGGAAGCGTTCCTGGCAGGATATTTAACCACACTGGTGGCATCGGATTGGCGGGCCGGGGCACTGCTGCCTTCGGATGGGGCAATCGGAGCCGATCTCTCGACAGCTTTCCAGAACGGCGGGCGCTATCTGTGTGGAATTTGTGCAACGCAGTTTGCACCATACACTAACTTCCCGGTAGTGGCCGCTCTACCTGGCAGCAGTGAATTTTCATCCTGGCAGTATGGGTTTGAAGAGCTGGAAAAGCTGGTGATCTATTCCCTTTACGTCGCTCCGGAGGCTGCTTCTGTGGATGTTTTTTCAATGCTGGTGAGTAGGGGGATCGTTTTAGTTGGAGGGCAAACGCCGCCGGATGAAATTCGACCTTTGTGGGTTGCCACGGTGACACAGGATGTTTCTCAGTCTCTGCGGCAGGTGTTCCCTGCTGTTGTGGATGGACAGGGCGGGCAAATTGCCGATGCTTCGCTGATGGTCACGGATATTAATCTGGAGCTTTATAGTGAGGGCCGGCAGCGTTTGGTGACGGAGTTAATTCCTGTTTTGGAAAATGGGGCCGTATATACGCTGAGTGTTCCGATTGAATAAAATCAATCTTCTTTAGAAGTTTTTAAATCCATCTGATCGGGATTATTTCCCATGAAATATTGGGTGGTGGCCTGTCCGGGTTGGGAAATTCCTTCCCGTCTGAATACTTTGCCGATGGTCATAAAGAGGATCTTGATATCCAACCACAAGGACCAGTGATCCACATACCACACATCCAGGCGAAATTTATCCTGCCAGGAAACAGCATTCCGGCCGTTGATCTGAGCCCATCCGCTGATCCCCGGGAGGACATCATGGCGGCGCATTTGTTCCGGGGAGTAACGTTCCAGATATTCAATCAACAGGGGGCGTGGTCCAACCAGACTCATTTCTCCTTTTAGGACGTTCCATAATTCCGGAAATTCATCCAGGCTTGTGGAACGTAAAAAGCGGCCCAGGGATGTCAGTCTTTTTTTATCCGGAAGGGGCTTTCCGTCTGGGCCGGTTGTAAGACGCATGGTGCGAAATTTGAGAAGTGTAAATATCTTTCCTTTGTAACCGGGCCGCTGCTGACGAAATAAAACAGGTACCCCGCTGGTAAGCCAGATTGCGAGTGCCACAAGGATCATGACCGGAAATAGAATCACCAGCCCAGGGATTGTTAATATCAGATCAAGAAGGCGTTTTTGTGGGGGAATTCCCGGGGGAAAAAGCTTCATAAGGCGATTTTACCAAAAATAAGTTAAGATTGATATAATTTGGTGAGATCAAGGAGAAGGTGTTATGATGTCTAAGGTTAAAATCACAGTTGAATATTGTACGGTTTGACATTATACCAATCGAGCTGTCAGTTTGGCGGCCAATTTGCTGGACAAGCAGGAGCAATTTGTTGATTCTATCACGTTGATCCCCTCGGATAATGGAAGGTTTGAAGTCACTGTTAATGGGGATCTGTTGTATTCAAAATTGGACACTTACCGTCACGCAAATCCCAGCGAGGTGGAAGGTTTGGTGCAAAAATATATTCGGGAAGGAATAAAATGAGTGAAAAAAAAGGCCGTGTGTTTTCCGGTGCTCGCCCTACAGGACGACAGCATTTAGGAAATTACCTTGGGGCAATTCAAAATTATGTTGCTTTGCAGGATGAGTATGAATGTGTTTATTGTATTGTAGACATACATGCTTTAACGACAATGGAAACCACCGTTGGACTAAGGCAGAATACTTTTGAAATGGCTTTGGATTGGTTGGCAGCCGGAATTCGCCCTGAAGATTCCATCATTTTTATTCAATCTTACGTTCCTGAAGTTACGGAACTGCATACCTATCTTTCAATGGTTACTCCATTGGGTAAATTGACGGATCTTCCTACTTTCAAGGATAAAATCCGCCAGCACCCAAACAATGTCAATTACGGATTGGTGGGGTATCCGGTCCTCATGTCGGCAGACATTGTGCTTTATAAAGCAGGTCTGGTTCCGGTGGGTGTTGACCAGGCACCGCATATTGAGTTTACACGGGAGACGGTGCGATCCTTCAATTATCGCTATCAGGCGGATGTTTTAATAGAGCCGCAGATGAAGGTCACTCAGGTTCCAAAAGTGATCGGGATCGATGGTCAGCAAAAGATGAGCAAGAGTCTGGATAACCATATTGAGATTGCAGCCACACCGGAAGAAACCCGGAAACGAATCATGATGATGGTTACCGACCCGCAGCGGATTCGCCGGACGGACCCGGGCGATCCGGATGTGTGCAATGTCTTTTCCATGCACAAAATTTTCTCCTCAAAGGAGGAAGTGGATCAAATCGATGTGGAATGCCGCCGTGCCGGTATCGGTTGTGTGGATTGCAAGAAGATGCTGGCGAAAAACATGAACGATTACTTTGTTCCATTCCGGGAGCGGCGTGCTGATTTTGAAAAGAAACCCGATCAGGTCTGGGAAATTCTGGATGACGGTGCAAAGCGTGCTCGCGTGATTGCTCAGGCGACTATGGAGGAAGTGCGGGCCGCGATCGGCATTCGCTGAGATTTACGGCTGTGAACAGTAAGAACCACCTGACCAATCGGGTGGTTCTTTTTTATCTCGAAAGGAGAGTTTCCGCGGGGTTATCCGGCAAAACGATAGGCTGCAAATTCAATGATGACGCCGTAGAGAACTCCTGCGAACAGCGCAGGAACATCCCGCATACCGGTGCTGAGGAAGAAAGCCAGACTGACGGCAAACCCCAATAAGGCTCCCCGGATATAGCGGTTTGCGGCACCGGAGGTCAGTTTTAATTCAGCAGCCAGCCCCAAAACCAGACCCATGATGACCCGGTTGTACCACATGCCCATGATAAAGAACTCGTTGCCTTTGAAACCACCGGCCCGGGCTGTTCCGCCAATGATGCAAATCACACCAAGTAAGGCTCCGGTGATCAGGGAAATTATCAGACGCTTATTCAGTTTATTCATTGGTTTTATCTCGCTTTGAGAATGAAAGAATTCTATTTGATCTTATCAGAAACCAAATTAAAAGTTGTTATTCGGTATAATTTCCAGGAAGAAAACGCCGCTTTGAGCGGCGAAATCACTGTGGAGGTTTAACATGCGGGCTGTGATACAACGTGTGCGACGCGGGGGCGTAACGGTAGAGGGCAAGGAACTGGCAAGAATAGGACAGGGTCTGGTGGTCCTGTTGGGAATTGGCCCGGAAGACACGGAAGAAACTGCTCAGGCGATGACGTACAAAATTTCCCGGATGCGGATTTTTGAGGACGATCAGGGAAAAATGAACTTGTCCGTTCTCGATGTAGGGGGCGAAGTGATTGTGGTTTCGCAGTTTACGCTCTACGCCAACACTAAAAAGGGACACCGTCCCTCTTTCATTCTCTCTGCGCCGCCGGAAATGGCCAGCCCGCTGGTGGACCGTTTTGTAGAATTGATGCGCGAAGAGGATGTCCCGACCCAGACCGGAGAGTTTGGGGCGCATATGCTGGTGGATATAGAAAACGACGGGCCGGTGACCATCTGGTTAGAGATGTAATTCTGCCGGTGTAATCACTGCGTTGGCCTCTGCCAATATTTGGGCGAGTGGATCATCCAATTTGCCATTCTGAACCGCAGGTATCTGCCGGTGCAGACTTTCAATAGGTAAAACCACTTCAGGAACGGTAACTTTTTTCCCGGTGCGGCTTTCAGTATTTCTGATAAACAATGCGTGTTGTGTGCGGTGGCACAATGCGGCATTGATCTTTTTTTGCAGAACGGGTTCAATATTTAAAATCAGATGGGCTTCATCTTGCTGGTTTGCCAGATGAGGTTTGGGATTGTTGGGATAGGATGCCTGAAAAGAAAAAAATAGTGGAGCAGCATCGCCCAGGGATTTAATGGTAGAACAGGCCGCCTGATGCGCAAGCAGGTGGCCGGGGTGCCCGTATTCTCCATTTGAGCCGTGGGAAATCAGCACATCGATCCGGAGGTCTTGTAGATAATACCGGATTTTTTCTGCCACTTCCGCGGAGTCATCTGCAAAAGGGTATAGCTCGTTTTCAGGACCGACTTTGGGATCGATATAATTCAAAAAAGTCAGGGATTGTCCTCCCAATGCTTTCACAGCATTGGTCATCTCCTGTGATCGAACCAGGCCAAGCTCCTCTTGTGAGCAAACCGGCGGGTCACCAACCTCACCGCCTTCGCCCCGCGTTGCGCAGACGTAGTGAACCGAAGCGCCCAGCTCTGCCAGCAGTGCCAGCGTGCCGCCTGTTAAGATGGTTTCATCATCCGGATGTGCGATGAATGCGAGAATGTTCATTGTGATAGGATTAACTCCTCAATAAAATGATTAATATTCAGTGAAGATTCCCCGGTGCATAATGAAAAGATATCCTTTTAGAATGAGATCGGACGGGGTTGCAGTTATAATATCAGATGAGTTGATGAAACTTTATAGGTTAATCTTCTTGAATAATGGGACAAAGTTACCATATTTCCCATGATAATTACAAGGGTTGCGTTGAATACCCATTTATATGTTTAGTGAGGAGAAAAGAAAATGAATGTTGCCACTTTGTTTCAAGGCGTGGCTTTGATTTCCTGGGTAGCAGTGGTTGCCGTATTGGTGTTCACCGTTTTTCAGGCGTCCCGCAATAATCCGATAAAAGGGGGGCGCAGCCTGATCATTGCAGTAGTTGTGTTTGCAATTGTATTCAGTACGGTTAGCGCCGGTCTGGTCTTCGTCAGTCCCCAGGAACGCGGGGTTGTGGTATCTGCCTTTTCCCCCAAAGGTTATCGCGAAGAAGCTTTACAACCAGGATTGAAATGGGTATTGCCCTTTGCCGAGACGGTAGTCACATATCCGATCTCCAGGCAAACCTACACCATGTCCATTATGCCGGATGAAGGTCAGGTGAGGGGAGATGATTCCATTGAAGCTCGCACATCAGATGGTCAGAAAGTTTTGATTGATGCTTCAGTGATTTATCAGATTAATCCTGAAAAAGTTGTGATGCTGCATATCAACTGGCAGGACCGTTATTCTACGGATCTCATCCGGGCGCTTTCGCGTGGTGTGATCCGTGATGCGGTTTCGCAATTTCAGGTAGAGGAAGTCTACAGCTTAAAACGTTTAGAACTCAGCAGCATGATCCGGGAAGAATTGCAAAACAAGTTGCAAGAGAACGGCTTGATCCTGGTGGATTTTGTCCTCCGGAACATCAGTTTCTCGGAAGAATATGCTGCTTCGGTGGAACAGAAACAAATTGCGGAACAGCAGGCTCAACAGGCTTTTTTTGTAGTTGAGTCGAAAAAGCAAGAGGCTGAGCAGGCACGTCAAATTGCTGAAGGACGGGCAGATGCAGCTGTGATTGAAGCGGAAGGACGGGCAAAAGCCAGAATCATTGAGGCACAGGCCGAAGCGGAAGCGCTTGGCTTGCTGGCAGATGCGTTAGCGGGAAATCAGGATCTGCTGACTTATCAGTATATTAATCAAATCACTCCTAACATTGAAGTGATGCTACTTCCGAATGACTCGCCCTTCCTGTTCCCACTCCCTGAAATTGGACCCTCGCCTTCAACGAGTGTAACGCCGGCTCCCGAACAATAACCTGTACAGTGTCGTGCGGCCCGGTACAGGAGGATGTTCCCGTACCGGGTTGTATTTATCAAATGGAGTTTTTTTATCGATGAATGAACATAAACCTACCGGAAGGCAGATCCGGCTCACAAGCTTATCGAATTGTGCTGGTTGAGCGTCTAAACTAAGCGCGGAAGCGCTGGCGCACGTGCTGCGCCCGATAAAAGACGTTTACGCATCACAGCATTTTCCGGATTTGCTGGTAGGCATGGATACGCCGGATGATGCTGCTGTCTGGCGGATTGCCGAAGATCGTGCTATTGTCATGACAACGGATTTCTTCACTCCGGTGGTGGATGATCCCTATCATTATGGCGCGATTGCGGCCGCGAACAGCCTGTCGGATATTTATGCGATGGGTGGGCGGCCGTTTTTGGCGTTAAATATCGCTGCCTTGCCTCCCGATCTTCCGGTTGATATTTCTGCGGAGATTGTTCGCGGTGGTGCCGAAAAGACAAGAGAAGCCGGCGTGGTGATTGCCGGTGGGCATACCATTCAGGATAAAGAGCCAAAATATGGGCTGGTTGTTCTGGGTTTTGTGGACCCGCGGAAGATGCTGACCAAAGACGGGGCCCGGCCCGGTGACCGGTTGGTGTTGACCAAACCGCTCAGTTTTGGGGTGGTTACCACTGCCCTGAAACAGCAAAAAGCAGCTCCCGAAGATGTAGCGGAAGTGATTGAATGGATGTCCAGGCTGAATTCCAAAGCGGCAGACCTTGCCGTGGAATTTGAACTGCGGGCCGGGACGGATATCACCGGTTACAGCCTGATGGGGCATGGGCTTGAAATGGCCAATACAAGCGGCACAGGTTTCCGGTTGGAGTTTGATCGGTTGCCCCTTCTGGAATCCTCCAAACACTATGCGGAAATGGGAACTTTCCCCGGAGGAGCAGCAAACAACCGCATGTATTATGGCAAATCTGTCACACTCTCCGCCGGGCTTGCAGAGCCCTCTGAGATGCTTTTGTATGATCCCCAGACCAGCGGCGGCTTGTTGCTGGCGGTACCTGCGGAAAAAATAAACGATTTCATGCAGCGCGCATCCGAATTGGAGCAGCCCGTATGGGAAATTGGTGAAGTGATTGAAGGCCGGGGAATTGAAGTTGTATAAGTTTTTTGTTACACGCCCGGTTATAAATTTGTGTAAATGGATCATTGAGCAGCAATTGTTTTGAATCAAGATCTTTTTCTGTATGGATATGAATGAAATTTCTGACAAGCTAAGAGGAATTCTAGATACACTTCCCAACAAGCCCGGTTGTTACCTGATGAAAAATCAGGCCGGTAAAGTGATTTATGTGGGGAAAGCGATCAATCTCCGCAACCGGGTACGCTCGTATTTCCACAGCTCCGCAGAGCTGGATGCGAAAACCGGGCAGCTTGTGCGCCATATTGAAGATATTGAGTGGATCGTAGTGGGGTCAGAGCTGGAAGCTTTGATCCTTGAAATGAATCTGATCAAGAAATACCGTCCCCGCTACAACATCCGACTGAAAGATGATAAACGCTATCCTTATATTAAAGTGCACTGGGCCGATCCTTTTCCAAAAGTGACGGTTACCCGCCGGATGGTTGAAGACGGTTCGCGGTACTATGGTCCTTACACCAGCGTGTGGGCGGTTCACCAGACTCTTGATGTTTTGCGCAGGATTTTCCCTTATTTGACCTGTGATCGGACGATCACCGGTGAGGATGCGCGTCCCTGTCTGTATTACGACATTAAGCTTTGCACGGGGCCCTGTATTGGTGCGATCAACCAGGAAGACTATCGCCAGATGATTGATGATCTCTGCCACTTTCTGGGCGGCCATACCGAACCGATTGTGAACCGTCTTCAACAGGAAATGGTACAGGCTTCGGAGGAACTCCGGTTTGAGCAGGCTGCGGCCATCCGGGACCGGATTCAGGCGATTGATAAAGTTGTGGAGCGGCAAAAAGTTATTTCTGCGGATAAAACCGACTCGGATGTGGTCGCTATGGCACGCGCGGATGGAGAAGCCTGTGTGCAAATCTTCTTTATCCGGGGTGGAAAACTTATTGGACGTGAATATTTTATTCTGGAAGGTACCGAAGATGAAGCGGACAGTGAGGTGATCTCCCAGTTTCTCAAACAGTTTTATGCCGAATCGGCTGTGATCCCTGATCAGGTGCTTCTGCCCAATGAAGTGGAAGAAGCCAAAATAATCCAGCAGTGGCTGAATACCCGGCATAACTGCCAGAAGGTTGAACTGAAAGTTCCGCGCAGGGGTAAACGAAAAGAACTGGTGAAGATGGCGACGGAAAACGCGATGGAAACGCTGCGTGCTTTGCGTACACAATGGGAGGCAGACACAAACCGGCAAAGCCAGGCGCTTGCAGAACTGCAGCAAGCTTTTGGATTTGCAGAACCGCCCAACCGCATTGAATGTTATGACATTTCCAACACCCAGGGTACTTATGCGGTGGGCAGTATGGTAGTGTTTGAACAGGGTGTTCCGAGTAAAAAGCTTTACCGGCGTTTCAATATTAAATCGGTAGTGGGGCCGGATGACTTTGCGAGTATGGAAGAAACGCTCAACAGGCGCTTTCGCAGATGGCAGGCGGCTCAAGAAAAGGCAACCGTAGGCGAGAAAAAAGATCCTTCTTTTACGGTACTGCCGGATCTATTGATTGTGGATGGCGGAAAAGGACAGCTCAGCCGGGCAGTTGCCGTGCTGGAGCAGTTTGATCTGATGGGAAAGGTCCCGGTTGCCGGTCTTGCAAAACAAAACGAAGAATTGTTCCTGCCGGGAAAGAGTGATCCGCTCATTTTGCCGCGCCATTCACAGGCGTTGTATCTCGTGCAGCGAATTCGGGATGAGGCGCACCGCTTTGCCATCACTGCCCATCGCGCCCGCCGGACCAAGATGGGGCTGGCCTCTCAATTAGAGGCAATCCCGGGCATTGGACCCGCCCGCCGGAAAGCCTTGCTGATTCATTTTGGCTCGGTGAGCAAGATTCGGGACGCCAGTTTTGAGGAATTAACTGCTGTCCCCGGCATTAACCCGGATGTCGCGCATTCGATTAAGGCGCATCTGGAATGAAAGAGATTTAAGAGAATGGTCAGGTTTGTGGATGGTATTGTTTGGAGCATAAATTGGGATAAATCGATATTGAAAAGATGATCTGAAATTTTCCTCTGGAATTTGCCTTTACTCGGCTAAAAGGTTATGTTATAATCTGACCTCGCCTCGGAAGAGGTAGTTTGACAATTCGGAATGATTTACGGAATTCCCGTTATAAGGATTGGTAGTGATGAGCGATTTTTTGAAAGCAATTGAGCCCGCGGTTAACCCAAATGTCCCTGAACTTCGTGCCGGTGACATTGTAAGTGTTCACGTAAAGATTAAAGAAGGCAATCGTGAACGTATTCAGGAATTCAAAGGAACAGTTTTATACATGCATGGCAATGAGAATGGAACTTCGACATTCACTGTGCGAAGAATTGCCAGCAATGGTATTGGTGTAGAGCGAACTTTCCTGACCCGTTCCCCCCGGATTGACAGAGTGGTTGTAGAACGCCACAGCAAAGTCCGCCGGTCCCGCCTTTATTATCTGCGTGGTCTTACTGGTAAACGGGCTCGCTTGAAGCAAAAGTTTTAAGATTTGGAAATAATTGACACCTTGAGGGTGTAACCTGCGCCGAGGTTGCGCCCTTTTTAATTTCTAAAGAGGAAGATGAAAACTCCTGTTATTGGCGTTACCACATCCATCACCTCCGCAGGCGACTCGACTGTGCCAAATGCTTATGCACAGTCTGTTTTGCGTTCCGGGGGGATACCGGTTTTGCTGCCTCTTGGAATCTCTGATTCGGCGTTAGCGACTCTGGTAGAAAGATTGGATGGGGTGCTTTTCACCGGGGGTGGAGATGTTTCACTGCGCTATTTTGAAGGACAGCCTCACATTCGTCTCACCGAAGATCCTCCCGGTCGGGATGATCTGGAGCTCAAACTGGTGGATCTGGTCATAAAGGCGGACCTGCCGTTTTTAGGAATATGCCGGGGAATACAGGTGATCAATGTCGCTATGGGGGGGACCCTGTATACCGACATCGCGGACCAGTTCTCGGCGGAGATTCGGCATGATTGCTACCCGGGCTGGCCGAGAGACTACCGGGCGCATTCTATCCGTATTGAACCGGACAGCGGGTTAAGGACCATCCTGGGCGTGGACCAGGTGGAAGTTAACAGCCTGCATCATCAGGCAATTAATCGAATTGCTCCGGAGTTGGCTCCGGTGGCATTCTCTCCGGATGGGCTGATTGAGGCTGTTGAAATCCCGGACTATCGCTTTGGAATTGGAGTACAATGGCATCCGGAGTGCATGCCGGATTCTCCGGAAATGCAGTCTTTGTTTAAAATGTTTATTGAATCCGCCTCACAAACCTGACGAAATGAGTTGACCATGATGAACGCGACCTTCCACCCGGTGCAGATTGGACTTTTTGATTCAGGTGTGGGTGGTTTATCTGTGGCTCGAGCCGTCCGGCGCCAACTTCCCCACTCACCGATCATTTTCCTTGCCGATCAGGCGCATGTGCCTTATGGCCCCCGCAGCCTGGATGAGGTACGTGGTTTTTCCGAAGCAATAACCCAATTTCTTCTGTCTCAGGGGGCAAAGATGATTGTGGTGGCCTGTAATACGGCCTCCGCTGCCGCCCTGCATTATTTGCGTGAAAAACACCCGGGGATTCCATTTGTGGGGATGGAACCGGCTGTTAAACCGGCCGCCGAATCAACCCAAACCGGCGTGGTGGGGGTATTGGCAACACCGGCAACTTTTCAGGGCCGGCTTTATGCCTCTGTTGTGGAACGCTTTGCTCAGGGGGTGGAAATTCTTCAAGACCCCTGTCCGGGTCTGGTTTCGGAGATTGAGGCCGGAAGATTGGATGGGGCTGAAACGCACAGAATCTTGGAGCATGCACTCAACCCGATGCTGCAAAAGGGGATTGATACAGTGGTTTTGGGCTGCACCCATTACCCATTCGTCATCCCGGTTATACAGGAGGTGGTTGGTCCTGAGGTTCGGGTGATTGATCCTGCGCCCGCTGTTGCGCGTCAGGTTGCCCGTTTAGCTCAACCCCTGAATGCGGAAGAAGCTTCTCCGACCCGGTTTATTACAACCGGCGACCCCAATATGTTGCAAGCCCTTTTGCCGGAATTGTTGGGGGAAAGCTATCCTGTAGAACAGGCTCAATGGCAAGAAAGTGCCCTGATACAATCCGGGGATTAGAAGTAGTATTTTTGGTATACTACATTCAATATAGGAGGGCCCTAAAATCATGCCTCAAAATGATATCAATATCGATCCGGTTGCCCATATCACAACAGATGCAATTGGAGAACCCGGGAATCGAGTCTTTTATATTCAGTCTCGCCAGGCGGACCAGGTTACCACTTTGATCGTGGAAAAATTGCAGATCCAAACCCTGTCTATTGGGACAGAGCGTTTTCTGGCCGAAATTTCCGAGCGCTACCCCGGCCTCCCGCAGGCTTCTGAGGAGTATGAAGAGGATCAAATGCGTATCCATCCCCCTGTAGATCCTTTGTTTCGGGTCAGTGAGTTGGGCCTCGCATATGATAATGAACGGGATAAAGTAATATTGATTGCCCGTGAAATGCTGGGCGAAGGAGCTGATCCGGAAGAAGCCAGGTTGGTCCGGTTTTGGATTACCCGGTCTCAACTGATGGCGTTAAGCCGTTGGGGTGTGGAAGTGATTGCCCGTGGCAGACCGATTTGTCCCTATTGCGGCGAGCCTGAAGAACCAGAAGGGCATTTCTGTTTGAAGAAAAATGGACACAAGCATTGATCCTTTGCAGCACGAAGCGCTGATCGATTGTTTAATGCTGTTCTGGTTCTGATTCATGGAAAAAGAATTTGTATTAAAGGCCTTGCAGGAAGGTGAACTGAATCTGCAGGGCCAGTTTGTTAATAGCTCTAACTACACTTTTCTGACCCGGCTGAATTTTGAAGGACAGGAGTTAAATGTAGTTTATAAACCCGTTCGGGGAGAACGTCCGCTATGGGATTTCCCGTCCGGAACTCTGGCGAAACGCGAGACGGCGGCTTACCTGGTCAGTGAAGCACTGGGTTGGAATCTGGTTCCCGCGACGGTTTTCCGGGTGAAAGCACCTCTTGGAGCGGGTTCTATTCAATTGTTTGTTGAACACAACCCGGAATATCATTATTTTAACTTTACCGAACGCGACCACTTGCGGCTGCGCCCGGTAGTGTTGTTTGATATTCTGGTCAATAATGCCGACCGCAAAGGTGGGCACATCCTTTTAGATGCGGAAAATGACCGGTTGTTTTTGATTGATCATGGTATTTGTTTCCATGCCCAGGATAAACTGCGCACAGTTGTCTGGGATTTTGCGGGAGAACAAATTCCTGAAGAAAGTACAGTTGACATGCAGCGTTTTCAACTGGCACTGGAACAAAAGGAAAAAATTTTTCACCAACTGCTTAAATTTTTGAGCGTGGAAGAAGTTCTGGCATTGAAGAATCGGGCGGAGCGATTACTGGAAGCTGGGCATTTTCCACTCCCTGACCCCGAACGCCGCCCTTATCCCTGGCCTCCCATTTAACCTGCAATCACTGGTACAATCCCATTTGAACCCAATAAACTTTCTTTGTGGGAGGTTCTATGCGTACGGTTTCTCTGGCTTTAGTCGGTTTTGGAAATGTTGGAAAAGCATTTGTCCGCTTGTTGGCCCGAAAAGAGGACGAAATTCTGGAAAATTACGATCTGCTTTTTCGGATCAGTGGCGTGGCTACGGCCCGGCATGGAATGGTAATCTATCCGCAAGGGTTGCCGCCGAAATATCTGGCGGAACAATTGGAGCAAGGTGCTTCGCTGGATACCTTGGAGGGTGGCCAGGTTCATTCCGGCAGTGTTCAGGAATTCATTGCGAAATGCTCCGCGGATTTTCTCTTTGAAAATACTCCGGTGAATTATCACACAGGCCAACCTGCAGTGGATTATCTTCGGGCAGGCCTGGAGCAGGGAATGCATGCCATCACGGCGAATAAAGGGCCTGTGGTGCATGCTTATCGTGAACTGACGGACCTTGCGGCTGCAAAGGGGCTGCGCTTCCTGTTTGAGTCGGCGGTGATGGACGGGGCGCCGATCTTCAGTGTGTTCCGTGAAGCGCTCCCGGAAGCCCGGGTTCAGAGTTTCTTTGGGATTCTAAATTCCTGCACCAATATGATCCTCGAGCGTATGGAAACCGGAGAGACATTGGAAGAAGCTATTCGGTACGGCCAATCCATCGGGATCACCGAGACGGACCCCAGTGGGGATGTGGATGGCTGGGATGCCGCAGTTAAAGTGGCTGCAATCTCGACTGTCCTGTTGGGACAACCGCTGAAACCGGACCAGGTGGTCCGTGAGGGTATTCGTGAAATTACTGCTTTGAAAATTGCCGAGGCGAAAGCAGCGGGAGAAAGATGGAAGCTGGTCTGCCGGGCAGGTTGGGTGGAAGATCGGTTTGTGGCTGCAGTAGCTCCGGAACGGGTACTTCCCAATTCGCCCCTGTTCAGTGTGAGCGGCACCAGCTCTTTTGTCCAATTCAAAACCGACTTTCTGCCGGGTCTGGGAATCCTGGAAAGCGACCCCGGACCGGATACTACGGCTTATGGTTTGCTGGCCGATCTGCTAGTCATTTTACGCAGAGGATAAACACACGATGACAGAAGTTTATTGGATCGCCGGTACAGATCTCCGGATATCTGAAGAGGGTCATACCTCTTATGCAGAACGGCTTTCTGAACATCCTTTAATTCAAGCTGTCCTGAAAGAAGCGGCAGCACAGATGGATTGGGTGGATCAATGGCTCTGGATGGATGAAATTCCGGAAGATCTCAACGTCGATGAACAGGTTGGCTTTCGGAACACATTAGAGCAAAAACCGCTGTTGAAATGGACTGGACCGGTCGATTCGCCGCATTATTTGCTGCACGCCATGAGCCGTTCCATTCTAGTGGGGGATTGTGATCTGGCAGTGGTTGCCCAAATGGAACAATCTGCCGGGTCTGCTGCGTTACTGGCTTCACCCAAAGCGGTGGGACGTTATAATTTGCTGCCGCGAGCGAGGATTCTGGAACGGTGGGAATTGGGCTGCACGGTAAAAGACCTTGCTCCTCAAGTTCTGGAGCGGATTGAAAAGGCAAAGAGAGACTCCGATGCGGTCCGGTTAATTTTGCTTCCATCGCAAGCCGAAGTGATCCCAGAAGTTTTTTCAGAGATTTTTCCGGACGCAGGTGTTTTTCCGAGCGATTCTCATGGTGAGACAAAGATTCTTTTTCGATTAAATGATCTTGTGCGCCGGATGGAAGAAGAGAGTCTGGACAACGGACTGCTGGTTTCATGGTCTGTTGGTGGACCGGCTGTGGTTTCATGGATTGAAAGGGTTTGAAATATGGTGATGGACCGACTTCATCCACTGTGGGGTTCCCGCACCTATGTGATGGGCATATTAAATGTGACGCCTGACAGTTTCTCGGGTGATGGCCTGTTGAACAGAGACGATGCAGTACGGGCTGCGCTGGACCAGGCCCGATCTTTCGTCGCGGCCGGTGCGGATATTCTGGATGTTGGCGGAGAAAGCACCCGCCCTGGGGCCGGACTTGTGACGGAAGATGAAGAATTGGAAAGGGTGGTGCCGGTGATAGAAGCGCTGGCACGCGCTGATCTTGGAACGCTGATCTCTGTGGATACTTATAAAGCCAGGGTAGCGGATGCGGCGTTGAATGCCGGAGCGCATTGGGTGAACGATGTGTGGGGTTTACGGGCTGATCCGGATATGGCTGCTGTGGTTGCCCGGCGCGGAGTTCCCATAGTTTTGATGCATAACCGCAGTAAACCCGGCAATGCTCATCTTCAGGATCGCCTGGGTGGTCGCTATGTGGGAATGGAATATGATAACCTGCTGGAGGATGTAAAGGCAGAATTGAAGGAAAGTATTTCTCTGGCTCATGCGGCCGGTATTCAAGATGAAAAGATCATTCTGGATCCCGGGATTGGGTTTGGAAAAACGGTGGAGCAGAATCTGGAATTGCTGAATCGTCTGAATGAAATTGCGGCTCTGGGATACCCGGTTTTGCTGGGCCCTTCCAGAAAGTCTTTTATCGGGTACACCTTGAATCTGCCGCCGGATCAGCGCATGGAAGGAACGGCTGCGGCGGTGTGTGTGGGAATACTGCGTGGGGCGGATATCATCCGGGTGCACGATGTTGAATTTATGGCACGGCTGGCGCAAATGACGGATGCCATTCTTGGGAAAACTGCTGCGAAATCGGTCTAGATGAAAAAAAATAACACGGTTTTAGTTCCTGATCAGCAAAAACAACTGCCCATAGATTTTTCTGTGCGAGTCAATCAGTGGGTGGCCTGGCTGTCTCGCCATGCGGATGTACTGGTTTTGGCCTTCATCCTGTTATTCCTCGTGGCCGGGATCGCTACGCTTCCCAACTATGGGATGACCTGGGACGAGGGCTTGGGGAATTTTTTCTTCGGCGAACGCTACTTGCGTTACCTCACCAGCTTCTCAGAGAAATTCCTTGATTTCAAAGCGGATTTGGGAAGCTTGAAAAAAATGCCGCTTTCCTTATTTATTTCACCTTATCACGACCATCCTTATCATTACCCGCCGGTGGTGGATATTCTTTCCGCGGCCACCATGTATCTTTTCTCCTACGGGTTGAAATGGATGGATCCGGTGGATGGTTTCCATGTATTGAAGATTATTCTGTCGGCTGTCTTCCTCTGGACTCTGTATCGTTTTGCTGCCCCGAGAATGGGAAAGTTTGCCGCGTTTACCGCGGTGGTGCTGCTGGCGGTGTTTCCGCGTTTTTGGGGAGATATGCACTTTAACCCGAAAGATATCCCCGAGCTGATCTTTTATGGCCTGACCATCATGGCTTATGTTCTCTGGTATGAAAAACCGGATTGGGCGTACGCGGTTGTGGTAGGCATATTGTTCGGCTGTGCTCTGGGCACAAAAGCCAATGCGGTTTTCCTGCCGGTGGTGCTGGTATTGGGGGTGTGGCCGCTAAGTTTTTCCCTGAGTTCCCTCAAGCTGATTTTTGCGCATCTGAAACAATTCTGGAGTCATTACATTCTCATGGGGCTCAGCGGCCTGGCGGTTTACTTCCTCACCTGGCCATATCTCTACGATGATCCCAAACGAGTCAAAATGTATTGGGATTTCATTTTCTCAAGAGGGGTGCAGGAAGGACGGACCACTTGGAACTGGCGCTCTCCGCTTCAGGTGATTGTGACCATGCCGGAGTGGATGCTGGTGCTGCTGGCTGTTGGGATCGTGCTGGTAGTGATTCAATGGCGGCGGGACCGGCGTTTTATCTGGCGCTTGCTTTTAGTGTGGCTGATCTTTCCGATCTTCAGGATATCTTTACCGGGGATGGTGGATTTTGATGGCATCCGGCATTTTATGGAATTTCTGCCCGCGGCAGTGTTGATTGCCGGGTATGGGGCATCCGCCTTACCCGGTTTGATTGCGAAAGGCAAGCAGACTCTGGAAGTGGGATTAAAAGCAGCCACGCTCTTGATTTTGGTTTTCAATACCGCTGGAATCCAGCGGGTCTACAACCAGTATGAATATCTCTATTACAACCGGTTGATTGGCGGGCTTTCCGGTGCGCGGGAAATGTTTGGTGATTTTGAAGTCACGGATTACTGGGCCTCCAGCTACCGGAAAGGGATGGCCTGGCTGAATGCGAACGCAGAGCAGGACGCCAATCTCTATGTGCCTGTTGCGGATTGGCTGGCACAGATCACCGGCCCGCTGTACCTCCGGCCGGATATTCAGATCCTCGATGGAGAAAACCCCGGCAGTATTTCCGAAGCGCAAGGGCCGGTTTATGTGATGTTTGTGACGCGGTCCGGGTTCTACGATGAAATTGCCTACGCGTTAAGCCGGGAACACCAGCCGGACTATGAGATTGTTGTGGATGGGGTTTCCATCCTGCAGATTCACAAAATTCAACCGGGGCGGTGAAACCTTGTTCGCGACGATTTTGATCTGGATTTATTCTTTCGGCGTTACTGCTCTGTATGGCTGGGCGTTTCTTCGGATACTTCAACATCTTCTTAAAAAGAACAGGCGTGAGATGCCTTCGCCTTTTCTGGTCTGGGTGGTTGGATTGGGGGTGTTGACCACGCTGACTTCTTTTTTGTCGTTGTTCCTCCGCATCAATATTGAGGTATCTCTGTTCACAACTGGGGGCGCATTGGTGATCGGTTGGTTTTTCTGGAAAGAAAATCCAATTCCAAAAATTCGTTTTTCTTTTTCAAAAGATATTTTAAAGACAGCTGCCTGGCTGCTGATCATTTTGTGTGTGGTAACGGTGCTCGAAAATGCGACCCATAAACCGGCCAACCCGGATACCGGCATCTATCACGCCCAGGCGATCCGCTGGATAGAAACTTATCCGGCTGTGCCCGGTCTGGGCAACCTGCATACCCGCCTGGCTTATAACTCAAGCTGGCTGGTGATTAATGCACTGTTCAGTTTTGTGTATCTGGATATACTTTCTTTTCATTTGTTGGGCAGTGTGTTTTTTGTGATTTTTCTGGGATATCTGTTTGAAGGTTTGTTCCGTTTTGTTTCCTGCGGAGCAGAAATCAGCGATATTTTAAGGATATTCCTGATACCGGTCTCTTTTTGGGTCTTTGCTTCGGAAATTTCCTCTCCGGGGACGGATTTGCCATCCGCACTGTTGATCTGGATTGTCCTCCTGGAATTTCTGCGCTTTCTGGAGAGAGGCGGTGAAGTTTATCCGCTGCAGGCCGAGCTGTTGTTGGGGTTGTCTGTTTTTACCGTCACGGTAAAGCTGTCCTCTGCTCCGATTCTGTTGGTGGGGATTTATATGCTGTGGTGGAAATTTAAGAGGGACGGATTTAAGACCCTGCCTGTGCTGTTGGGCATGGGGGCGCTGGTTTTGCTCCCGTGGATTGCCAGGAATGTAGTCTTGTCGGGCTATCTGGTTTATCCGCGCCCCGAGCTGGATTTCTTCCATTTGGATTGGAAAATTCCGCTGAAAGTTGCCGCTGCTGAAAAAGATGTCATCATGGCCTGGGCCAGAATACCCGGAAGAGAAACCCGTGAAGTGCTCCAAATGCCTCTGGTCGAATGGGCCGGGGTGTGGTTCTCCAAATTAAGCAGCAACCGAAAAGCCATGCTGGGTCTCATTGGCGCTGCGCCTGTGGCATATCTGCTTGCGGCAATATTATTTCATAAGTTTTCCAAACCGGTGATCAAGGTGCTGACACCTTATGCGTATGCCTTTCTGGTGGCTTATGCCGGTGTTGCATTCTGGTTTTTTACGGCTCCGGATTTCCGGTTTGGATATGCTTTTGTGATCTGTGCCGTCTTGATGATCGTGCTGCCGGGAGTGATCATTCTAAAAGGACTGGTAGATTTCAGAAAAAGTGCTCTGGTTGGGTTAGTTGTGTTGGGTTTGCTGGCCTATCAGGTTAATGTTCTGGCACGTTCGTTTGAACCGGGAACGATGGGTGAACGCACGCTGCTTCCCCGGGATTATGTTCAACTGACTACAGCACCTTGCCAGCTGCGAAATCTGACGATCTGGTGCGCTGAAGCCTATAACGAATGCTGGTATGCACCTTTCCCCTGTGCTCCCAGCGCGAATCCTTCTGTTGAAATGCGCGGCAGTACGCTGCAGGATGGCTTCCGCTCAATAGACCTTGTTCCATAAGATGTTGTACGATAAATTCCTTCAAAACAGTAAACCGCTCAGGGGGAATTCCCCGGAGCGGTTATATTGACGAAACGGATATAGCTGTCTTTACTGTATGCTTTCAGCGATAGCGAAGAAAGTTTCGCGGGGAATCATACCGGGGAAATAAGCACCCAGATCATATTGCGTGTCCCCATCAAACCAGATCAGATACTGGTGACA
The DNA here is from genome assembly GCA_018433975.1 of Ornatilinea sp. Lineage (GTDB taxonomy): Bacteria > Chloroflexota > Anaerolineae > Anaerolineales > Anaerolineaceae > SM3-B121. The sequence continues at coordinate 2,351 of JAHDQE010000006.1, read as the reverse complement.
TTCACTCCCGGCGACCAATGCAGTCGAATCCCAGCATGAAGCCTGATAAATTGCCGGATTGCCGTTGACTGTGGCCTCTTCGTAACCGCCGGCTAAATTAGCCAGAGTTTGTTCCGAGTGCGGGGTCTGTTTTACGATTACATGATAGGTGCGCCCATCTCCCACCGGCTGTCCGGCGTAATAAGTGGTGACCCAGCCTCTATAAGAAATATGATCAAAGCGAAGGTTTGAGAGCATCAGCGAAGGCAGGTGGATGTCCAGTCCGGTCAGGCTCTCGACATCTTTCACCGAAAGGAGCCGTTCGGGATCGAGTGCTTCGATGGTGTCTGTGGGGGTTGAAAAGCCATTTAAGCTTTCAGCCAGCCGCTTCATTTCCTTTACCGTCACAAACCCGCGGCCATCGTTGGCGTCAAGAGGAGCAAAGATTGCGTAGGTGTGGGCATCTTTCTGCCATAACAGCACCCGGTTAGCCGAAGTGGGCTGGCCCCCGCAGAATGCATCCACCTGCAAACCGGTTTCTATGAATAATCCCTCCCCGTTGTCAGCGCCGGTAATCTCCATGTCTTGCTGGGAAATTGCGATTTTCACCTCCTGCCCATTATAAGTAGCTTTTGTCTGTAAATCTTTCACCGCAGGCATTGCCCAGCCGCTTTTACCAAGTACAAGACCGGAGAGTTGTGGGGTGTCTGCGCTGGTGTAGGAATACTGGCAAATCGAGTTGTGCTGACTGCTGTAAGTCACTTTTTGAGGAATGAAACCTGCCGGAAGCCAATCCGGTTCAGAGAACTCGAAACCCGCCTGCGCTTCCGCATCAGCCAGAGCCAGGCTGCCGTTTTCAAGCGGAGCGGGTTCTACACCGGCGGTGATTCCCTCGGCCAATTGCTGCAATTCTGCCAACTCAAACCCGATTGGGCCGCTGGCGGATTGTGCAGGAAAGTTTATAAGCGTGTATTCCACACCGTCTACGCGCCAGCGCAACGTGCGCGTGGGAATGCTGGAGTCCCAGGTCAGATTCTGGTCACGGATACCCAGACCGGACCAGCCGCCCTGCACGTATTCGGCAGGTTGGTTGCGCACGGTAGTGCTTGTGACCGCGGCATCCTGTCCGATCCGCCAGGTTTGTTCTGCATTGTCATCTGGAAAACTTTCTGCCAGCAGGAGCATACCGTATTCACTTTCATATTTCAGCAGTACTCCTTTTTCCAGTATTGCTGCGCTTGAAAAGTTTATTTCATAAGGCGGGTCGTTGGGGAGCAACAATGTAAAGCCGGCCTCGGCCTGTGCCTGTTCCAACGTGCAGCGTGGCGAAAACTCTGGGCCACATCCCTCTGGAAGTGCGGTCTCCTGATTTTCCTCCGGCTGAGGGTCTGCTGCCGGTTCCTCGGGTTGTTCCTGTAAACCGGCCTCTACCAATGGGACCACCTGCTGGTTAGTATCATTGCGGTTGAAAAAATTGAGGATATTCTGTGCTAATGCTTTCCCCTGCGGAGTGGCAAAGAGTAAAGTGAAGAAGCACACTGCAGTAACACCTGTTATGATCGCCCATCGGATCAGGCGTTTTGGAAAAATGGATCGATTCATGATCGTATCTCCTTGTTTTGGGAATGTGCGCTTTCTCATTACAAGGTTTTGGCTCAGGCCGGGCCAGAGGTCAATTGAAGCGGATGGAACCTCATTTTCCGCTAGTTTTTGCAATCGTTTTTGCAAGTGTTCCTTTTTCATCACAACCATCCTCTACCGGGTCTTTGGCATTTCTTGTGGATTGGAGCAACTCTGCCAGTTGTTTGCGGGCTGCCCTCAGCCACCATTTGATTGTACTGATTGGCCTTTTCAGTCTGGTGGACATCTCTTTTGCGTCCATGTCCAGGTAATAACGCATCACAACCACGGACCTCTGTTCGGGCGAAATTTGAAGTATGGCCTTGTGCAGGCAGTCTTCACTTTCGTCGGTTTCTGCCTGCTCTTCTGGTGTGGGGTGAGGATCAACCAACCATCTGGCAAGTGTTTTTGATTCTTCATCAGGTTCTTCTTCCAGGCTGTACAACCGTCTTTGCTTTTGCGCAGTCTTGACTGCATCGTTGACCACGATCCTGAAAAACCAGGGAGCAAAAGGAAGCTCTTCGTTGAACTGATGGATCTTATCGATTACCTTCAAAAACGCATTCTGTACAGTGTCTTCGGCCAGCGACCGATCTTGCAGGATCAGGAAGGCGGCATGTACCGCTCTGATTTGATAGCGCCTGACCAGTGCTTCCAGCCCGCTGAGTTCACCTTTTTTGATCTGAGAAATTGCAGTTTTATCGTCCATGCATGGTCCTGTTGGAGAATTCTCTATTAACTATATCTTTTCA
>JAHDQE010000089.1 GCA_018433975.1 Ornatilinea sp. | reverse complement strand
TTCCTGTACTTCAACGCTTTCATCTAAAATTTGCTGACCTGTTCCCACTACGGTAGAAAGCTCTGAAATTGCGGTTTCGCGTAAATGCTCCAGAAGCGCCGAACGCAAAGCATTTACATCGGCTTCACTGGGAGCAGGCTCGGCTTGATCCGTTCCGCCGGAAATGATCTCCCGATTTTCAACCAGCAGTTTCAACCCCAAATCCCCCTCAATTGCCGCAATAGTTCCGGCTTCAACGTTTCCGGATGTCCCGGCCAGGATTGCTTGAATTGGAATTTCTGCGGTTTCTCCAACACCTGCCGGAAGCAGTTCCGCCCGGGTTGTCACAAAACGCACGGTGGGGGTCTCTCCAGCCAGCACAACCGTCCCCACCGGCACCGTAATTTCCTCTTCCGTCAGATTGGTAAATTGAACAAAGCCTTCTGCAGCGGTCAAAGGCAATGAAAGCACTCCTGTACTTCGGGTATCGTCACGACCTTCCACGGTAACCGATATCGGATAGGCTGGGATCCCACCAGAGATGTTCGTCGAAGCAATTTCCGGGCTGGCCCAAATCTCCATATCCAGTTCCTGGGTAGTTTCAGGCACATCCAGTATAATTTCGGCAGAGGGGAAAAAGAAAATCAACAAAGCCACAACAGCCGCTATTCCAAGCAGAAAAGCGACAATTCGAATCGGGAACTTCAACCAGCCGCTCTTTGAAATTTCCTCCGGCCGCGCCTCTTTACGCAGCACCTGGAAACTTTTTTCCCTCATATTCCGTCTTACCAAAGAAGAAAACGACCAACCGGGCTTCCTGCGCCAGGAAACACTTTGGGCTTTTTCCACAGATTCGAACACCGGAATTCCCAATGTTTCCGCGTGTTGGGCAACTACATCATCCCCTGTCACCAGAGCAAGCTGCGCACCCAACGTCCGGCAGTACCGGTCCAGTATCACCAGATCAGGCATACGCCGCATAATTCTTCCACGCCGGGGCCACACTAGCAGTACCCGCGGTTCTTTGGTCCAGGAAATTCTATCCCTTGTGGAGATTACATCATCAAATCGTTCAAGTTGAATTACATGGGTTTTCATAATGAGGTTATGATGTGAATTATACAATAGAACCCTGAACATCCCAAATTCATACTGGTAAAGCCTGGCAAAACCTCCGATGTACAACTTCTGTCAACCATACAATCCTACAAAACCACCCTCTTGTTAGGCTATAATTGAAACATCATTCGATCAAGTACATTTTAGGAAGGATACACGAAATATGAACAAGAAACTTTTCAGTACTTACAATCCATTCGTAGCACTCTTCCTGATTTTGCTGCTGGCATCCTGCAATTTACCGCAAAAACAGGCTGCACCAGCCGAAGAAGATGTGGCAACAGCAGTTGCCCAGACACTCACTGCCGAACCCATACTGCCAACAGCAACCGAAACATTGTTCGACACACAGACCCCACCTCCAGTTGAAGCATCCAGCACTCCCACAGAGGCGCTTGCTCCCACTGAAACATTAACTCCAACGCTCACCCCAACAAATATCCCGGATGATCCGGCTGTTGCTCTCGGAAACCCCGTTTGGGAACGCACTATGGCGAACGGTACTGCATTTGGAATTGGCCCTGAAGGATATGAAGACGATAACACCCACATTTACATGGGTAACGATGTAATGATCATGAAAAGTGACAGTACACTCGGATTCCGTGGATGGCGCCTGACCTCACCCACACCGCAAAATATGTACCTGGAAGCTACATTCAACCTCCCATCCTGCTCAGGGAATGATGAATATGGACTGGTATTCAGAGCAAAAGATTATACCTCCGGCCAGGGTTACTATATGGGGGTTACATGCAGCGGACAGTACAATTTCTCCCGCTGGGACGGAGGCGGCACGACTACTCTCATTAATTCTAAACCTGGCGAAGCAATCCAGTCTGGCGCCGGAAAAACCAACCGGATCGGTATCCTTGCGAATGGGAACAGTTTCAAACTGTATGCCAATGGAAAATTATTGGAAGAGGTTCAGGATTCCGGATTACCAAGCGGTGGTCACATTGGTGTATTTCTGGCTGGTAACTCTGGCAACCTCACCGTCGAACTGGATAAGATTGCTTATTGGGATTTGAAATAACCCGAAATTAAAACAGGATTCAACAAGGAAAGTTAAGAGATTAAAAAATGACCCTTTCAGATTTTCAGAGAAAAGCACGCCTCCAGGCTGTGGAGATCGCGCAACGTGTGCTGCAGCAAAAACCTGTTTATATTGATACTGAAACCACCGGATTGGATAGTTCCGCAGAGATTATCGAAATTTCTGTGGTTGACCACGATGGATCTGTGTTGTTTGATTCGACCGTTCGGCCCAAGAACCCTATCCCCCGCGAAGCGCAGGCCGTCCATCATATCAGCAACGAGATGGTAAAAGATGCCCGGCCCTGGTATGTCATCTGGCCTACCTTGCGCCCAATTTTATTCGGACGGCTGCTCGCCTTTTACAATGCCGATTTTGACATGCGAATGCTGAAGCAATCCCTTGAACAATATGGCAGTCCCTGGAAAGAGAATTTTCAAACTTTCGATATTTTAAAACTCTATGCCCAGTTTGCTTCGGTATGGGATCCGCGCCGCCGATCTTTCAAATACCATTCTCTGGAATCGGCCGGGCGGGCCTGTAAGATATCTCTGGAAAACACCCACCGTGCCACGGATGATACTTTGCTGACCCGCGCTTTGCTTCATTACATCGCTGATTACTCGATAGATTAAGCGATAAAAAAAGTTTAAACGCTCGGAAAATCCCTTAAGACTCTTGTAATAGAAGATTTAGCTTATTCTTAAAGTATTTGGATAAACTAATTATACAAATTTCATACACTTTATCTGTTATAAGTTTATCCAATCAACAGGGAGACAAAGCCATGAAAAAAATACCATCTTCAGAGATTACGCCCGAGAGTCTATACTTATCTCGCCGAAAATTCATTACACAAGCTGCATTGGTAACTGCCGGTGCGGGAATTCTGGCAGCTTGTGGTGGAAAATTGGGCGGAAATAATTCCACATCGACCGAATCCAATGGTACAGCCGGTATTACGCCCATCGCAGGAGCGCAAACGGATGAATATGGCCGCGAGCTGACGGAATTTGATGCTGTAACCAATTTCAATAATTTTTATGAATTCACAACCGATAAAGGCGGCGTTGCCAGACTTTCTCAAGATTTCAAAACTCGCCCCTGGACAGTTGAGGTTGGAGGGCTGGTCAACAACCCCAAAACTTATGATATTGATGATTTGCTGACTCGTTTTCAGGAAGAAGAACGAATATATCGCTTGCGCTGTGTTGAGGCCTGGTCCATGGTGATTCCGTGGATGGGATTTCCCCTGAACAAACTGCTGAAAGAAGTTGAACCTAAAGCTTCAGCAAAATATGTTCGCTTTGAAACGCTTTACGACCCGGATCAAATGCCCGGGCAGAACAGTTCCTGGTATGTATGGCCTTATGTAGAGGGGTTGCGCGTGGATGAAGCGATGAATGACCTTGCAATTATCTCCACCGGTCTGTACGGCAACCGCCTGCTGCCGCAAAACGGCGCTCCACTTCGCCTGGTCGTCCCCTGGAAATACGGTTTCAAGAGCATCAAATCGATTGTAAAAATTAACCTGGTAGAAGAAATGCCAACCTCTTTGTGGATGGCCGCTTCCCCCCAGGAATATGGTTTTTATGCCAATGTGAATCCCGAGGTAGATCACCCGCGCTGGTCACAGGCCAGTGAAAGAATCATCGGTGAGACCGGCCGGAAACCGACATTAATGTTCAATGGATATGAAGAAGAAGTGGCTTCGCTTTACAGCGGATTGGATTTACGGAAATGGTACTAAAGAAAAAATTCAAGTTCACCCGTTTCCAGCTTCTGGTTCATGCAGCATCTTTAACGCCCTTTATCCTGCTTGTGGTGAACTATTTCACCAATAACCTGACCTACGACCCCATTCAGGCCGCTATGCAGCGTACAGGGCATTATGCCATGGTCATCCTATTGATCTCACTTGCCTGCACCCCGTTGAACACAATCCTCGGTTTCCGCCCAGCACTGAAAGTCCGCCGCGCGCTGGGTCTCTATGCGTTTTTCTACGCGGCGCTGCACTTTTTCATCTTTTCAGTGCTGGACTTCCAGTTTGATCTGGGCCTGATCGTGCGGGAAATTATTTATAAAAAATATCTGATTGCCGGAATACTGGCTTTGATTATATTGATCCCGCTAGCGCTCACGTCTACCCAACGCTCCATGAAACGCATGGGGAAAGCCTGGAAAACACTGCATCAGGGGGTATATGCCGCCGGAGTGCTGGTTATTCTGCACTACATGTGGGTCGTAAAATCGGATATTCGTGAGCCCCTCATTTATGGTGCCATACTCGCTGCGCTCCTTCTGGTCAGAATACCCGCTGTTCGAAAGAAACTGAGCGCCCGCCCACCGCGTTGGATTGGCAATGTCAACCGCGCACTGGCAAAATAACCCCTCCAAAGGCTTCAACTGGCTCACCCCTCTCCCCTGTCAGAGGGGTGATTATTTTAATTCTTCGCCGAAAATTGGACTACAATAAGAACAGATCACAGGAGGCCTGAACGATTGAATTCCATTTTACTTTCAAAAGGACAAGAGGAAATTCTCCAACAGGATTTCAATACGCACATCTTCGTGGAAGGTCCGGCCGGGTGTGGGAAGACCACTGTCGGGGTCAACCGGTTGTTGGAGTTGATCCATACCGGGGTACCCGCCGACCAGATCCTGATCATCGCACCGCAGCGTACACTGGCATTCCCCTATTACCAGATGCTTCTCTCGCCGGATCTCCCCGCGGGAAGCAGTCCAACCATCGCCACGATAGGCGGCCTAGCACAGCGCACTATCGACATCTTTTGGCCTGCCGTGGCCCGTCTGGCCGGGTTCGGAAACCCCAACCAACCGCCCATTTTCTTAACCCTGGAAACCGCCCAGTATTACATGGCCCGGTTGGTTACGCCCCTCCTCGAAAAGGGCTATTTTGATGCCGTAGATATTGACCGGAACCGCCTGTTCAGCCAGATTTTGGATAATCTTAACAAGGCCGCTGCAATTGGCTTTCCCCATACCGAATTCGGCGAACGATTGCAAAAAGCCTGGGTCGGGAAGCCCACCCAGCTTCGTGTTTATGAAGAAGCCCAGGAATGTGCCAACCTTTTTCGCAATTACTGCCTGGAAAATAACCTGCTCGATTTTTCCCTCCAGCTGGAACTGTTTACGGCTCACCTCTGGAACAGTGATCTCTGCCGGCAATATCTCCTGAAGACCTATCATCATGTGATTTATGAGAATATCGAAGAAGATATTCCCGTTGCCCACGACATTCTCAGGGAATGGCTGCCGAATTTTGATTCGGCCCTGCTGATCTGCGATGCAGATGGTGGATACCGCTCATTTCTGGGTGCAGACCCAGACTCTGCGCATTCTTTGAGCGAAATCTGTGATCAACATTTCATTTTGAATGAATCCTTTGTCACTTCACCCGTGCTGAACGACCTCCAAAATGCCCTCGCGGACTCTCTTCAAAGGCGCGAATCTTACCCCTCGCAGGATATCCCCTCCATTATTCATTTCTCCAACCACCAGTTCTACCCTCAGATGGTAAAGGATATCTGTGATCAAATTGCCCAATTAATCCATGAAGAAGGCACCCTGCCCGGAGAAATCGTCGTTCTGGCACCTTTCCTCACCGATTCCCTGCGCTTCTCTTTGATGAACCAATTGGATCATCTGGGAATACCCTACCGGTCCCACCGTCCTTCCCGTAGCCTGAGAGAAGAACCGGCGGCACAATGTCTGTTGACACTGGCCAAGCTGGCGCATCCGGAATGGGGGTTGTTCTGCTCGCGGCACGAGCTTCGCAGCGCGCTCATCCAATCCATTGCTGACCTGGATCTGATCCGTGCCGATATTCTGGCTCAGATCGTATATCAGGAGAGCAAACCGGAAAATGGTTTATCGTCTTTTGAGAAAATTGACCCTAAAGCACAGAACCGTATCACCTATACCCTCGGCGCCCGATATGAAGAGCTCCGTGAATGGCTGGCACGCGCACAAAATACAGGAGATATTCCGCTGGATGTCTTCACCAGCAAGTTATTCGGGGAAATTCTTTCTCAACCCGGCTTCGGTTTTCACAACCGGTTTGATGCTGCCGGAGTTGCCGCACGGTTAATTGAATCCATACAAAAGTTTCGCTGGGTGACTGGTCCCTCATTGGAACAGGAAGAGGTTCCCATTGGCAAAGAATACATTCAAATGGTAGACCAGGGTGTCGTGGCAGCACAATACCTGCAAAGTTGGAGCAGCCAACCCGAAGATGCAGTTCTCCTCGCTCCGGCTTACACTTTTTTGATGGCAAATTTTCCTGTGACTCATCAATTTTGGCTGGATATCGGCAGCACCAGTTGGTGGGAACGGCTGGATCAACCGCTTACACATCCTTATGTCCTCAGCCGTCAATGGCCCCCCAATATGCTTTGGACGGATATCAATGAATACGAAACCAACCAGTTGACTCTGGAACGATTGGTACGCGGCCTGATTCGGCGCTGCAGTGGGAGCATCTATCTTTACACGACGGACACAAATGAACAGGGCAATCAACAGCGCGGTCCTCTGTTGCAGGCCGCACAGATCCTGCTGCGCAGAATTCATCTCGCCCGGGGAGGTCAGGATGTTTAATCCCCGGCCTAAACAGGCAGAAGTTCTCCGTTTTCGTAAAGGAAAGATTGGCGTCTCGGCCGTTCCGGGAAGTGGGAAAACGCAAACCCTATCTTACCTGGCCGCCACCCTGATCGCCGAAAACCGGATTGGTGAAGATCAGGAAGTCCTGATTGTAACCCTGGTCAATTCGGCGGTGGATAATTTCTCTTCCCGCGTGCATGGATTTGTTCAAGATTTTGGGCTCCTGCCCGGGCTGGGATATCGGGTGCGTACGCTTCACGGATTGGCACACGATATCGTCCGGGAACGACCGGATCTGGCCGGTTTATCTGAGCGGTTCCAGATTATCGACGAACGGGAAGCGGGCCGCATTTTACAAGAAGCTGTCAATAACTGGCTGCGCGTCCATCCCGAGTTTTTTACCCAATTTGGCGATCTTGACCACGATCCTTCTCGAAATCCGCGGCTTCAAAAAAGATGGCTGGAGCAGATCGCCCAAATCGCGAACAGCTTTATCAGTCAGGCAAAAGACCTGCGGGCATCGCCTGCAGAGATCTATGAGCGTCTGCATGCGTTGGAAGAACCCCAACCTTTATTGGAAATGGGCTGCGATATTTACGCCAGCTACCAGCAATCGCTTCACTACCGTACCGCAGTCGATTTCAACGATCTGATCCGGCTGGCTTTTCAGGCGCTCTCCTCCGATCCAAAATTCCTGGAACGTCTTCAGGAGCGTTGGCCCTATATTCTCGAAGATGAAGCGCAGGACAGCAGCCGCGTACAGGAAGAAATCCTGCGCTTGCTGACTGGACGGCATGGCAACTGGGTGCGCGTGGGGGATCCCAACCAGGCCATTTACGAGACCTTTACCACCGCCGACCCCCAATTCCTGTTGGATTTCCGTCGTGAAACAGACGTTTCGGCTCGGGAATTGCCCAATTCCGGCCGTTCCACGCAAAGCATTATCACTCTGGCCAATCACCTCATCGAATGGACCCGCAACCGGCATCCCAATCCTGCCCTGCGCCAATCGCTGGCATTGCCTTTGATCCAGCCAACGCCGCCGGGTGATCCCCAGCCCAATCCACCGGATAACCCGGAAGGAATTTATCTCTACTCCAACAAACTAACCCCGGATAAAGAGTTGGAACTGGTTGCTAAATCGGTAAGAAATTGGCTGGATGCCAACCCCGAAAAGACTGCCGCGATTCTGGTTCCGCGCAATGAACGCGGGGCAAAAATCGTGGATGAGCTTAAAAAGTACGGCGTTCGGTATGTAGAGCTGCTTCGCAGCAGTCTTTCAACCCGGCAAACGGCCAACCTTCTCTCCCTGGTATTGCGTTGTTTGGCCGAGCCCGGCGCATCCAGCAGGCTCTCAAATCTCTACCGTCAGATAAAGCTGGGCGAAGAAGAAAATGAAGATCAGAAAAAGTTCCATCAAAATATCACAAAGCTCATCCGCCAGTGCTCACGCCTTGAAGAATACCTTTGGCCCCTGCTTGAACAGGATTGGCTGATGGAACTCTCCGAAAAACAATCCCCCGAGACACTTGAAGAACTGGTTGAATTTCGTGAACTGATTCGCCGTTGGCACAACGCTTCTCAACTGCCCGTTGACCAGCTTGTGCTCACCATCGCACAGGATCTGTTTACATCACCCGCAGATCTGGCCTTGGCGCATAAATTAGCACTGGTATTGGAGGGAGCCTCCAATGCTAATCCCGAGTGGCACCTGCCCCAGTTCGTTCAGGAATTGGAAACAATTGCCCAAAACCAGCGGAAATTCACCGGTTTCAGCGAAGAAGATACCGCTTTCGATCCGGACCAACATCGCGGCGAAGTGGTGATCGCCACAGTTCATAAAGCAAAAGGATTGGAGTGGGACCGGGTATATCTTTTGTCTGTAAATAATTATGATTATCCCTCTGCAGAGCCTTATGACCAATACATTGGCGAGAAATATTATGTACGGGACCGGTTGAATCTCCAGGCAGAAACCATCTCACGCCTCAAGGCCCTTTTGGGGATCGACCCGGATAAACTCTATTGGCCCGAGGGCACAGCCACACAAGAGGACCGGATTAAATATGCCGAGGAACGTATCCGCTTGCTCTACGTTGGCATCACCCGTGCCCGTGAGGAGCTGGTGGTCACCTGGAATACCGGGCAGCGTGGAGAGAGTCGTCCAGCTCTCCCCTTCACCGCCTTAGAAGCCTTCTGGAAAGGAGAAAACCATGCCCAGGATTCCTGAAAACTTCCAGTTCAGCCAGAGCAGCCTTCAGGATTACCTGGACTGCCCACGCCGTTTTGAACTGCGTTATCTCCTGAAACAGGAATGGCCTGCGCTCCAATCCGAACCGGTTCTGGAGCTGGAAAGCCACATGGAACAGGGTAAACAATTTCACCGGATAGTGCAGCAGCATTTGATCGGAATCCCGGAAGAACAGCTTTCCACGCTCTCCAAAGGCTCCGCTCTTCAACGGTGGTGGGATAATTACCTCTCCGCCAACCCGTTGGAAGGGCTTCCGCAAAAGCAATATTTTGAATACCGCCTCACCGCCCCCTTTGGGGGGTACCGGATCGTGGCACAGTATGACCTGATCGCCATCTCTCCCGGCGAGCGTGCGGTCATTCTGGATTGGAAAACTTCTCAGAAACGCACCCGCTCTGAGTTTTTAAAAAGCCGTATGCAAACCCGATTGTACCTTTTCTTGCTGGTGTTGGGCGGACAGGAATTAAATCAGGGCAATGAGATTTTGCCGAATCAAATCGAAATGATCTACTGGTTTGCAGGGTACCCTGCCGAGCCGGAATTTATTCGCTACACGCAATTTAAATTTGAGGCGGACCGCGATTTCCTCTTTCAGACCCTTCGCGAAATCGCTAACAGGGGCGACGAGGAATTCCCCAAGACAATGGAAGTCGACCGGCATTGCAAATACTGCCGCTATCGCTCGCTTTGCAAAACCGGAAAAGACGCAGGAGATTGGCGGCAGTCCGAATCCGGTGAGTTAGAAGAAATCGAGAGTCTGGTTGAATTGGATATCGATCAGATCTCCGAAATTGAAATTTAAAGAGAATCTTTCCATCATGATGAATTATGAAATTATTGCAACTTTAGGCCCCGGCAGTGAAGCCGAATCAACCTGGCAGGCCATGGTCGCTGCCGGTGTAACCGCATTCCGCCTGAACACTTCTCATCTTTCCCTGCCGCGGCTGTTTGAGTGGCTGGATAGAATTGAGCAATTTTTATCTCCATTTGATTCAAAAATTCCTGTAGTCCTCGACCTCCAGGGCAGCAAATGGCGTTTAGGCAACTTCTCCCCTTTTGAACTGGTGCAGGATGAAACCGTCCAATTGATTTATGCTGCTTCTTCACAACAAAAACATACTCTCCCCGTCCCGCATCCGGATTTTTTCAAGGCTGCCGGACTTTCCAACGGTGAAATTGTTTTAAATGACGCCAAGACCCGCCTGGTAATCCAATCCGGCGACTTGAACGGGATCACTGCCCGGGTTGTTCTGGGAGGAAAGATTTCTCCCAATAAGGGGATTACACTTGCTTCTTTGGAATTCCGCACAGAGGCGATCAGCGAACGGGACCAAACCATATTAGAACAGACTCAAAATCTGGAGTTCATCCGTTATGCCATTTCGTATATTAAAGACTCTCAAGAGATGTCCACCTACAGAACTCATTTTGGCAGAGATGCATACCTGATCGCCAAAATTGAGCGGAGGCCTGCCATTGAAGACGCACTCAAAATCGCAGCCAGCGCCGATGAGGTGTGGTTGTGCCGTGGCGACCTCGGTGCGGAGTTAGGTTTAAAGGCGATGGGAGAAGCTGTCCATCAGTTTTCACACCAGTTAAATCAATTCTCCGTTCCCGTAATAATGGCCGGTCAGGTCCTGGAACACATGACCGAACAGCCCGCACCCACCCGGTCAGAAGTATGCTATCTATACGATACGCTTTCCATCGGGTATCAAGGGATCGTCCTTTCGGACGAAACCGCAATCGGGAAATACCCTGTAGAAAGCTGCAAAATTGCGGCCCTGTATAAGAGTTGATTCTAGTGTTCTGGCTTTATGCTGATGTAGTCATTTTTTCGTGTCAACGACGGAAGTGCAATGAAACCGATTGAACACATCTGGAAAGATCCTGAACGGATAGAGGTTCCACCCCAATTCCAGGAAGCAGTTGGGGGGCATCCTCTGGTAGCGCAAACCCTGCTGAGCCGGGGAATCACAACTATTCCGGAAGCTCTTGCTTATCTTAATCCGGATTTGTATGTCCCCACCCCCGGAACCGCTCTTCCCGATCTTGAACGGGCTGCGGACCGCATAGAACAGGCCATCCGGGCCGGCGAACGGATTGGCGTCTGGGGAGACTTTGATGCAGACGGACAGACGGCCACTACAGTTCTTGTGGCCGGGCTCCGGAAACTTAGCGCGGATGTGGTTTATCACATCCCTGTTCGCCGCGAAGAATCTCATGGCATAAACCTCCCCAATCTCCAAAAAATGATCGACAGCGGCGTTCAACTGGTTCTCACCTGCGACACCGGGATCACCGCCCATGAAGCCGTGAATTACGCGAAGAACAAAGGGGTCCCCGTCATCATCACAGACCATCACACGCTTCCGCCCACTCTGCCCGATGCTTTCGCTGTAGTCAATTCCCAACGCCTGCCGGTCGGCCATCCGCTTAATCCCTTATGCGGCGTAGGCTGCGCATTTAAAGTCATTGAAGAACTTTTCATCCGACATGTCATCTCTGAAGAAGCCAGTTCATTTCTGGATCTGGTTGCCATCGGCACGGTTGCCGACCTGGCCCCATTGACCGGGGACAACCGCTATCTCGTCCAGCGCGGACTGCAGCAGCTCAGAGCAGCTCCCCGGTTGGCAATTCAGGCTGTTCTCGAAACAGCCGGCATGGGACATCAGAATCTTTTCGAAGAGCATATCAGTTTCGTAATTGCACCCCGAATGAACGCTCTGGGTCGTCTGGAGGATGCCAATCCAATGGTAAATTTCCTGCTGACCGAAAGCGAAGAAGAAGCCAAAGTATGGGCCAGCCGGTTGGATGGTTTAAACAATGAGCGCAAAGAAAAATCGGATCAGGTTTTTGCTGCAGCGGTCTCCCAGGTGCAACGCGAACCCGCACTACTGGACACCTCGGCACTTGTACTGGCGCATCCCACCTGGCCGGGAGGAATCGTCGGTATCGTTGCCAGCCGCCTGGTTGAACGCTACCAGCGTCCCACTGTGCTGCTCTCTGCTCCAGAAGGAGGTACAGCCCGGGGCTCGGCACGTTCCATTGAAGGGATCAACATTACCGCCGCAATCGCCGAAAACGCCAAATTGCTGCATGGTTTTGGTGGACACCCAATGGCTGCCGGGTTATCTCTTCCGGCTGAGGATATCCCGCGCTTCCGGAAGGCACTTGGTCGTACCATAGACCGAATGATAGCTAAAAAACCGCTCCATACAGAACTGATAATCAATGCAAGTCTGGCACTGGAAGAAATTTCTCTCGATCTGGTAAAAGACCTGGAGCGTTTGGCGCCGTTTGGTCCCGGGAATCCCAGCCTGGTCTTCGCAAGCCGGAATCTGGTGCTGTCCGGCACCAGCCATATTGGGAAGAACAGTGAACACCTCAAACTGATCGTTCGGGACCCTGCCGATGTTGAGAAAACCATACTCTGGTGGCGAGGGGCAGATCAGATTCTTCCCGAAGGCAAGTTCGACCTGGCGTATTCCATCCGGTCCAGCAGTTATGAAGGCCGGGAAGAAGTTACCATCGAATGGATTGATGCCCGTAAGATTGAACCCCCCAAAGAAGAAATTTCAACCCGTTCCCGGCTCAGGGTGCATGATTTACGGGACACTTCTGCTCCTCTTACGGAACTGAAACGCCTATTTCAGGAACGTCAACCTCTGATCTGGGCAGAAGGCCAAAATGATTTGAAAGTGGAAACTGCAAATCGAAGGCAGCTTTCTCCACACCCCCTCCTAGCCCTGTGGAACATTCCGCCCGGCCCCCAGGAACTGCGTGAAATCCTGGAGGCTGTATCGCCCCAAGAGATTTTTGTTTTCGGTGCACCCATTGCAGCAGCAGACCCAACTGCTTTTGTCAAAGAAGTTGCTGCAATGATTTCCTCTGCAATTGATTCCACAGAAGGCCGGATCGATCCAAAGGAACTCGCTGCCAGAACCGGACACCGGAATATAACTGTCCAAAAAGCAATTGATCTGCTGGCTGCAGCGGGGAAAATCGAAGTCCAATCCCTTGAAAACAAATTCTTGAAAATTCAACGATGCAGTAATGCCCCAAATGTAGAAAAACAAAAAATGATACAGCTCGCACTGAACAATCTGTTCAGAGAAACTCTCGAGTTCCAAAAATGGTTTAAGAAAAGCCGGCTTGATCTGCTTTTCAATTCAATCGAAAAAAGCAAATAAAGGAGGAGAAAACCATGCCAAAGATTCTCAAATGGGGCTTGCTCAGTACTGCTCGCATCAACCGGGCGTTAATTCCTCCGCTCCGCGCTTCCAAACGGAATGAACTTATCGCTGTAGCCTCCCGTGACCTGGAGCGCGCTGAAGCATACGCCAAATTCCACGCAATCCCCCGTTTTTACGGCTCCTACGAAGACCTGCTTGCGGACCCCGAAATTGATGTCATTTACAATCCGCTCCCCAACCATCTCCATGCAGATTGGAGCATTCGCGCGGCCCGGGCCGGGAAACACGTTCTTTGCGAGAAACCTCTTGCTCTTACCCCCAATGAAGTCGCCCGCATGGCAGAAGCAGCGGAACAGTCCGGCACACGCATCGTGGAAGCTTTCATGTACCGTCACCACCCTCAGACCCTTGCCGTACAGAAAGCAATTCAGGAGGGGAAAATCGGTAAAATTCAGCTTATCCGGGGCTCTTTCAGCTTCACCCTTCAGCGGCCCGATGATTTCCGGTGGATACCGGAATACGGTGGCGGCGCTTTATGGGATGTAGGCTGCTACCCTGTCAGCTTTGCCCATCTATTGGCGGGGAGCACCCCGAAGGAAGTCTTTGGATGGCAGGTTACCGCATCCGGAGGAGTGGATGAAACCTTTGTCGGGCAGATTCACTTCTCTAATGGGGTATTGGCTCAGTTCGATTGCAGTTTCAACCTTCCACACCAGACCGGTATGGAAATCCGCGGCTCACGTGGCACACTCATAATCCCTGCACCTTTCAAGCCGGACCCTAAACAAAAACCTTTCATCCTTACGGACCACCATAAAGAGAAGCTCTCATTCAAAAGCGGGGATCTATACCTTGGAGAAATCGAAGATCTCACAGATGCCATACTATGCGGTCACTCTCCCCGTATCAGCCTAGCGGAAAGCCAGGAAAATATTGCCACTTTGGATGCTTTACTGCGTTCCGCACGGGAAAATCGTGTGGTCAGCCCACATTTATAAATTAATGTCAAACTAGCACTTGACTCATCATTTTGAGTGTGATAAAAATATATTCAATATGATTATCCTGTCTTTACATAAGCGCAACAAGTCTAAGGCCAACCTCCTACGGGAAGGTTCGGCGCTGAGCGCTTAGACGTTATCATTGAGCGAATCCAGGCCTCCCTTTCCAGGGAGGCCTTATTATTTGCTCCAATGATTTTCCTGTTTGATATCTCATCTGTTTGCAAATAAAAAGTACCTCCTTTGGGATTGGATCCGCCTGAAAGTTTCAGGAAAGGAGGCTCTAGCCATATATTAACAAGAAAACGAACTATACCTTACCTTCCTATTTGGTCTTAAACAGTTTAAAAAATTTTATTAAAATCGTTGATTTAAAAAAGAGGAGATTAGACATGAGAAACCGCACCACCATTTTTGTTTTATTAACCGCTTTTGCCCTTATTTTGTCCACATGCTGTGGAAACACTGCCGCTCCTGCTGAGCCCGCTTCCACTACCCCCGAAGGTTGTCTGGGAACCGCAGAAGGCGCTCTGGTTGATTTGGATTGCCGCGAGATCACCATCGCCGTTGAAAATGCTTATTTGCCTTTCAATTATGTTTCCAGCAAAACCGGTGAACCGGGTGGTTGGGACTATGATGCCTGGAATGATATCTGCACTCGTCTGCACTGTACTCCTATCTTCCAGGAAGCTGCCTGGGAGACCTTGATCCAGGGTGTATCTGAAGGCCAATATGACGTTGGCGCTGATGGCATCACCATCACCCCCGACCGCGCAGAAATTGTAGATTTCTCCGATGGCTATATCAGCATTCAGCAGCGCTTACTGGTTTTGAAAGGCGAAGATCGTTTCAGCAGCATTGAAGATTTCGCCAGCCAACCGGATTTGATCCTGGGTACGCAGGCAAACACCACAAACTACGAAACAGCCATCCAATATCTCTCCGAAGACCGTATCAAAGCCTTTGAACAGTTCCCCATCGCCGTACAGGCCCTGATCAGCGGGGATGTTGACGCAGTGATCATCGATCAGGTTGCAGGAATGGGATACATGGGTGAAGATGCAGACAATCTTGATTTTGTCGGTCCTTCCATTTCCAGCGACGAACTCGGTTTCCTTTATCCGCAAGGCAGTGATTTGATAGACCCGGTGAATCAGGCTATCGCCGCAATGACAGAAGATGGAACCCTGTACGATTTGAACGTGAAATACTTCGGCCCGAACTTCGACGTAACCTATGATGATATTCAATAATCCCGATAGAAAACAAATGTAACTACCAAAGAAATTAGCCCCGTACGAAAGCGATTCGCTTTCGTACGGGGCACAACAGGAGATATATTATGGAGTTACCCGGTACAAAAGAACTATCCAGTACCAAACAAAATATTGCCATTAAAAAATCCATAAACTGGCAGGATTTCCCCTGGTGGTTTGTCGGTTTAGTCCTTGTCGTGATCGGCACGGGCTACGTCATCATTACCCAGGAAAATTTCCGGGAAGCCTTCGGATTTATCAAAGCAGGCATCAGCGTTACCCTCACTACAACTATCTTTGGATTTATTTTCGCCCTGGTTTTGGGCTTGCTCGCCGGCTTGAGCAGAATCTCCCGAAGCGTTTTCCTGCGCAATCTGGCCACATTTTACGTTGAATTCATTCGCGGCATCCCCATGCTTGTGTTGATCATCTTTATTGCTCTGGTAGGCGTTCCGGCCCTGGTAAGCCTTATTAACCAAATTGGCGCATTACTCAATAATGCAGGTCTGACTGCCTTGGCAGAACCCTTCACAAACATGAATATCCGTGATGTCCCTATGAATATCCGGGCCATCATCGCATTATCAGTAACTTACGGAGCCTTCCTGGCAGAGATTTTCCGCGCCGGAATCCAATCCATAGATCGCGGCCAAATGGAAGCATCCCGGTCACAGGGGATGAGCCATTGGCAAGCCATGCGATATGTCATTCTTCCTCAAGCAATCCGCAATGTTCTGCCCGCTCTGGGGAATGATTTTGTATCCATGCTGAAAGATTCCTCATTGGTATCTATATTGGCGGTTCGCGATATCACCCAGGTCGCTCGTTTATACTCCGGGCATTCCTTCCGGTATGCCGAAACTTACACGACGCTGGCGATTCTTTATCTGACACTGACTGTAACACTCTCTCTCTTTGTCAAATCTCTGGAAAGGCGGTATCAAAATAATGTACAGTCATGACAATATTATTACGGTGAAAAATCTGTATAAAGAATTTGGTCCGGTCAAAGCCCTGAATGGCGTTTCTTTAAATGTTGAACGCGGCAAAGTGGTCGTTATCATCGGGCCCAGCGGTTCCGGAAAATCCACCTTGCTGCGATGCATCAACCATTTGGAAGTGGAAACCAGCGGAGAAGTCTGGGTCAACAACCAACGTCTGAGCAACAGTCCCAAAGACTTAAACCGTATCCGCGCTGATATTGGGAT
>JAHDQE010000055.1 GCA_018433975.1 Ornatilinea sp. | reverse complement strand
TGCATCCACCTGTTTGGTGATCAAATCCTGGATCATTGCCATCTGGGTATCCACATTGTTGCGCGCGTCCAGTGTGATGACACTCGCGTCCATCTCAATCGCTTTGCTCAATGCGCCAATGTAAATCCCCCGCCAGCCGTCATTATCAAACTGCGGCATGACAATCCCTACCGTTTTGCCGCTTCCGCCTTCAAAGTCGGCTTTCTCGCCCCGCGCTGCTTTATCGGCCAGCTCCAGCGCCAATGCTACGGGGTCGATTGCAGCTTCTTCTGTTGATGCTTCTTCAGATTGGCTTCCCGTTTGAGATGAAGCCGCTGCATCTGATGCCGCCGGTTCCATTGTCTCGGTCTGGGCATTCTGTCCGCCGCAAGCAGACAAAATTAAGGTAAGCAGAACTACCAATGCAATAATTCTTTTTTTCACTTGCTCCTCCATTCAGGTTAACAAATTAATTAGGGATCAAAACCTTATTTACTGAACAGTGAATCCTCTGACTTTGCACCTCCTTGTTCTAAACTCCACAAAACAAACCTAATGCTAAAAAACAACACCTGAGACAAGAATTACATTTGCGTAGGGAGTAAATTCACCCGTACGAACCACTGCCATGGCAGATTTACTGAGTTTTTTTAATTCCTCGTGTGTAACTTCTTCAACCTTGCTGTCATTAAAAATGTTCAGAATTTCTTTTTTGATATGTTGGCTTACCTTACCGGTTTCTTCTGCCAGAATGATCCGTTCCACTTTTAACTCTTCTGCGATGATCTCTACAGTCTCAATAAATCCTGGAACATCTTTTTTAATAGCCAGATCGATTCGCTTGACCCCCGCCGGAACCGGCAGACCGGCATCTCCAATTACGAGCATGTCCAAATGGCCCATTCCTGCAATGACATCTGATAAATCTTTGTTAAGCACACCAATTTTCTTCAAATTAAAGCCCTCCAATCCGTGATATTTTTGCAACTATTTCGATAACATCGAAATGAATTGATTAACTTCTTCCTGGGTTGGAATAGAAGGTTGAGCGCCAAGCTTTGTAACGGCCAATGTTCCAGCATTTACCGAAAAGCGGACCGCTTCTTCTAAACTAAAACCGTTCACCAGCGAAACAGCAAGGGCTCCTACAAAGGTATCTCCAGCCGCAGTGGTATCGATCACCTCAACACACTTTGCCGGAACATGCAAGCGAACGCTTTCTGAAGCCACCCACGCGCCATTCTTCCCCAGTGTGACCACGACTACTTTGACACCCTTTTCTCTCAACTGATTGGCCGCAACTTTTGCAGATTCCAGGTCACAGACAGAAATATCTGTCAGTGCATACGCTTCGGATTCATTTACAATCAAGTAGTCCACTTTGGACAAAAGATCATCCGAAACAGCATAGACAGGCGCAGGATTTAGAAACACCGGAATGTGCTCAGAATATGCCAGATTGATTGCGTATTCAACGGTTTCGGTCGGAATTTCAAATTGGAGAACCAAAGCCTTTGAATGGACAATCAACTCTTTTACCTGCTCAACGACGTTTTTATCCACTGCCCCATTCGCGCCGGCCACAACAATGATCCGATTTTCCCCCGAGTCTTCCACAATGATGGTAGCCGTTCCGGTCGACAAAGAATCTTTTGTAAACACATATTCGGTATTTACACCCTGGTCCACAAGAGACCTGCATAAGCTTGGTCCAAACGCATCGTTTCCTACACATCCAACCATCGACACATTCCCGCCAAGTTTACTGGCCGCGACGGCCTGATTGGCACCCTTCCCACCGGGAATCAGCCGGAATTCCTGACCGGGTATCGTCTCGCCTGCGGCAGGGATCTTTTTGGTTCGAACGACAAGATCCATATTAATACTGCCAATCACAATAATCTCGCCCATCTATCCTCCTAAAGCTTTCGTTGAGTCTCTAACAATAAGTACGGCATTTAACACATGCTTTTTATTTTCATGGTCAACATCCTGATGGGCTATTTTTTGGATCAGCAATTCCACTGCCAAACGGGCCATTTCCTCTGTAGGCTGGGCCATTGTGGAGAGCGAAGGGTGAAGTAAAGACGACAAAGCAATATCATCAAAGCCCATAATGGAAACATCATCCGGAACATCGACACCCAGTCTTCGTGCTGCGCTTACAGCCCCGATTGCCATCATGTCATTCAAAACAAATACTGCTGTGGGTCGTTGCGGCAATTTCATCAACTTCGTCATCATTAGTTCGCCGCTCTGAAATTGGAAATCACCCTGAACAATGTACTCTTCAGGAACCGAAATCTCACTTTCCGAAAGAGCCCGGCGATATCCTTCGACCCGGCGCATACTGGGGTTTAATTCCGACGAACCTGTGATGCAGGCAATCCGCCGATGCCCGAGATCAATTAAATATTTTGTAGCAATGTATCCCGCCTCTTCATTGTTGATCAGCACAACATCTGCCAGGCTAAGCGGAACGACACGGTCGGCAACAACTATCGGGATTCCGCTTTCCGAGAGTCGTTGTAAATCTGCTTTAGATTCGCCGGAAGAGATGAATATGACCCCGTCAACCTGCTTGGAAATGAGCGTGTCAATGTAGTTTTGCTGCTTATCAATGTTGTTGTCGCTGTTACACAGAATTACGCTGTACCCATTTTCGTAGCCATAATTTTCAATTCTTCTGGCAATATCCGCAAAAAAGAGGTTCGTCGAATCCGGAACGATCATCCCGATTGTTTTGGTTTCGCCGCTCCTGAGGCTGCGAGCCACAGTGTTCGGGTGGTAACCCAAGTCTTTCATGGCCTGAAGAACTTTATTGCGCGTTGAAACTTCAACAAACCTTGTCTCATTGATCACATGAGATACCGTTGTTTTTGAAACACCGGCTAAATCCGCAACATCCTTCATCGTCATTCGTTTCATTTTTCTTAATCCATTCAATCTCAAATAACTTTTTCTCGACTAATCGATTGCGCAATCGATTGCGCAATCGATTAGCTATAATATAGCACTTTTAACTTTACTTTGTCAAGCAGCAATTTCTGTTTCAGACCAAGGAAGAAATATTTTCGCGGAAAACAGCTGCACCGGATTTAAAGCAAAACAAACTCCCCCGCTCCGCCGCAGACACACCATACCAGTTTACAAAATGGAGTCGATCGGTTTACACAACACCCAATTTCCGACTCTTCTAAGGTAAAATTAGGCCACAGGTTCATTTTCACCAAAGGAGATTCATTATGATTGATTCAGATAACCGCCCATGGGGGCGCTGGGAAGAATACTTAAACGAGCCCGGTTACCGGGTTAAACGAATCGTCGTCAACCCCGGAAAAAGGCTTTCGCTCCAGAAGCACGCTTTGCGCGCCGAACACTGGGTGATCGTGAGCGGTTCGGGGAAATTAACCCTGGATGATACCGTGCAGGATGTCGCCAGCGGAGATGCCATTTTCATTAAAAAAGGACAGGTGCACCGGGTTGAAAACGACGGAGAGGATTTCATGGTCATCATCGAGACCCAGCTGGGCATCTGTGTGGAAGATGACATCACCCGCCTGGAGGATGACTGGGGCCGCACTTCTCCCTAGGATATTTTTAGAGCGAACGATTCTCCCGCTTTGTATTATTGAATTGAAGTAATATTATTCCCCAAAAGAACCGGTTATTTCCAACCGGGAAATACCAAAAAGCGAGGCTGAGGAACATTCCTCAGCCTCGCTTTTAAGCAGATGCAGAACAAATTCAGGATAACTGCGCTGCAATCATTTCAGCACATTTTTGCACGACGATCAGGCTGCTTTTAAGATCTCCTTTGCGACCATATCGTCCGTGATCAATACGTTGAATAAACCACCACGCAGCCCCCCCAAGATTGCCGGGTACTTTGAAGTACCACCGGCCACGCAGACCACATGATCGATCTGTTTCATTTCTTCCAGGTTCAATCCGATAAACCGTTTATTAATATCAATATCCAACAACCGGCCCTGAGTATCAAAAAACTGGCCGCAAACATGCCCGATGGCCCCATTTTTGATCAGGTTCACCACATCCATCTCTGTCAGATAGCCCGCCCAGACGGAGTAATCCACCATATCCAGTGTGCCAACGCCAGAAACAACGATATTTGCATTGTGTGCAACAGCAAGCACTTCTTTAATGCTGGGCTGTTTAATCAATTCCTCTTTTAATTTGACGTTTTCAACAATTAAAGGCGCCGGCAAATAAAAATACTCGCTTTCATATTTCTCGGCAAGACGCCGTGTAAGGTCCGGCCCGTCAATTTCAGGGTTTTTCAAACCAGCGTGTCCCATCATCTGGACAACTTTGATAGCCTTTTTTTCACTTGGCTGCAGCATGGCTACCAGACTGTCCAGCGTTCTTCCCCACGAAATACCCAATGTCCAGCCAGGCTGCAAATGCCGGTCCAGATAGTTGGCCGCCAGATAGCCCAAACCTTCCCGCAGCTCCGTATCAGACCGCTCCCGGCGTATTAAAACAATGGCTTCTTTAAGGGAAAATTCCGCACACAATTGTTCAGCCAGCAGCTCAGATTCCTCCCATTGATCATGAATCTTAATTTCCACAATGCCAAGCTCTTGTGCCCTTTGAAGCAAACGTGAAACGGTAAACCGCGAAACATGGATAAGGTCTCCGATTTCGGCATGCGTTTTCTTCTGTTCGTAATATAATCTTGCAATTCTCACCAGCAGTTGTCTATCATCCATAGAATCCCCAATTGTTAATTCTCATGATCTTAAAAATCTTTCCCAAATGAAGAACCATATTTTTTAAAGCAGGCCAATTCCCATTCAAGCGCTTCTTTAGAAGCACCAATTGCATTAAGATGCCGATATTCAACACCAATCAGCCCGCCCTTTTTTGTCGCCCAATTTTCCACAATAGCTTTGACCTCTTCTTCAATCAACTTCTTATTATTGGATGGAAGAGTAGCCTGAATATCTACAGAAGCTTCAATACAAATTTTTCCCCGCAGTTGATCCCGAACATCTTGAATCCCGAGCAATCTTGGCTGGTGAATATTAAAAATGTCTACCCCTAATTCCACAAAATCACCTAAAATCGAATTGATTTTACCATCTGAATGAAAACGAAAATGCATTCCATTCCGGTGCACACAATCGATCAACCGCTGGTACCTGGGTTTAAAAATTCTCCGCCACATATCAGGCCGGATAAAAATGTTATTCTGCGTGCCCCAATCGTCCGTTGTATCAAAACAGTGAATTCTCCCCTTCCCCAACCGGCCTGCTTCCTTAACAATACCGATTTGATATTCTATCAGTTGATCCGCAAGATATTCGATAAAATCCCGATCCGCATACAGATCCAAAAGTACCTTATCAAAGCCGCGTAGGAAATGCATCCTTTCAAACATACAGTAAGGACTGTTCAACTGGACATAACGTCCATCCGCTTGAGATAGGGCTGCTTCCAGTCCATCAAACCGGCCTGCGGCCATAGGGTCCGGAAACACATATTGATCCACCTGTTTCAAATCCTTCAATGGATTCTCCACCACCAAACCATATCCGCCATCAGACACATGTCCGGCATCCCAACGACATCCCCATTCATCCAGCTTTCCCAGCATTGTATGGGGCTTATTAAGCATGCTGACGGCTTCTGCACTACTGCGAAGGTGCCTGGGGATTTGAGGATAAATCCGTAACACATCGCTAAAACCCACGCTGTTAAACCGCAGCCCTATTCTTTCGGGGTTATTAAACTCAACGTTATCTTTAATAATAGCGTATCCGCTCATAATTTTTATTTGTAACAGGCATTTAATTCTGGAAGAAGTGAACCTGATTTTAAGTTCCTGATCTTTCAGCTAAAAAACAGTCCAGGCCTAATTGGCTTGTTTTTTCAGGCATAGGATATCCACTATCACGATCCCAATTTCTTGCAACATAGTATTCATCCAGCATTGGCGCAAGCTCGCATACTTTTCCTTTTGCCGGTCCATCCGGTACAGGCTCATTAGTGTAGCGTTTGGGTAGTGTATCATCAGCAGGCGTCAACCCGTTCTTGAGGTTAAAGATTCTTTCCATGTTCATGATCCGTTCTCCAACCTGAAGAAGTTCTTCCGCTTCCAGATGAACGCCGGTAGCCGCTTCTAACATCTCGGATAATACTTCCGGGAAACCCAGCTCCCCGCGGGTGAGAATGTGGCATAACCCGAGAGAATCGCCATAAGCACGCATATTCTCCAGATAAGCGACTGCTTTCCCTTTGCCCTCAGTCTCATACCGTTCGGCAATTCGGGTTGTACCCGCGATGCGCAGCATCTCTTCATCAGACAACCCTTTATACTCAAAATTCGAATAGGCCCGCATGTGACAGGCACCACGGCTTGAAGTAGCATAGCCCAACCCCCAGGCCGGTAAGCCACGCGGGTCCGTAGCAACGGTTTCCATTCCTTTTACGTGCAGCGCAAAATTTTCGGAGCCCATTCCCCAGGCTTGCGAACAGGCACGAACGCCATAACTGAGTTCTTTGCCCAGCCCTTTCCCATATGCCATCTGTTCAATCAGCTCCAGCAGAACATCACCACGTCCCCATTCCAGCTCCAGCCCGCCCGTATCCGCTTTCGTAAGAATGCCCTTTTCGTAGCATTCCATCGCGAACGCTATGGTTGCCGGAGCAGAAATCGTATCCAGCCCATAATTATTTAACCTTGAGTGTGCAACCAATATGGTTGCCATATCACTTACTCCGCACCGCGCACCCAGTTCTTTGAAAGTTGTTGCGGTGACACTCTCACTGAGAAAGCCTGTGAACTGCCCCTCTTTGACGATATAGACAGGCCAGCAAGGAATCGAACAGCTAAAACAGGCCTTAGTCCTGTATTTGAACCGGGCGTTAAAAGCTTCAGCCGCGATGTTTTCGATCGGTTCAAAATGAGTAGTCTGCGCATTATAGGTAGATAATGCTCCGGTACTGTTATATCGGGTTAATGCGCCGTAGGTTCCCTTCTCATAGCGTGACTTTACATACCCCTTTTCATTGGCCCGCTTGTTCATTCTGAGCGATAATTGCCAGAATTTTTTCGGGGAATAGATTGGGAGTGACTGCTGGCCCGTTACGGCAATCGCTTTGAGGTTCTTGCTTCCCATTACGGCCCCCAATCCTCCCCGCCCAGCCGAACGGACACGATCAATAATGATGGTAGCTATTGAGGCCAGCGACTCTCCACCCGGTCCAATACAGGCGATTGAATAATTTGAATCTTTATGCACAGTCCGGATGGCCGTAACAGTCTGTTGAACGGTCTTTCCCCAAAGGTCTCTGGCAGAAAGGATCTGGATGCTGCCATTATTAATCAGCAGATAAACGGGTTCCTTCGCTTTCCCCAGAATGATTAATCCATCATAACCGGCCCACTTCAATTTGGTGCCAAACGTTCCTCCGGCATTTCCGGTTGTCATGATTCCGGTTTCAGGAGCCTTGGAAGCAAATGAAATTCGCGCTGAAGTAGGTGCAATCGTACCGGTAAGCGGACCAGCAGCCAGGGCCAGGATGTTTTCAGGTGACAATGGGGAAACTGAACTGGAAACATAATCCAGAAGAAACTTGACTGCAAAACCCCTCCCCCCTACATATTTGTGTATGATCTCCTCATCTAATACACGATCGCGTATAACTCCCGTAGTTAAGTTGATTTCGGCAATTTTTCCGTTATACCCATACCACTGCATGATTAAAACCTTTCATTATGAAAAACAGGAACCGGCTCCCACGTTTCGTCCTGAATTAAACGACTCCATTCAGATGCCTTTGCGAGCTTCAAAACGTTCAAACTACAAATACTCACACACCCGCCCTGACAGTCCGTATATTGACATTGATCCGATACAATAACCTGCGCAAACCCAAATTCCGGGTGAACCAGGACCCGTATCAAGGAATCTTCCACACCACAAGTTCCGCCTGACAGAAGAGAACATGCCATCATACATTGCTTACAGCCGGTACAGATATTCGGTTGATAAAAAAGTTGTCGGTCTTTCATTTTTCCACCTTTAATGAACGCCTCTACAAAACAAGTGGACGCCCAAACCTGACCTCCTCCTCCCTCAAATGGGCTGTATCGTTGAAACTTTGAATCATTGGGATACCATTATGGAAGTCCACCACACTTAAAGAGGCAGTGCTTGCCATGAAACGCCCATGCCGCAAGGAAATATTTCCACCCGCATAATGGGTGAGCAACGATTTTATAAAACCACCATGGGTCACCAATACAATTTTCTCACCCAGGTGTTGGCTTAGCAAAGCCTGGGTGAGTGAATTTATCCTTTCGGTAAGCTTATCAAAGGGCTCTGCTCCTGAAATATTGACCCTCTCTAGGTTTGAAGTGGCGGAAGCGTTAATCCAGGTAATGATCTCGTCAAACAGATCAGGATATTCTTCCTCCACTTCACCCAGAGTGCGGTCAGACAAAACCCCAAAATCATATTCCATTAATCGTTCATCAAAAACGACTTCGGTTTTTAACCGGTCATTCAATATTTTTGTAGTCTCACGAGTACGCCGTTGAGGGCTTGAATATATTTTCGATATGCCATATCCTTTCAGCCGTTGAGCTAACAGTTTAACCTGCTCAACACCTTCCTGATTGATGGATATATCCCTGGACCTGCTGGACATACGCCCTTCGGCACTATCATCTGTTTTTCCATGACGAACAATAAACAATCTGGTGATTTCATCAAGGGATACTTTGAAGAAATTTTTTTGACTCATTGGTCTCTCATACTTCAGGGTAAGAATTGAAAAGCCTTTGCCGGGTTTTCAAAATTAAATTTGTGGGCAACGTCTTCCGGAAGCCCTTCGTCAATCAATCTGGGCACAAACTTGAGCGGAATATAATCAAAGCCCGGTCCGCCCCCGTAACTTTTCCAGTATTTGCGGCGCCCCATATCACAGGAAAGCATCATTTGATCCTCAAAACCATCTTCAACCAGCTTCTTAATCAAATCGACCTGTAACTGGTCCGTCGCATACTTCACTTTACTGGGCGTATCATA
This sequence comes from Ornatilinea sp., assembly GCA_018433975.1. Classification (GTDB taxonomy): domain Bacteria; phylum Chloroflexota; class Anaerolineae; order Anaerolineales; family Anaerolineaceae; genus SM3-B121. The sequence goes on along the minus strand of JAHDQE010000055.1, from coordinate 32,819 downwards.
AATGATATAAGCACCTAAACGCATCATTTTTTTATGCAGATAATAATCGGGGTTTTCTCCCACATGGCCAACGATCATTCGAGAAGGATCCAGTCCTTCTCTCAGGACCAGCTCTACCTGCTCGACACCCATCGTTCCCACCTGGCAATGTGTCGAAATAGGAGCCCCGGACTTTTTTGAGGCAATTACAGCAGCCTTAAATACTTTTTCTTCCACTGGGCTAATATAGTTATAACTGCTTCCGGCTTTAATCACGCCAGCCTTACAGTCCGTCCCATCCATCCCTTCCAGAACTTCCCCGATCATATAATCCGCCAGTTGGGCAACCGTCATATGCTCTACTTCTTTAGGAAAATAATCTCCTTTTAAATAGCCGGTCGTAGCAATCACATGGACCCCTGTTTTTTGACTGGCATCCAGCATAACAGGCACATTGCGCCCATAATCTCGCGGTGTCATTTCAACCAGAGTTTTTCCACCCGCCTTTGTGAACACCTCAAGTTCTTTAACTGGTTTCGTAACATCATCGACCAGCAAATCAGGGTCTTTATTAATAATGTAATTGGGTGGTCGGGTAATTAAATGTTCATGAGATAAGGTAAACCCCATTTGTTCAACATTAACATCACCACTAATTGTACGGAATACTTTCATCTTGAACCTCCTCAATTAATAAAGAATGAAAGTACAATGCCTGAGCAAACACTGTACTTTCATTTTGATAAAGTACAAATCTTTACGAGAACGGTAGTTTCAGGATCGTGAACAGCAAAGGCCAGTAGGTGGCAAAATCGATATGCCCACCTGCCGCGACCTGGAAACCAACCACCTGTGCAAACCAGGCATTACCCCAGATCAAGACAATTCCCATGATGAAACAGGAGATGATTGTCCCTCTTTTACCACCCCAGGCATTCGTGAAAACGCCCAAAGTAGTCCCTCCAAAGAAGATCGGGATCACGCTTGGAATGACAACATAGGGAGAGTGCAGCAGTATTTGCAGCAAGATACCCGCCAGCATACCAAATGGCGTTACGATCAAGCCCAATAGGCCGGCTTTAGGAGCATAGGGCCAGAAAACGGGGGTATCCACTGCGGCGACTGCACCGGGGACCACAACACTGGCAAAGCCCTGGAAAGCGGGCAGAAGTTCGGCCAGGAACATACGAACACCCAGCAGCAAAATGGTGACGCCCACTGCAATTTCAATACCTTGCATGAAGGAATACAGGATGTAATTTTTCTCACCCGCGAATTCCGCCGCAGCTGCCGGTCCACTGATCAAACCAATGAGTACAAACATCACAGACATGATGAGGGAATAAGCAATCACTGAATCGGAAAGCATTGAAAGCCATCCGGGGAACTCCATATCTTCAGCACTATCGTCCGGATTCCCTACCAGTTTTGCAAGCCAACATGCAATAATGCCGCCATAAACCAGGTTATGCCCCACCGTAATTGGGTCATCTCCGGCCACTTTCTTGGCAAATGGACGGAAAAGGGCTGGTCCCAACCACCAATATACAGCCAGTAACAGGACAGTCAATGCGATTGCACGCCAATCTGACCATTGCGTAATGGCATAAACGCTGAAAGTGATAATAACGGTATCCGTGAAAGCGACGTGTCCGGTCAGATAAACTGTTTTAAGCGGGGTAAAACGAGAGAAAAGCAGGTGCAGCAGCCAGGCTAAAATCATGATCAAGCCAACTTGTCCGGCCAGTGCCGGGTCCAACCGCTCCAAACCTTCACCTACAGCGGCCCAGGGATCAGCTACACGGCCTCCCACACCAAAGCGTGCCATGATCATTGCCATCATGGGTTTTGCTGCGCCGACCAAAATGCCGGCACCACCCTGAAGAATACGCACACCGACAATGGTCTTAATGGTAGAGATAAAAACATCTTTACCATTCCGTTTCAGGAACAATCCACCGAGCAGCACAATCAAGCCCAAAAAGATGGATGGTTCTCTGAGTACCTGGTTCACAACGAAAGTTACGAATGCCATTTGTAAATCCTCCTTTTTATCGACCTTAGAATTCCAAACCTAATTCACGTAAAACTCTCTCTACTTCTGTATCGACGCTCTTCGTATTAAACGTCCCCCGTACAGCACCAAAAGCTCTGGCAGTTGGATGGCCCTTAACCAACTCTTGATGAGCCGTTGTCGTAATAATCCCGTCGCACTTGCTTCCCATACAGCTCCCGGAATCACACACTTCCGTAACAACATTGGTAACGCCTAATTTTGAAATGGCTTTATCAATATTCATTTTTAACAATTGACTGCTGCCTGCCCCAAATGTACAAACAATCAAAATTTTTAAACCTTTTCCGTCTACCATAAAGCCTCCTTATTTAGACTCCCCTTACAAAGTATCAAAATAAAAATTTCCAGGACACCTCCTTATATCTTGATTACCTGCACTTCTCAAGCACGCTGTTTTTGAAATTATTCAAAAAAAGTCATACTCCATGGAACGAAATTGGTGCTTATGGGAAGATACAGATTTGAAACAAATTCTTATCACCTATTCTCAAGAGCAGCTGTATCGAATTATCCGGTGCATCTCTCAAAGCAGCGCCAAAACATCCTCAGGCTGTTGGGCTTCACGGATCATTTTGACCTTTTCTTCATCCAGGAGAATATCTGCCAGGCCGCGCAACGTTTCAATGTGGCTTTCATTATCTAAAGCTCCTAAAGCGAAAACCATATCTACAGGATCGAACTCGGGCACGCCGAATTCAACCCCTTTACGCAGCGTAACCAGTGAAAAACAAACCCGATTAACATATTCACCGGGCCGCGCATGAGCTAACGCAATTCCTTGATCCACCACCATATACGGGCCGTTTTCCAATACGGAATCTTGCATGGCAGAAATATAAGGCGCCTCTACATCTCCGCTTTTGACCAGCATTTCGCCCGCTAACTGGATAGCCTGTCTCCAATCCACCGCATCCTGTTTTACAAGAATATGATCTATCGTCAAACAATTTTTTAACATTTAAGCTCTCTTATTGATAATTTGATTCCATCTTAACAGCTTGCTCAGCAACCTCTGGTTTCAGTGAACGTACCACACCAATCGAGGCTGAAATTGCTTGAATCCTTGCTACATTCTCTACGGTACTGGCGCAACCCATTGCCTTGGACAGGTTCTTTCCTACAGCAATAACGCCGTGATTTTCCATTAGGACTGCATTTTTAAGCCCTAAAGCAGATGCTACTTTTTCACCCAACTCCGGAGATCTTGGAAATGCAAACGACGCAACAGGAACTTCGCCTCCAACCATCAGCACAAGGGCAACAATCATGGGCTGAATGGGTTGGTTCACACAGGCCCAGGCCGTTGCATAGGGACTGTGGGTGTGAATAACAGCGTTGATATCCGGGCGGGCATCATAAATCGCTTTGTGAAAGATCAGATCAAGGGATGGATTCAGAAGGCTCTGATCCGTTTTTTGTCCATTACGATCCAACTCAACAAGTTCATCCGGGGTCAGTTTGGAAAAAGTTTTCCCGCTTGGTGTGATTAATATCATTCCGTTTTCTCTCCTGGCAGACAAAGAACCTTTTCCAGGCCCAAGAGAAGACAAATTGCTTTTTTCCAATTCAATTGCAGTTTCCAGTAATTGCTGTCTCAAAGTATCCATCATCACCACCTGACTAAGCGTTTTCAAAACTTAATAATCGACGCGGGGTTTCAACCATAATTTTGTAAATGATTTTTTCATCAAACCCTTCGGAATAAAGACGCGGTACAAATTTTTCAAGGATATAAGCATAACCGGGACCACCGCCATAAGCTTTCAGATAAGAACGCCGCCCATTATCCCCCGCAAGAACAATCTGGTCTTCATATCCGGCATCAATAACCGCCCGCAGGCAATCAATGGTCACACTCTCAGCGTGATATTTGATGCGCATCGGTGTATCAAATTCCAGGGTCGCCCCTCGTTTCGCCAGGGAAATTAAGTTGTTCGGATCCGGATTGCGATCAATATGGCCTACCATCACGCGGGATAAATCCACGCCCTCCGATTCAAAAATATCCAACTGTTCATGCCCCATCGTGCCGTGCTGGGTATGGGTGAACAACAGCAGCCCGGTTGCTTTCTGAGCCCGCGCGGACGCCCTGCACATTTTCTCTTCCAGAGAGGAAATAACCTGATAACCGGTTCCGGCCTTGATAACCCCGGCCCTGGCTGTACTGCGCTTGACAAATGGACCATTATACATATTCAGGTCAATACCTTCGTAGATTTCCCCCAAAAGTAAGTCAACCATCTCGTTAATGGAATAATCATTGACCCAATGCGATGCAAAATAAAACTTTCCTTTATGAAAACCTGTCGAAGCAATAATCTGAACTTCAGGAACTTTGTTGGCAATGTCGATATATTTTTGAATATTCCGCCCACACCCCAACGGCTGCGCATCCAAAAATGTCTTGCCGCCATACTTGCTGAAATCTTGAAGTTCCTCTGCCGCTGCTTCAGCGCTATCCATCAAAAAATCTTTATCCATTAAAACTTCAACTGTACCGGCTTCCCGAATCAGATGGTCATGCATATTTGCTGCTCCGGATTCCAGGGGATCAATATCTCCCAGTACAGTTCGAATCACTTTGCTCATAAAATCCTCCTTATTGACAGCTCATTTGCGTATTATACGACAATAACGAGCGATTTACAACATATGTGTTAAATTATGCTCATACGTGCAACACAAAAAGAGGAGCACAGAAAGTCGTTTTTAAAGCTCAAATTGATTCCTAAGGGATTTCTGTTTTTAGTTTTTTAAAACCCGACAGGGTACGTTTTCCAAACAAACCGGACACCAGAGGAGACCGATGTCAACAGCAACCGTACAACCCTACCCCGTATTGATCGTCTTTTTCGAGGCTTTGAACGCCGCGTTTTGTCAACCTGAAATGTGGCTTTTACGTCAAAAAAGTAAGTACTTTACTGCCCAGGGACGATGCCAGGAGCGCCAGTGGATTGTACCAGCTCTTCAGAGGATAACCCATCTAAAAAATGATCGGTTTTTCTGAGAAGAAGTTGCCCAAGCAGACTGCCCCTCCATATCCCGGAAAGGATATAATACAAAAAACATCACAACCTGACCCACAAAGGAGACTGCGACATGCGTTTCGAAGATATGAACTGGATGCAAGTGGAGGAATACCTGAAGCAGGACGACCGGGTGATCCTGGCGCTGGGGGCCTGTGAGCAGCACGGTTACCTGAGTTTACTGACCGATATCCGCATTCCCATGGCGCTGGCAGATGCCGTCGGCCAACAGTCGGGCGTGGTAGTCGCGCCGCCGTTCAATTTTGGCGTCTCGCCGTATTTTTTGGCCTACCCGGGAACCATTTCTCTGCGCATGTCCACCTTCATCGAGGTACTGGAAGACGTGGTCCGCAGTCTGTACGGTCAGGGCTTCCGGCGCTTCCTGGTGCTCAACGGGCACGGGGGCAACGACAGCGCGCGTGTCCGTCTGACAGAGCTTTCCAACGAACTGGGAAATCTGGAGACCTCGTGGTATGCCTGGTGGACCACACCCACCGTGAAGCGCTTTGCCGAAGAACGCGGGCTGCTCCCGGAACACGCCAGTTGGATGGAGGCTTTCCCCTTTACCCGCGTGGCAGAGCTGCCGGACGAAGTCAAATCCCCGGCGGAACCTACCGCCAGAATATTGAATGCGGCAGAAACCCGTCAGCGGAACGGCGACGGGATGTACGGCGGGGCCTATCAGACGGATGTGAAATGGATGGATGAGTTGTTCGAGCTGTGCCTGGCGGATGTTCTGCCGCTGCTGGATTTCCAATCCTGACTTCTGCCGGAGCAGGACAGACAGATTCGGCACAGAATTTATTCCGGAGAACTTTCCGTTAAAACTCGGCTCAGGTGAGCGGCTGCTTTTGAGGCAATTCAATGCTGAAAGTGCTGCCTACCCCCACCTGGCTTTCAACCGAAATAGTTCCCCCATGACTGCGAACGAGCTGGCGGGCAATGGCCAGCCCGAGGCCGCTGCCTGCGCCGCCCGAGTGTGTGCGGGCGCGGTCCGTGCGGTAGAAGCGTTCAAAGATATAAGGCAGGTCCTCGGCCGGGATCCCTTCACCGGTATCCCGAACTTCAATGCGGACGTTCTCATCATAAGATACCGCCCGCAGGGTAATCCTGCCTCCGGAGCCGGTATGCCGCAGAGCGTTTGCCACGAGGTTTCCCAGAACCTGATCGAGCCGGTCATAATCCCCTTCAACCGTCAGTCTCTCGGGAGTACTCTCAATTTCCAGCTTAAGATCAATACCGGCCACTTCACATTGCCCGCTGAAACTGGTAAAAACATCTTCCAGCAGCTCGGCCAGATTAACCGGTTCAAAACTCAAGTGAAGCTGCCCCGCTTCGGCCAACGAGAGCGTGCGCAGGTCCTCCACCAGCCGCGCCAACAAGTGCGTTTCTTCCAGAGTGGCGGTAATATGCTCCTCATCCGGCCGGTAAACCCCATCCAGAATACCTTCCAGGTTGCCCTGAATGATATGCAGCGGAGTCCGCAGCTCATGGGCAACATCGGCGGTCAGGTTGCGGCGCTGCTGGTCGGCGCGTTCCAGCTCGTCGGCCATATGATTGAGAGAATTCCCCAACCTGCTGAACTCACCGGAACCGGTTTGCTGTACGCGCACCGACAGATCGCCTTCGGCCAGAGCGTCCATCGCTACCAGAATATCGGCCAGCGGACCAATTTTGCGCCGGAACTGCCAGAAAACAATCCGGCCAATAATGAAAGGGATCAGCAGAATGAAAAGGGCCCCAACGATGCGGACCCATTCAACCGGGTGACGGTTGAAGCCAATAATGCGATTAACCAAAAAAGAAACCAGCGCAATGCCCCCGAAGGTGAAGACCAGAGCAAAAAATAAAAAGTGCCTGGCGCGCCGGTAAAGCAATCGTCGTTTTCGATCAGCCGATACACCATCATGGGGACCACGCCGGTAAGGGCTACGGAAGTATGGCGGGTAATGGCCCATCGTCAGGCCTCATCACTGAATTTATACCCCACACCGTAAACGGTGAGGATATAATGCGGGTCGGCGGAATCGGCTTCCAGCTTTCGGCGGAGATTCCGGATGTGGGCGTCAATGCTGCGGTCAAACCCTTCATAGGCGTAGCCGTGTAGCTTATCAAGAAGTTGAGCCCGGGTAAAGGTCTGCCCGGGGTGCCGGGCAAGAGCAGCCAGAATATTGAATTCATACCGGGTCAATTGCAGGGATTCACCCTTCAACGTGGCCTTATGCCCCTCCAGATCAATTTCCAGTTCCCCCACCCGGAGCATGCCCTGGTTGCGCACTTCTCCGCTCGCCCTGCGCAGCACGGCCCGCACACGCGCTACCAATTCACGGGGGGAGAAGGGTTTGGTGATATAGTCATCGGCCCCCATCTCAAGCCCGATCAACCGGTCGGTTTCTTCCCCACGAGCGGTCAGCATGATTACGGGGACATCCGATTCGCGGCGCAGGATGCGGCAGACATCCAGCCCGTCCATTTTGGGCAGCATCAAATCCAGAACAACCAGGTCGGGTTTCTCGTGGCGGGCGATTGTCAGGGCCAATTCACCGTCATTCGCTTTGAGCACCCGGTAACCGCTTTTTTCCAGATAATCCTGGGCAAGTTTTACGATCTTTGGCTCGTCATCCACAACCAGTATCAATTCATTCATAAATCCTGCTTTTTGCTTTCTCTATATTCTAGAGCATTTTACCCGTTAAGGGAAACAATCAGGGATCCTGTGTAAAGGATCCCTGATGGCTTGGTTGAACAACAGATTATTCGGGGTCAGAAGACTCGCTGTTTTCAGGGGTTTCCTGGTCTCCCCGTGGTTGTTTCTCCTCCGGCGGGATCGGGCCATAATACCATCCGTATCCTTTTTCATCAGGGTGCCGGCAACCGCGGCCGGCATAAGCATGGTGCGGATAATGACCCCACGGTCTGCCCCAGAACGCCCGGCGGAATAAACCGGCAATCAGGCTGATCACACCCACGAAGAAGAGGATTCTAAAGAACAGACTGAATCCCATCAGCAGGGGAAAAACGCCAAATGTGGGCCTTGCAAAATGCTGCGTGTGGAAACCGCCGGTATAGGGCAAAGTTCTGAAACCTTCCAATGCACCTTCCGGAAGTTGGGTCACTGCGCCCCGGGCAAAGCCCGATTGGTAAAGCATCACGCCGCCAAACGCCAGACCGGCAATAACAAGCACGACCAGCAAAACATGTAAAGCACTGAATCGTTTAAACATTTCAAACACCTCCTAAGATTTTTCCGATAGCATTCGGATATTATTAATTGATCCGGATACAGTATCTTAGAAGATTGTTGAGAAATTATGAAGATTAAGCTACAATCCTGTGAAAATTCCGCTTCGGAGGAGCAATATTCGTAATCCGGAACAAAAGATATTTCTATTCTCCTGCAGGAAAGGTAAAATACCTTAAACAGATCGTAGATTTGCCGGTAAAGAAGATGAAAAATACGGGTTGCCTGCCTCTTCTGGGGCGATATTTGAGAAATGCGCTGCTGATTGACACGGGGATTTTGATCGTGGTGGGCGCGATTTGCTGGTTTTCCGGTTGGCGCCGGCCCGAACAATTCTTTGAAGGGGTGTTCATCGCCGCTTTATTGACCCTGATCGCCGGTGGTGCCAGCGTATTGGGCGGCAGCGGGCTGCTCAAAAATCCCGAAGGGTTATATCTTGAAAACCGGGCTTCAACCGTTTCCTACGACCGGCGGATCAAACGCATGGCATCCGAAATGATGGAAAGCCAATCCTTTCTGCTTCAGGTTGGTCTGGCGGGCCTTCTGCTGCTGGCGCTCTTTTTACTTTCCACCCTGTTCCTGCATCCATCAAATTAAGAAGGGAACATCCCTTAAGTTACCTATCAGGATTTCTGCTCCTGAATCAGGCGCAGCTGGGCGATCACATCCTGACCGCTGAAATAGAGCGATGACAGGGGATGAATTTCCTTTTCCAGCTCAACCACATCCGCGTCCGTCGTGAATATGCCCTCAAACGTGAGAATATAAAAGCGGACCCTGCCGGGCGCCGGCAGCGGAGCGAATTCCGCCGGGTCCATTTGCTCAACGTACAATTCCGCACTGGTAACAAAAGCTCGTGAGGCTTCCGCGACTGCGTTATGCTGGCCACCTCCGATCATCCCGCCCCCGTTGCTGAAGACCAGGCTGGTGGTGCCATCCGCAAAAGAAATCAGCGTAGCCACGGCTTCGACATACCCCAGCTCCATCACCGCGCCCCACACCAGCGGATATTCCTCTGACCGTACCAGCCCCAGCGTTTCCGGCGGGGTCTGGAAAACCAGGTTCCGCAGATGAGTAAAAACCTCAACCGGCACATAGTTCGGGTCCGGCTCGGGTGTGGTTTGGATAGGTTTGATCGGCATAAGACATCTCCAACAGACAGGATCGGTTATGCCCCTATTATACTATTTCCTCCGGAGACAGGTTTACACAGCCTTTATCGCCCTGAACCGGAGCACAGTACCGATGAAGGCCTCTCCCAACCGGGAAGAGAACCCCACTGCCTGGAGAATGTACATTTTTCTTTAAAAACCGGGGAATTTAAAAGCCCGAGTTCAAGCGGTCCGGATAGCCGCCTGCTCTTCGCTGAATTCATCCTGAAAAATATTCAACGCAACTGCTTGTTTTTCTTTCGTAACCGATACAATTTCGTCAAAATTTTTCCGTAAAACCTCTACAATAGAGCCATCCAGATGATTCTTCGCAACCAATCCATCCAATATTTTCAATATTTCTTTATTCTCGAGTCCCTTGCGATAGGGGCGGTCTTCCGCTAGGGCCGTCATGATATCCGCAACAGCCATAATTCGTGACCCTATGGTAAGTCTGGAAGCATCCAGATGGAATGGATAACCGGAGCCATCCAGTCTCTCATGATGAAAAGCAGCCCATTCAGCAATGTTTTGAATCCCACCGATCGTTGACAGGATGGAATAAGTAAAATAAGTATGCTGTTTCATCAGGGCAAATTCTTCAGGGCTTAACCTACCCGGTTTCTCTAAAATACTGTTCGGGATGACTAGTTTACCCAGATCATGAAAGTTACCTGCTATTTCCATTAATTCTATTTCGGTATCCGTCAATCCAAACTTACAGGCGATATTCGAAGCAGAAGTTGCGACACCGGTTGTGTGGGTTGCAGTGAACCGGGAGCGAAAGTCGATCAGGACCTTAAACAATTCAGAGATAGAAAGCAGCCCTGATAAATTAATCTCTACTCTTTTACCCGGTCCCTGATGAAGCAAAATGGAATACAAACGAGGTGAAGTCAGGTCAAGCCAAAAATCTTCGCGCTCAGCAACACTTCGAAAAGCACCAACAACTTCCGGACAAAATTGAGTCCCCAGCGAATCAATGTATTCAATGATTTCTTTTTCCTGATGCAATATATATTTGGAACGGGTAATTGCTCTTTCAACCACATCTGCCAGGTGTATCACCTGCGAACCAAATACAACCGGATCGGAAATAGGTTGGTCCCAATATTCCCAGGAAGTATGATGGAATCGGACAAGCTGCGAAGCCTGTTGAAACAAAGAGATTTTCTTGAGAAATGCTTCTCCTGATATACAATGCGGATCAGGATTAATACTTTCAAACTGATGGATATTAAGTTTTTCTTCCGGAGAAAGTGCGCCCACATCATGAAATAACGCGGCAATGAACAACTCTTCCAAATCACTGTTTGGAATATTGGATTCTTTGGCTATCGCCCAGGCGATAAATGCCGTCCGCATCTGGTGCTGCGCAAGGTTTGGACTGGCTAAATCAAGGGCATCCGATAAAGAAAGAACTAGATTCAATAAGTTGATAGAATTTTCCTGATACAAGGCACTCTCCCGGACAGCTTCATCCAGTCACATTTTATTCGTCTGCGACAGATGAATCGGATCAATCTCTTTTAACCCACTTCTTCTGATCTCAATAAATTATAGGTTAGAAATTCATATAAATATAGCTTAAACCGCAGGATTAACCTTACAGATTGGTTAAGTTAGCCCGTTTGCACCCTTTCAAGTCGCACTTTTTACCTTGCCATTCAGCAGAGATGGGGGTTGCCGACCGCTTAATGGTGTTAGTTGTATCTGCTTTGAAAGATCATAGGCAGTTGCCAGGCCGCTGTCGCTGTATACAAGCACACGGCCGAGAAGGAGCACCGAGTTGTTCGGCGAGGATATCTGCGTCATTCCCTGCACGACATTCGAGACGATGGTTCTCCTGAACACGATGGCGAGAATCCTTTTGCCCGAACCGGTGATAGATGCGTATTATTATGAATATACCGCAATTTTGCGCTTTGTCATTAACACTGTGTTAGGCATTCGTGTTGTTAAAGGTATAAAAGGAAAGAGGAACATAATAAAGGGTGTTCCTCTTTCCTTTTTTTATTCCCATTTCGGGCTATCGTTTCTGATAATTAAAGGAAACTTTTTTAAAGCCAAAGTACTTATAGATCATTTATGGGAGATTCAGGTTTTAGTTTAAAAAGATAATTGCCAGGTCGATATTTATACTTTGGACCTTTCATTGTATTGCGGACTTTATTGATATCAATTTCTGCCGGTTTTGCAAAATTAAAATATTTATTTAATCCTGTCTCTACTATTTCATAATTCGAGTTAACCACACCAATAAACTCATAATCATCATCAAAATAAGCCAGTGTTGCATCGCCATGGCTATCATTACAAAGAAGTATTCCATTGTCTTTTAAATACCTTTTTGTTGCCTGACCAACAAAGCCTGCATACTGCGAAATAATCATCTCAGTTTTAGAGATATCCAAACCCTCTTCATAATTTCTTCCTACAAAAGTTATTTTGCACTCTTCAGCGTAGTTTTTATGAATGCGAATATATTCGTGGATTGAAGCAATCTCTCGAAAAAATTTTACTGAACCTTTAAAAGTATCAATATATGTTACATCAGGTATATATAAAGAAGGCGTTATGTCGATGTGACTTCCCGGGTATACAGCTCTTCTTATTCCATATCTTTCCGATACGTTTTTATAGAGTTTCCTTCGGTCCCCTACTTTCTTAACATATTCTAGGTACTCATTTATTTTTTCATCCATGGAAATCAACTCTTCCCGGCAAAGAAATACTTTTCACAAAACAGTTTGCGAAATCATTATTGCATTATTATTCTCGAAACAACACAAATCCCCACCAAAGTCTAACACAGCGATCATTAAAAATCTAAAATATGATCCGTGTGTATCATAGTCTGATGGTTGCTGGCTGGCCCGGTTTACAGCAGCAGGATCTGTCCGCTGGTGCCGTCCACCCGGATGCGCTGTCCGGTGTGCAGGCGCGTGGTCGCCCGGTCCACGCCTACCACAGCCGGGATGCCGTACTCCCGGGCAACAATTGCCCCATGGGTCATCATCCCGCCGACTTCCATCACCAGCCCGCCGGCAGCCAGGAACAGCGGCGTCCAGGCCGGGTCGGTTCCCGGGCAAACCAGAATCTCTCCGGGCTCCAGGTTGGCATTTTGCGGATTCAGGACCACGCGCACAGCACCTTCCACCAGACCGGGCGAAACCGGACTGCCCCTCATCTCGCCCTCCTGCCCCTCCAGGCTGGTTATCCCTTCATAAAAAGTCCGTCCATCGCTCAGCAACAGGCGCGGCACCTGAACCCGCAGCATCTCCCGATCAAATGATGCCCGATGTGAGGCAACCAGACCGGCCCAGTCTCGCGGTTCACTCCGGGCAAAGGCTTCCAATTCCTCCAGAGTCAGGAAGAACAGATCATCCGGCCGCGAGAGTTTCCCTTCGCGGACCAGACTTTCTCCATTCTGCAACAATTCCTGGCGGATCATCCCCATCATCCGGATAATGTAGAACTTGGGGCTTTCGCGAAGGCCGGCGAATGTCCGCACCCGCAGGGCAGCGGCACGAATGACACGGGCTCTCAAGCCGCCCAGGAAGGTCTTCCGGGCTGCGTTTTCTAATTCGGCAACGGCTTTTTCAGCCGCGGCAGCTCCGCGCTGGAATACCGCATCGGGGGCCTGGGACGCATCCTCAATCTGCAGATAGCTGCGCAATATCTGCAGGATGGGGGTTGGATCTTCACGCCATCGAATCCGGCCAATGTCAATTTCCGCAACGCCCCGCATTCCGTAACGTTCCAAAAACTGTTGGATTGCTTTTTGAGCTGTCTCAGGAAGCTGCCGGCCAAGATACTGCTGTGCCAGGGTGGCAGGATCGCCGTTTTGCAGCAGGCGGCAGGCCTCCGTGTCCGAACGGATTACGGTCGCAGCCCGCCATAGAGCCAGGTCCATTTCGGTAGTGACATTGTTTGGCATCCCACGGGTAATTTCCAATGCCGGCGTACCGGACCCCGTGAAATGTTTGGCCATCTTGTCCAGGAATACGATCGGCATCATCCCGGCCATGATCACCGGGACCATCTCAGGAACCGCAAAAATGAACGCGGTGCGCATTTCCCGCACCAGCGCAGCGCTGTGTGCCAGTGAAGGGGAATCTCCTGTGTTGGTCCGGACCTCATCTTTAAGTCTGGCAAGTTCGGCCTCCATCTTTTGATTGACCTCTGCAACTTTTCCGGCCGGAGCGAACAAATGCCTGAAAAAGCTGACCAGCATGGGGACCATGAAGCGGGCCAACCGCCGGAAAGTATGCCAGCGTAAACGCCCCTTACCCGCCTCCAGGGCGGGCTCTTGCGACAACGCTTTCAATGCCGGGATGCTGCCCGGATCAATCACCGGAAAAAACTTGAACAGCATGCGGTGCCCAATGGGGTGACGCAAAATACTGGTCATGTTGCCCCACAGGCGTTCCCCGGCGATTTTGATGACGCGTTGGGTTTTATAGGTATCCTTAAAGTCAAACAGGCTGGCGCCGCCTGCAAAGATCAGGCGGATCACATCCTGTCCCAGAGGAGTCATGGGGTCCAGCATGCCCTGGACTGCCCCAAAGGAAAACATCACCTGCACCTGCACCGGCTCCGGATCCATCCCTTCGGGGAGAGGGAACAAAGAAGTAATGGGACGGGATTGCAGAATAAAGAGCCGGTCGTTGGCAAAAGCCCATTCAATATCCTGTGGGAAATGATAAGCTGCCTCCACCTTTCTCCCCAGATCTGCCAGCTCCAAAATTTGTGAGTCGGAAATAGCCTGCCGGTTGGCAGCCTCGATTTCCTCCGTAACCACACCCCCCTGAGCCTGGCCGCGAACCGCAACCGCTTTCGCGCCTAGCGTTTTACCGGTGATTTGATATTCAGGGTTTTGAACCACATAATGGTCCGGTTCTACCTGGCCGCTGACCAGGGCTTCCCCCAACCCCAGCGTGGCATCGATCACCACTTCCCGGCGGGAGCCGGTCAGGGGGTTGGCAGTAAACATCACCCCGGAAGCCTCCGACTGGACCATTTCCTCAACCACCACAGCCAAAGCCGCGCCCTGATGCGGAATGTGGTTGCGAACTCGATACCCCATTGCGCGGGCCGTCCACAAACTGCTCCAACAGTCCACTACCGCTTTCAGCAGAGCGTCCTCGCCCCGGATATTCAAATAAGTATCCTGCTGGCCGGCAAACGACATTCCCGGTAAATCTTCAGCCGTGGCGGAGGAGCGCACCGCCACCGGAGATCCGGCCAGCTGCGTATGGACATCCAGAATGGCCGTTGCCAGCTCGGGGGGCATTTTCCCTGCGGAGAAACGAGTCCGGATAACCTGCGAAGTTTCTTCCAGAGCCGAGAAATCATCGCTTTTCGCTTCTCCGGCGATCTGCAGGATCCATTTTTCCAGATCATTGGCCTGGATGAAAAAATTGTAAGCCTGAGTGGTCAGCAGAAAACCCTGCGGGACCGGGAAACCGGCATGGGTCAGGAAGGACAGGTTGGCCCCCTTCCCGCCAACATTCTCCAAAGTAGCATCAGGACTATCAAAGGGAAGGATCAGGGGCTTTTTCATAAATGAATTCCTTCTTTCAAGGTTTGGGGGAATCAAGACAATGGATTGGTAATCATAGGACTCGCAGCAGGGATTGTCAAGATAAAGCCCCAAAATATCTTGACAAATCATCTCTTTTTTGATATTCTAATATTAGAATAATATAGAACTATAATATAAAACAGGATAAAAATGACCAATGCGGAACTGGCAATATTAGGGCTGATCGTAGAACAACCCCGTCACGGCTACCAGATTGAACAAGTCATCGAAGAGCGCGGTATGCGCAACTGGACGGAGATTGGGTTTTCTTCAATTTATTATCTGTTGAAAAAACTGGAGAAATCCGGTTGTGTCGCAGCGCGTACTGAAGAAGTACAGGGCAAGGCCCGCCGGATTTACCACCCCACCCCGACAGGGATTCAGGTTTACCGGCAGGAGGTGCTTGCGGCTCTCTCTACCCCACAGAGCGGCAACCCTTCCATTTATATCGGCCTGAGCGGGCTGCCAATGCTCTCTTCTGCAGAAGCCATCGGCGCGCTTAAGCAGTACCACAATACGCTCAAAAGCCGGATGGATGAAATGCTCACCACCCGCAAGCGCCAGGAGCCCCTGCCCTACTTTGTTTCGGGGATGTTCGACCACACGGCAAGCGTTGTTGAGGCCGAAATGGCCTGGCTGGATGGTTTTATTCAAAAACTGGAGGAAATGGCGATGGAAAAGATTGATTTTAAAAAAGAGCTCAAGTATCTCTATCAACCTTCCACAAAAAAGGTTGAGCAGGTGGATGTGCCGGAAATGAATTTCATCATGATTGATGGGCATGGCGATCCCAATACCGCGCAGGAATATCGGGATGCCATGGAAGCGCTCTATGGTCTGGCGTACACCCTCAAGTTCAAAAGCAAGCTGGAGCTGGAAAAGGACTACACTGTTCCGCCGCTGGAGGGCCTGTGGTGGGCCGAGGACATGAACGCCTTCCTCAACGCCGACAAGGATCAATGGGACTGGACGATGATGATCATGGCCCCGGAGTGGATCATGCCGGAGATGATTGAAGCCGCAAAGGAAGAACTGAAGGCCAAGAAGAACCCCGCTGCATTGGAAAAGCTTTATGTTCAGAAATTCCATGAGGGTCCGGCAGCTCAGATCACCCACATCGGACCCTATTCGGCGGAAGGTCCAAACATTCAGAAGGTGCATGATTTCATCGCCGAGCAGGGTTTCGTGCGCAGCGGGAAGCACCACGAAATCTACATCAGCAATCCTCAGCGCACTGCCCCGGAGAAGCTGCGCACGGTGATCCGCCAGCCGATGCGCAGGGAATAAAATCTGTCCCGCGTTCTTGATGGGCGGGGATATACCGTTTTCCGAAAGAGATCCTTCCGGCACCGAGTTTTCAGAAACTCGGTGCCGTTTCATCGCCAGGACACATAAAGTGCAGCAACCTTCACTTCTCCATCCTGTAAAATCACCGTGTCCTCTCCGGAAAGTTAAAACTTGTATCAAAGAAAGTTTTTTTCTGTATAATATTTTATAAGGCGAGTGTGATGGCGCGCATTCCAGTCTCCCTGAAACCTGCCAATCCCCCGCTTTTGTGTTTAACCAACGAAGAAAATCAAAATCAGGTCCAAGCATGGAGGGGCAAATGTTCCGGCTGTCAAACCTTAAGTGGCGTGTTGTTCTTGCGGGTCTGATGGGATTAATCTGCGCCTGCAATTTTCCGCTGTACCCACAGACTTTGGATGTTGTCACCGAACCAGAGGAAGAAATATTTCCGGATTCGGAAAATCTTTTCGAGGAATCATCGGCACCGACCCTCACTCCGGTCCCGGCCGAATCCGTGCTTCCGCCTGAAGGTTTGATCATCCTGGAGACCAACCGTGACGGCAATCGCGAGATCTACTCGATGCATAGCGACGGGTCAAACCCGGTCAACCTCACCAACAGCCCCGATGAGGATTGGATGATCGAATGCTCTCCGGACGGAGATTGGATACTGTATGCCGTTGTGGCGAACGATTCGGTAAATTTGTATTTGATGGATATTTGGGGAAAGGAAAGAATGCCCCTCTTCGTCCTGCCCGGACAGGAAGTGCATGGCATATGGTCTGATCCGGGAGCCATTTTCCTGGATGTTTATAACGACACCGTACAGACCACTTATCTGGCCAGACGGGGCGGAGCTTCCTGGCAAATCGAAGAAGTTCCTGCAGGATCCGGCGCGGACCTCATCCACAAATATTCCATTTTCAACGGCGACACACTTGACACCCGCGTGGAGAATTACGGCACAACAAATCTCGATTTTGAGATTTACCTCATTGAAGGAAATTCCGAGAAAAATCTCACCAACAATCCGGGCTGGGACATGCTCCCAATGTGGTCCGCTGACGGGAGCAAAATCCTGTTCAGCTCGAACCGTAATGGAGAGAATTCTAATCTATTCCTCATGGATCGAAACGGAAATATTCTCCAGCAGCTTACCCAGAGCGACTCAAACGACTTGGCTTACTGCTGGATCCATTAAGAAAGCAATCGGAATACATACAAAAGCGGGAAGATCACGACTGAGAAAACGAATAAATCAACCCAGTCTGTGTCGAGCCGGGGCATGATTCGCAAAGTAGCAGTCCTCACTCGGCCCTTCTCGCCGGAAGCAGACCATGCGGCCGGATCAGAAAGCGGAGAGCCTTTCAAAAAACAACGTTTTTCTCTGTATAATAATCTGAGATCGTCTTTAAAAACCAGACCGTTTCCTGGCCTTTCTGTTTAAACCCGATTGGTTTTTCTATACAAAGCATTTAACCAAAGGAGGGGTAAATACAAGTTAACCGACTGATTCCTGCAGCCGGATGAGGCTGAGTTGTTTTGCAGATTTGTCAACAGAAATAATGTATGGGGAGGGAATTGAAATGACAGAACATAGCGGCGGCATACCGATTGGGGTTGCGCAGCCAAACAAAAAACTGCGCGGGTGTCTGATTGCCGGACTGGCAGGAGCACTTTTGCTTGCAGTCGTTGCAGTAGCATTCGGGATCCATGCCGTCCGGACTGCAGAGGATGAGCCGGTGTTGGTCACCGGACTCGAGATCGACAAAGTCAAGATACCCGGGTATTACAGTCTCAGCACAGAGCAGCAAACCATGCTCAGTGAGAACGGTTATCCGGATTCGTTCCTGCTGCTGTTCTATGAAAAAATCTTGTCCAGCGGGCAGCGCACGCAGATCCGGGAGGAAACCTGGTATTACCCCCGGAACGGCTATGAGATCACGTATCGCAATGGCGAAAAATACACCGAAGCTTATCAAGAGCCGGAAACCGAAAATATCTTTCAAACGGTTTATCGCCCGGAAATGTTCATTCGGGAGATGGCCATGGAGCAAGTACTAGCAGCAGCCGGACAGGACACCTATATGGAAGACCCCGTTGAGAAGATTCTTCTTGTCAATGCGGATCTCTATTTTACGGAAGGGCTGGTTTTTGGTGTCTCCGATGGCGAGCTGCGCTATCTGGAAACCGTCCCGCTGAATTCGGATGAAGGAGAGAAATAGATTAATGAAAAAACAATACCTTTCAACTTTCCTTTTAGCCATTATGGTATTCAACCTCCTGCCCGTTCAGGGAGCCGCCGCGCAAGGCAGTACGCCGGATGACGATTATGATAACGCCGCCGCATTGATGATCTCGGCGCGCAACCGGATGGTTGGCTCCAATGACGCCAATGAGATCCGCCAACTGCGCGACCTGCGGCAGGCCCATTTCGACCAGATCCAACAGCGGGTACAGGGCTCGGATCTTGATCCCAACAGTACGGCCTGGCAGCTTGCGGTACAGGACCACAACCGCGTCCAGGCCAAACTGGACGTGCGTGCCAACCAGCTCGACGCCGCCCGCAACCGGGCGCGCAACAGCAACCCGCTGAAGCGTTTCAGCAATTGGGTGGGAAAGGGATTGAAGAAAGGTGGGCGGGCGCTGGGCGCGGTGACAAGCGCGGCCATGACCGGGATAGGCAAAGGGGCACAGTATGCCATTGAGGAAGCCCCTCGGCAGGCATTGAACGATGTTTTGGAAACCGGCGGCACCATGCTGCTGACCGGAGGAACGGTAAACCTCTCGGCGCTCAAAAGGATCGCCGTAACCAGCTGGAGGAATCGCGCGGCGAAAGCGGTCAAAAACAACGTCATCGACCAGGTCGCCGGTACAGTGACCCGCAATGGCGGCGGAGATGATCTGGATAGCACCCTGCGGGCGCTGGCAGACCAGGAATACGATCCCGGAGCAGGCATCCCCAGCACACTGGACCCGGATATCGCCGGCAATATCGATGACGAACCCGACACCAGCAGCATCCCCGTCGGACCGGAAGGCGATATGGATTACGATGATGACAATTCCGGCGCGATCCCTGCCCCAATGGGCTCGGTAGGCGATTCCGGCGCAGTCGTAGTCGGCGGAATCAGCTCGGATCGTGGGGCTTCCGGCGGTTCCAACATCACCGAAAAGCGTCCGGTGGCTTTCAAAAACACCGGCTCGATCCCCACCACGGTCAAAGTCCAATCCTACCAACCCCCGGATGGTTATACCGGGAACTTTCCCACCGGCTCGACCGTGGTTTCTCCGGGCGGCAACTCTTCCGGCTATCTGGAGCTGCCCCTGGGACGGTACGTGTTCTGCTACGATTGGGACCTGGGCAAGGACGCGGACGGCGACGGCTACACCGATTACCAGCACGCTTCCTCATCCCAGTTCACCGTTATCCAGAACCACAGCACGGACGTCAACAACGCGGTGGTGTTCACCCTTTCCGCCCCTTCCAGCTCACCTTCAAAAGGGCGCTGCGATCAGAACCAGCAAACCCCAACCAGCAGCCTGACCCCGGAAGAGCAGGCTAACCAGGGTGCACATACCTACACCGAGAGCTGTTCTTACTCCAACGGGGAGTCGTCCACCGTTACCGGTAGTACGTACAACTTCATTTTCACGGCCAACGGTCTGACGGAATCCGGCGAGGCCTTTTCTAAAATTGGGCCCAATGCGTACGCCAGTTCCAATACAAACCTGACGTTCAACGCCGGCGGTTTCACCATGACGGGAGATTATACCGATTCGGACGGCTCGGCCGTCACCTGGAGCTGTACAGGTACCCGGCAGTAACCGCTGTACGCCCAACCAGAATACAACAACCTCCGAAGCAAAATGACTTCGGAGGTTGTTATTTAATCTGTATAGGGCTTTCATCCCATAAAGAGTGAAAGGAACCACCCCACGCCTTTTGCCGGCCCTGTTTTCAGGATACCGGCCTGGTGAGGGATGTAGTAACTGCACTGCGCATCGGTCCAGCCCTGTTTCTTCCAATATTGATAATCCAGACTGTCCTGCGGCGCGTTCGACCAGGCCCGCTGTTGGGTGCGAAAAACCACCAGATTGATAAAGGAAGGATTCTTGTAACGTTCCTGATTCACAGCCCGGAAAAACTTCCCCGCGCTTCTGGCAATTTTCTCCTGATAGCGTTCGGAAATCTCGTCAGGCGGCATTTTCGCGCCAGTCATAAAGCTTGCCGACCCGGCTAAATGCGCGCCCCAGGTCAGCCAGGCAGTGCTCAATGTGCGCAGGGTATGCCCGGCAGGGCTTCCTCCGCTGGTTGCCAGCAGGTAAACGGTCTTCCCGGCAAACTGCGGGCGGTGGCAGACATGCGCCAGACGGTCGATCAGATTCTTCATGATGCCGTTGACATCGTCCACATATAGCGGGCTGGCGGCCAGGATGCCGTCCGCGGCCAGAATTTTATCCTTAACAGCAAGGAGTTCATCTTGGAGGGGACATTTCTCCTCTCCGAGATCAAAGCAGGCCCGGCAGCCGCGGCACAACCCCAGATCCATGTGGCCTACCTGAAGCATTTCAATCTCAACGGGTTCGCCATTCTGCTCGCCTAAAGACTTCAACTCCTGGTGAAACAATTCCACCACATGGGCCGTGTTGCCGTGTTTGCGAAAGCTGCTCATCAGCGTCAGGATTTTCATGCCAGCTCCTTATTATCCGTTCAATGCGGTTTGACTTGCCGGAGAGACCAGCGGCTCCAGACGCTGCTGCACGGTCACCAGGCGCTGGTATATTCCTCCGACCTCCAGCAGTTCCTCATGCGTGCCCATTTCCGCAATTCCGTTGTCCTCCAGCACCACGATCTTATCCGCGTTGCGGATTGTCGAAAGGCGGTGGGCAATAATAATGGTGGTGCGTCCCACCATCAACCGGTCCAGGGCCTGTTGGATCAGCAGTTCGGTTTCCGTATCCACGGCAGAAGTCGCCTCATCCAGAATGAGGATCGGAGTATCTTTAAGCACCGCGCGGGCAATTGAAAGACGCTGTTTTTGCCCGCCCGAGAGCCGCACACCGCGTTCGCCGATCATCGTATCATAGCCATCCGGCAGCCGTGTGATGAATTCATGCGCGTTTGCGGCCCGGGCTGCTGCGATAGTCTCTGCTTCACTGGCATCCGGCCGGCCGAACACAATATTTTCCCGCACCGTACCATGGAACAGAAACACATCCTGAAGAACAATGCTGATCTGCTGGCGCAGATTGTCCAGCCGGATATCCCGGATATCGTGTCCATCCAGTGTGATCCGCCCGCCGGTCACATCCCGAAAGCGGGGAATCAGGCTGACCATGGTCGATTTTCCCACGCCGGTCGGTCCCACCAGCGCGACCATACTGTGCGCCGGAATATCCAGATTGATATCCTGCAAGACGGCCTCGCGTTCATTGAACCGGAAACTTACATCTTCAAACCGGATTTCTCCACGCGCCTTTTCCTCCAACCGGATCGCGCCCGGAACATCCAGAGGTTCGGGCTCTTCCAGGAGCAGTTCGGCCACCCGGTCTGCCCCGGCCAGGGAGTTTTGAACGGCTTCCCAGGCTGTGCTCAGGTTGCGGACCGGCTGGTAGAACAGGTCCAGATACAAGAAGAAAGCCACCAGATCCGCGACCGGAAGACTGCCCTGAAAAGCCAGCCGTCCGCCGAAGAAAATTACCACCAGCATTCCCAACGAGGAGGTAAACTCCACGGTAGGATGAAAGATCGCCATCAGGCGCAGCGCGCTGAGCAGCGAAAAGCGGTAATGGTCGATGTTTTCCCCGACCCGCTCCAGGACATCCTCCTCGCGGCTGAAAGCTTTGATCTCGCGGATGCCGGAGATATTGTCATTGAGGATCGCGTTCAACTCCCCCAGTTCCTTCTGGCGGAAGACAAATGCCGGGCGAACGCGTTTGGCATACATCCGCAGCGAGAGAATAACCAATGGAATCGGGAGCATGGATAACAGGGTCAGCTCCCAGTTCATGCTGAACAATACTGCGCTCACCGCAACGAATGTCAGCACATTCACCACCACGTCCGGGACTGCATGGGCGATCAACTGCTCAAACAGGTCGGTATCATTGACCACTCTGGACATCATCTGGCCGGTTTGTTTATCCTCGTAGAAGCGTAGACTGAGGCGCTGCAGATGGTTGTAGAGATATTTGCGCACATCCGAAACCACACCCCATCCGGCAATATGGGCCGTATAAGAACGCATGAACTGCAACGCGCCCCGTGCCAGATATACCCCAAACGCGATCAGAGTCAGCCGGGTGATAAAATCCAGTGATTCTTTGGAGAACGCGGTATCGGTGAGGGTGCTGACCAGCTGCCGGATGATCCAAGGGATCAACAACTGCACCCCTACCAGCAGTACCATGCTGATGATCGCCAGTACCAGTGAAGCAGTGTATCTTTTGGCAAACCGCAAAACAAAAGACAAAGATTTCATAGATAAAAACCATATATCGTTTATGAGATAGTGAGTTGATTATACTCCCCGCGCGGCCCGGCATAAAAACCGGGCCGCGCAGACTGGTTCTGTGTTGATCTGAATTCTGTTGAAAGGCAAGACCGGGATCAGTCTTCTTCCACGACTTTTTCTACCAGAATTGTTCCGTGGCTCAATAATGCTGCGACCACCCCAATGGCTGCCAGTTGGGGAGCGACGATAACGCCCATCACACCCACCGTCAGCGGTACATCAATCAGAGTGCGGCCGTCTTCATTCTTGAGGATCACCCGCCGGATGTTCCCTTCCCGGATCAATTCCTTGATTTTCGCGATGATCTCATCTCCGCGAACCTGGAATTCCTCCGTCCGTACTTTCTGTTCGCCCATAGTTCACCTCACTTTTAATTCTATCGGGTGAAAAATGCCGCTTCGACTGCCGCGATAATTAGATTGTCAGCATTTTATTACCGGATTGGATCCATTCTGTCAGATACTCTCCCGTGTAGAATAACTCAACACCAAGCTTTTCCAATGTTTCAACAACTTCAAGATTTTCAGCACACCGCTTACAGCCAATCACGCGGACGCCATACTCCAGCGCGGTGGCAATTTGAGCCTGCACGTCTGCATCTTCTGCAGCCAGATGCGTGGCAGCCCCCCAGACCAGCAGAGTCACTTCATCCCACCAGTTCTTCTTCTTACTGTTGATACCATATAAAAACACCATATGGAGAGCAGTCTCTTTTTCTGCAGTGGTCCACAGGATCAATAATTTTGATGGGTCTTTGCTTTGCATCATATACTCCTTAAATGATTTTTTGTATTGTAAAATATCGACCTGCTCAAACGCAGCATGTACGACCGTGCTGTTTACAAAGATCATTGTAGCAGAATTCATGACGTGAGGCATGTTCAATATCATCGATACGATGGACAATGAAAACGGAATAACCCACGGCACACTTGCAGGATTACTTTCAGACCCGGAAATTGAGGAATAAAACCGGTGAAATAAATCTGTATTCTGCCGGCCCACAAAAACCGTTCTCATCCTTCACGGTGCATAAAACAAGGGACTGCCTTTTATGAGCAGTCCCTTGATATGATTAGAAACAGGAAAATGGTGCGAATTACTTTTTGCGATATTTACTGGAGTCGATGCCCACCGCGATGACAATAATCAGGCCTTTGATAATGTACTGCAAATAGGGATTGATCCCGATGAAGGAAAGGCCATAAGCAATCACCTGAAAGATCAGGGTTCCGAAAATAATCCCGCCGACAGAACCAATACCACCGTTGAAGGACAAACCACCCACAATACAGGCCGCAATCGCGTCCAACTCATACCCATTGCCGGTGTTATTGGTGGCGCTGCCAATCCGGGCCGCTTCCAAAGAGCCGCCCAGTCCATACAGCAAACCCGCCAGGATGTAAACCATCATCAAATATTTGAAAACATTTACACCGGAGACGGTCGCCGCCTCAATGTTTCCGCCAATGGCATACATATTCTTGCCAAACCGGGTCTTGTTCCACAACACCCAGATCAAACCGGTGATGAGTGTAGCGTAAATAATCAAATAAGGGATTGCAAAATTCCCAATGTTGATAGAACCCTGCGCAAATTCCGCGAACTTATCACTGAGGCCGCCGATCGGTTGAGCACCGTATGGCGGGCGGTCAAAGTAAATCGAGTTTACGCCATACACAATGACCATCATCGCCAGCGTCGCGACAAATGGGTCCACCTTCAAGCGGGCAATCACAAACCCATTAATGGCGCTGAAGACCGCCGTGATCAGCATAACCAGCAAAATCGGTGCAATAATGGGCAGCTCTGCAAGGTTAGGATACATGCGATAGGCATAATCCGGAGCCTGAAGCAAAGAGGCCGAGATGACCGCCGCCAGGCCAACCTGACGCCCTAGCGAAAGATCCGTCCCTTTCGCAATAATGATACCGCCCACGCCCAGTGCAAAGATAAGCCGGGTTGATGCCTGCGAAAGGATGTTCCTGAAGTTTCGGATCGAGATAAATGAAGGTTCAGCGATGACAATGACGATCAGCAGAATCAAGAGAACAAAGATAATCGCATTATTCACAATGAAATCAACAATCTGTTTTCCACTGGGAAGACGGGTCACTTTTTGGACTTTTTCCATTCTTCAACCTTCCTTAAATATATTTTGCAGCGAGAGTAAGGATCTCTTCTTGTGTTGTGGAGCGGGTTTCTACAATACCTGCCAATCTGCCATTACTCATTACCAGGATGCGATCCGTTATACCTAACAGTTCCGGCATTTCAGAAGAAACCATGATAACGGCTTTACCTTTATTGGCTAAATCCAGCATCAGCTGATAGATTTCATATTTTGCGCCAACGTCAATTCCCCGGGTGGGCTCATCCATCAAAAGGATATCCGGTTCGGTGAGAAGCCACCGCCCCAGGATCACCTTCTGCTGGTTACCGCCCGAAAGCGATTCAATGCGTGTCTTTTGTGAAGGCGTTTTTACCTGAAGGCTTTCAATAGCCCATTCCGTATCTGCTGTTCTGGCACTGTCATTGAGCAGTTTGAGTTTTGTAATATATTTATCAAGATTGGCAATGGTGCAGTTGAACCGGATATCCGCGACATTGAAGATCCCGGTGGCCCGTCGTTCTTCCGTAACCAGAGCGAAGCCGTTTTGAATTGCCTTTTGAGGATTCGAATTTGTGATCTCTACACCATCACTCAGTTTCAGCGTACCCGATGCCAGCCGGGATATACCGAACATCGCTTCCACCAGCTCCGTCCGTTTGGATCCGACCAAGCCTGCGATACCCAGAATTTCCCCTTTCCGAAGATCAAACGACACATCTTTAATCGATTTGGGGTCTTCAGCAGTGAAACTTTGAACTTCCAGAATTACATCCGAAGGCACGTTGGTCTTTTCCGGAAAACGGTTCGTCAGGTCACGCCCCACCATTAATTTGATGATTTCTTCAATGGTGATGTTTTTCGCCTCTTTGGTCGCGATCCATTGACCATCCCGCATGACGGTAACTTCATCAGCAATCTTCAGGATTTCTTCCATTTTATGAGAAATATAAATGATTCCAGCTCCCCGGTCACGCAGTGCCCGGATAATCCTGAAAAGGTGATTCACTTCATTTTCGGTCAAAGAAGAAGTCGGTTCATCCATCACAATGATTTTGGAATTGTAAGATACCGCCTTCGCGATTTCGACCATTTGGCTTTCTGAAACCGAGAGGTTGTCCACTTTCAAGCGGGGATCAAGATCAATATCAAGCTCTTTGAAAATATCCAAAGTGTCCTGATACATTTTATCTTCATCAATGAACAGCCCTTTCATGGGAAAACGACCCAGCCAGATATTATCCATGATCCGGGTCTGACGGACCTGATTCAATTCCTGATGGACCATAGAAACGCCATGATCCAGCGCTTTTTTAGCAGAGGAAAACTCAACCGGGACGCCCTCCAGGAAGATTTCGCCCTCATCTTTTTTATAAATGCCAAAAAGGCATTTCATCAAAGTGGATTTTCCGGCGCCGTTTTCCCCCACAAGTGCATGAACGCTTCCGTTGTTGATATTCAATTGAACATGGTCAAGAGCTTTTACGCCAGGGAAGGATTTTGAGATGTTCTTCATTTCCAATAAGTGGGTTACGGTTGAATCACTCATGTTTGTTCCTTAAATCCTCCTTATAAGGCAAATGAGACTCATCAGGTAGAGACGCACCGGATCGTACGTCTCTACCTGAATAATTATATACTATTTGTAACTTTCTTCGGCAACTGCAATGTTGTCAAGAGTGATTCCCAGGTAAGGAACACGAACTGCTTTGACTTCGTCAAGCGTCCAGTCGGTGCCATCCAGAGGATCTTTGCCCAGAGCAACGTTCAGCGCCAGATCTACGGTGGCTTTACCCTGATTAGCTGCATCGTTGAGAACGCTGCCTACCAGTGTGCCTTCTTTGATCTGTACAAGTGCGTCAGGAATAGCGTCCACGCCAACGACCGGCATGAATTTATCGCCGGTGAAGTAACCTTCAGCCTGCAGTGAAGCGATTGCGCCCAATGCCATAGCATCGTTGTTGGCAATCACATATTCAATTGCATCACCGTGTTTGGCCAACCAGGCATCCATCAGTTCCTTGCCTTTAACGCTGTCCCACATACCGGTCTGGAGTTCCAGTTCTTCAACGGGAATACCCGCTTCCACAACGGTTTCAACGGCATATTTTGTGCGGGCTTCCGCATCGGGATGTCCGGGCTCGCCTTTGAGGAGAACGTACTGCATTACACCATCACCGTTTTTGTCCCAGTCAGGATTGGCTTTCCAGGTGTCCACAATGATCTGGCCTTGCATAATTCCGGATTCGGCAGAGTTGGTGCCAACATACCAGCACTTATCGTAGCTGGCCATATCTTCTGCACTGGGTTCTTTGTTGAAGAACACAACCGGCAGACCTTCTTCTTCTGCTTTCTTAATGATCGCTGAAGCACCTTGAGGATTAACCAGGTTGATCGCCAGAGATTGAACGCCCTTGGAAATCATGGTATCCACCTGCTCATTCTGCTTGGCCTGGTCGTTCTGAGAGTCGTTCATCAGGATCTCAGCTTTACCTTCGGCATTGGTCTCAATAGCGCGGCGAACGAAAGACATGAAGTTGTCATCGTATTTGTAGATTGTGAAACCAATTTTCGGCAGAGCAGCTTCTTCAGCAGCAGGGGCAGCTTCTTCGGCAGCGGGAGCAGCTTCTTCGGCAGCGGGAGCAGCTTCTTCGGCAGCAGGGGCAGCTTCTTCAGCAGCGGGAGCGGCAGTAGGAGCAGCGGGGCTGCAAGCCGAGAGCAGCATAACAAGTACCAGCATGGAACTCAGGACAAACCACAACTTTTTATTCATTTCCTTCTCCTTGAATAGTGAATATTGAATGTGTCTCGTTTTGTAAAACCATCTGGATATTTTTTCTTCCTTCTTCCTCCTTTTAGGGTATCAATCCGGATCATTTGCTTATACCTGCAAATATCATCCGCTTATATAAAATCGATAATTTCAATTTCATTTACCAACCCAATGGAGTCACGATATTGAATTTTTTTCCTTTTTTTGTCTGATTGAGCTCTCACGAACAACCAGCGACGGGATAATCCATGAGACATTTTGATCCGGCAGCTTGTTCTTTTTAGGGTCCCTGATGAGTTCCATGACACGGGTCACGGCCAGCGCGCCTAAATCCCGGCGGTTCTGGTGCACCGTGGTCAGCGGCGGCGAGAAATATCCCGCTTCCTGAATATCATCAAATCCCACCAGGCCTAAATCTTCTGGAATACGCTTACCTAATTTATGCGCTGCACGATAAGCGCCCAGACTCATCTGGTCATTACAAACAAACACAGCATCGATATCCGGTGATTTAGCCAGCAGCTCGTTCAACGCCTCCTCACCACTCTGAGAAGTCCAGCTGCCATGTACCATCAAACGTTCCGTTCCCGGATCATTTTGAGCCAGACCTAAAGTCTCTTTCCAGCCTTCAACACGTTCCTCTGATTCCCACCACGTGGGAGGACCGGTGATAATGCCAATTTTTTGATACCCCTGATCCAGCAGATGCTGTGTTGCCAATCTCCCGCCATAGCGATTATCCAGGTTAACCAGATTATCCCCCGGAGCAGCGTCTTTGTTCAAAATGATGACCGGAAAAGAAGTGTTCCTGATCTTCTCAGAAAGAATATCTTCCTCATTTTTCCGTGCCGGGACAGTCCAGATCAACCCGTCCACCTGCTGCGAAACAAGATGGTTCAAAATTTGATCCATCCTTGGATCATCCAGTTCATTCAACAACGTTAAAAGAACAGAATACCCCAATTCACTGGCTTTACTTTCGATCCCCATCAGAAGGCTGCTGGAACCATAATATTCCAAACCAAAGCCCACGATCCCTAAAGTATGTGTCTTACCCTGTATTAAACTTCTCGCAATAATATTGGGGGAATACCCTAATTTTGAAACAATGGCTTTGATTCTCTGCCGCGTGGCTTCAGATACATCGGGATGATTATTAATTACCCTGGAAACCGTTTGGGTCGAGACACCAGCCTCTTTAGCAACATCCTTTAAGGTTACTTTATGATTCATAGGCGTTAACAAAACCCCACCGCAGCCATTAATTTGTTATCGTTACCGTTAACGATACCGTTATCGATAACAATTGATATAAAATACTTTAGCATATTGAACAGGCAATGTCAAGAACATCTTTTGGAAAATCGCTTCTAAAAAACTTTTTTGGACCCCCTATCCTATAAGAAAAGCCGGGATGCGAAACCGCATCCCGGCTCAAAAAAATCCCTTTATGAAATTATTCTGCTTTAACGGGGGAAAACAGCCAGATCACAATTCCGTCGGGATCCTGCACCCTCAACATACGCTGGCCCCAGGGAAAAGTCGTCGGCTCCAGAACAACCTTCAGTCCGCGCTCCAGCGCGAGCTGGTAAAAAGCATCCGGGTCCGCCACCTGAATGGACATCCAGGGCCCTTGCGGAGCAGTATAAGCCAGTCCGGGCAGTCCGCCCAGCACTTCAACGCTCCCCAATCCGGCTTGAAAAACGGTTCCCCGGTCTTCAGGTCCAAAATTCCAATCATGGTCAACCGGGAGGCCCAATCCGTCCCGGTAGAAAGCTACCGAAGCATCATAATCTTTGGCAACAAACATAAAACGAAATACTCCATCGGGTAATACCATTGTCAGCTCTCCTTTTACATTTTCAATAAGTCTGCACAGCACTGTCAAGCAGTTTCTGAATCTCAAGGGGTTCCGGACGGCTTTCATCTCGCGAAAGGAACAGCGCATTCTGCGTGCAAAGATTCACGCACACCCCACAACCCATACACTTCTCCGGATCAATCCCGGCAGAACCGTTCACCGTAATAGCTTCAAACTGGCAAGCAGCCTCGCATTCTCCGCAACCCGCGCAGGCCTCTTCATCCACTTCACACACGTATCCCGAAGAGATCAACATGGGAATCCCGTTGCGGTGCGCCTTCATTGCCCCACAGCAGCACGAGCAGCAGTTGCAGATCGCATAGAATCGCCCCATGACGGCATCCTTGAAGAAGGCGTGATGCACGTGTCCGCGTTCATCTTCCTCCTGCAAGATTTGCTCCGCTTCCTGCGGAGTGATTCTGCGCGAAGATTCCGGATGGTGTTCCAGCGTAAAATTGGCGAAGGGCTCGCCCACAATCAGACAAACATCCATCGGCAGGCAGGGATTCTCCATCCCCTTCCGGCACGGGCAATCAATCACCACAATATGATCCGGGTTTTGCAGGATAATATCCCGCGCCCGGTCAAAAGGAATGATATGCTCCAGATTTTCCAGATTCACATTTTCCTGGATATTTACCAGTTCCCGCGCTGCCGCCAGCGGCACAACCTTGCCGTGATAACCATCCGCCATGGTCGGGCGCCGCGCTCCCGCTTCCACCGGCCCGCTTCTCGCTTCGACCATTCGCGCCAGCCAGTTAACGACCGGAGCCAGCCGTTTGGCCAGGGGATGGTCCCCTTTACCCATTGAGATATAAAGATAGGGCCAGCGCATATAAACATATCCATGCAACTGGTCAAACCAGGAATAATCTTTCGTCTTCCGCCCCTCCCGCAGCATAGCCCGCGTGGAGGGTTTGATCAGGTGAAATCTGTTCTTCATGCCCGGCTCCTTATCGCCTTCATTTTAACAGGTTTAACCCTTCGCAGGGAGTAAGGTTGTGGAAAACCGCTACAAGATTTAACCGATTGTCAATGATATAATCGCTTTATTGCAATCTCAATCAGGGAGGTTTCTCAACGGAATGAGCTTCAGTTCCTACACATTTTATTTTTTCTTTATCCTAGTTGTTATCATCAATTATATACTGCCTAAGAAACACCGCTGGATCGGGCTACTGGTCGCCAGTTATGTTTTCTGCATCAGCGCCGATGTTCAATTCGGCTTACTGCTATTGACCTCCACCGCCGTTTCATATTTTGCCGGACTTTGGATTGACAAAGCACAAGATCGTACCATTAAAAAACGTTTCATGCTGCTGGGGATCATCGCCAATACCGCGCTGCTGTTCGTTTTTAAGTATTTAAACTTCTTCTTCACCACAGTTTCCGACGTGCTGGCTGTCACCGGCTTCGATTGGAGCTTCCGCGGTATGGACATCCTTTTACCGCTCGGCATCTCTTTTTACACTTTCCAGACCATCAGTTATATTCTGGATGTTTATAATGGCGTGGTGTCGTCTGAAAAAAACTTTGGCAGGTACGCACTATATGTTTCTTTCTTTCCCAAGTTGGTAAGCGGTCCTATCGAGCGTGCCGGACACCTCTTGCCCCAGTTTTATGAACCCAACCCTTTTGAGTATCAGAAGTTCGTGGACAGCCTGGTGCGGATTGGATGGGGATTATTCAAGAAACTGGTCATCGCAGACCGGCTCGCAGTAGTGGTCAACACTTATTTTTCCGAGCCGACTTCTTTCTTTGCACCACAAGCGGCCCTGGCTGTAGTGTTTTACAGTTTCCAGGTCTACGTTGACTTTTCTGCATATTGTGATATTGCTATCGGCACCGCCCGAATTCTGGGCATTGATCTGGTCGAAAACTTCGACCGCCCCTATTTCGCAAAATCCGTCACAGAGTTCTGGCGGCGATGGCATATCTCTCTGACAGATTGGTTAAGAGATTACATCTTTATCCCTCTGAATTTCGCGACTCGCCGCAAGCGTTCCAAACTTTACCAATATCGCAACATCCTGATTGTTTTCCTGGTCAGCGGTATCTGGCATGGGGCTAATTGGACCTTCATTGTGTGGGGTGCACTGCATGGACTCTATCAGGTGTTTGAAGCTGCCACAAAGAAGCTACGCAACCGGTGGATCAAGAAGCTGAATATTGATCGAAAATCTTTCTCTCATAAGCTTTTTCAAGTATTGTTGACTTTTGTTTTGGTAGCCTTTGCCTGGGTCTTCTTCAGAGCAAATTCGATCCAGGACGCACTTAGTACTGTCCGTTCCATAGTAACGATGAACGGTGTAACAGGAATGGACAGTTGGGATTTTACAAAACTGGGGCTCAATAGTTTGGAGATAGGAGTTGCCATTCACGCACTGGTGCTCTTTTTTGGAATTGAGATCCTACAACGCAAACACAATTTGATTAATGAACTCAACCAGCAGCCACTTGTATTCCGGTGGTTGGTTTATCTGGCCCTGATTTTTTCCATCATCATCTTTGGGTTTTACACAACCTACTTACCTGAAGACTTTATATATTTCCAGTTCTAACGACTATGAAATGGTACCGTTTCATCAGATTTGCTCTGCCTTTCTTTATTAGTTACAGATCGTTGGAAATATTTTTACAAACCACAAGCATAAGTCCCTAGAGAATATCAAATCCGTGTTAAAACATGGAAACTCGAAAATAATTTTGCATAGAAGGGTTGTTCACCAGCGATATTAAGAAATAGAGGTATTATCCTTTTTTAGTGACGATCACCTTTATTTTCGATAATTTTTCAAAAGCGGCTCAAGTATATAGTCATATCCAAAATGGAAAATACTGACAGAAAAATTATGATCTTGATTGGAACTGATATTTTTTTATTTGCCAAACATGCAGATGCTTTGTTCGGTTTTTCAGGAGTCGATTAAAAATGAAGTGGACCCGATTTATTTCTTTCATCCTAATTTTTTGCATTATTTTTGGTGTATTGAATACACTTCAAGGAAACCAGGCCACTGTCCGTTGGGATAACTATTATAAGCTTCCGCCAAATTCTCTGGATATCATTTATGTGGGCAATTCCCATAATTTCAACGCCTTAAATCCAAAGATTGTCGATGATATTTTGAATATTAACAGCTATGTCATTGGAAATCCCGGTGAGAATATCGTGGTTTCTTATTATGAATTAAAAGAAGCATTAAAAT